>JBPOIP010000086.1:0-17897 GCA_052034395.1 Pseudomonadota bacterium
TGATTCGTGTGGATATGCGCGGTCATGGCGAATCGATGACGCGACGCCGATTCGACTTGAGCGTCTGGAGCGACGACCTGGCGCAGCTGCTCACCGAGGAGCACGCCACCCGCGCCTATCTGGTCGGCCACAGCCTGGGCGCGACGCTCGCCATGGCGTTTGCGGCCGCTCGCCCGGATCGGGTGGCCGGGCTCGTGCTGATTGACCCGGTTTTTCGGGAAGCCCTGTTGCCGGGTAAAGCGCATTACGCGAGAAATGGCCCGCTGTTCGCGCGCGCAGCCACGCTCATCCGCGCCCTCAACCGGATCGGCCTGTACCGGCGCACGCTCAAGCCGCTCGATCTGGAACAGCTCGATCGGCAAGCGCGCGTCGCGCTCGCCGACCCCGGCCAGCTTGAAGCCTTCGTGCGCCGCTACAGCTCAGCCCGGGAAGACTTGCGCCACATTCCGCACGCCAACTACCTGCAGGACCTGGTGGAGCTGTTCCGTCCGCTGCCCGCGCTGCACCCGGTTCGCGCGCCCGTGCTCGTGCTTCGGTCCACCATCGCGGGCTATCAGGACGAGGCTGCTGTCGATCGACGGCTGGGCGAGTTGAGCGACTGCCACATCGAGGCCATTCACTGCCATCACTGGCCGGTCACCGAGCGTCCCCATGAGGTGAGGCGCCTGATCGAAGACTGGATCGAAAGGCGGGAAGGGCGCACGTGCCCTTGACGCCTTCGCCAGGAGCCACCGCCCGGCCCTTCAGCGATAGAACGCCTCGACCCGGCCCTTGAGCTTGATCAGCAGGGGCTTGCCGCGCCGGTCCAGCGTCTTGCCCGCTGGCACCTTGACCCAGCCCTCGCTGATGCAGTATTCCTCGACGTCGAGTCGCTCCTTGTCGTTGAAGCGGATGCCCACGTCGTGCTCGAAGACCGCGGCGACGAAGAAGGGACTGGACGGATCGATCGACAGGTGGTCGGGCAGGTCGGGGCGGGGGCTCGGCTCGGTCATGGGTTATGGCGTGATGGGGGTGGCGCCGCGGCGCACAGCAATGTCGTTCGGAGTTTTCTTGGGCAGGTCGGGCGCGCGGGTCAGATCACCCGCACCCGGATCACGTGCTCCACGGCCTGGATGGCGGCGGCCACCGCGTCATCGGGCCGGCTTTCCACGTCGATGATGTTGAAGGCCAGTTCGCCGCGGCTCTTGTTCATCATGTCCACCACGTTGACCTTGTGCTCGGCCAGCACCGACAGCACGTGGCCCAGCACGCCGGAAACGTTGTCGTTCGAGAAGCTGATGCGCGTCGTGCCCGGGGTGCGCTCCATGCGCACGGCGGGGAAGTTCACCGAGTTGGTGATGTTGCCGTTCTCCAGATAGTCCATGAGCTGGTTGGCAGCCATCACCGCGCAGTTTTCCTCGGACTCCTCGGTGCTGGCGCCGATGTGCGGCATGGCGATCACCTTGGCGTGGCCCAGCATCGCGGGCTCGGGGAAGTCGCAGACGTAGCGGCCGAGCCGGCCGGCGTCCAGGCAACGCTGCACGGCGGCTGAATCGACGATGGTCTCGCGCGCAAAGTTCAGCAGCACCGCGCCGGGCTTGATGCCGGCCAGCGCATCGGCGTTGATCAGGTGGCGCGTGGCGTCCATCGCCGGCACGTGCAGCGAGACATAGTCGGAGCGCGCCAGCAGCGCCGGCAGGTTCTCCATGCGCGTGACCTCGTTGGACAGCCTCCAGGCCGCGTCGATGGACAGGGCCGGGTCGAAGCCCACCACCTTCATGCCCATGGCCAGCGCCATCTCGGCCACCATCGAGCCGATCGCGCCCAGGCCGACGATGCCCAGCGTCTTGCCCTTGATCTCGCCGCCGGCAAAGCGCGCCTTTTCCTTTTCCAGCAGGGCGGACATCTCGGCCGCGTCGGTCAGGTGGGTGAGCGACTGCACGTAGGCCATGCCGGGCAGGATGCCGCGCGTGGCCAGCAGCATGCCGGCCATGACCAGTTCCTTGACCGCATTGGCGTTGGCGCCCGGCGTGTTGAAGACCACGATGCCCAGCTTGCTGTACTCGGCAATCGGCACGTTGTTGACGCCCGCGCCGGCACGCGCCACCGCCAGCAGCGACTCGGGCACCGGCACGCCCTGAAGCTTCTGGCTGCGCAGCAGGAAGGCATCGGGGTGGCCGATGTCGCTGCCGACTTCATAGGACTGGCGTGGAAACCGGTCCAGGCCCTTGACCGAGATCTGGTTGTAGGTTCTGACTTTGTACATGGCGGGGCTCTCGGTCTCAGGCGCTGACGGTCTGGTAGGCCCAGCTCAGCCAGGGCATCAGGGCCTGCAGATCGCTCGATTCGACCGTGGCGCCGCACCAGATGCGGATGCCGGCCGGTGCGTCCTTGTAGGCGCCGATGTCATAGGCCACGCCTTCGGCTTCCAGCAGCTTCACGACCTGCTTGACCTTCGCCTCCTCGAGCTTCAGCGTCAGACAGACGCTGGTGTTGGAACGCGTCGCCGGGTCCTTGGCGAGGAAGGAGATCCAGTCGTTGGCGGCGACGAAGTCGGCGATCACCTTGAGGTTGGCCTCGCTGCGGGCCATGGTGGCTTTGACGCCGCCGATGCGCTCGACCCAGGCCAGCGCGTCGAGGTAGTCGGACACGCACAGCATGGACGGCGTGTTGATGGTCTCGCCCTTGAACAGGCCTTCGGTCAGCTTGCCGCCCGATGTCATGCGGAAGATTTTGGGCATGGGCCACGGTGGGCTATAGCCCTCCAGTCGGGCCACAGCGCGTGGACTCAGGATCAGCATGCCGTGGCCGCCTTCGCCACCCAGCACTTTTTGCCAGGAATAGGTCACCACGTCGAGCTTGTCCCAGGGCAGCTCCATCGCGAATACAGCCGACGTGGCGTCGCAAATGGTCAGCCCGGCGCGGTCTGCCGCGATCCAGTCGCCATTGGGCACTTTGACGCCCGAGGTGGTGCCGTTCCAGGTGAACACCACGTCGTTGTCAAAGTTGACGCGGGCAAAGTCGACGATGTCACCGTAGCCCGCCTCGATCTTGTTGACGTTGGGCAGCTTGAGCTGTTTGACGATATCGGTCACCCAGCCCGAACCAAACGACTCCCAGGCCAGCACATCCACGCCGCGTGCGCCCAGCAGGGACCACATGGCCATCTCGACCGCACCGGTGTCCGACGCAGGAACGACGGCGACGCGGTAGCCTTCGGGCAGGCCGAGAATGCGCGCAGTTTCGGAGCACGCCAGGCCCAGTGCCTTTTTGCCCAAAGCGGAGCGGTGTGAGCGCCCCAAGACGTCGAGTTGCAGGGCTGCGACATCGTAGCCAGGGCGCTTGGCGCAGGGGCCGGACGAAAAATTGGGGCTTGTGGGTTTGAGCGTGGGTTGTTGCATCGTGGCCTCGGGTGAAAAAACAAAGAACGCGTATCGTACTGCCAAGCACCGTCGATCTTTGCGGGCTTTCAGCGATACTGCAGCGTCGATGATTCAGCCGACAACTCCCACCCCCAAGGGCCAGAGTGCCCATGCCAGTTACCTGGCCTCGCTGCGCGACAGCTTCAAGCGCATTCTGCCCATGGCCTGGCCGGTGCTGGTCGGTCAACTGGCGGTGCTGGGCTTCAGCACGGTGGACACGATACTGGTCGCCCGCTTTGCTGCGACCGACCTGGCTGCGCTGTCCATCGGCATGGCCGTTTACATCACCATCTTCATCGGTTTCATGGGCGTTGTACTGGCCATCAGCCCCATGGCGGGTCAACTGTTTGGCGCTGGCAAATTACAAGAGGCTGGCAAACAGGTGGACCAGGCCATCTGGCTGGCGCTCGGGTTAGCTGTGTTGGGCAGCACCCTGCTCTTGATGCCCGGGCCTTTTCTGGCTTTGGCCAAGGCCGCTCCGGACGTCGCCATCAAGGTGCGTGGGTACCTCGGCGCACTGGCATTCTCTTTGCCAGCCGCCATGCTGTTTACCGTGTACCGCGGGTTCAACACCGCCGTTTCCCGTCCCAAAGCCGTGATGGCGATTCAAATCACCGGCCTGATCATCAAAATCCCGCTGAGTGCCCTGTTCATCTATGGCTGGAGTCTGCCGATTGCGGGCTTTGCTGAACCCTGGCAGGTGGCGCCCATGGGCGTTGTGGGCTGCGGTGTCGCGACGGCCATTGTCATGTGGGCACAGGCACTGATCGCCTGGGTGGTGGTGCGCCGCGACCCGTTTTATGCGCCGTTCGGCTTGCACAGAACCGGGCTAATGCGGCCTAACCGCAAGGCCCTGGCTGCCCAATTGCGCCTGGGCGTGCCCATGGGTGCAGCCATCATGATCGAGGTGACCGGCTTCAGTTTCATGGCGTTCCTGATCTCGCGCCACAGTGGCGAAGCTGTGGCCGGCCACCAGCTGGCGGCCAACCTGGTATCCATGATGTTCATGGTGCCGCTGGCACTCGCCAATGGCACGGCCACGCTGGTGGCACAGCGCGTCGGCGCCCACGACTTGTCGGAGGCACGCCGCCTGGGATGGCACGGCGTGGAAATCGGGGTCGGCTTCGCTGCGCTGCTGGGTGCACTGGTCTTCGCCCTGCGTGAGCCGATATTGCACATCTACACCGACAACCCTGCCATCATTGCCGCTGCCATGCCCTTGCTGCTGTGGGTCTGGTGGTTCCATGTGGCAGACGCCGCCCAGACCATGGCCAACTTTGTACTGCGCTCGCACCACGTTACCTTGATGCCGCTGGTCTTTTACGCCCTGTCACTGTGGGGTATCGGCCTGCTGGGCGGCTACCTTGTCACGAGCAGTGCATGGTCACCGCCAGCGCTGCAAGGGGCGCAGGGCTATTGGGCGATGAGCACTGCCGGGCTTGTCGCTGCGGGCATCAGCCTGTGTGCATTCCTCGCGTGGGTCCACCGGCAGGAGGCGTCAAAACCCTGAGCACGACCGATCGCACAGACTGGCTTCATTCAACGGATCAGCTGTTCGACAAATGACGACCCCCGGTTGGTACAGTCGAAAACGTGCAGACCCAGCTCGTCAGCAAGGCCCTTCATCGCCTCCACGCCACGGGCCGAGTTGCCTTTCTCATCCAGGCGGGGAGAAAACGAGCCGATACCGAGCTGGCGGCTGACCACTCCCACCACGCCGCCGCCCACACCACTCTTGGCCGGAATGCCAACGTCGTAAATCCAGCTTCCGGAGTAGTCGTACATACCGCACGAGAACATGACGGCCAGGGTGTCGCGTACCGCGCGCAGATGAAAGACTTCATCCCGGGTGAGCGGGTTCTCGCCCATATTGGCCAGTGTCGCGGCCATGGTGGCCAGGTCGCGGGCGGTAACCCGAATCGAGCACAACCGGAAATACAGATCAAGTGCCGGCTCCACCGGCTCCATCAAGGCTCCGGACGCGCACAGAAGATGCGCAATGGCGCGATTGCGATGCCCGGTACTTGCCTCCGAACGGTAAACACCCTCATCCAGATCCAGATTGCGCCCTGCGGCGCGGGAGAAACGCTCCAGCACCGATTCAAACGCCTGTTCACCGTAAATGTCACGCAAAAAGCCCGCCACGGTGATCGCACCGGCGTTCACCATGGGGTTGTAGGGGCGTCGCGAAACCGGATCAAATTCAATGGCATTGAATGCGTCCCCGCTGGGTTCCACACCCACCCGCGCCCGCACGGCCTCGGGGCCTGCCAGCTCCAATGCCAGGCAATAGGAAAAAGCCTTGGAAACCGACTGGATGGTGAAGGGAACATCCACATCACCCACCGCATACAGCCTCCCGCTGGTGGTCATCAGGGCCAGTCCAAAGCGATCCGGATCAACCCGGGCCAGCTCGGGAATGTAGTCCGCCAGCGCACCCGGGTTGTGTGCCATACCCTGCTGGTAAACCATGTCCAGTGCCATCTGCACGGCATCGGTACGCGCGTTGCGATCCACGCTTGCATCGCTGACGTTCATAGTCAAAGTCGTTCTCCTTGCGGGGTGTTTTCGGATCCACTATTGTCAAGCAAGGAGCACGCCAGCCTCAAAGCCTCCCTGCATCCACCGCACCGGTTGGTCGGATTGCGTCAGGGCCGCGCGCGCTCGCGTTCACGGGCCAGTTCCACATACCAGTCCAGGCAGCCGGGGTTGGCCATGGCGTCGCGGTTCACAACCTTCTCGATGGGCTGCCCCAAGAGCAACTTCTTGATGGGCAGCTCCTGCTTCTTGCCCGACAGGGTGCGCGGAATCTCGGCCACCTGAAAGATTTCGTCGGGCACAAAACGGGGGCTCAGGGCGGTTTTGATGGCATCGACCAACCGGGCCTTGACCGTTTCGTCCAGAACGGTTCCCTCGCGCAACACCACAAAAAGCGGCATGTAGCTTTCGCGGCCCAGATACTCCAGATCAACCACCAGCGAGTCCAGCACCTCGGGCAGGGCCTCGACCGCGCTGTACAGCTCGCTGGTGCCCATGCGCAGGCCGTGGCGGTTGATGGTGGCGTCGCTGCGGCCAAAAATGATGCAACTGCCGTCCGAGGCGACCTTGAGCCAGTCGCCATGGCGCCAGACGTTGGGGTAGGTGTCGAAGTAGCTGGACAGGTAGCGCTGGTTGCCCGTGTCGCCCCAGAAGTAGAGCGGCATGCTCGGAATGGGCGCTTTGCAAACCAGTTCGCCCACTTCGTCAACCACCGGCTGGCCCTGTTCGTTCCAGGCCTCTACTGCACAGCCGAGCGCGCGGCACTGCATGGCTCCGGGCGTTTGCGTCAGTTCGCGGTTGCCACCGATGAAGGCGCCAGCAAAGTCGGTGCCACCCGAGATGTTGCACCACCAGATGTCGTCCCCACGCTCTCCCACTGCGTATGAGTCGTTGCCCCCCAAGGGGTCCGTTCCTGGCTCGGGGCGGCCCGGCGCTGCGGCGTCCCTAATCTTGCGAAACTGATCCGTGCCCCAGGTCTGGGCCTCCACGCTGAGCGGCGAACCCGTGGTGCCCAATGCACGTATCTGCGAGAGCTCGCCACAGGTCCGCAAATCCACACCGGTCTTCAGGCAGTTGGCATAAAAGGCCGCACCCGCCCCGAAGAAGGTGACCCCCATGGTGGATGCAAAGCGCCACAGCGTAGTCCAGTCCGGCGCTCGTTTGTTGCCGTGCGCATCGACCGTGCTGCCGCCGGGGTTGCCATCAAAGATGCAAGAGGTGGTGCCGCCGAGCAGGCCGGCCACCTGGGCGTTCCACATCACCCAGCCGGTGGAGCTGTACCAGTGGTATCGCTCGCCCAGTGAGTTGGGGTGGTAGCTGCAGCCAATGTCGTTTTGCAGGCACTTCAGCGCCATGGCCACCAGAATCGTGCCGCCATGGCTGTGCACGATGGGCTTGGGCAGACCCGTGGTACCACTGGAATAAACAATCCACAGCGGGTGGTCAAAGGGCAGCCACAGCGGCTCAAAAGCCGAAGTCTCAGAATCATTTCGGGCTGTAGCCCCGGTAAATACTTCACGGGTAGCTATTGTTTCAATAGCAGAAAGATCAAGTCCGAGATTCTGCTGAAGAATCACATGCTGCACCGATGGCAGCGCGGCGCACAGTTCGGACACCACGGGCCTGCGGTCCAGGTCCCGGCCCCCGTAGGTTACGCCATCACAGGCAATCAGCACCTTGGGGGTGATCTGCTGGAAGCGGTCGAGCACGGCATTGGTGCCCATGTCGGGTGCACACAGGCTCCATACGCCACCAATACTCACGGTGGCCAGAAATGCCACGGCGGTTTCGGGCGTATTGGGCAGATAGGCCGCTACGCGGTCGCCTGGCATCACGCCCTGTGCGCGCAAGTGCAGGGCCATGGAGGCCACCTGCCGGCGCAGCTCCGGCCAGGTCAGTTCGCGGTGTGGCGCACCGTTGAACAGGCTCTTCTCGTTGTGACTCAGGATGGCAGAAAAGCCCCCCGCGTGCGCGGCATCCACATGGCGCAGCACCTGCTGTGCGTAATTGACCTGCGCGCCAGAAAACCACTGTGCACCCGGCATGTTGCGGCTGGACAGAACCGCAGTGTGTGGTGTGGGCGACTGCAGCGCAAAGAAGTCCCAGATGCTTTGCCAGAACGCGTCCAGATCCGTGATCGACCAGCGCCACAACGCGTCGTAGCTGTCAAAGCAAAGGCCGCGCTGAGCATGCAGCCAGTTCTGGTACAGCCGGATCTGGGGAATATAGGGAGGGGGTGCGGTTTGCGTCATGGTGCAAGGTTAGCGCGAGAACGGCCGTTTCACCAGTCACGTTGGTTGCTGCCGATGGTTGGAACTGCAGCGGGGTTGTACCGGGCCGACGCTCATCGGTCTGGCGGTCTGGCACCGCCGGTTGTTTCAACCCCTGTTTTCTGCAATCCGTCCCATGGCGCTGGCTGGGCCTGTCTTGTGCCGGTATTCTGAACTCCATAGCGTGCGGTCACGCGGATCGCTCAGCGCACAATCTCGCTACAGGTATCAGCCATCATGTTCAAAGCCTTCGGTAACCTCATTCACAGAACCCCGTGGTGGGGCATGATCCTGGGCGGCATTGCCACGCTGGTCGTGCTGGTGCTGTTCACACTACCGGTACAGGTGATACGGCTGGTGGATAGCGGAGCCACCCCCGCCGAGAACCGCGCCATCCAGCGCGAAATCGGGTTGGCGGTGGGCAGCCGTGCACTGGATCTGGCCACCGGTGTGATCACCACGCTAAGGGAACGGGTCACGACCCCCGAGCGCCGCGACGAATTTGAGCGTGCGCTTGCCGAAATCGAGCGGGCCCGCGCCGAGCTGCTACGGGCGCAATCTGCGGGCTACGAGAGTGTGATCGAGTCGGCACGGGAGGCCGCAGACTCAGCGCTGGAAACCGCCACCAGCGCGGCAGAGTCGGCGCTGGACGCTGCCGTCGAGGCACGCCAGGCGGTGGAAGAAGCGCGCGCCGATGCGATTGAACGCCTGCGCGACAAGGGTATCGATGTCAGCGCCACGCTGAAATCCATGGAGCAGCTGGTGGCGTCGGCCCGCGAGAACGAACAGGCAGCGCGTGAGGCACTGAACGCAATGCGTGCTCTGCAGCTTGACGATCACCACACACCGCCCGGCGTACCCGCTGCTCCCGGAGTGCCGGGCGTACCCGGGGTTCCCGGTGTCCCAGGCAGGCCGGTCGCTCCCGCGAAGCCCGCCATGCCGGCAATACCGGATATACCGCCCATCACCGCTCTTCCAGCCAAGCCCGCTGTCAGTGCCAGCACTGCAAAGCCGGGCGTCTCCATTGGCGTGCACTGGCCAGGTCAGCGCGTGGACGACCGCACAGCGCTGGTGCTGCCGCCCGAAATGCGGGGAAATATCCGCGCCAAGGTGGGTAGCGATGTCTGGCGCGTGGCAGTGGGTTCGGCATTGATCCTGACGTTCATACCGCTGTACCTGATGCTGCTCGTTGCCAAGTACTTCATCGGGCGATCGCGCAGCGCGCTGGCGCTGGCCGACCAGAAAACCCGCGAAGCTGAAATCAGCGATGTCAGCCGCCAGGTGACCGAAGCGCGCCTGCAGGCACTGCAAGCCCAGGTGGAGCCGCACTTTCTGTACAACACCCTGGCCAATGTGCAGGCGCTCAATGAAGTTGACCCGCCTGCGGCCAACCAGATGGTGGGTCACCTCATCGCCTACCTGCGCGCCGCGCTGCCCAAAATGCGCGAGAGCACATCCACCGTGGGGCAGGAGCTGGAGCGGGTGCGCGCTTACCTCAGCATTCTGCAAATGCGTATGGGGCCACGCCTGGCATTTGGTATCACTGCGCCAGACGACGTGCTGTCGTGCGCCTTCCCTCCCATGATGCTGCCCTCTCTGGTGGAAAACGCCATCAAGCACGGGCTGGAGCCACAGCGTGAAGGCGGGCGCATCGATGTGGTCGTGGAACGTCTGCTGGAATCGGGCGGTGAGATGCTGCGCGTTCAGGTGAAAGATACCGGACGCGGTCTGTCAGACATGCCCACGCAGGCTGGCAGCGGCGTGGGTCTGAGCAACCTGCGCGAACGGCTTGCGGCGCTTTACGGCACACTGGCGCGATTCAGCCTGACCTCCAACGACCCCACGGGCGTGGTTGCCAGCATCGAGGTGCCACTGCAATCGGCCGCCGCCTACCAGGCGCTCCAGCAGGGTGCGACCGAGCCCCTTGCCCCAGCCAGCGCCTTGCCACCGGCCACCGGCTGGCGACGCGTGTGGTACGCCACCAGCAAGACGCACAGCCTGTGGGCGCGCCTGCTGGCACGCACCTTCATGCTCATGATGGGCCTGCTGGCAGGCTTGCTGATCGCAGGATTCATCGGCCTGCTGGCGGGCTGGCTTCCGGTCCAGATGGGTGACTTGCAGCTCGATGGCATCGAGAGTCTGGCTATTGGATCGGTCGGGTTGCTGATCGGTTTTGGTGCCGCCGCGCTGGCGGTGGCTATTGCGGTGGGTGTTCTGTATGGTCTGGGCTTTCTGCTGGCCGCTGTGCTATTGATTGCAGTGGTTGCCGTTGTGATTGGACTTTTGCCTGCGGTTGCCCCGGTGATCCTGATCGGTCTGGTGGTCTGGTGGGTGCTCAACAACCGCCGGCGCCCGTAGCACAATTGCGCCATGCAAACCACCGCTGTCATTGCCGAAGACGAACCCATCTTGCGCGCCCAGCTCAAGGCCAAGCTGGCAAGACTGTGGCCCGAGCTGACCATCGCCGCCGATGTGGGCGATGGCGAAGCCGCGCTGCAGGCCATTGAAATGCACCGGCCGCAGCTCGCATTCCTGGACATCCAGATGCCGGAGATGACCGGTATCGACGTGGCCCGGAGTCTGGCCGCCAACCGCGACGTGCGAACCCACATCGTCTTTGTCACCGCATTTGACCAGTATGCCGTGCAGGCCTTCGAGGCCAATGCCGTGGACTATGTCCTCAAGCCCTATTCGGATGAACGCCTGCAGGCCGCAGTGGACCGTCTCAAGGAGCGGCTTGCCACCGTGCCAGCACCCACGCAGGACCTTGACGCGCTGGTGGCGCAACTGTCAGCGCGACTGCGCCCTGCGGCTGAGCCACTCAAATGGATCAAGGCCAGTGTGGGCAACCAGTTGCGCCTGATTGCGGTTGACGATGTTCTGTTCTTTCAGTCCGATGAAAAGTACACGCTGGTGGCCACCAAGGATCAGGACGCCCTGATCCGCACACCGATCAAGGACATCGTGGATGGGCTGGACAGCAACACATTCTGGCAAATCCACCGCTCCACCATCGTCAATGCAACGGCCATCGACAGCGTGACACGCGACTTCCGGGGCCAGGCATCGGTCAAGATCAAGGGCCGGGCGGAGAATCTGGTGGTGAGCCGGCCGTTCTCGCACTTGTTCAGGCAAATGTGAGCGCCGGCGGCCAAGCGCAAGACCGGCATTCCCGGACACGTGAACCGGGCTGGCGTCAGACCCCAGTTGCGGGTTTGGGTAGCTGATCGAACCAGGCCTGCAGCTTGTCGCCAAACAGCGGCCTGCTGCCAAAGTAGCCCTGCATCACATCGCACCCCAGCGCCTTGAGGGTGTCGCGTTCGGCGGCAGTCTCGATGCCCTCTGCGGTCACCAGCAGGTTCATACCGTGTCCCATGTCGATCATGGTCTTGACCAGGCGCTGGCTCATGGCGTTCGCATCCAGGTCGATGATGAAACTGCGGTCAATCTTGAGCTCGGTGACCGGCAGTTGCTGCAAATACGCCAGTGATGAGTAGCCGGTACCGAAGTCGTCAATCGACAGCTCCACCCCCAGCCCACGCAGTTGCCCCAGCAATGCAATGCTGGCCTGTGCATCCTGCATCAGGCCACTCTCAACCAGTTCCAGCCGCAGCTTGTTCGGATTGACCTGATGCTGCCGCAGCAGTTGATCCACGCGCTGGCAGAAGCCAGGGTCCTGCAGGTCCCGCGTGCTGACGTTGACGCTCAGGCTCAGTTCGGGCTGGGTCACTTGCCAGCTTTGCAAGGTCAGCATCGCCTGCGACAGCATCCAGTCGGTCACCAGGGTGATGGCGCCGGTCTGCTCGGCAAATGGCACAAACTCGGCGGGCGACACAAAACCGCGTGTGGGATGCTGCCAGCGCACCAGCGCCTCTGCCCCCACCGCAAGACCCGTTTGCAGTGAAAACTTGGGCTGCAGCCACATTTGCAGCTGCGAGCTGCTTACCGCAGCGCGCAGGTCCGACAATAAGCCCAAATGGGACAGCCGCGCTGCCTCTTGCGCCGGGTTGTACCAGACATGGCCCTGCACGGCAGCCTTGGCAGCGTTCAGGGCCACCTCGGCATTGCGCAGCAGCGTGACGACCGGCATGGAAGACTCAGCCGCATCATCGCCTGCCACCGCCAAACCAAAGGCCAGACTCAGGTCGACACTGTGGCCGCTGCACTGCGCTGGCTGCGCCATGGCATCCGTCAGGCGCTGGCGGAGTTGCTCAATCGCAGCGCGGTCATCTACTTCTGAAACAATAGCAAACATTCCACCATTGACGTGGGCTAGCAGCGTACTAGATGCCTGAAATATCTCCAGACCGGCAATGCAGTCCGTCGACTGCAATACGGTCTGCGCCCGCTGTGCCACCTGTTTGATCAGGGTGTCCCCGGTGGCAAAACCCAGGGTCTCGTTGATGGTTTTCAGCCGCGCGAGGTCAAAGAGGACCATGCTGCGGCAATGGCATACGGCGCGATCGGGTGCCTGACCGGCTGGCAACGGCGTGCCAGTGCCGGTTTGCAGCAAGTACGTGCGATTCGGCAGATCGGTCAGCGGGTCGCGAAAGGCCAGCCGCTCGATTTCATGCTCGCGCGCGGCAATCGCGCCGGTCATGGCGGTCAGCGCCTGCCCTACCCGGTCTATTTCCTCGGTGCTGGTTGCCAGAACCGGGTGAAGATAGTCGCCACTGGCGATGCGCTGGGCCGCCGCTTCAAGCTGTGCAAGCGGCGAAACGACACTGCGGGTGGTTCCAAGCGCCAGCACCACGCCCAAGCCAACCGCCAGCAATGACAGCGCGGCCGCCCACAGCGCCAGTTGTTCAAAGCGGCTCTGTGCCATCGCCATTTGTTGCTCGATGCGCTCGCGCTCGCGGTTGATCAGCAAATTGGATTCGGTCAGCACCTGCTGCAGTGCGGGCATCACCTGCTCACGGTAGATCTTCAGCGCAGCCGTGGAGTCATCCGCCTCGATTTCGTCGACGGTGGCAACAAAGGCCTCCGCATAGGCAGCACGGGCTTCGCTGAGGCGACGCAGGGTCTGAACCTGCGTCAACTCGTCGAGGTTGTGGGTCAGTGACTCGATGATGCCGTCAATGCGGCGGTTGCGCTCGTCCACGTCGGCATAGACCGGCACCCGTTGTTCGCGGGGCGCGTTCATCAGGTTCAGCAGGGCATTGCCGATGCCTTCCGTGGTGAGGGACAGTGACTGCACCCGCAGCAGGCGCTGCATGTCCTGGGTGGCAAACTGCTGGGTCAGCTCGGTCATGGCGCGAATCTTCAGACTGACCAGCGCCAGGGCCAGCAGCATCAGCACAACCAGCGTGCCAAACCCCAGTGCCAGCCGCCAGGACAGTCGCCGCGGCCAGGGGAAACCCGCCTTGCCCGGTGCAGGCAGTGGGTGCGGTGGAGCCGGAGTGGGGTTCATGGCCAGCAGACTACCATGCCAGTGCCACGGTCAGCGCATCCGTCCGCTCAGCGCGGGCCAGCGCTGCAGCAACCATCCGTCCAGCGCCCAGCGTCCGTTGCCATAGATCGCAACACCCGCCAGCAGAACGCCCCAGGTGATGTGCTGCTGCAATGCGGCAGGCGCTATCTCGGCGAGCGACACAACCGCCACCGCATTGACCACTGACAACCCCAAAGCACCCAGACGCCCGCCCAGACCCAGCAGCAGGAGCACCGGCAGCACCAGCTCACCTCCAGTGCCCATGACGGCCGCGACATCCGGGGACAGCAGCGGCACTTTGTACTCGTCCTGAAACAGGGCCAGCGTGATGTCCCAGTCGCGCAGCTTGGTCAGGCCGGACTTGAAAAACGCTTCGGCCACATAGCCGCGCGCCAGCAGCGCGGCTACAGGCTGCAGGGCGTCCAGCGCGGCATGCAGCCCACGCCACAAGCCGGCCACCCGATCGAGCCACCCGCTCGCATGCGCTTGCGCCGGGGCTGCACTGGAAACCTCTGACATGTCGATCTTCCTTTCGAAACCTGGATTTGCTATCACAAAGATAGCTTTTAAGACTTGTTGTATGCGGGCTACCGCCACTATTTACCTGCAAAATCTGCCCGCCGCGCGCCCAGCAGTAGTCCGGACTGGACCGCCATCGGCAACCAGGCGCTGATGTCCAGTTCCGTGGCCTGATCCAGCGCACGGCCCAGGCTCTGCCCCGCCAGCAGCGCGCTCACCAATGCGGCTTCACCCCGCTGCGCTTCGCGCACCTGGGCGCGCAAGCCGTTGCGCCAGACCAGTGCTTCCTGGGCGACGCCATCGCGCAGCAGTTGCCCCGCCTGAGCCAAACTGGGTGTCTGGTGCAGGTGCGCATGGACCATGCTCACAACCGGCCAGCCACTGCGCACGCAGCTGCAGGCAGGGGATAACACCAGCTGCACATCGGCGGGGTCGTGTTCGGACAGCAGGGAAAAGCTTGCCGCATCAGCCAAACCATCGGCAGCACTCGCAGCACAGTGCAGGGCCCATTCCACACTGGCGACGTCTGCCAGATAAGGTTCTGAGGCCAGCGTCTCGCTGGCGCGCACCCAACCGGGCAGTGCGCCACCCCATTGCGCTGCATCACCACGCAGCGGTGGGTGGGCGTGCCAGAGCGCGCGTGCCAATGCATCAAAACTCTCATCGCCCAGCATCTGCACCAGCACCGGGTAGGCCGATCGCAGCGCATTGCAGGCCAGGGCGTGGCCGTTGGCTTGGTACACTTTTTGGCCTCTGACCCAGGTCGCGTCGGCATAAGCCGCCATGTTTTTCAGGGCATCATCGTTCGGCCAGTCGAACAACAGGGAGAGCAAAGCCTGCTGCTGCCGTGCCAGCGGGCTCATGCGCCCAGCCCCAGGTGGTGCGACGCCAGCGCGGCTTCCTCCAGCAACACATCCAGCGCGGGAACGTCGGTATCCCACTCGATCAGGGTTGGCACTGCGCCAAAACGGGCAATGGCGTGGCAATAGATTTGCCAGACTTCTGTGCAGACGCGGCTGCCGTGGTCATCCACGATGATTTCAGCACCGGCGTCTTCACCGGGTTGCGGGTGCACATGGCAATGTCCCGCCAGATGAATCTCAGCAACCGCGTGCGGCGCAATGCGGTCCAGCCAGTCCAGGCAATGCTGCACCGGGTCCCCCGCTGCTCCGTGCAATCGGGCGTTGAGCGCGTTCACATAGATATTGTTGACATCCACCAGCAGCGTGCAGCCAGTGCGCGCTGCCAGGGTGTTGAAAAAGTCGGTTTCAACCAGCAAGGTCTCATCCGGGTGGGGTAGCCAGCGCATATAGCTCGACAGGTTTTCCACCATGAAGCGGCGCTGCAACCGGTCCTGCACCTGCTGTACGTTCGCACACAGGGTGTCGAGCGCCGCGGTGCTAAACAGAATTGGCAACAGGTCGGCAGCATGAATCGTCTGCAGCCCGGCCGGACCCGCCCAGCGCCCCCGGGCAAAGCTGGCGTGGTCGCTAACACGCACCGGGTCCACCCGCTGCACCAGCTGCGCCAGTTGCTCCAGATGCCAGGGATCCAGCCCCAGCGCCGAGCCCAGCGACAGGCCCACGCCATGCAAACTGATAGGGTAATGGGCGCGGCCCTGCTCCAGCACGGTCAGCGCCGCGCCGCCATCGCCAAAGAAGTTCTCGGAATGCACTTCCAGAAAATCCAGCGCGGGCCGGCGCTCCAGCAACTCGCGGTAGTGCCGGTGCCGCCAGCCAATACCAACCGCCCGGTCCGCCATGCCATGAACGTGCTGCGCGGCGGAGTCGGTCGCAAGGGTTGGCATGACAGGTCGGCGAATCGGTATTGCAAAGGCTGGCAGGTGCGATCAGGCTTTCTTGGCCATGGCTTTGGCCTCGTCCATGGAAAGGCCTTTCATGTCCTTGCAGGTTCCCTTGGCAACATATTTCCATTCACCCTTGTCCATATCGACCTTGGACTGACCGGCACAGGAATGCACGCCGGAAATGCTGGCGCAGTCGTTTTGTCCAGCCTTGGCGATGCCAAAGCACTTTTCTTTCTCGGCAGCAGCAGCGGGGCCAGCCACCAGTGCGAGAGACATCAGCGAAGCGGCAGCGGAAGCGATAAGGGCACGTTGGTTCATTAAAAAATACTCCTGAAAGAAAACAGTGATGGGATGGAAAACCAGGCCTGTATGGAAGTCTGTTGCGTACCCCACAACAGGCTGGTTGCGGATTAGTCACTCCAGACGCAGCTTTCTTACATCCAGGGAAAAAATATTTTGAAAAGTTGCTTCCCGGTTGCAGGCCGGGCCGCGCACCCTGGCGATCAGGTTGTCATCACCTGCCAGTCACGCACTGCATTTACACTGTCTCGCACCATGCGTGATCTCACAACCCCGTCTTTCGAGCAACAACTGGTTGGTCACCGTGACTACCTGATGCGGTTTGCCCGACTGCAGCTGCGCAACGAGGCCTGGGCCGAAGATGCGGTGTCAGAAACCCTGCTGGCGGCGCTGGCCAAACCGCAGGCGTTTGAACAGCGCTCGCAGCTCAAGAGCTGGCTGGTGGGCATCCTCAAGCACAAGGTGGTCGATTCCCTGCGTGTGCATGGCCGCGAGATCAGTACCAGCGCAGACGACAATGATTCCGATCCACTGGACTACATGGATTTTCATGCGGATGGTCATTTCGCCCAGGCGCCGTCGGACTGGGGTAACCCTGAGCAAGACCTGAGCAGCCGCCAGTTTCTGGCCGTGATGGACGCCTGCACCAACAAACTGCCGCCGGTCCAGGGACGACTTTTCCTGATGCGTGAGTGGCTGGAGTTGTCCAGCGAGGAAGTGTGTAAGGAATTGGACCTGACACCGACGAACCTGTATGTGCAATTGCACCGCGCCCGTTTGCGCCTGCGCGAGTGCCTGGAACTCAACTGGTTCGCCAAACCTCATACGCCATGATGCCTTTCAACCGGACCTGCAAACAAGTGACCGCACTGGTCATTGCCCGCGAAGACCGCCACCTGAGCCTGCCGGATCGCCTTGCGTTGCGCCTGCACATGGCCATCTGTGGAACCTGTCCCGTGTTCGAGCGCCAGATCATCACCATGCGCAACGCCATGCGCCAGTGGCGCAGTTATGAAGAACCTGCAATGGATGATCAGCCTGGCAGCGCGGGCAAACCATCAAACTGAAAGCGTCGGTCGGCCCTCCAGCCCCTTTTCATTCACGCGGCTTGACCGGCGCTTGGGGCTCAGAACGTTTCCCACTCGTCATCCGCCGCAGCTTTTGCAGGAGCCGCCTTGGCAACGACAACCGGCACTGCGCTTGCAGATTTCTTGGGGGCTGGTGGGCGAACCGGTGCTGACGCGCGCGCCGCAGCACCTTTGGGAATACCGCCACCACGCCGGTCAGAGCCAGCAAAGGGTTTCTTGCCCGGAGCGGTCGACCGAACCGGTGCTGGCGTGAAGGCACCACTGAAGGTATTTGCCGCCAACTTGAATGAAGCCACCACACCAACCAGGTCTTCGGCCTGGGATTTCAGGCTGCTTGCTGCTGCGGCCATTTCTTCCACCAATGCAGCGTTTTGCTGGGTTACCTGGTCCATCTGCGAAACCGCTTCACCAACCTGACTATTGATCCGGCCTCATAAAGTTTGAACCTTTTAGGGATTTGTGTGTCGAAGAGCGTATGGACAAAGAAGACGCAAGATACCAAACACTGGAGCAACTCCACGAGCGGCGCAAGCAAGTCGTGCG
>JBPOIP010000134.1:0-19064 GCA_052034395.1 Pseudomonadota bacterium
ACAGATTTGAGAGTTTGAAAGAGTTGAATATGTCCGCAGAGCAACATGCACCGTCAGCCAGTGAATACATTGTTCACCACCTGACACACTGGAAAAACAAGCCGCAGACTGAAATAGTTGACTTTTCTGTCTTCCATATTGATTCACTATTTTTCTCGGTTTTTCTGGGTGTATTGGGCTGTTTCCTTCTTTGGAAAGCCGCCAGTAAAGCCACTTCAGGGGTTCCTGGGCGCTTTCAGGCCGCTGTTGAGATTCTCATTGAAATGGTGGACCGCGAAGCAAAGGGCATTGTGCACAATGCCACAAGCCGCAAGCTGGTTGCACCTCTCGCCCTGACCGTTTTTGTCTGGATCTTTTTGCTCAACGCAATGGACTTGTTGCCGTTGGACCTGTTGCCCATGATCTGGAATGCCATATATGGCACGCCGGGACATGATGCGTACCTGCGTATCGTTCCAACCGCTGATTTGTCGGTCACCATGGGTATGTCGGTTTCTGTTTTGCTGGTTTGCCTGGTGTACAACGTCAAAATCAAGGGTGTTGGTGGTTGGGCGCATGAATTGGTTACTGCTCCCTTCGGCACCAGCAAGAACCCCATCTTTTTTGCCATTCTGGCCGTGGTCAATCTGGCCATGCAGTTGATCGAATTTGTTGCCAAAACTGTCTCGCATGGCATGCGACTGTTTGGCAACATGTATGCAGGTGAGTTGGTGTTCATGCTCATTGCTCTTCTGGGTGGGGCCTGGGCATTTTCTTTCCAGCCATCTGGCTTGGCATTGTTGCTTTTGCATGTGGTTGCTGGTTGGGCATGGGCCGTGTTCCACATTCTGATCATCACCCTTCAGGCATTTGTGTTCATGATGCTGACACTGGTGTACATCGGTCAGTCCCACGACGCGCATTGAGTTTTGGTTTGGTTGAGTTTGTTTTTGTTTTCGTTTTTTTAGTTCTTTAAGGAGTCATCATGGAAGTCATTAGTTTTGTTGCTCTGGCTGCTGGCCTGATTATTGGTTTGGGCGCTTTGGGTGCTTGTATCGGTATCGGCGTCATGGGTAGCAAATACCTTGAGTCCGCTGCACGTCAACCTGAGTTGATGGGCGAACTGCAAACCAAAATGTTCCTGTTGGCTGGTCTGATTGACGCGGCTTTCATTATCGGTACCGGTATTGCCCTGTGGTTCGCTACAGCCAACCCGTTCCTGGCTCAACTCGCCACTCTGGCCAAGTAAGCTTTCCGCAACGCCTCGTTGAGGGAGACCTACTGTGAGCATTAATGGAACACTGGTGGCGCAAGCCATCGTCTTCGCATTGCTTGTGCTGTTCACGATGAAGTTCGTGTGGCCGCCGATTGCGGCTGCCCTGGACGAGCGTGCCGGCAAGATTGCGGATGGACTGGCGGCGGCTGATAAAGCCAAGTCCGAGCTCTCGTCTGCCAACAAGCGTGTAGAAGAAGAACTAGCCAAGTCTCGTACCGAGACAGCGGCGCGTTTGGCAGATGCCGAGCGTCGTGGGCAAGCCATGGTGGAAGAGGCGAAAGCCAAGGCCACTGAAGAAGGCAACAAGATCATCGCTGCCGCCAAGGCGGAGGCTGAACAGCAAACGGTCAAGGCACGTGAGATCCTGCGCGAGCAGGTTGCTGCATTGGCAGTCAAGGGCGCCGAGCAGATTCTCCGCAAGGAAGTCAATGCAGGCGTTCATGCCGAATTGCTTGGCCGTTTGAAGACTGAGCTGTAAGAGGTCACCATGGCTGAACTTGCCACTATTGCACGGCCGTATGCAGAGGCCCTATTCAAGGCTTCTGCTGCTGACCTGTCGACGGCTGCTGGCTGGGTCGACGAATTGGGATCCATCGCGGAAAACGTGCAGTTGCTGCAGTTCGCTGATAACCCCAAATCGACCGTTAACCAGGTTTTTGACCTGATCGCTTCAGTTGCCAAGACGTCCTTGCCTGAGCAGGGAAAAAATTTCCTGCGCACCGTGATTGAAAACGGTCGCCTGAATGCGTTGCCGGAAATTGCCCACCAGTTTCGTGCATTGAAAAATGCGCAAAGTGGGTCTTCTGACGCCGTGGTCTATAGCGCATTCCCTATTGACGAGAGTGCCCTGGCTGAAGTTGCCGTCATGCTGGAGAAACGTTTTGGTCGCAAACTCAACCCTTCGGTTGTGTTGCAGCCCGAACTGATCGGTGGCATTCGTGTGGTGGTCGGCGATGAGGTGCTCGACACTTCCGTCAAAGCCCGTCTGGAACAAATGAAAGTAGCCCTTACGGCCTGAGGCGAGAAGCCCCGGTTGTTGGCCTAATTTAACGAAAGAAGGAAAGAGTCATGCAACTCAATCCAGCAGAAATTTCTGAACTGATCAAGAGCCGCATCGAAGGTCTGGCCGCGAGCAGCGACATCCGCAACCAGGGTACTGTGGTATCCGTGACCGACGGTATCGTGCGTATCCATGGCTTGTCGGATGTGATGCAGGGCGAAATGCTTGAATTCCCCGCCGGCAGCGATGGCTTGCCTACTTTCGGCCTCGCCCTGAATCTGGAGCGCGACTCGGTCGGCTCCGTGATCTTGGGTGAGTACGAGCACATCTCCGAAGGCGATACGGTCAAGTGCACCGGCCGTATTCTGGAAGTGCCTGTTGGCCCGGAATTGCTAGGTCGTGTGGTGAATGCCCTGGGTCAGCCGATCGATGGCAAGGGTCCGATCAATGCCAAGATGACAGACGTGATCGAAAAGGTTGCGCCTGGTGTGATCGCACGTAAATCCGTCGATCAGCCCATGCAAACTGGCCTGAAGTCCATTGACTCGATGGTTCCAATCGGTCGTGGTCAGCGCGAACTGATCATTGGTGACCGTCAGACTGGCAAGACTGCCGTCGCGATTGACGCTATCATCAACCAAAAGGGTCAGAACATGACCTGTATCTACGTGGCTATCGGTCAGAAAGCCTCGTCGATCAAGAACGTGGTGCGTGCTCTGGAGCAGGCCGGCGCGATGGAGTACACCATTGTCGTGGCAGCATCCGCTTCCGAGTCGGCTGCGATGCAATACGTGTCGGCATACTCCGGCTGCACCATGGGCGAATACTTCCGTGACCGCGGTCAGGACGCCCTGATTGTGTATGACGATCTGTCCAAGCAGGCCGTGGCCTATCGCCAGGTTTCTCTCCTGTTGCGCCGCCCACCAGGCCGTGAAGCTTACCCCGGCGATGTGTTCTATCTCCACAGCCGCCTGCTGGAGCGCGCAGCACGTGTGAGCGCCGACTACGTGGAAGCGTTTACCAAGGGTGAAGTCAAGGGCAAGACCGGTTCGCTGACGGCTCTGCCAATCATCGAAACACAGGCGGGCGACGTTTCGGCGTTCGTGCCAACCAACGTGATTTCGATTACTGACGGCCAGATCTTCCTGGAAACATCGCTGTTCAACGCTGGCGTTCGTCCCGCGATCAACGCCGGTATCTCGGTGTCTCGCGTGGGATCTGCTGCTCAGACCAAAGTCGTCAAGGGCCAGTCTGGCGGTATTCGTAACGACTTGGCACAGTACCGTGAATTGGCAGCCTTTGCGCAGTTCGCCTCCGATCTTGACGAGGCAACCCGTAAGCAGCTCGACCGTGGTGCCCGCGTGACCGAACTGCTGAAGCAAAAGCAGTACAGCCCATTGTCCATCAGCATGATGAGCGCATCGCTGTTTGCAGTGAACAAAGGCTTCATGGACGACGTCGATGTCAAGAAGATTTTGTCCTTTGAGCACGGTTTGCATGCTTACCTGAAAGACAAGCACGCTGCCCTGCTGGCCAAGGTGGAAACATCGATGGCGCTGGACAAAGAAGCAGAAGCTGAATTGCTGGCTGCCGTAGGCGCCTTCAAGAAGACGTTTGCTTGATTCGGAACCGTAAGTCTACTTAACGTTACGAATCCGTCTAAGCAAAAGGGGCAACTATGGCATCAGGCAAGGAACTACGCACCAAGATCAAATCGGTGGAAAACACCAAGAAGATCACCAAGGCCATGGAAATGATTTCTGTGTCCAAGATGCGTAAGGCGCAGGAGCGCATGCGCGCCGCTCGTCCTTACAGCGAAAAGGTGCGCTCAATCGCCGCCAACCTGGGTAAGGCAAATCCCGAGTATGTGCATGCGTTCATGAAGACCAACGACGCCAAGTCGATTGGTTTGATTGTCGTATCCACCGACAAGGGTCTGTGCGGTGGTCTCAACACCAACCTGTTTCGTGCAGTCACCGGTAAGTTGCGCGACGCGCAGGCTGCTGGCAAGACGGCGCAGACGGTGGCGATTGGCAGCAAGGGACAAGGCTTTCTTGGACGAGTTGGTGCCAAGATAGTCTCCCATGTGTCGCACCTGGGTGACAAGCCGCATCTGGACAAGCTGATTGGGCCTGTCAAAGTGCTGCTGGATGCCTACGTCAAGGGCGAAGTCAGCGCGGTCTATCTCAGCTACAACAAGTTTGTCAGCACGATGAAGCAGGAGCCGGTGGTCGAGCAACTGTTGCCCCTGTCTGCGGAAAAAATGCAGCAGGAGACGAAAGCCAGCGGCGCGCAGCATGGATGGGATTACATCTATGAGCCCGATGCGCAGACGGTGATTGACGAACTGCTGGTGCGCTATGCCGAGGCCCTGGTGTTCCAGGCCGTGGCAGAGAATATGGCATCTGAGCATGCGGCGCGCATGGTTGCGATGAAGGCTGCGACCGACAACGCAGGAAACGTCATCGCAGAACTCAAGCTGGTCTATAACAAAACGCGGCAGGCGGCAATTACGAAAGAACTTTCGGAAATTGTGGCAGGCGCAGCAGCGGTTTAAACGAATTTATTTTTGGAGCAAACGTAATGGCTCAAGCAAATGTGAACGCAGGCGTTCAGGGAAAAATTGTTCAGTGTATTGGCGCTGTGGTTGACGTGGAATTTCCCCGCGACAAGATGCCCAAGGTGTACGACGCGCTGAAGATGGATGGCTCTGCGCTGACATTGGAAGTGCAGCAGCAATTGGGTGATGGCATTGTCCGTACCATTGCGTTAGGCTCTTCTGACGGTCTGCGTCGCGGCATGATTGTCAAGAACACCGCCGAGTCCATCATGGTTCCCGTGGGTCAGGCCACGCTGGGCCGCATTATGGACGTGCTGGGCACGCCCATCGACGAGCGCGGTCCTGTTAATGCAACACTGACATCGTCCATCCACCGTAAGGCCCCGGCTTATGACGAGCTGAGCCCTTCACAGGAACTGCTGGAAACCGGCATCAAGGTGATTGACTTGGTTTGCCCGTTCGCCAAAGGCGGTAAGGTGGGTCTGTTCGGTGGTGCCGGTGTGGGCAAGACCGTGAACATGATGGAACTGATCAACAACATTGCCAAGGCGCACAGCGGTTTGTCCGTGTTTGCCGGTGTGGGTGAGCGTACCCGTGAAGGTAATGACTTCTACCACGAGATGGCCGACTCCGGCGTTGTGAATCTGGAAAACCTGCCCGAGTCCAAAGTGGCGATGGTGTACGGTCAGATGAACGAGCCCCCAGGCAATCGTCTGCGCGTTGCGTTGACAGGTCTGACCATTGCCGAGTCCTTCCGTGACGAAGGCAAGGACGTGCTGTTCTTCGTGGACAACATCTACCGCTACACACTGGCCGGTACCGAAGTGTCCGCGCTGTTGGGTCGTATGCCTTCTGCCGTGGGCTACCAGCCGACACTGGCCGAAGAAATGGGACGTCTGCAGGAGCGTATTACGTCTACCAAAGTTGGTTCGATTACATCCATTCAGGCCGTTTACGTGCCAGCGGATGACTTGACCGATCCGTCTCCAGCGACCACCTTCGCTCACCTGGATTCGACCGTGGTGTTGTCCCGTGATATCGCGTCATTGGGCATTTACCCCGCTGTCGACCCACTGGACTCCACCAGCCGCCAGTTGGATCCGCTGGTTGTGGGTGCTGACCACTACGACACAGCACGCGCTGTTCAGGGTACGCTGCAGCGTTACCGTGAGTTGCGCGACATCATCGCGATCATGGGTATGGACGACTTGGCTCCCGAAGACAAGCTGGCCGTGGCCCGCGCGCGCAAGATCCAGCGTTTCCTGTCACAGCCGTTCCACGTTGCTGAAGTGTTTACTGGTTCCCCAGGCAAATACGTAACACTGGCTGAGACCATTCGCGGTTTCAAGATGATTGTGAATGGCGAGTGTGATCACCTGCCAGAGCAGGCCTTCTACATGGTCGGCACCATCGACGAAGCGTTCGAAAAAGCCAAGAAGATCTGATCGGCGGTAAACCATGAACACCATCCACGTTGATGTTGTCAGTGCGGAAGAGTCCATCTTCTCGGGTGAGGCCAGATTCGTGGCTCTTCCCGGTGAAGCGGGCGAACTCGGCATTTACCCCCGCCACACACCATTGATAACCCGCATCAAAGCGGGCTCGGTTCGCATTGAAAAGGCTGACGGTTCCGAAGAGTTCGTCTTCGTGGCTGGCGGCATTCTGGAAGTGCAGCCCAATTGCGTGACCGTCATGTCCGATACCGCCATTCGCGGCAAGGATTTGGACGACGAGAAGGCCAATGAGGCCAAGGCAGCGGCTGAAGAAGCACTCAAAAACGCAAATAGCGAAATTGATTTCGCCAAGGCCAGTTCTGAGTTGGCGATTATGGCGGCCCAAATCGCGGCACTGCGCAAGTACCGTCAGAAGAAGTAGCCTTCGTATCGAAGAAACCATGGCCGCCTGTAGAGCGGCCTTTTTTTTTGTAGCCCGAAACCAAAGACGACTGTTCGCAATGGCGAATGGACCGCTTCTGCATGTGGTGATGTGTCGCAGAAACCCTGCACAGCAGGAGCGTCATGGTTTCATGCGACCAAACACGGCAAAATGGGGCTCCTTTTCCAAAAGAACCTACTATGCCAAAAGTGCGTCAGCAAGCCAACCACCTCAGCGGCACACCCGATGAGGTGGAGACTGCGTTCTATGAGGCACTTCAAACGGCTGATGTCGAAAAAATGATGGCGTGCTGGGCGGACGAGGACGACATTTTCTGCATTCACCCCGGTGGCCCGCGGGTTGTAGGGGGCGGAGCCATACGTGCGGCATTTGACGCGATTTTCGGGCACGAAGGTGCGATACAGGTTTTTCCCGAGTCCATCCGCCGAGTCAACACCTTGACCGGCGCCGTACACAGCGTAGTGGAACGCCTTGAGGTTATGGGAAGCGAAGGTCCATTAAAGGCCTACGTGCTCGCGACCAATGTATCCCACAAGTCGCCCCAAGGGTGGCGCATGGTTGCCCACCATGCCAGTCCGGGAACGCAGGACACGCTGCAGGAAATTAACCAGACGGCGCAGGTTCTGCATTGAAAATGCGGGAATGTGCGCGAGCAAATCTGTTCTCCGGTTCGTTATGAAGTACGTTTCACCGTCGTGGCTACCGGGTGGAAATCTGCAGACCATTTGGCCCGCTCTGTTTTCGCGTCGGCATTTTGGCCCTGCGCCACTATACCGGCGGGAACGCTGGACTGCACCTGACGCTGATTTCATTGATGTCGACTGGCTTGATTCATTGCCAGAGAGCGAAAGTGATCGATCTGTCGAACGACCCCTACTCGTTCTCTTTCATGGTCTGGAAGGTTCGTCTTCGAGTCACTATGCCATCGCATTTGCCGACTTTGCACGTCATAACCGATTGAATTACGCAGTGCCCCATTTCCGTGGCTGTAGTGGGCAAATAAATCTCGCGCCGCGCGCATACCACTCGGGAGATTACGAAGAGATTGGGTGGGTCTTGGAGCGTCTGCGTAAAACACACAATGGCCCGATGATCGTGGTAGGCATATCGCTCGGCGGGAATGCGCTCTTGCGTTGGGTGCAGGAGATGGGGGCAGATGCCTCCAGATATGTATCCGCTGTGGCGGCGGTCAGTGCGCCGGTCGATCTTGCAGCCGGAGGACATGCAATTGGAACGGGATTCAACCGTATGGTCTATACCCGTATGTTTCTGAGAACAATGAAGCCCAAAGCACTGCGCAAACTCGACCAGCATCCTGGTCTTTTCAACCGCGAAGCGCTGATGCAGGCCCGTGACCTGTATGACTTTGACAACGTGTTCACCGCTCCGCTACATGGATTCAGGAATACACAGGACTATTGGAATAGAGCCTCATCCAAGCCACGTTTGCGTCAGATACAAATTCCGACACTGGTGGTCAATTCCCGCAATGACCCTTTCGTTCCATCTGGGAGTTTGCCAACCAGAACCGAAGTGGGTCCCAAGGTCACACTGTGGCAGCCAGCGCACGGGGGACACGTAGGATTTGCGCAGGGCAGACTGCCAGGACACGTGCGCTCAATGCCCGACGCGGTGGGACACTGGTTACTTGAACACACCGAATTCGCGCAGCGGATACAGCAGGAGTTGCAGCATGGATGAAATCGTCAAGCAGGCGATGATCAAGTGGCCCAATGTGCCGGACTGCTTTGGCTGGTTGGGGCTGGATGCACGCGGGAACTGGTATATGCGTGATGACAAGGCACAGGCGGCAGGTCCCTTTGCGGGCGGACCATCAGACGCCAAGGGTTCCAGGCTGCAACATGAAAAATTGATCGCGTTTATCGAGCGAAATTACGCCGGCGATGAACAGGGTCGGTGGTACTTTCAGAATGGCCCGCAAAGGGTCTACGTGGAATTGGAAGTGACACCATGGGTTTGGCGGCTGCAACCAGACTTCAGCGTGAAATCCCACACCGGCCAGGCAACCCCCTATGTAAATTGCCTGACAGATGAGTATGGATGGCTATACCTTGAGACAAAGCTTGGGTTCGGTCTGGTTCATACACAGGACACCGCCCTGGCCGCTGAGGCGCTCGACGCCGGGGCGTGGAGCATACAAAATGTTCAGAGGGACCGTCTAAGCGCGCATTACCGCTACGTGCTCAGCCCGCAGGCGAGGGCGTTGCAAAAACAATAGCAGCTGCCGGCGGAATCAACGCACGACTTGACTTCATGTCCGCGGGGTTACTTTGCCGCCTGCGGCTTGGCTGGCTCTGCCAACTTACCGCCTGCAGCGTTTGCCATGTAAACAACCGCACGCCCAATCTCAAAATCACTGAACTCACCGCCGCCTTGGGCACCCATGGCATTCTTCCCCTTCAATGCTGAATTGAGCAGCGACTCGTAGCCTGTCACGATTCTTGGAGCCCAAGCCTGCGTGTCGCCGAACTTCGGAGCACCCGCAATGCCCGCTTTATGGCAACTGGTGCACTGTGCAGCAAACACCTGCTCACCCGTTCGGGCCTCACGATTGGCAACGCGAAACTCAACGCGCCCTACTTTCTGGATCCGCTCCGCCACGGCCGACTCTGTGTGTGCATTGCTGTCCACTATTTTTTGGGGCGAGGTCGCCGAGTACACCAGACCAACAATAACCAGAATTGGAAGGACAAATGAGAACAACGCAGTTACCAGAAATTGTCGGGAGTACCCGCCAGACCCTGAATGGCCATCGCCGTGAACCGGTGTACTGCTTGTGTTGCTCATGGTGTCCTCAAATTGTCTGGGCTGTCGCTTGAACGACCGGCGATTATAGCGATCGACTCGTTCAGCGAGGGAAGGCGCGCGTCATATGGAGGGGGCAGTGTTCAAAGTGGACAAATCGTAACAATCTTAGGGATCCGAGTTGATTACAATCAAGTTTCCAGCTCAATCCTGAGATCAGAAGGGCGCAACTTTATACGCATCGGTGCGCTCCCCTCCAAATTGACTTCCATTTCCTTTTCATGCTGAGTGCACATGGGCTGACCTGCGTGCGCGGCGACCGTCGCCTGTTTGCCGGGCTCGACCTGGGAGTCGATGCCGGAGAGTGGTTGCACGTGCGCGGGGAAAATGGTGCGGGTAAAACCAGCCTGCTGCGGCTACTTGCGGGCTTGTCACAACCCGCGGAAGGTGAGATTCGCTGGAACGGTCAGTCTATCCGGGCTGCAGACTCGCCTTATCGGCAAAACCTGCTTTTCTTTGGGCACCACGGCGCGCTAAAGGAAGACCTTACCGCCATGGAAAATTTGGCGTTTGCAGCGGCTATGGACGGTGGTGAACTACAAGATATAACTGCCCTTCAGTCCCTTTACCGTTTCGGCCTCAAAGGCCGGGAAGAATTGCCGGTGCGAGTACTATCAGCTGGCCAGAAGCGTCGCGTCATGCTGGCGCGGCTTGCGATCCGCAAGGCCAGGTTGTGGATACTGGACGAACCCTTCACGGCCCTGGACGTCAAAGCAGTTGACTTGCTGGCAACCCTGATCTCCGAGCATGTAGCAGGTGGTGGAATGGCCGTGCTGACTAGCCACCAGACCATGCCCATTCCAGGTGGGAGGGTAGTTCAACTATGAATGCCATGCTCGCAATCATTCGGCGCGACCTTCTCATGGTGATGCGCCGCAAAAGCGAAGTACTGACTGCGCTTTTCTTTTTTGTGATCGTCAGCAGCCTGTTCCCGCTTGGCATAGGGCCTGAACCCCACCTCCTGCGCAAGATTGCACCCGGAGTTTTGTGGGTCGGTGCCCTGCTGGCCACCATGCTTGGTTTGCAACGCATGTTCGCGGCTGACCACGCCGATGGTACGCTGGAGCAAATGGCCATTTCACCAACACCTCTGGTGCTATTGGTAACGGGCAAAATTGTGGCGCACTGGCTTGTCAGTGGTCTTCCGCTAGTGCTGATAGCACCCGTGCTCGGCATCCAGTTCGACCTGGACGCTGATGCGCTTGGTGTGTTGATGCTGGCCCTGTTGTTGGGGACTCCACTGTTGTCGTTGATTGGCTCCATTGGCGCCGCACTTACGCTGGGCGTCCGCGGCGGTGGCGTATTGTTGAGTCTATTGGTGTTGCCCCTTTATGTGCCAGCGCTGATATTTGGTGCAGGGGCGGTTGAGTCCCACATCGCAGGCCTGGGAGCGGGTGGGCACCTGTCGTTGTTGGCTGCCATTTTGTTAATGGCAGCGTTTTTTGCACCGTGGGCAGCCACGGCTGCATTGAGGATTGCATTGGAATGAGTAATCGAATGATCAACTGGTTCAGGTTCGCCAGTCCGCACAACTTCTATCCGCTGGCCGGAAAGATGATTCCTGTTTTTTGGACGCTGGCTGCGCTGTTTGGTGCTGCGGGGCTTTGGATGAGCTTTTTCGTGGCCCCAACCGATGCAACGCAAGGCGAGGGTTACCGCATCATCTTTGTCCACGTGCCGACATCGTGGATGTCCATGTTCATTTACCTGGTCATGGCGGGCTGGGCGGCGATGGGCTTGTCGCTGAATGCCCGTCTTTCGAGCATGATGGCGCAAGCGCTGGCTCCTACCGGTGCGCTGATGGCTTTTCTGTCGTTGTGGACGGGGGCATTCTGGGGAAAGCCCATGTGGGGCACATGGTGGGTTTGGGATGCCCGGCTGACTTCGGAGTTGATCCTGTTTTTCCTATACCTGGGGTTTATGTCGCTGCAGGCATCGATTGACGATCCCCGCCGTGCGGACAAGGCAGGTGCCATTGTGGCGCTGGTCGGTGTAGTGAACGTGCCCATCATCTACTTCTCGGTCAAATGGTGGAATACCCTGCACCAGGGTGCATCCGTTTCCATCAACAAATCTCCCTCCATGGCCATGACCATGTTGTGGGGCATGCTGTTAATGGCCTTGTGTCTGTGGATGTATTCGATTGCCGTGGCGCTAACACGGGTGCGGGCGATTATTCTCGAGCGCGAGGCGCATACGGATTGGGTCAAGCAGCTCAAGGAGATCAAAGCATGATCTGGAACTCTGTTGGTGACTTTTTTGCCATGGGCGGCTATGGGCTTTATGTATGGGGCAGCTTTGGTGCCTGTGCGGTGGCATTTTTAATGGAACCTTTACTCATCAAGAAGCGTCATAGTGAGATCGTTCGAACTCTGCACCGCCAGGCGGTCGCTGAAAAACTGGAAATGGACAACAAGTGAAAAGCTGGAAAAAACGCGCTGCCATCATTGGTGCTGGGCTGGCCGTGGTTGGTATTGCCGCGGCGCTGGTTTTGAATGCACTCAACAGCAACATCGCACTGTATGTAACCCCAAGCGATGTGTTTGCCGGCAAGGCGCCCAAGAGTCAGGCCTTCAGGATTGGCGGACTGGTCAAGGAAGGGTCCATTCGGCGTGACAACATCACGGTGCACTTTGTCATGACTGACATGGTGAAAGATATTCCGGTTGCCTACACCGGCATACTGCCAGATCTCTTTAAAGAGGGAAAAGGTGCGGTTGTTCAGGTCAAGACGAATGTCAACGGCGAATACATCGCTACCGAAGTGCTTGCCAAGCACGATGAGAACTACATGCCGCCGGAGGCCAAAGACGCCCTGGACAAAGCCCAAAAAGTGAAAGGCGCCAGCGCACCATGATTCCAGAACTCGGCCATTTCGCTCTGATACTTGCCCTTTGCGTGTGTTTGGTGCAAGGCATCCTCCCGGTGATGGGGGCTCACAACGGTCGGCGGGAGTGGAGTGCGCTTGCGCGCCCTGCGGCGCAAGCAGCTTTTCTGATGCTGGCAGCATCATTCGTAGCCCTGTCCTGGAGCTTTTACGTCAACGACTTCTCCGTAAAATACGTCGCTGCCCACTCCAATTCCCAACTTCCCACGCTGTTTCGCTTTGGCGCAGTGTGGGGCGGGCACGAAGGTTCTCTGCTTCTCTGGGTGCTGATGCTCTCTGCCTGGACCGCTGCCGTAGCGCAGTTTTCACGCACGCTGGATGACGCCATGGTGGCGCGGGTCATTGGGGTTCTGGGGTTGGTGTCGTCGGGGTTGCTGCTATTTATCCTGTTTACCTCCAATCCTTTTGAACGCCTTTTGCCGGCAGCAGAAGACGGTCGGGACCTCAATCCCCTGCTGCAGGACCCTGGTTTGATTTTCCACCCTCCCATGTTGTACATGGGGTATGTCGGCTTTGCGGTTGCTTTTGCTTTTGCCATTGCGGCCCTGTTGTCTGGCCGGCTTGATGCCGCATGGGCGCGCTGGTCGCGACCCTGGACCACGGCTGCATGGGTATTCCTCACGCTTGGAATTGCCCTGGGATCCTGGTGGGCGTATTACGAACTCGGCTGGGGCGGCTGGTGGTTTTGGGACCCGGTTGAAAACGCATCCTTCATGCCCTGGTTGATTGGCACTGCACTGATCCATTCTCTGGCGGTTACCGAGAAGCGCGGCACCTTTAAAAGCTGGACAGTGCTCCTGGCAATCGGCGCATTTTCGCTGTCATTGCTGGGGACTTTCCTGGTGCGTTCCGGCGTTTTGACTTCGGTACACGCTTTTGCCACCGACCCGCGGCGCGGCATCTTTATTCTGGTCTTGTTGTTTCTGGTAGTGGGTACCTCATTGTTGCTATTCGCCTGGCGCGCGCCCAAGGTGGCCCTGGGTGGTTCATTCGGACTGATGTCGCGTGAATCGTTGTTGTTGACCGGAAATGTGCTTCTGGTCGTGGCCTGTGCGTCAGTCCTTCTGGGAACGCTTTATCCGCTATTCATCGATGCCCTGAAGCTTGGCAAGATTTCCGTGGGCGCGCCGTACTTCAATGCGGTCTTTGTTCCCATCATGGCGCCGGTGCTGTTTCTTCTGGCTGCAGTACCGTTGGCACGGTGGAAGAACACGGATGTAAAAGAAATTGCGATGCGTCTGTGGGTCCCCGGTGCATTGGCGCTGGTGGCAGGTGCGCTGATTCCCTATCTGATGGGTGGCTGGACAGTCCTGACCGCTCTGGGATCGGCTCTGTCCGTCTGGATTGCTGCATCAGGCCTGATTCAGGTTGCGCGCAGGTTGAAGAGCAGCATGCCGCCTGCATCCTACTGGGGCATGCACCTCGGGCACTTCGGTATAGCCGTTTTCGCCTTTGGCGTCACCATGGTGGGGGGCTTCCAGGAAGAGCAGGACGTACGCATGGAGCCTGGTGAAACCGTGTCGGTTGGGGGCTATCAGTTCAAGATGATCGGCGTGAAGGACGTAACCGGTCCCAATTACAGCGCTGCGCGTGGAGAATTTGAAGTCACCAAGGGCACAGGCGCTGCCATGATACTGATGCCCGAAAAGCGCAATTACTTCTCATCAACCATGCCCATGACGGAAGCAGCGATTGATGCCGGCTTTACCCGTGATGTCTACGTCTCGCTGGGCGAGCCGCTGGATGGCAGAGCCTGGGCTGTGCGTGTTTACTTCAAACCCTTTGTGGACTGGATCTGGGGCGGCTGCATGTTGATGGCGCTAGGCGGGCTGTTCGCCATGACAGACCGTCGGTATCGCTTGCGGGTCAAGGAGGCGAAACAGCCATGAAAGCAAAGTTTCTGATACCACTGGCACTCTTTGGTGTGCTGGTTGTGTTTCTGGCGGTCGGCCTGGGGCTCGATCCACGCGAGGTGCCATCACCCTTGGTGAATAAACCGGCCCCTGCGTTCAAGGTACCCCAGTTGGAGCAGCCCGAATTGCAGTTCGCTGCTGAAGACATGAAGGGGCAAGTTTGGCTGTTCAATGTTTGGGCTTCCTGGTGTGTGGCCTGCCGCCAGGAACACCCTGTGCTGATGCAATTCGCCAGTCAAAAGCTGGTGCCCATTATTGGGCTGGACTACAAGGACCAGCGCAAAGATGCGCTGGGCGTGCTCAAGCGCAGTGGAAACCCCTATGACATCAATGCGTTTGATGCCGATGGACGGGTCGGTATCGACTACGGTGTGTATGGCGTTCCCGAGAGCTATGTCATTGATAAAGCCGGAATCATTCGCTACAAGCACATTGGCCCCATTTCTGCCGAGGCGCTGGAAAAAACCATCATCCCCCTCATCAACGAGCTCAAGAAATCGTGAAAACCCTTTACGCCATACTGATAGTCCTGCTCACCTTTGGCAGCGCAATGGCCAAGGACGCTGCGCCTCTTGCAGATGACCCGGTTGTTGAACAGCGCCTGATTGTGATTTCGGAAGAAATGCGTTGTCTGGTGTGTCAAAACGAGTCACTCGCCGGTTCGCGTTCAGACCTCGCCAACGACCTGCGGCGCGAATTGCGTGCGTTGATCAAGCAGGGCAAGACCGATGCTGAAATTCGGGAGTTTATGGTTAGCCGGTATGGTGACTTCGTGCTTTACCGCCCGCCCGTAAAGCCATCCACCTGGTTGTTGTGGGCTGGCCCATTTGGATTGATGATCGTCGGTGTTGTGGCCCTGTTCGTTTACCTGCGCCGACGCAATACCGACCTTGGCACCGGCAACGTGTTGACTGATGAAGAACGCAAGCGCGCCGAGGCGATGCTCCAGGAAGGCGAAAAATGATTGTATTTTGGGTAGCCGCGGCGTTTGCGGTTGTGGTGGTACTTGCGCTGCTTTTCAGGCCCTTTCTCCTCAAGTCCAAGGAGGTCAACGTTTCCCGCCGTGAACTGAATGCGGCGATTTACCGCGATCAGCTTGCCCGCCTGGATCGGGACCGTGCCGAGAATACGCTGGCCGATGCGGACTATGACCAGGCCCGCGCGGAACTGCAGCGTCGAGTGATCGACGACACCGCCGAAGCGGACGTCACTTCCAGGCTGCAGGCTCCCAGAAAAACCATGGTAGCCGTTGGCTTGCTCTTGCCAGTTGCGGCCATCGGCTTCTATCTCCTGCTGGGCACTCCCGCCACGCTTGAGCCCAATGGACCGCAGCATGCCGTCACGGCCCAGGACATGGACCGCCTCATCGTCGGCCTGGCGCAGAAGCTGGAAAAAGAGCCTGACAACCTGCAGGGCTGGGCCATGCTGGCGCGTTCCTACAAGATGATGGGGCGCAACATGGAAGCGGAAATGGCTTTTGTTCGCGCAGGCTCCTACCTTGACAACGATGCCCAGTTGCTGGCAATTTACGCCGACCTTGCGGCGACCAATGCCAACGGCAACTTTGCGGGCAAACCTGCGCAACTGATTGAGAAGGCCCTGAAGGTTGATCCTGAGAACGCCATGGCTCTCTGGCTGTCGGGCACAGCTGCTTTCCGCAATAACCAGTTTGATATCGCCATTCGCACCTGGGAGCGGTTGATCAAGCAGGTTGATCCTGAGTCGGAAGACGGCCGCATGCTGCAGGGTTCCATCGACGCGGCCTACGCGGCGATTGGAAAGGCAGCACCCAAAGCGACAGCAAAAGCACCAGTCAAGGGTCCAACGGTGTCCGCAAACGACGCGGGCAGTACTCAGCAGAAGACAGGTCCTGAATCAAGCGTCAGCGGTCAGGTAGAACTCGATGCGTCGCTCAAGGGCAAGGCAGCACCCGACGACACCGTAATGGTTATCGCCCGGGCACCGGGCTCGCGCATGCCTGTCGCAGTCGTACGTGCCAACGCCTCCGAGTTGCCGCTGAAATTTACCTTGGATGACTCGCTGGCCATGAGTCCGCAGGCCCGCATCTCCATGTCCAGCCAGATCGAGGTTGAGGCCCGGATTTCCAAATCCGGTATGGCGCAACCCGAGTCGGGAGACCTGATTTCTGTGGTGCAAACCGTCAAGTTGGGTACCCGCAACGTCAAGCTTCAGGTCAACAAGGTCCGACCGTAGATTGTGAAACAGACGCTGCTTCGACTGCACGCCGCGCGGGCGATTACCGCACTCTTTTTCACTGCGATTTGCACGCTGTCGTTGGCGGCTACGCCCGGGGAGGTTGCGGTTGGGTCCGTCTTGCGCGATGCGTCCATGCAGGGAATCGATTCTCCGTCACGCAGACTCTCGTATTTTCGGGGCAAGCCGTTGCTTATCAACGTGTGGGCAAGTTGGTGTGGGCCCTGCCGCCAGGAAATGGCGTCGCTCGAGCGCCTGTCACGCCGATTCGGCGGCAAGCAATTCGACGTCATTGGCATTTCCACCGATGATTACCGGGACCGCGCCCAGGCCTTCGTCAAGCACTCCAAAATCAGCTTCAGTAACTTCATAGATCACGAGTTGTATCTCGAAAACATGCTCGGTGCCGACCGTCTACCATTGACCGTGATCGTTGATGCACAGGGTCGCGTAATGGCCAAGCACTACGGCGCCAAAGAATGGGACAGCCCACAAGCGGTGGATTTCATAGCCAAGTCTTTGAAGATCAAGCTGCAGTGACATGTGGTGCGCCCATGTCGCACACGAAGGATGTGCGAAAATGTGGTTAGACGATTAGGACAGCGAATGCGGCTGTAGCTCAGTGGATAGAGTATTGGCCTCCGAAGCCTATGGACACCCGCCCTTGCGGCGATAATTCGAATATCGGTCTTTTTTAAGTGTTGCGACTGTAGCTCAGTGGATAGAGTATTGGCCTCCGAAGCCTATGGTCGCCCGCCCTTGCGGCGATAATCTGAATATCGGTCTTTTTTAAGAGTTGCGGCTGTAGCTCAGTGGATAGAGTATTGGCCTCCGAAGCCAAGGGTCGTGGGTTCGATCCCCGCCAGCCGCACCACTCCTTAGGAAAACGCAGAGTTTGTACTCACTTGGTTGGCGCAACTTAGTTCCGGAAGATAGTCAGAAATCTAGATTCCAAGGCACAGCCTGTGATTTGACCAAACGTCGGGTGTCAATTCAGTATTTGTTCTGTGCCCCAACCGTGCCTCGTTTGTGCCTGTCCTGTGCCATGAGACTTTGAGGAGGGTTAATTTTGACTATTAGTCGTGTGCCTTCAATTCTGGTCTTCGACAGACTTCATCTTTCGGCACTAAGAACCTATCCGTAAATAATGTTTTCGCCTGACTTTATCTTGCGAAATGCAATGATGGACGCTGCCAAGTGGTTGAGCGCCAAGAAGCTGCGGTCAAGCTTCTCGTATCGAACGAGCAGTTTGCGGAATCGGTTGAACCAACTGTGCGCCACCTCGACAACCCAGCGCCTTGCCTTCTTCTCGGGGTCTCGTTTGAGTTCATCAGCTTCTTGCCCTCGTCCTTTGACATGGGGGATGTAGCCATGTTCCTCAATGACCTTCAGCGCGGGTGCTCCTGTGTAACCAGCGTCAGCACACAAATGCTTGTGCCGTCTGATGGGTGGGTTGGGACGATCGACCATGATGGAATCAAGCACTGCCTCAATCTGCGAAACATCATGCCGATTGGCTCCTGTCACGACGAGCGACAACGGGACGCCATGCCCGTCCACCAGCAAATGGCGCTTGCTCCCATTTTTTCCCCCTATCCGTGGGGTTGGGTCCCACGCTCTCTTGTGCCAATGGCGCTTTCATCATCGCCCCATCAATGCTTTGCCATCGCCAGGCGATACCCTCAAACTCGTCGTACTCTGCGAGTCCAAGTTTCCATAAGGCTTCAAAGACGCCAGCTTTCTCCCATTCCAGGAAGCGGGCATGGATTGCGCTGGCACTGCCATAGCGTTCAGCCGGGAGTGCCTTCCACTGGCAGCCTGTACGTAGAACAAACACGATGCCCTCAAACACCAATCGCGGGTCTTTTGGCTTGCGTCCACCACCGGACTTTCGGGCGTAGGTCTGATCTGCAATGCGCTGGCGCACTGGAATCAGTGGTTCAACGCGGCTCCAAAATTCATCGGTGACTTCCCATGCTTTCGCTTTTGCCATGCTCACTCCACACGCGGACAACGCGCATGGAAAGTCATTATCCTTTATTTACGGATAAGTTCTAAATCAGCAAATTGCAGATTGAGCATTTCTCGTGCAAAACTGACTGGGGTTGTTTTGGTCTCAATGTTTTCGAGACTGTGTTCCCTGTTAGTCGATACCCCATTCAGCGGCCCATCCATCAAGTCATGTAAATCAACCTGCGTATCGCTGTGTTTTAGCTTATAACTGTCTTTACATCCAGTATACTGATCAAAATCACAGTTATAGAGGTCGACAGTCATGGTTACCGAGGAAGTCTATTACTGGCGTATCCAGTGGGCGGGTCGCTGGATGCTGACCACCCGCAGGTTCAGTGAACGAGAAGTACGCCTAGAGCATCCTGAGGCTATCCGTAAGCACGCGGTGAACCCATATTGACCGGGGTTCTGCGGGCGTGGTTGGTGGGATTCAAGCAGAGGCGGTTGGCGGCGTCCAGCGATGCGGCAACAGCTCGCCAATCATGCTGTTTCGCTGGGTA
>JBPOIP010000064.1:0-3099 GCA_052034395.1 Pseudomonadota bacterium
GAATGTCAACCCTCAGACTACCGGAGGCAACCATGACAAGCCCAAAGAAGTTGCAGGCAAACCAGACCAACGCCAAAGCAAGCACCGGCCCCAGAACGGCACGCGGCAAGGCGGTCTCCAGCGCCAATGCCCGGCGCCACGGCATGTTGAGCCGCGAGCTGCTGCTGCCGCATGAAGACCCGGCCGAGTTTGATGAGTTGCTGGGCGCTCTGATTGGTGAACTGGGCGCCGTGGGCACGCTGGAGTGCACCCTGGTGGAGCGCATAGCCGTGGCCATCTGGCGCCAGCGCCGTCTGGTGCGGGCAGAGCAGCTGGATATTCAGCGGCAGAATGATGATGCCGTCGCGGGCACGGTAGAAGGCCAAAGACGACTGGATGAAAGAGTGATTCCGGATGCGCAACTCATCCAGATGACACTCAGCAAGGAGCCTTATGCCAGCAATTTGGATGCATTGGAGCGCGAGTTGCGCATGTTGCCAACGGCTGTTGACATGTCTTTGGTGGAATTTAAACGGGACTTTCCTTTGCTTTTGAGGTTGTACCCGGTGCCGGACAATTGCTGGGGCGTAAATCCAGATTCCGCAGCGAGGATGTTCAGTGGCTATGGGCCGCCACAGGATTGGCTGGCTACGTGGTTGCCGGGCATCCAGATCGCTAAGGCGGAGCGTGCAAAGTCACAGGCCGAGCGCGCAGCGTTGCGCGCCATTTCAACCCCGTCCGACACGGATCGCCTGGCGCGCTACCAGGCGGCGCTGGACAACGAGTGGTACAAGGCCATGCGTGCCTTCCGCGAGGCCCGCAAGTACCGTTTAAGTTCACTGGAAAGCATCCAAAACTACGAAACGAAGCCAAACCTGCCCGGCCCTGCCTTGCCGGACGCAGCGTAATGCGGTCGCGCCGGACGGCGGCCATAGCGCTGGTGGTGTTGGTTCTGCTGCTGCTGTTGGGCACGCAGATGCCCGGTGCCTGGCGCGACCAGGCGCTGCAGTCCACCCACTTGCCGTGGCAGGTGAACCCGCTGGCGCACTTCACCGCATTTGCTGCCATGGCGTGGCTGGCCAGCGCGCCGCCCCTGCGCTGGCCGCTGGCGCGCGTGCTGCTGGGGGCGCTGGCTTTGGCATTGCTGTCCGAGGGCCTGCAATACTTTGCCGCCGGCCGCCACCCCACCTGGCGCGATGTAGGCATTGACATGGCAGGTGCGGCACTCGGGCTTGCTCTGGCGCGCTGGCGCCGCGCCAACTGACGTTATTGGCCTGCCGCCGTCAAAGCGGCGTCTCGGCCTGCTCGTGAAAGCCGTGCACGCAGGTGTGCAGCACAGCGCGGATGGCGGCCTGGTCTTCGCGGGTGGTGTGCGCCTTTGAGCAAGCCAGCGGCCACCCCGTGCCATACCAGATAGCCCCCCGCCGCGCAGGCGACGTGGCCCAGTGTTACGCCAATCCCGCCCTGGCCCGCCGCCTGCTGGACTGGCAGGCCACCCACACGCTGGCAGACATGTGCGCTGACGCATGGCGATGGCAGAGTGCCAATCCGCAGGGGTATCGGTACGTATTTATGTTTGCTATTAAATGAGTAGCTATAAACTCAATACCTACGAGGGCTGAGTGCCAATTTCGTTAGAAAGTGCAGCGTAAGTGACCTACACCATGATTGAGTCCAACCCACCCTGGTGGTCCACATGGCACTGGTGGGCAAACCCGCAATCTTCCAGTTTTGTAGGGTCCAGGCCCTTGGGGACTACCTTTCGGACAAAAGCTCTGCGAGCCTGTGGTGTATTTGACGGATCCAGTGTCACGCATCACAATATTGTTGAAATTTTCAACATAAAAGGAATTGTTATGTCTACCGTCAATTTCAGCGTCCCTGAAGACATCAAGAATGCGTTCAACACGGTCTTTGAAGGCCAGAACAAAAGCGCTGTCATTGCAGATTTGATGCGCGATGCAGTGGAACGCGAACAGCGCCGCAAGCAGCATTGCAGCGCCGTAGACCGCATTTTGGCCAATCGAATCAATGCACCTCGTTTTTCTGAGGCGGAGTTCAGGGCAGCCCGTGAAGAAGGCCGTCCATGATTTGTGTCGTCGATGCCAGCGTGGCCGTCAAATGGTTTGCTGAGGGCGACTGGGCACTGCGTGAAGACGATATTGAGCCAGCACTGGAGCTTCTGAAAACCAGCACCCGCGGAACGCTGGACTTTTATCAGCCGCCCCATTTCTTGGCGGAAGTGGCGGCAGTGGTATCCCGCCTTAAGCCAGATCGGGCACAACAATATATCGATGATTTGGCACAGCTCAACATCACCTGGGCAGCTCCCACGGTGGCCTACGCCCGAGCTATTGAACTGGCCCGCCAACTGGATCACCACTTGTTCGACACGCTTTACCACGCAGTAGCACTGTCCATTCCGGGTGCAGTGCTGGTCACAGCAGACCGTCGTTACTTTGCCAAGGCCCAACATCTTGGCCAAATTGCCTGGTTGGCCGACTCGGTTGGAGGAGTTTCTTTTTGATTCTGATGGTCCGATGGCGGGTGACTTGCTGGATTTCATTTTGGACGCTTTGCAAGTTTTGACCCACCAGCCAGGTATCAGTCGACCGGTTGAAGGTGGGTTGCGAGAACTCATCATTTCCCGCAGGCGAAACGGGCATCTGGCGCGCTATGCATTCGACGATGCCCGTGATCTGATTTTTGTGGCGCGCATTCGTCATCAACGCGAAGCCGGGTACTCGGAGGGTGAGTAAACGCGCAGCGTCATCATGGTCTGCTGGCGTCCAGCTCTGTGCGGCGCTGGGGCTGGCTCTGGCGCGCTGGCGCCGCGCCAATTAACGTCATTGATCTGCCGCTGTCAAAGCGGCGTCTCGGCCTGCTCGTGAAAGCCGTGCACGCAGGTGTGCAGCACAGCGCGGATGGCGGCCTGGTCTTCCTGGGTGGTGGCGAGCTGCAGCGCCTGCAGCTGCAGCTGCAGGTCCGCAAGGGGCATGAAGTCTTCGTGCGCTTTCATGATGCGCGGGTGTGCGGTGGGGGTGGGGTCGTCACCAATCAGCAGCTCTTCATACAGCTTCTCGCCGGGGCGCAGGCCCACCACGGCAATGTCGATGTCGC
>JBPOIP010000007.1:0-64547 GCA_052034395.1 Pseudomonadota bacterium
TTTGTGTCCCCGCACCGCTTCGCGCCCTTCGGGTTTACGCAGCAGGCGTTATGCAAAATTGCCTTCGCTGGAGCGGTCGCCAGTCGTCGGCGCTCCCCGGTCGCTTCGCGCCCTACGCGCCGCCGCCTGTCGCCCTAGTGGTGTGCTGGCGTTGTGGCATATGTCAGGCGCTTCGCGCATTGGTCTGGTCGGCGGCTTCGCCGTGCATCTTGTGTTGACCCCCGCCCACCCTTGGGTCTTGCTTGCTTCGCAGCTTCGCCCGCGCGGTCTGCCCGTCCGCCCCCCAAGGGGGCTCCCTCAGCCCGCGCGCCTTTGCATTTTGGTTTTGCTACAAAGTCGGTAGCCTGTTACGCAATAAGTACGGGGGCTACAGGCCTAGCGGCCTGTAAGCCAGCGTGACCGCTGGCTTACTTTCGTTCCAGCTAATTCAGCAGTGGCTTGTTTTCCAAACTCTTGATACTTGGGTTTGACAGCAAAGATGTGAGCTGACTTCTGGCCAGCGTGTTCAACATCACAAGCCTATCTATGGTGCGGCGTTTTGAGTCTGATGCTAGCCCGGTGCTAGCCCAAAAAAAATCCGCTACTGTTTAGATAGCGGACTTTCTTTGTTTCTATTGGTGCCGGAGAGATGAATCGAACACCCGACCTTCTCATTACGAATGAGCTGCTCTACCGACTGAGCTACACCGGCTGGTAAGCCAGTGATTATATCCGGGGCAATCAGGCCTCGGTGTGGTAGCGGGTCACGCGCTCAACTTCGTTTTTTGAGCCCAAGACGACGGCTACACGGGCATGCAGACTTTCGGGCTGGATGTCCAGAATGCGCTGGCGGCAATTCGTGGCTGCTCCACCGGCCTGCTCCACGATCCATCCCATGGGGTTGGCTTCGTACATGAGTCGCAGCTTTCCTGGCTTCTCGGGCTCGCGTTTGTCCCATGGATACAAAAAGACGCCGCCACGGGTCAAAATGCGGTGCACATCGGCCACCATGCTGGCGACCCAGCGCATGTTGAAGTCCTTGCCGCGCGGACCTTCCTTGCCGGCAAGGCATTCCTCTATGTATCGCTGCACCGGCGCATCCCAATGGCGCATGTTGCTCATGTTCACAGCGAACTCACGGGTGTCCTCGGGGATTTTCACGCGGTCCTGCGTTAACACAAAGGAGCCCTGTTCACGGTCCAGCGTAAACATGGCCACGCCATCGCCCAGGGTGAGCACCAGGGTGGTCTGAGGGCCATAGACACAGTATCCGGCAGCGACCTGCTTGCAGCCGGACTGCAGGAAATCCTGCTCGGAGACGCCGGCACCTTCGGGCTTCTTCAGGACGCTGAAAATGGTGCCGATGCTGACATTGACATCGATATTGCTGGAGCCATCCAGGGGATCAAACAACAGCAGGTATTCGCCTTGCGGATAGCGGTTGGGAACCAGGTAAATGCCTTCCATTTCCTCCGAGGCCATTGCTGCCAAATGGCCACCCCATTCATTGGCTTCGATCAGCACTTCGTTTGCAATGATGTCGAGTTTTTTCTGGATTTCTCCCTGCACGTTGGCGCTGTCGGCACTGCCCATCACCTCGCCCAGGGCCCCCTTGTTGACCGCCAGGCTGATGCGCTTGCAGGCGCGCGCCACCACTTCCAGCAAGAGACGCAGACTCGGGGGCACATGGCCGTGGTTTCGCTCCTGCTCGACCAGGTAGCGCGTGAGGTAGGTTTTTTTCACAATGAACTCCTTTTTGAAAATCAGTCGGCCAGTGCGCGGTCCACAACTTCACGCACGTCGTTGCTCAGATCGGTCTTGGCCGCCACGCGCGCCAAGGCCTCGCGGGCCGCACTGCGATAGGGCTCGGCCAGTCGTTTCCAGCGGTCCAGCGCACGCGCCAGGCGGGCGGCCACCTGCGGGTTGATGCCATCGAGTTCGAGCACCCGCTCGCTCCAGTACACGTAGCCTGCCGCGTCGGCCCGGTGGAAGCCGCCCGGGTTGGCGTTGCAGTAGCTGAAGATCACGCTTCGCGCGCGGTTGGGGTTGCGGATGTTGAAGTCGGGGTGTGCCATGAGCTGGCGCACGGCAGGCAGCACCTGCCCATTGCAGTCCGGGGCGCCGGCCTGCATGGCAAACCATTTGTCGAGCACCAGTTCTTCGTTCTTGAACAGGGCGTGAAACCGCGCCAGTGCAGGCGCGGCAAGGGCATGCCCGCTACCCACGAGTGCCTGAAGGGCATTGGCGCGATCGGTCATGTTGCGTGCGTCCTTGAAGCGCTGTAGGGCCTTGCCGGGCCACACCGGTTCACCGCTTTGCGTGGCGGCCAGGCACAAATGGGCCAACGCCATCCCGGCCAGTGCACGGCGCCCGGAAGACATGGCATCCGGGCGGTAAGCACCGTTTTCCTGGTGGGTCTCAAAGGCCCACTGCCAGTCGGGTTGCAGCGCGGTGGCCATTTGCATGCGCATGCCTTCGCGCACGGCGTGTATGCGCTGCGGGTCCACCACGTCGAGCTGCTCGGCGATATAGGTCTCGCTGGGCAGTGTAAGCACCAGTTCCTTGAAGGCTGCGTCCAGCGTGGGGTGGCGCAAAACGCTGCGCATGGCAGCAAGGTATGCATCATTCAGGGACTCAGCCCCCGCAGAATATGACTCTGTTGCTATTGAATGAATAGCGCTTCGCAAGGCAAGGCGCTGACCCGCTTCCCAACGATTGAACGGATCGGGATCATTGGCCAGTAGGGTGAGCAACTGGGCATCGGTGTAGTCAATGTCCAGCACCACCGGCGCAGAGAAACCCCGCAGGATAGAGGTAACCGGTTCCTCGGCGATGTGGGTGAATGTGATGCTGGCGGTCTCGCCGATCATCACAAACAGGTGGTTGCTGGCCGGGGCATCGGTGCTGTCCTGCACCTGCAGCGCCAGGGCATCACCGCTGGCGCTGCCGACAAGGCCCAACAGGACCGGAATCACAAAGGGCGCCTTGTCGGCTTGGCCTGCTGTGGCGGCGCAACTCTGTGTGAAATGCAGGGTGTAGGTTTGTGCAGCGGCGTCAAAAGTTCCGCTGGCCTTGAGACGCGGTGTGCCGGCCTGGCTGTACCAGAGCTTGAACTGCGGCAGCAGGTGCGCCAGGCTGGAGTCGGGGTTGGCGTCGGCCATGCTTTGCGCAAAGTCGTCGCAGGTTACGGCCTGGCCATCAAAGCGCTCGAAATACAGCTTCATGCCCTTGGCAAAACCGTCGCGCCCTACCAGGGTCTGCATCATGCGCACCACCTCGGCACCTTTTTCGTAAATCGTGACGGTGTAGAAGTTGTTGATTTCGATATAGCTGTCCGGGCGAACCGGGTGCGCCATGGGGCCGGCATCCTCGGGGAACTGGGCGGTGCGCAGCACACGCACGTCTTCAATGCGCTTGACGGCACGGGCCGACGCATCTGCGCACAGGTCCATGCTGAATTCCTGGTCGCGGAAAACGGTCAGGCCTTCTTTCAGGCTCAACTGGAACCAGTCGCGGCAGGTGATGCGGTTGCCGGTCCAGTTGTGGAAGTACTCATGTCCCACCACGCTTTCGATGTTGGCAAAGTCCACATCGGTCGCGGTTGCCTGGTTGGCCAGCACGTACTTGGTGTTGAAGATGTTCAGGCCCTTGTTCTCCATGGCGCCCATGTTGAAGTCGCTGGTGGCCACAATCATGAAGCGTTCCAGGTCCAGCGGAAGGCCGAAGCGCGCCTCGTCCCACGCCACCGAGGCCATTAGCGAATTCATCGCGTGTTCGGTCTTGTCCAGATCGCCGGGGCGAACGAACACCTGCAGAAGGTGGTCTTTGCCAGCACGGCTGGTGATGCGCTGCTCGCGCGCCACGAGCTGGCCGGCAACCAGTGCAAACAGATAGCTCGGTTTTTTGTGCGGGTCCACCCACTTGGCAAAGTGGCGTCCATCCTCCAGCGCGCCCTGGTCCACCAGATTGCCGTTGGAGAGCAGAACAGGGTACTTGGCCTTGTCAGCGCGCAGCGTCACCGTGTAACTGGCCATGACATCCGGACGGTCCAGGAAGTAGGTGATGCGGCGAAAACCCTCGGCCTCGCACTGCGTGAAGAACGAGTCCTGACTGACGTACAGGCCGGACAATTTGGTGTTCTTCACGGGCGCGCAGGTGGTAAAAATTTCCAGGGCAAAAGGCTCTGTGCCTTCTGGCAGGTTCTCCAGCACCAGTCGATCGCCTTCCATCTTGAAGGATGTGCCCTGGCCGTTGACCAGAACCCGTGCCAGGTTGAGTTCTTCGCCGTCAAGCTTGAGCGGCTGGGCCTCCACGGCGGGGTTGCGGCGAAGCAGCATCTTGTTGAGGACGCGGGTTTTTGCCGGATCCAGATCAAAACTCAGATCGACGGTGTCAATCCAGAACGCGGGGGCGCTGTAGTCGGCGCGGTTGATCACGGTGGCGTTGCCTTCGCGGGTCATTGTCAAACTCCTTGCTTCAGGGAAGCTTCAATAAATACATCAAGGTCGCCGTCCAGCACTTTTTGCGTGGCAGAGACTTCAACGTTGGTGCGCAGGTCCTTGATGCGGCTGTTGTCCAGCACATAGCTGCGAATCTGGTGACCCCAGCCGACATCGGTCTTGGAGTCTTCCAGCTTCTGCTGCTCGGCCTGGCGCTTGCGCATTTCATGGTCGTACAGGCGCGAACGCAGCCGCTTCCACGCAACATCACGGTTGCTGTGCTGGCTGCGCCCATCCTGACACTGCACAACGATCCCGGTGGGGATGTGGGTCAGGCGCACGGCTGAGTCGGTCTTGTTGATGTGCTGGCCACCGGCGCCGGATGCGCGGAAGGTGTCGGTGCGCACATCGCTGGGGTTGATGTCGATCTCGATCGAGTCGTCGATCTCGGGGTAGACAAACACGCTGGCAAAACTGGTGTGGCGTCCGCCTGATGAGTCAAACGGGCTCTTGCGCACCAGACGGTGCACGCCGGTCTCGGTGCGCAGCAGGCCAAAGGCGTACTCGCCCTCGATCTTGATCGTGGCGCCCTTGATGCCGGCAGTGTCACCGGCGGTTTCGTCTTCAATCGTGGTCTTGAAGCCCTTGCGTTCGGCGTACTTCAGGTACTGGCGCAGCAGCATGCTGGCCCAGTCGCACGCCTCCGTACCGCCCGCACCGGCCTGGATGTCCAGGAAGCAGGGCAGGGGGTCGGCCGGGTTGTTGAACATCCGGCGGAATTCCAGATCCTTGATGATGTTTGAGAGCTTTTCGGTCTCGCCCTCGATGGTGATCAGACCGGCCTCGTCGCCGTCTTCCTTGCTCATCTCGAACAGTTCAAGGTTGTCCGAGAGCTCCTGTTCCAGGGCGTTGATGGTGACCACGACCCCATCGAGCGCCTTTTTCTCTTTGCCTAGCTCCTGGGCACGCTTCGGATCGTTCCAGACCGCAGGGTCTTCTAGCGATGCATTGACGGTGCGCAGCCGCTCTGATTTGGCATCGTAGTCAAAGATACCCCCGTAACTCTTGGGTCCGTGCGGACAGATCCGTGAGTTGGGTGCCAATGAGGTTGATGCGTTCTGCTTCCATGGTGCTGTCCTAAACGGTGAGTTCTTGATTAACCACGCATTTTCTCACGCCGCGCGCTCCACACGGCCATGGCGTTGCAGTACATCGGCAAAGGCCGCAATCGGCACCGGGCGGCTGAACAGATAGCCCTGAAAGCTGTGACATCCGTGCTGCACCAGCAGTTCGCGCTGTACCTGCGTCTCCACGCCTTCCGCAATGGTGTTCAAGTGCAGGCTTCGCGCCATGGCAACAATGGTTCCCACCAGGGCCTGGTCGCTGCTGTCAGTGCCAATGTCCCGAACGAACGACTGGTCAATCTTGAGCTGGTCCAGCGGAAGCCGCTTCAGGTACTGCAATGATGAGTAGCCGGTGCCGAAATCGTCCATGGAAAAGCTCACTCCCAGGGCTTTGAGCTGGCGAATGATGCGGATGACCGCCTCCACATTGCCCAGCATCATGCTTTCGGTGATTTCCAGCTTCAATCTGGCCGGCGTGATGCCGGTGGTCAGCAGCAATTTCTCCACCTGCGTCACAAATTCGTCAGAAGCCAGCTGGCGTGCGCTGACATTGACCGCCAGCACCAGGTGCTGTGTTTCGCTGGCGGCTTCCCATGACTTGATCTGGGCACACGCCGTCTCCAGAATCCACTGACCCAGAGGCAAAATCAGCCCGGTTTCCTCGGCCAGCGGTATGAAGGTGCCCGGCGATACCAGTCCCTGCTGCGGGTGGTTCCACCGCACCAGCGCTTCGGCACCAATGGCTTGACCGTCTCCATCCACCTGAATCTGGTAATACAGCTCAAACTGCAGCAGCGAAATGGCGGTTCGCAGGTCGGCCTCCAGGGTCGCACGCGTCTCCAGTGCCGACTGCATCATGGGATCAAAAAAGCGCAGCGTGTCGCGCCCGGCATTCTTCGCATCCGACATCGCCGTGTTGGCATGCTGCAGCATTTCCTCCGCGCCCACGCCTTCGCCCGACATGCTGATGCCAATGCTGCACGAACAGACGTGTTCAAAATCATTGAGCCAGTATGGAAGCCCCAGATTGAGGCGAATTTTTTCCGCCACCGATTTGGCCTGCGCAGCAGTTTGTCCGGATTCCGCGCTCAGGCCCTGCAGCATGACAACAAATTCATCGCTGCCAAGGCGCGCTACCGTATCCGCCTCACGTGCACAGGCGAGCAGGCGGCGCGACACTTCCACCAGCAAGAGATCCCCCATGTCGTGGCCCTTGACATCGTTGAGCGTCTTGAAGTGGTCGACATCGATGAACAGCAGCGCGGCCTGACCCGGGCTGTGGCTTCGTGAGGCGAGTACCTGGCGTAACCGGTCGGTCAGCAGACGGCGGTTGGGCAGGGCTGTCAGCGGGTCGTAGTAGGCCAGCTGGTAAATTTCGGCCTCGTTCTTCTTTCGCTGCGAAATGTCGCTGAATGTGGCGACGTAGTGCGTGCGCTCCTGCAGGCCGCCACGCCGGGTGGTAGCGGTGGTGATGGTCAGCCACTCAGGGTAAATTTCGCCACTCTTGCGGCGGTTCCAGATTTCACCTGCCCAGCTTCCGGTGTCCCGGATGGACTGCCACATCTGTTGGTAAAACGCGGCATCCTGGCGGCCCGACTTCAATACGCGCGGGTTCTTGCCGAGCACGTCATCGCGTGTGTAGCCGGTGATGGCGGAAAAAGCCGCGTTGACATCGAGAATCACCCCTTTGTAGTTGGTGATGGTGATGCCCTCGGATGCCGTCGAAAACACACTGGCGGCCAGCTCCAGCCGGTTGGACTGCTCACGCAAATGCACGTAGGTCCGAACCACATAAGCAATCAGCCCCAGCGTAGCCAGTAGCAGGAACCAGCGGTACACCGCGGCGCGCCATTGTTGCTCGTTGTAAAAATTGGCATACGCTTCTGCCAGACCGGTGCTTCGTGTACCGCTGGTGAGCTGACGTACCAGGCTGGGCATTTCCCGCTCCAACTGGTCGATCTGGTGAATGTGGCGCACCAGACTGTCAATTTTCTGGCGTGCGGCAGGTGCCAGGCTTTCGGCATCGTGGTGCAGTGCGGCAGTTGTCGATTCCATGCTGGCGCGGTCCAGATGGCCACCACGAATCCGGTTGATCAGCAACTGCTCCATCAGCGTGTTCAGGTGGGCACGCGCCGGGCTGTTGAGATGCAGGTCACGCACCGCATCGTCGCGTGCCATGGGAAGATAAAGCAGTGAATTCTTCAAGACCGCGTTGCGCGATTTGAATTTTTCCAGGTTCTCCTCTTTGCTGATTACACGCTGCTCCAAAAGATCGAGCTGCTGCATGAAGGCTTCGTCCTCGCGCAGCACACGCGCCACTTCACCCTCGCGCAATTCACGCACAATGGCACGCATGTGTTCGATGAGCCCGGTAACCTGGTCGTAGTTGTTGGTCAGGCTGAAATTGAGTTGCAGCACCGCCTCGCCCAGCCGGCTTTCATCGTTTTGCAGGTGGCTGAAATGCTCCAGCATGGCGTTGTGGCGTGGCAGGTTGATGGGCTGGGTCAGACCGAACACCAGAACCAGTGCGACAACTGCAGCGGCAACGGTGCCCATGCGGTAGAGGTCGGCCAACCGCAAAAAGTGAGACATCAGTCTTTGGGGCAGTTTCATTGCAGTAGTACGCCCTTGTATTCACCGGTCAGCGTGCCCAGAAAGGCCGCGATCCGGGCGACGTCAGCCTCTGGCAGGTGCAGCTCCAGCTGGTAGCGCGCCATGATGCGCACGGCATCCTCCAGCGTGGGGGCAGACGCGTCGTGCAGATAGGGCCCCGTGAGGGCCACGTTGCGCAGGGAAGGCACCCGAAAGACATAGCGGTCCTCTTCCCGCCGGGTGATGTTGAAGCGCCCCTGGTCGGCCTCGGTCTGGTGCGTCCGTGCGGCGAAATAGTCTTCGATGATGCCCAGCTTTTGCACCATGTTGCCGCCAATATTCATGCCCTGGTGGCAACTCGTGCAGCCGATCTGCTTGAACAGACGATAGCCAGACAGCTCAAAGTCACTCAGCGCGGTCTGGTTGCCCTTCAGGAAAAGATCGAAGCGGGAGTTTGGCGTCACCAGTGAGCGCTCGAACGTGGCGATGGCGTCCTTGATATTGGCAATGGTGATGCCGTCGTGATAGACCGCCGCAAACTCGCTGCGGTAGCGCGGGTCGCCTGTCAGTGTTTCAAGGGCTTTTGGCCAGGTTCCGGCCATTTCCGCCGGGTGCTGAAGCGGGCCGTCGATCTGGTCCTCCAGCGTGCGGGCGCGAGCGTCCCAGAACTGGCGGTAATTGAAACCACTGTTGAACACGGTGGGCGCATTGATGCCACCGATTTGCCCTCCGAACCCGATGGAGCGCGCCAGGCGATCCACACCGCCGGTTTTGAGGTTGTGGCAGCTCGCGCAGGCCACCGTTGCGTCCTTTGACAGCCGCGTCTCGTGAAACAGCCGGTCGCCGAGCGCGACTTTGCGTGCGTCGAGCTTCAGGCTCAGGGGCAGTGGCGAGAGGGGCTCTGACGGGTTGCCTTCCAGTTCGGGACCCGGATCCCGCAGGGTGTTCGACGGAATCCGTTGCCAGTCATTCTGAAACAGGCTCAGTCCCGCCAAAATGGTGATCAGCGCTGCGCCTGCCAGCCATGGATAGCGTGCTTTCATGGTTTCCCGGAAACTGTTGGGTTGAGTCGCCAGGCCAGTTTACGTGAAAGCCCCTGCGGGCGGCACAAGCCCCTTCAATCTGGCTGGATAAACCGTTCGATCAGGGGTGCCAGAACCTGCGGCTGGTCGTGGTGCATCATGTGACCGGCGTCGGCGATCAGCGCAATTTCCACGTTGGGCACACTCTGGATGCGCTCATGGTATTGCGCCAGTGTGAATCTGCCCTTCCACCACAGATCCAGACTGTTGTCGGAGGCCTCCACCGCCAGCACTGGCATGCTGATGCGCCGGTACATGGCCAGCACCTCCTCCACCTGATAGAGGTGGGCACCGGCCACCTTGTGAGCGGCATGCCCCATGATGGACCACTTGCCGCTGGCGTCCTGTTGCGCCCACTGCCCGGCCAGCCAGTCGGCCTTGTCCTGGCTCAGGCGCGGGTTGGTCTTCATCAGTCGGCGCGCCACGCCGCTGATGTCGTTGTATGCCCGCATGTCAAGCTCGCCACGGTGCAGACTTTTCAGCTCGTCCATCCACTTGGCGTAGCGCCCCGGGGCCTGCTCGGGCCGGGTGGCCGGCATGCCAAAACCCTCCAGGTTCACCAGTCGGCGGATGCGCCCGGGACGCACACCGGCATACAGCATCACCACATTGCCGCCCAGGCTGTGACCCACCAGATTGACGGGCGTGTCGGGGGCGTAGTGGTCCAGCAAAAAATCCAGGTCCGCCATGTAGTCGGGAAACCAGAAGTTGTCGACGCCGCCCGCAGGCGTTTGCCCATAACCGCGCCAGTCGGGCGCAATGATGTAGTGGTCCTGCGCAAAGGCGTCCACCACAAACTGGTAGCTTGCCGCCACGTCCATCCAGCCGTGCACCATGACCAGCGGCACCTTGCCCGGTGCGGGTTCACCCCAGACCCGGACATGGTAGGAAAGATTGCGAATAGGGACAAACTCGCTACGCGAAACTTTTTTGACTTGGTACATTTGGCCAATCATACGGAGACATCTGATGCCAGTCAGTCAAAGCAGCGACAAATCCGCCTACGCCCGCATCCATGGCGCTTTCACATGGTCCGTGCCCGAGCACTTCAACATCGCCCAGGTGTGTTGTGCACGTTGGGCCACGAGAACTGATGCTACAAAAAATATAGCTATAAGATCATATTCCACAGTGGGTGAAGACATTTTTTACACCTATGCCGAGCTGCAGGCGCAGGCCAACCAGCTCTCTCAGGCTCTGGCCGCGCTGGGCGTCGTGCGGGGTGATCGCGTGGCCATCGTGATGCCCCAGTGCTTCGAGACCGCCGTCGCCTACATCGCCGTGCTGCAGATGGGCGCGGTGGCCATGCCGCTGTCGTTGCTGTTCGGGCCGGATGCACTCGAATTTCGCCTGCGCGACAGTGCAGCCGTGCTGGCCATCGTGGACGCCAGCGCACTGGACCACCTGCAGGCTGCGCGCGCGTCCTGCCCCGCGCTGCGTACCGTGGTGGGTGTGGGCGTGGCCAATGCTTCAGGCGAATTGTCAGACCATATTCTTGCCGACTTGTTGACGCGATACAGCCCGGTTTTTGAGCCGGTTGACACCTTGGCCGAAGACCCCGCCATCCTGATTTACACCAGCGGCACCACCGGCAACCCCAAGGGCGCGTTGCTGGCCCATCGCGCGCTGATAGGCAACCTGCCAGGCTTTGTCGCCAGCCAGAACTGGTTCGGGTTTGACCCGCAAATAGACACTGCGCAGCAAACCACGCAGGCCGTGTTCTGGAGCCCCGCGGACTGGGCCTGGACCGGTGGTCTGCTGGATGCGCTGCTGCCCACGCTGTACTTTGGCCGCCCCATCGTCGCCTATGGCGGGCGGTTCAGTGCGCAGGTGGCGCTGGAGTTGATGCGCGATTGCGGCGTCACGCACACCTTTTTGTTCCCCACCGCGCTCAAGGCCATGATGAAGGCCTACCCCGGCACCGCCAGCCAGACGGTGCGCCGGCAGTTTGCGCTCCAGCTGCAGGCCATCATGAGCGCAGGTGAAGCTGTGGGCGATGCGGTGTTTTTCTATTGTGAGAGCCAGCTCGGCGTGAAGCCCAACGAGATGTTTGGCCAGACCGAGATCAACTACATCGTGGGTAACTGCAATGCGCTGTGGCCCTCCAAGCCGGGCAGCATGGGCATGGGCTACCCCGGTCACCAGGTTCAGGTGATTGACGATGACGGAAACGCGTGCCCGGTGGGCGTGCCGGGCGATGTGGCGCTCAACCGGTTTGATGTGCATGGCCACCCGGACCCCATCTTCTTTTTGGGCTACTGGAAGAACGAAGCCGCCACCCAGGCCAAGTTCACCGGTGACTGGTGCCGCACCGGCGACCAGGCCGTGCGCGATGCCGATGGCTACCTGTGGTACCAGGGCCGCTCGGACGATGTCTTCAAGTCCGCGGGTTACCGCATCGGACCGGGGGAAATCGAGAACTGCCTGGTCAAGCATCCGGCGGTGGCCAATGCGGCCGTGGTGCCCAAGCCCGACTCCGAGCGGGGAGCAGTGGTCAAGGCGTATGTTGTCATCGCTCCTGATTTGATAGCTGCTTGCATCAGTGATCCGGGGGCTACAGCCCAGTTGCACGCACGACTGACGCAGGAGCTGCAACACCATGTCAAGTCACTGCTGGCGCCCTACGAATACCCCAAGGAGATCGAGTTTGTTGATGCACTGCCCATGACGACGACCGGCAAAGTACAGCGCCGTGTGCTGCGCCAGCAGGAGCAGGACCGCGCGCGCCAGCGAGGAGTGATCGCATGAAGTTCAAAAATCCGATTCCCACATCCGGGCGCCGCGCCATCCGCTGGCTGTACGCGCTCAAATTCGTCGCCTTTCCCATCCTGCCGCTGGCGGGCTACTTCATTTTGCCTAGGCCCCTCGTGCTGGTGATCTTCGCCCTGGTTTGCCTGGCACTGTCGGCTGCTCTGCAGGCATGGGAGACCAGCCTGCGCCGCCAGTTCATTCGCGACTCTTCCTTTCCCCGCTTTCTGGGTGCCAAGCTGCTCGCACAATACCCGCAGCTCGTGCCGCGCGATGTGGAACTGGTGCTGCATGGCTTGCGCCAGTTTTTCATGGCGCATTTGCGCAGCAAACGCCAGTTTGTAGCCATGCCGTCCAAGGTGGTGGACGCCGCCTGGCATGAGTTCATCCTGCACACGCGGGCCTACGAGGCCTGGTGCGACACCGCGTTTGGCAAGCTCATGCACCACACGCCTGCCGAGGTGCTGGGCCGCGACCCCAAGCGCAACGACGGCCTGCGCCGCACCTGGTACTGGGCCTGCAAGGAAGAAAGTATCGACCCGCGCAAGCCCAGCCGCTTGCCGCTGCTGTTTGCGCTGGACAAGAAGTTTGGCATTGAAGGTGGCTTCAGCTATGTGCCTGATTGCAGTGACATCAACCGCCAAAGTGGCTCCGACGCCTATTGCGGAACCAGCTTTGGCGGGGGCGATGGTGGCGGGGCAGCGGGGGACTGTGATGGATTTGGCGGGTGTGAGTCAGCGGGTGGTGGGGATGGCGGGGGTGGTTGCGGAGGCGGGGGATGTGGTGGTGACTGAATGGCCCATGCCCACTATTTCCAGCGCATTGCCTGCTTCTCGATCAGGTGCCAGGACAGACCGGCCAGAGCAAACGTCACCACCGTGCAGAGCACCACATAGCCCACAAAACTGGCCTCGTGCAGCTTGAAGTGCGCAAGCACCTGCTGTACCGGAAATCCGTACAGATAGGCACCGTAGGACCAGTCGCCCATGCGCACCGGCAGGCGTGGCAGCCATTTGGCATGCAGGGCCAGCCAAAGTGCCAATGTGCCCAGGCCCAGCAAATACAGCAGCAGTTGCAACGTGCCATGCGCCAGGAACAGTGCGGCCGCCAGCATCAGCATCGCGGGCCACAGCAGCGGGCGGATGTGCGCACGCCAGCAGGCAAAGACCGAACCCAGGGCAAACAGCAATCCCATTTTGCCGTGGTAGTAGTCCATCCCGAGGAACGGGGTATAGAGGTCAAGCAGGCCTGGTGGGGGGCGCACGAGCACCATCAAGACTACCCAAGCGGCGATGAACGTGGTCTTGAATCGCAAGGAGCCTGGTAACAGGCTCGACAACGCCAGAACGGCATAGCATGTGATTTCGTAAGGCAGTGACCACAGTGAACCATTGATGGCTGCGGGATGCGGGTTATCCAGAAACACGCCTGGCAAGGGGTAGCGGATCACCAGGGCACTGGCGGTTGTGAAGTATTTCCAAGTCTGCTCGTGTTGCCAGTATGCCGATAGTGGTAGCGTGGTCAGCATGGGTCCAAGCACAAATGCACTGAGCAGACAGATGGCGATCAGCCCAGGGTAAATGCGCAGTGCGCGGCGGCGGGCGAATGTGAACAGGTTCGGGCTGCGCTCCAGCGACACTGTCACCAGGTAACCGCTGAGCACAAAAAATATTGCCACACCCACTCCGCCCAGCGTGTCAACGCCCAGTGTGCTGGCCAGCGGTTCATGTTGTGGACGTGCGCCTAGCGGATAACAGTGGCTGAACAGTACCAGCCATGCCGCCAACAAGCGCAGGATGTCGAAGCGGTTGTCGTTGCGGTTAAGGCTCATGGTCGGTCGGTGTCAGGGGCCGGAATGTTAGCACGCCTTCGGTCGAAAATATCTTGGTACGATGGCGCCCACAACAATCAGGAGACCGCACCATGACACTTCGCCACCCCTTTAAGCGCCAGGCCGCACGCCTGGCCATCGCCGCCGCCGCCGTTTCATTGCTGTCCGGTTTGTCCGGACAGGCCATGGCCCAGGCCTACCCGAGCAAACCGATCAAGTTTGTCGTGCCGTTCTCGGCCGGTAGCGCCACCGACGCCGTGGGCCGTATCGTGGCCCAGGCCATGGGCGAGGCGCTGGGGCAGCCCACTAGCGTGGAAAACAAGGCCGGTGCCAACGGCATCCTGGGAGCGGAGGCGGTCAAAGCATCTGCAGGTGACGGATACACCTTTCTGGTGACCACCAGCACCACACAGGCCGCCAACGTGAGCCTGTACAAAAAACTGTCGTACGACCCGGTCAAAGACTTCACGCCCATCGGCAAGATCGGCGAGACCGGCTTTATTTTGATGGTGCAGAACGACTTTCCGGCCAAGGACATGAAGGAATTCATCGCCCACGGCAAGGCCAACCCCGGCAAGCTGGCCTATGGCCACGGCTCATCCGGCTCACTGGTGTCGGCTGCCCTGCTGGGACAGATGGCGGGGCTGGAGTTTCTGAGCGTGCCCTACAAGAGCATTCCCCCGGCCTTGACCGACCTGCTGGGCGGCAACCTGCAGTTTGCCTTTGCTGACGTGGGCAATGCCGTTTCGCAAATGAACGGCGGACGCTTGCGTGGCTTGGGCGTGACCACATCCAAGCGGGCCGGCAAGGCACCGCAAGTGCCGCCCATTGGCGACACGGTGAAAGATTACGCCATGGGTGCGTGGTTCGGCCTGATGGCGCCCGCCGGTCTGCCGGCGGACGTGAAGGCCAAGGTCGGCACGGCGTTTGCCGCCATCATGGCCAAGCCCGAGGTGCGCGAGAAGATCCAGAACGCCGGCATTGATGTGGACTACCAGGATTCAGCACAGCTGGCCAAAACCATCGACTCCGAGATCAAGAAGTGGTCCGGTTGGGTCAAAGCGGCCAACATTACACCGGAATAGGCAACCAGCCCTCGTGGATATTGATTGAATAGCTATTGAATGCATAGCAAGTGACGGCTCACGCGTCATCAGGCCTGGGCGCGTTACACGGCTACCGTGTCATCGACATGACCGGGGTGGTGCTGGGGCCGTATGCCACGCAGATTTTGGGTGACTACGGTGCCGACGTCATCAAGATCGAGCCGCCGGGTGGCGACATCATGCGCCACGCAGGGCCCATGCAACACCCAGGCATGGGTCACATTTTCATCAACGCCAACCGCAACAAGCGTTCGGTGGTGCTGGATCTGAAAAAGCCCGATGACCGCACGACCTTGCTCAAGCTCTGTGCGACGGCCGACGTGCTGGCCTACAACATCCGCCCGGCCAGCATGGCGCGCCTGGGTCTGTCGTGGGACGCCGTGCAGGCGGTGAACCCGCGCATCGTCTACTGCGGAGCCTATGGTTACAGCGAAGGCGGCCCGTATTCCGACTGGCCGGCTTACGACGATTTGATCCAGGGCGCAGCCTGCATCCCCTGGCTGATGACCCAAAGCGGCAGCCCCGAGCCGCGCTATGTGCCCGCTACCTTTGCCGACCGGGTGACCGGGCTGAACATGGTCCACGCCATCATGGCCGCGCTGCTGGCGCGCGTGCGCACCGGGCGCGGCCAGAGTGTGGAAGTGCCCATGTTTGAATGCCTGCTGCAGTTCGTGCTGGGCGAGCACCTGGGCGGCGCCACCTGGGATCCGCCGATTGGCCCCATGGGCCACAGCCGCATGCTGGCACCCAATCGCAAGCCCTACGCCACTAGCGACGGCCATGTTTGCGCGCTGATGTACAACGATGCGCACTGGAAGACCTTTCTGGCATTGGTCGGTGAGCCGGAACGGTTTGAAGCCGACGCACGCTTCACTACCCAGAGTGCGCGCATTACCCACAGCAACGCCATTTATGGTGTGGTGCAGGAGCACCTCAAAGCCCACAGCACGGCGCACTGGCTGCGGGTGCTGGCGGCGCACGACATCCCAGTCATGCCCATGATGAAGCTCGACGACCTGCTGACCGACCCCCACCTGGCTGCCACCGGCGCCTGGCTGGACATCACCCACCCGCATGAAGGTCGCTTGCGCCAACTGCGCCCGCCCGTGCGCATGGGTGACACGCCCACGGCCGTGCGCCTGCCGGCACCCCGCTTGGGGGAGCATACGCAGGAAGTGCTGGCTGAGTTGTATCCGGATCGCGCGCAATAGGCTGCAACAAAACAGGAATACGATGCCCGTTGCGCCACGCGCGGCTGGAATGGTCCAGTAGCGCACCGCATGCGAGCCCAAGCTGGTGAACCACAGGACCGCTGGAAACCGACGGGCGCACCCGGGTATTTCTTGCCGTTCACTGCCAGACGCGGATGGTGAAATCCGGGTCTGTCATGACTGCCTCATTACGGATTCCGGCCCCTCACGCACCATTTCATAGTCGGAGTTGCGCACCCCGCGCAGCAGCGTGTCGGTGTCATCGGTGGTGATGCCCAGGGCCTCCAGGCTTTGGGCCGCCAGCCGCAGGCTGGCCTCCAGCGCCTCGGGGAACGCGTGGGCTACACCGACACGGTGCAGCGCGTCACATGTGGCGAGATTGCCGGCGCGCGCCACGATGGTCATTTGCGGTGCCAGCGTGCGGATCAGGGTCGCCGCGCGCACGGCCGCGTCGCCGTCGTCAATGGTCAGAACCACCAGCTCCACCGAATGCAGCGCGGCGCTGCCCAGCAGCTCCGGGTTGCAGATGTCGCCATAGAACACCGGGTGGCCCTCGGTGCGCCACTGGCCTACCAGCGCGGCATCGGTCTCAAAGGCGATGTACGGGATGCCGCTGCTGCCCAGAATGGTGCCCACGGTGTGGCCAACGCGACCATAGCCTGCGATCACGACACGAATGGCCTGCGCCCCATCGTGCTGCGGGTAGTCCGGCATGTGGGCTGCATCGTCGCCGTAGCTTCGCGACACGCGGTTACCCAGCTTGATCAGGAGCGGGGTCAGCAGCATGGTGAGTGAAATGACCGCAATGGCGGTGACAAATATCGTGTCATCGATCAAGCCCAGTGCCTTGCCTAGCCCGAACAGCACAAAGCCAAACTCGCCACCCTGCGCCAGCAAAAATGCCACCCGCAGGGCGGTTTTGCGACCGGTTCCAAATACCAGGCAAAGCCAATACAAGACCGAGATCTTGATGGCAATGATGGCCAGCACGTGCGTCGTAAATGCAAACGGATTGCGCGCCAGCGCCTGCACATCAACCGACATGCCGACCGCCACAAAAAACAGGCTCATGAGCAGGCCCTTGTGGGGCTCCATGGTCGCCTCGATCTGCAGGCTGTAGCGCGAAGTCGACAGCATCATGCCCATCAGGAAGGCACCCAGCGCCATGGACATGCCAGCGCTGTCCATGGCCAGGGCGGCCACGAACATGGCTGCCAGCGCGGTCAGAAAAAATGCCTCGCGGTGGTTGCGGCGCGCCAGATAGTCCAGTGCACGTGGCACCACATAGCGCCCCACCACCACGACCAGCGCCACCATGGCCACCGCCACACCCGCACGCTCCCACAGAGGCTGCCCGGATTGAAGCAGGCCCGCGTCGGCAATAACCGGAATCATGGCCAGAAGCGGCACAACGGCCAGGTCCTGCATCAGCAGCACAGCGAACGCGGCCTGGCCATGCGGGCTGGCCACTTCACCCTTGTCCCGCAGCATCTGGATGACGATGGCGGTGGACGACAGGGCAAAACCGGCGCCCAGCAGCAGTGCGGTCGTCCAGCTTGCGTAAAACAGGTGAAAGTATGCAGCGATGCCCAGAGTGGACAGGACGATCTGGAGTGAGCCAAGCCCAAACAGCATGCGCCGAAGGCTCCACAGGCGACTGGGCTTCATTTCCAGACCGATCAGAAAGAGCAGCATCACGACGCCAATTTCGGTGAACTGGCGCACGCTCTCGACCTCGCGCGTGACAAACGGGCCCGGTGTATAGGGCCCCACAATGATGCCGGTCACCAGCAGACCCAGGATGGTTCCCAGGCCGAAGTGGCGAAACAGGGCCACCGCTGCCGAGGCAACGACCAATAGCAGAACTGCGGAGTAAATAAAGGAGTGGGGGTCCATGAATGGGCAATCGGGGCACTTGCCAAGGAAAGTGGCTCACGCCAAGCGTACCTTGCCATTCTCGCCTCAAAATCGCTGGCAGTCGGGGCGCTGCAGACGCGCTGTCACAGGGATTCCCGAAGAGGTGCGCAGTGCGTCTTTGGTGCGCGTACGATACCTACCCGCCCACACACCTGCCAACGCCCCCACATGAACCACGACACCACCCGGATCAAGGTGCTATGCGCCGGAATTTTCAGCCTGATACTGGCGCTGGGAGTGGCCCGTTTTGCCTATACCCCGCTCTTGCCGCTCATGCAACAGCAAGCCGGCCTGGGTGTGGCTGCGGCGGGGTGGCTCGCTGCCATCAACTACGCCGGTTATTTGAGTGGGGCGCTGATTGCATCGCGCATCAGCAGTCTGGTGCTCAAAGACCGGCTTTACCGGGTCGGCATGGTGCTGGCCATTGTCAGCACCGTGGTCATGGGCTTGAGCACGAATGTGGTGGTGTGGGCGCTGTCACGGTATGTGGCCGGACTGACCAGCGCGGCGGCCATGCTGCTGGGTACAGGGTTGATCATGAACTGGCTCATCCGCCACAACCACCGCAGCGAGCTGGGCATCCACTTTGCCGGCATCGGGCTGGGCATCGCAGGCTGTGCGGGTGCGGTCATGGTGTTCACGCCCTGGCTGGACTGGCGTGAGCAATGGTTTGCGTTCACGGCATTGGGCTGCCTGCTTCTGGTGCCTGCGCTACGCTGGTTGCCGCCACCCGATACCAGCGGCCTCACCACGGGGGGCCTGAAAATGCAGGACAAGCCCCCCAGCACACTGTATTTGCGCGTGTTCATGGCGGCCTATTTTTGTGCCGGCTTTGGCTACGTGGTGAGTGTCACTTTCATTGTCGCCATCGTGAACCATTTGCCCGACCTCGCGGGCTGGGGCAATCTGGTGTTTTTGGCCATTGGCGTCGGGGCGGCGCCGGCCTGCTTTAACTGGGACCTGATAGCGCGACGCACGGGCGACCTGAACGCGCTCATTCTGGCCGCCGTTCTGCAAATAGTCGGAATACTGCTGCCGGTTCTGGTGCCGGGCCTGTGGGCAGCCATGCTGGGTTCCCTGCTGTTCGGGGGAACCTTCATCGGCATGGTCAGCCTGGTGCTGAGTATGGCCGGGCGTTACTACCCCACCATGCCCGCCAAGATGATGGGCAAGATGACGCTTTCTTACGGCGTGGCGCAAATCATTGGCCCAGCTGTCACCGGCATGATCGGGGCGCGGTTTGGCAGCTACAACGCCGGGCTGTATGTGGCCGCCGGCATCATGGTTCTTGGCACCGGATTGCTGTTCGTGCTCAAGGCAGTGGAGCGGCGCGACGCTGCGCGCGCAGCCGCGTGACAGGCAGCCAACCTGGGCGACACCAGAGTTTGATCGATCTGGCTAAACTGTGCGGTTTGCGGGGCTGTGCCCCACAGCAATGCGCCTTTTGATACCACCTTCCATTCTGACTGGCACCACCATGAAAACCATCCCACTCGGCCGCAGCGATCTGCATGTCACACCCATCTGTCTGGGCACCATGACCTTTGGTGAGCAGGTAGACGAGCCCACGGCATTCGCCATCATGGACCGCGCCGTTGAACGTGGCATCAATTTTCTGGACACGGCCGAGATGTATGCCGTGCCACCCCGTGCCGAGACATTCAATGCCACCGAAATCATCATGGGCAACTGGCTGACCGCGCGCCCGGGGCTGCGCGAGAAGCTGGTGATTGCGACCAAGGTGGCGGGTCCCTCGCGCGGCATGCCCTGGATTCGGGGCGGCAAGGGCGATTTGTCTGCTGCCGACATCCTGGCCGCGTGCGATGGCAGTCTGGCCAGGCTGAAGACCGATGTGATTGACCTCTACCAGATTCACTGGCCGACCCGATCGGTACCGATGTTCGGTGGCATGTATTACAAGCCCGCCGATGAGCAGACACTGACCAGCATGCACGCGCAGCTCGAGGCACTGGGTCAGCTCGTCAAGGCCGGCAAGGTGCGTGCTGTGGGGCTGTCCAACGAGACGCCTTTTGGGGTGCACGAGTTTGTGCATCTGGCGGAGCAGCACGGCCTGCCGCGCGTGGCCACGGTACAAAATGTGTACAACCTGGTCAGCCGCTCGCTGGAAAACGGTCTCGACGAAACCATGCACCGCCTGGAAGTGTCATTGCTGGCGTATTCACCGCTGGCATTTGGCTTGCTGACCGGCAAGTACGACGAATCCGGTATCGTGGGGCCTGACGCGCCCAAGGATGCCCGCATTGCCCGCTACGAGTCCGTCCGCAAGCAGCGCTGGGGGCGCAAGGAGTCCGTGGAGGCCGCCAAACGCTACAACGCGCTGGCACGCGCCCACGGGCTCACGCCCACGCAACTGGCGCTGGCGTTTTGCTACACCAAGTGGCAGGTGGCCAGCACCATCATCGGTGTGACCTCGCTGGCCCAGCTGGATGAAGACATTGACGCGTATGGAACCACGCTCGCACCCGAGGTGTTGGCGGCCATTGATGCAATCCGGCTGGAAATGCGCGACCCGGCGCATTGAGCGGGGCTGCGAACGCCCAGTGAGCTGGACTGCGCGGCATTCTTTGAAGTGATTCGACAACAGCCCGTTCGATTGGTCATTTGCATGGACTGCCGCAGAGTGGGTCAGCGCCACTTGTTAACTCTATTTAGGTGTAATCAATGAAACCTGTTCTTGGTCGAGTCTGCGCAATGGCTCTTCTTGTTTGTTGTTCCGCAATACTTGCTACGGTCGCGCGGGCGACAGAAATGAAACCTTCGCTGTCTGAACCGGATTCGTCAGCGGTCGAGTTACTCCTTTCTGCGGCAGCGCTGGACTTCACACTGCCGGGATCTCCGCATCCTGTTGGCATTCGTCAGGCGCGAGTTGGGCGCATGCCTGACGGGTCCGGAAACCTTACCTATTTTCTCTGTGGGAAATTTCTGCCCTCAGACAAACAGGGAATGAAGGAATGGGTACCGTTCGCCACAATAAAGACCAGTGATTACGAGCAATGGCTTGGCGGACATGCGAATTCGTACTGTTCGCAAAAACAGATTAAGTGGTACAAAGTTGATCAATCGAGCGCACTGCTTAAGCGAATCCGGGAACAGGCTGAGACGCGAAAACCTGCGTTGTAAGGCTGACATCTAAATTGACGCTTGTCTACCCCAACCGCGCCCGGTGCCGCGCAATCTGTGCGCGTACCTGCACCGGTGCCGTGCCGCCCAGCGTGCTGCGCGCGTTGAGCGAGCCGCGCAGGCTCAGGGCTTCGTAGACGTCTTTTTCGATCGTGGGATTGAACCCCTGCAGAACCGCCAGTGGCAGCTCGGACAAATCCACCTGGTGCGAGGTGGCGGCCTTCACGGCATGGGCGACGATTTCATGCGCATCGCGGAAAGGCAGTCCCTTTTTGACCAGGTAATCGGCCAGATCCGTGGCCGTGGCGTAACCTTTCAGAGCGGCCTGTTCCATGGGCACGGGGTTGACGGTGATGCCGCCTTCCTTCTGGCCGGTAGCGGGGTTCAACTGACCGCCGATCATCTCGCTGAAGATGCGCAGCGTGTCCTTGAGTGTATCGACGGTGTCGAACAGCGGCTCCTTGTCTTCCTGGTTGTCCTTGTTGTAGGCCAGGCACTGGCCCTTCATCAGCGTGATCAGGCCCATCAGGTGGCCCACCACACGGCCGGTCTTGCCGCGCGCCAGTTCGGGCACATCGGGGTTCTTCTTCTGCGGCATGATGGAGCTGCCGGTGGTGAAGCGGTCGGCGATTTTGATGAAGCCAAAGTTCTGGCTCATCCACAAAATCAGCTCCTCGCTCATGCGGCTGATGTGCACCATGGTTAGCGTGGCAGCAGCCGTGAACTCGATGGCAAAGTCGCGGTCGCTGACCGCGTCCAGGCTGTTTTGGCAGACCTGGGGGTTGCCGGCAGCGTCCACCATGCCCAATGTGCGGGCCACGCGTTCGCGGTCCAGCGGGTAGCTGGTGCCCGCCAGGGCGGCGGCACCCAGCGGCAGGCGGTTCGTGCGGGCACGTACTTCGGCAAAACGCTCGGCATCGCGGCTGAACATTTCCACATAGGCCAGCATGTGGTGGCCAAAACTCACCGGCTGGGCCACCTGCAGGTGGGTGAAGCCGGGCAGGATCACATCCACATTCTTTTCGGCAACGTCCAGCAGGGACTTTTGCAAATCAATCAGCAGCTCACCAATCAGGTCGATCTCGCCGCGCAGCCACAGGCGCACGTCGGTGGCGACCTGGTCGTTGCGGCTGCGCCCGGTGTGCAGGCGTTTACCCGCGTCGCCCACCAGTTGGGTCAACCGGGCCTCGATGTTGAGGTGCACGTCCTCCAGGTCCAGCTTCCACTCAAAGTTGCCGGATTCAATCTCGGCGGTGATCTGTGCCATGCCGCGCACGATTGCATCATGATCTTCTGCACTGATGATGCCCTGCGCGGCCAGCATGCCGGCGTGCGCCAGGCTGCCGGTGATGTCGGCTTGCCACAGGCGCTTGTCAAAAAACACACTGGAGGTGTAGCGCTTGACCAGATCGCTCATGGGTTCAGAAAACAGCGCGGACCACGCCTGGGACTTTTTGTCGAGTTGATTGGTAGACATGGAGGGCGTTGCGGGTAATGGAGTCAAAATCCGGTTTCATGAAAGACACCCAAATATTATCGGCGTTCCAGGAACTGGCCCCCGCGCCGGATGCCGGGGCGATCGATGGCGCTGAAGTGCCGTCCGGCCCGGTGTTCGATGCGTGCCAGATCGGAGTGGTGTTGCGGGCGGTTCTGTTCGTTGAGGTGTGTGCTGCCGTTGGGGTGGGATTCGCTGCGCAGGACTTTGTTGATTGGTTGTTCCGTTTTGCACTGCTGACTGGCGGTGCCTTGCCGGCTACCCTGACCTGGTTGTTGCTGGTCTGCACGACCCAACGGGCATTGGTGAAACGGTTGGCGGCAGTGCAGATTGGCGTTGCAGTGGGGCTGGGCGCGGTGGCGGGCTTGTTCGGCTGTGCGATGCTGGCATGGTCGGGGCTGATGGTGTCACCGTCCTGGGTGGCCAGTGCGTTCGGCGGCGCCCTGCTGTCATCCTTTTTGGTTGGTGTGCTGGTGCTGCGCAGCAAGGGCCAGATGCCGGCGCATACATCGGCCCGTCTGGCCGAGTTGCAGTCGCGTATCCGGCCGCACTTTCTGTTCAACACGCTCAACAGCGCCATTGCCCTGGTGCGGGCCGAACCGGCAAAGGCAGAAGCCGTGCTGGAGGATCTGAGTGATTTGTTCCGCGAGGCGCTGAAAGACTCGGGTGAGCCGGTGTCGCTGGCCGAGGAGATCCATCTGGCGCAGCGCTATCTGGCCATTGAGCAGGTGCGCTTTGGCGAACGCCTGCGTGTGCAGTGGGCACTGGACCCACAGGCTGAGCACGCCAGGATGCCACCGCTGCTGTTGCAGCCCCTGGTGGAAAATGCGGTTCGCCACGGCGTGGAACCCAGTGCGTCGGGCGCCGATATCCGTATCTCCACGCAACGCAGGGGGGCTCTTGTTGTGATCAAGGTGACCAATACCGTGCCCAATGGGCAGGGCGTAGCAGGGCAGGGGCTGGCCCTGCGCAATGTGCGCGACCGGCTGGCGCTGCTCCACGATGTGCAGGGACAGTTTCGCAGCGGGCTGAAGGACGGTGTGTACCAGGTCAGGATGGAGGTTCCATTGTGACGGCTGCATTCGGTGGAAAGGAGCCGCTGGGCGTTCTGGTGGTCGATGACGAGGCACTGGCTCGGTCGCGTATGCGCACGCTGTTGGGTGATTGCCAGTCGCCCGCTGTGCGCTGTGTGGGCGAAGCCGCCAATGCCGTTGAGGCCATGGCGCTCATACAGCATCACCGCGCAGACGTGGTCCTGATCGACATCCATATGCCAGGTGCCGACGGGCTGGCGTTGGCGCGCGCACTGCGCACGCTGGCACATCCGCCGGCGCTGATTTTTGTGACAGCCCATGCCGAGCATGCGGTAGACGCATTTGAACTCGAGGCGGTGGACTACCTCACCAAGCCCGTGCGCCTGGAGCGCCTGCAGCAGGCGCTACAAAAAGTAGAGCGAACTATCATCTCACTACGAGGCCTGGAGTCCAATTTGACACAAAGTGAAGTGATCGTCATCCAGGAACGGGGCCGCACCGAACGCGTGCCACTGGCCCACATTCTCTACTTCAAGGCCGAGCTGAAGTATGTGACGGTGCGCACCGTTACACGCAGCTACATACTGGACGGCTCGCTCAACGAGCTGGAAGAGCGATACCGCAGCGGTTTTGTTCGCATCCACCGCAATGCGCTGATTGCGCGGCGCGCCGTGCGTGCGCTGGAAAAACACTTTGACGCCGAAGAGGGCGACGGATGGGCTGTGCGGCTCGACGGGGTTGACGAGTTGCTGGCAGTGTCACGCCGCCAGCTCGCCACCGTGCGCGAGCTGGTGTCGCGCTGATACGGTGATCGTCGCTGCCGTTCTGCCATATGGCTGGCAGGTAGCGCTGCGGGCAGCTGGCTTATCCGGTGTTGCGCAAGCCGGCTGCAATGCCGTTGATCGAGATGTGTATGCCACGCTGCACGCGCTCGTCGGCCTTTCCTTCGCGGTACCGGCGCACCAGTTCGACCTGCAGGTGGTGCAGCGGGTCGATATAGGGAAAACGGTGGCGAATGGAGCGCTGCAAGGCAGCGTTGTTGGCCAGACGGTTGCGGTCCCCGGTGATGATGGACAGGGCCTGTGCCGTGGCGTGCCACTCGGCTTCGATGGCTGTGAATATTCTCTTGCGCAGGCGTGCATCACCGACAAGCTCCGAATAGCGTGAGGCCAGCGCCAGATCGCTCTTGGCCATAACCATGTCCATGTTGGAGAGCAGTGTCTTGAAGAACGGCCACTGTTTGTACATTTTCTGCAGCAGGGTCCTGCGCTCGAGTTGCTGCGCAGCGGTGCCGGTGGTGATGAAGGTCTGCACGGCCGAACCAAAGCCGTACCAGCCGGGCAGGGTGAGGCGGCATTGACCCCAGCTGAAGCCCCACGGAATGGCGCGCAGGTCTTCAATGCGTGGTTGGCGGTTCGCCGCTGGGCCGCCCCGAGGCGACCCAGCCCCCTCGGGGGGCAGAGAGGACACGCCAGTGCCGAACGTGGGGGTCGGATATCGCGAGGCTGGCCGGGAGCCGATGTTGAGCTCGGCGATCTCGCGGATGGGCGTGGCACCAAAAAAGTATTCCGTGAAACCCGGCGTCTCGTAAACCAGTGCGCGGTATACGGCCATGCTGGCGCTGGAGAGTTCCGCGGCTGCCTCCAGAAAGGCACTGGTCGCCGATTTTGTGGGCTGCAGCAGGGTGGCTTCCAGGGTTGCCGCCACCAGGGTTTCGAGGTTGCGCCGGCCGATTTCGGGGTTGGCGTATTTGGAGCCAATCACTTCGCCCTGTTCGGTCAGGCGAATCTGTCCGCGCACGGTTCCGGGTGGCTGGGCCAGGATGGCTTCATAGCTGGGACCGCCGCCACGGCCCACCGTGCCGCCACGGCCGTGGAACATGCGCAATTTGATAGCTGTCGCCCCGACACTGGGCGCTGGCGTACCCTCGCTGTTCGCTGCGACGGACTTCTCGCCCGACCTACCGTCGGAGCGGGGTGTGGCGGCGTTCAGCCCGTGGCTTGCGAGTTCATCAAACAGCTCAACCAGGGCAATCTCTGCGCGGTAGAGCTCCCAGTTGCTGGTGAAAATGCCGCCGTCCTTGTTGCTGTCGGAGTAGCCCAGCATGATGTCCTGCTCGCCACCACTGCGTTGCACCAGCGCAGCAATGCCGGGCAGGGCGTAGAACTCCCGCATGATGGGCGCAGCATTGCGCAGGTCTTCAATGGTTTCAAACAGGGGCACAACGATCAGGTCACAGACCGGGTTGCGCAACCCTGGGGCCGCAGGATTCCCTGGCGCCAGAGACGGTGCGTTGAGGATGCCGCGCATCAGCCCGACTTCCTTTTGCAGAAGCAGCACTTCCAGCAGGTCGCTGACCGCTTCGGTGTGGCTGATGATGTAGTGCCGGATGGCGTCTGCGCCAAAGCGTTCGCGCATGCGCTTGGCCTGGGAAAAAATGGCCAGTTCACCCTGGGTGTGGTCGGAGTACCGCACGCCGTGCACCTGCAACGCGCGGGCGTCACCCAGCAGACCCATCAGCAGGCTGCGTTTGGCGGCTTCGTCCAGACTGCTGTACCGGGACTCAATGCCGGCTGTGGCGAGCAGTTCGGCCACGACCTCTTCGTGTTTGTCAGAGCTTTGGCGCAGATCCACCGTGGCGAGGTGAAAGCCAAAGACATCCACTGCACGCAGAAGTGGTTGCAGGCGTTGTGAGATCAGTGCCGTGCCATGGTTGGCGCGCAGAGAAGCCTCGATGGTGCGCAGTTCAGCCGCGAATTCCTGGGCGAGTCGGTAGGGGTTCTGGGGTGCCACCGCATGGCGCGCAGCTTCCGTGCCCGTGAGTTCCTGCAAGGTGGCCGCCAGGCGGGCATACACACCGGTGAGGGCCCGGCGGTACGGTTCATCCATGCGGTGCACGTTGCGGTCGGGGGAGCTTTCCGCCAGCGCCTGCATGTCGGCAGAGCAGTCGGCCAGCATCGCTGACACCGATAACTCGCCGCCGAGGTAGTGCACTTCGGTCAGGTAATGGCGAAGGGCTACTTCGGCCTGGCGGCGCAGCGCGTATTCGAGTGTCTGTGCACTGACATTGGGATTGCCGTCGCGGTCACCCCCAATCCATTGCCCCATGCGCAAAAAGCTGTGCACCGACTGGTGTCCGAGCAATTGCTCCAGGTTGGCGTAGAGCTTCGGGATCTCGCGCAAAAAGGTGGATTCGTAATAGCTCAGCGCGTTCTCGATCTCATCGGCCACCGTGAGTTTGCTAAAGCGCAGCAGGCGGGTCTGCCACAACTGCATCACCCGGGCGCGCATATGGGCCTCGTTGGTGGCAAGTTCACGTGCGGTCAGGGCGTCTTTCTTGTTCTCAAAGAACGCGCCGCGCATCTTGATTTCATCGCGCTCGGCCAGCAGCTGCGCAATGCTGCGCTCGGCATCCAGAATGCTTTTGCGCTGCACTTCGGTGGGGTGGGCGGTGAGCACGGGCGACACGTAGCTTTGTGCCAGGGTGGCCGCGATGGTCTTGGGGGCAATGCCCGCCCAGCGCAACCGGGACATGGCCACCTCAATGCTGCCTTCCTTCGTTTCACCGGCGCGCTCGTGAATTGCGCGGCGGCGGATGTGGTGGCGGTCTTCGGCCAGGTTGGCCAGATGGCTGAAGTAGGTAAACGCCCGGATCACACTGACTGTCTGGTCGCCGCTGAGGCTTTTGAGCAGCTTCTTCAGGGCCTTGTCGGCTTCATGGTCCGCATCGCGCCGGAATGCCACCGACAGTGTGCGGATTTTCTCGATCAGCTCAAACGCGGCGGCACCTTCCTGCTCGCGGATTTCGTCACCCAGAATGCGCCCCAGCAAGCGGATGTCTTCGACCAAGGGTCGTTCGTTGTCTTTGTTGCGCTTGGGTAGCGCCGGGGCGGTTTGGTGCTTCATGGTGCCATGCTAGCATTGACCACTCTCAATTGTTTACAGACAGGTTACGACCTGCAGGCCATGGTTTCACACACATTTACGATCGCCACCCGCGAAAGCCGGTTGGCCCTCTGGCAAGCCGAGCATGTCAAGGCATTGCTCCAACAGATGGGCCATCAGGTCAGTCTGCTGGGCATGACCACCCGCGGTGACCAGATTCTGGACCGTTCGCTGAGCAAGGTTGGGGGCAAGGGCCTTTTTGTCAAGGAACTGGAAGTGGCGCTGGAGGAAGGGCACGCGGATCTCGCAGTGCATTCCCTGAAGGATGTGCCCATGGATCTGCCCGATGGTTTCAGTCTGGCCTGCGTGATGGAGCGCGAAGATCCCCGCGACGCCTGGGTTTCCGGCCGTTACGCCCGTCTTGAAGACCTGCCGCAAGGCGCTGTGGTGGGCACATCGAGTCTGCGCCGCATGGCGTTGCTGCGGGCCTTGCGCCCGGACCTGAAAATTGAACCGTTGCGCGGCAATCTGGATACCCGCCTGAAAAAGCTCGACGATGGCCAGTACGACGGCATCGTGCTGGCCGCTGCGGGGCTGAAGCGATTGGGGCTGGAGTCGCGCATCCGCGCCATTTTTGAGCCGCAACAGATGCTGCCGGCGGCCGGGCAGGGTGCTCTGGGCATTGAGGTGCGTTCGGATCGCGCCGATGTGGCCGAGGTGTTGCAGGCCTTGCTGCATGCACCCACATGGCTTTGCGTATCGGCTGAGCGCGCAGTCAGTCGCGTGATGGGCGGCAGCTGTTCCATGCCATTGGCCGCCTATGCGGTGCTGGACGGTGATGCCATGTCCATTCGTGCGATCTGGGGCGACCCGGAAGGCGTTATGCCGCTGGTTCATGCCCAAGCAACGGCCGCAGTCAGTACCGGCGCGCAAGCGACCCTGCTTGGTGAGCAGGTTGCGCACCAACTGCAAGCGCGTGTTCGCCTGCAGGCGGGCCAGGCGCTCTGAGACCATGCGTGTCATCGTGACGCGCCCGCAGCGGGAGGCACAGCAATGGGTGCAGGCCCTGACAGAGAGCGGGTACGACACATGGGCACTGCCACTCATAGACGTTTTGCCCGCGCCGTTTCCCGAGCAGGTGATAGCCGCGTGGCGCCGGCTCGCGAGTTTTGACGCGGTGATGTTTGTCAGCGGCAATGCCGTGGATCAGTTCTTTGCGTTAAAACCAGATGAGTCCCGCGCATTCACTGATGATGGTGCTATCAGAACAAGAGCATTTGTAACGGGGCCTGGAAGCCTGTCTGCGCTGACGCGGGCCAACGTCAGCCGGTCATGCATTGATATGCCAGATACCGATGCCGGACAATTTGATTCGGAAGCCCTCTGGAAGGTGGTCAGTCCACAGCTCCATCCGGGGTACCGGGTCTTGATTGTCCGTGGTACCACCCAGCCGGGTATCCCGGACGCCCTGGCTGCGGACGCCGGGGAGGGTGTTGGGCGCGACTGGTTTGCGGACCAGGTTCGTGCGGCGGCTGGCACTGTGGAGTTTGTCGTGGCATACCAGCGCCGGATGCCTGACTGGAGTGCGTCTGAACAGCAGCGGGTACGTCAAGCCGCTGCCGATGGCTCGGCCTGGCTGTTCAGCAGCTCGGAGGCTGTTTCCAACCTGCTTTGCGCCTGTCCCGGGCAGGACTGGTCGCGGGCCCGCGCTGTGGTCACGCACAGCCGCATTGCGCAGGCAGCGCGCGCCGCAGGTTTCGGTGTTGTCTGTGAATCACGCCCGGCGCTGGGCGCGTTGATGGCGTCGATAGAATCACTGGGATGAATACTGAGCCTAGCGATACAGGGACCCAAGTGCACCACGAGATACGGTCGGCTGTGACACGCGAGCTTGCCGGGACGCGGTTGCTGTGGGCTATCGGGGTGGTGGCCGTGCTGGCGCTGGTAATGGGGGGGATGTTGTGGCAAAAGCTGGGCTCCATCCAGGAGCAGTTGGCTCGCCAGAGTGCAGAGTCTGGAGCGCAGGCCACCGAGGCGCGCGCCACTGCGCGTCAGGCACACGAATTGGCCATCGAAACAGCGGCCAAACTGGCGGTGACCGAGGCACGCCTGAGTGAGGTTTCGCTGCAGCGAACACAGCTCGAAGAATTGATGCAGAGCCTGTCACGCTCACGCGACGAGAACCTGGTGGTGGATATTGAAGCGGCAGTGCGTCTGGCCCAGCAGCAAGCCCAGTTGACCGGCAGTGTTGAGCCGCTGCTGGCAGCCCTCAAGAGTGCGGAAGTCCGCGTGACGCGGGCCGCCCAGCCGCGGCTGACCCCTTTGCAGCGGGCACTCGCACGCGATGTTGCACGCATCAAGGCCACGGCCCAGGCGGACACGCCATCCTTGCTCATCAAACTGGACGAGCTGGTCTTGCTGGCAGACGACTTGCCCATCGGCAATGCCGTGGCGATTTCCCGCAGCAATGAAGGACTGAAGCGAAAGCCCGAGGAGACGATCACCAGTTGGTGGATGCGCCTGGGTGTGCTGGTTCGTGACGAGGTCGGCAACCTGGTGCGCGTGAGCCGCATTGAGGATCCGGATGCCGCGCTGCTGTCGCCCGACCAATCCTTCTTCTTGCGTGAAAACCTCAAACTGAAGCTGTTGAACGCCCGCCTGGGTCTGTTGTCGCGCCAGATCGATTCCGTGCGGTCCGATCTTGCGTCGGCAGCCGTGTCCATGGGGCGCTACTTTGATGCAAGTTCGCGCAAAACGCAGACTGCAACCGAGTTGTTGCAGCAAGTTCGCGGGCAACTCAAAGCCCTTGAATTGCCGCGTGTGGATGAGACCCTTGCCGCCCTGGCAACGGCCGCAGCGGGACGCTAGACATGCGCGCTGCACTCTGGCTGATGGCATTGTTTGCGATCGCGGTCGCGACAGCGCTGTTTGCCGGCAACAACCCCGGAACCGTAACCCTGTTCTGGTCGCCACACCGGATTGATCTTTCGCTGAATTTTTTCCTGTTGTTGCTCGCCGGTGTCTTTCTCATGCTGCATCTGGCCATGCGGGCCATGTCGGCCTTGATGCGCATTCCCCAACAAGCCCGGCGCTGGCGCCTGTTGCAGAAGGAACGCGCCATGCACACGGCTTTGCTGGATTCCCTGTCGCATCTGGTATCGGGACGTTTCATCCGGGCACGCAAGGCGGCTGAACTGGTTATTTCACTGGAGGAGTCCCTGCTCGGTAGCGGCGAGAAGTTGGCCTACAGCGCCAGGTTGCGCACCCTGGCGCACCTGGTTGCTGCGGAAGGCGCGCATGCATTGCAGGACCGGGTGGTGCGGGACGCGCATTTTGCACAGGCGCTCGAAGATGCGACCGTACCCGACGCGCACGAGGCGCGGGAAGGTGTTCAGCTGCGCCGTGCCCGCTGGGCATTGGATGACCGGGATGCGCACACGGCGACACAGTGGCTGGACCAGTTGCCGGTCGGGGCGTCGCGGCGCACCGTTGCCTTGCGCATGCGATTCAGGGCCGCGCGGCAGGCCGGGCAGCCTCTGGTGGCCATGGAGTCAGCGCGTCTGTTGACCAAACACCGGGCATTTACGGAAACCGCAGGCAAGAGCATTGCCAGAGGGCTGGCTGTGGAACTGATCCGGTCAACCCATGATGCCGTGCAGATCCAGCGCGTGTGGGATGCGCTGGAAAAAGCGGAAAAACAGATTCCCGATGTGGCTTTTGAAGCAGCCGAGCGCCTGGTCATACTGGGTGGCGATGCGGCGGTTTCCCGGCGATGGGTGCTTCCGGTTTGGGAGTCCATGGTGTCGGGTCCGGACGCGCTTGCTTTGCCCCAGCGCATCCGCCTGGCCCGGGTGCTGGAGCGTGGATTTGACGCACCAGGTGGCGCACCGGACGCCGAATGGCTCAATCGCATCGAAACGGCGCAAATGGGCAATCCACGGGATGCCGTACTGCAATACCTGGCCGGCGTTGTGTGCATGCGTTTGAGCCTGTGGGGCAAGGCACAGCAGCTGCTGAAGCAGTCACTGTCGTTGTCGCAGGAGTCCGAGCTTCGGCGCGATGCCTGGCTGGCGCTGGCCCAGATGGCGGACCAGCGTCAGGACTTGCAGGTTGCTGCGCAGGCATACCGCGAGGCCGCCAAAAAGTGACGTTAGGCCGTTTCGGGACTATTATGTTGCCATGGCCACACTCACCGAACACATCATCAAGCTGACGGATCATCGCGACCGCGAACTGCTGGAGCTGACACTCTCCAAGGCTGTGATCGACCTGTTGCGCATCGATCGCGTCGTTGTCTCCCGTGTTGTCAGTGAAGAGGGCGTCAAGCGATGGCTTGAGATTGCCTCGCTGGATGTTCGCGGCGGTGGCAAGGTGGTCGATCCCCTGCGCGTGAATTTTGACGTGCTTAAGCCGCTTGGCGATGAGCGCTATCGCCTGCAGTCGCTGGAAAGCCGCACATTGGTGGAGCATGCCTGGGCAGGTGAAGAGGGGCCGCGCATCAGTTACATGCCACTGTTCGCTGATTCTGGAGGCGGGGACGAAGGTGTTGTCGAAATCCACTCCGGCACCAGTCTTTCCGTCGGACAACTGCAGGTGATCAAGGATCTGGTTCACGTGTTTCGCAACATGTACCACCTGCTGGCTTACAGCGACCGGGATGCACTGACCGGCCTGCTCAATCGCAAATCCCTGGATGACACGTTTTACAGCGCCGTGCTCGAAGAAATGGACCACGGCCTGGAGGGGCAGACTGGTGTGCTGGAGTCCAGCGTATTGCCGGTATCGGAGCGCCGGCATCGGGTTCCGCCCAATTACTGGCTGGGCACCGTGAGTGTGGATGAATTCGGTGCAATCAATGACCGGAACGGGCACTTGATCGCGGAAGAGGTACTGCTGCTAGTTGCACGCATCATGAACAATACCTTTCGCACCTATGACCGGATTTACCGACTCGGTGGCGATCAGTTCGCTGTGCTGATGCACTGCCCCGATGAAGCTCTGGTACTGGCGGCTTTCGAGCGATTTCGCGTCAACATGGAAAAGTTCAACTTTCCCCAGGTCGGCCGCGTCACGGCATGCGCCGGTTTTACCCGTGTCGGACCCGATGACTCCCCCAGCACCACGCTGGAGCGGGCCGAGCGTGCGGTGGACCATGCGCAACGCAGCGGGCGCAACCAGGTTTACAGCCATGACGACCTGGTTCGCAAAGGCCTGTTTGATGATGGCATCAAGGTCGGAGCCGTCGACCTGTTTTGAACCTGACGACAGGAATAAAAAAGGGGCCATCCGGCCCCCTATTTTTGTGCGCGCACTGCCTGTCGGCAGCAAAGCTCTCAGGCCGCAGGCGGCTGTTCGAAAGGCAGGGTCATGTTGCGCAGATCGCGCCGGGTTTCGACCAGAATCAGGGGACCGGTATCGATGGCCACGGGCGCCGGACGTTCACGGGGGACGTGAATGGGCTTGGGTTCCGCTGCGATGGCGGCCTGAACTGCCGCGACCTTGTCGCCATCCGAATTAACCCATTGCAAACCGGACCCTTTTGCCACTTCCGACAGGACATCGGTCGGAAGCACGTAGGGACTGACCTTGGGCATGCGGCTGGCATTGGCATCGACCGCTGGCGCGACGGGTGCCGCCTGCTGCGACTCGGTGCGGATGGGTTCAGCGGCAGCCTGTTGGGATGCGGGCGCGGACGTTTCGGTTTGCCCGGTTTCTGCCGTGCCGGATTGTGCGGGAATGCGCAAGTCCGGGCGCTCTTCGCGCTCACTGCGCTCGCCGCGAGGCGTGCGTTCACGACCATAGCGATCGCGGCTGCGTTTTTCGCGTGGTTCGCCGTTTTCGCCTCGGGGACCTGCAGATGGGCTAGCAGCCCCTTCTGTTGTCTGCGTCTCCTGCCCGGCTTCCCTTGCAGGGTTGGCCTCGCCGTCAACAAATCCCAGCTGGGTCTGGCGGGCTTCGCCGTTGGCGCCACGCGTATCACCGTCCTGCTGACGCGGACCACGACCGTTGCGTCCGCCGCGTCCATTGCGTGAGCCTTCGCGCGGCTCGCGGGACTGGCCTTCGGCATTGCCACGACCTTCGGTCGCTGCGTCCGCTGCAACCGCACCCTCTGAGCGGGTGTCTGTGCGATCCGTGCCTTCTGTGCGCTCTGCACCCCGGCTGGAGCGGTTGCCGCGTTCGCCGCGTTCAGTGCGCGGGCCACGTTCTGGACGTGTATCCTGGCGTGCCCCATCGGTAGCACCAGGTGCGGAGCCGGGTGCCTGAATATTGCCCTCGGCATTCAGTGGTTTGCCTTCCGCATCAAAACGTTCGCGCTGCGCTGCGCCCTGGCGCTCGCCTCCACGTCCGCCACGGCCGCCCCGGCCACGACCTTCGCCCCGGCCTTCACCGCGCGGTCCGCGTCCCTCTCCACGGGCCTCATTGCGCCCCTCGCCGCGGCCTTCGCCAGGCTTGCGGTTGCCATCGCGTCCGCCACGACTGTCGCGCGCTTCGGGCGCTTTTGGTACAGGGCTGGCATCCGGTTTGACGGCCGGCATAGCCGGTGGCTCGCTGATAAACAGGCTCTTGATCCAGCCAAAGAATCCCTTCTCTGCAGGTACCGGTGCTTTGGGCGGAACGGGTGGAGCCACAGGCGCAACGGCAGCCACGGGCTTCGGCGGTGCAACAGGCGCCGGCGCATCCGGCAGGACGCCCTTGATGATCGGCGTCTGCTTGTTGGTTGGCTCTTGCGAGCGACGGGTTACGCCGGTAGGGTCTTCAATCTCGTCAGCCATTTTGTAGCTAGCTTCGATATTGTCCAGACGCGGATCGTCGTGCTTCAGCCGCTCCAGGCGGTAGTTGGGTGTTTCCAGTGTCTTGTTGGGTACCAGCAGCACATTGATGCGCTGTTTCAGTTCAATCTTGGCGACTTCAGAGCGCTTTTCGTTCAACAGGAACGAGGCAACATCGACAGGAACCTGGCACAACACGGAAGCCGTGCTGTCCTTGAGAGATTCTTCCTGAATGATCCGCAGGATCTGCAAAGCGCTGGATTCCGTATCGCGGATGTGGCCGGAGCCACCGCAACGCGGGCAGGGAATCGATGCACCCTCAGAGAGTGCCGGGCGCAGGCGCTGGCGGCTCATTTCCATCAGGCCGAATTTGCTGATGGTGCCGAACTGCACCCGGGCACGGTCCTGGCGCAGCGCATCGCGCAAGCGGTTTTCCACCTCGCGGCGGTTGCGCGACTCTTCCATGTCGATAAAGTCAATGACGATCAGGCCGCCCAGGTCGCGCAGCCGCATCTGGCGGGCCACTTCGTCAGCGGCTTCCAGGTTGGTGCGGGTAGCGGTTTCTTCGATATCGCCGCCCTTGATGGCGCGGGCCGAGTTGACGTCCACGGACACCAAGGCCTCGGTGTGGTCGATCACGATGGCACCACCAGAGGGTAGTTGCACCGTACGCGCGTATGCGGACTCGATCTGGTGTTCGATCTGGAAACGGCTGAACAGAGGGGCATCGTCACGGTAGCGCTTCACGCGTGCGGCGTGCTCGGGCATGACGTGGGCCATGAATTGTTGGGCCTGCTCGTACACATCGTCCGTGTCGATGAGGATGTCGCCAATATCGTGGTTGAAGTAATCACGGATGGCGCGGATCACCAGACTGGATTCCTGGTAAATCAGGTAGGCTCCCTTGCCTCCCTTGGCCGCACCGTCGATGGCCGACCACAGTTTCAACAGATAGTTCAGGTCCCATTGCAGTTCGGGAGCGCTGCGGCCAATGCCGGCCGTGCGGGCGATGATGGACATGCCGTTGGGATATTCCAGCTGGTCCATGTTCTCTTTGAGTTCGGCCCGGTCTTCGCCTTCGATGCGGCGGCTCACACCACCACCACGCGGGTTGTTGGGCATCAGTACCACATAGCGGCCCGCCAGCGACACAAAGGTGGTCAGGGCAGCACCCTTGTTGCCGCGCTCTTCCTTTTCAACCTGGACCAGCAGCTCCTGGCCTTCCTTGATGGCGTCCTGGATGCGGGCTTGCGAAGCCGACACGCCCTCCTTGAAGTACATGCGGGAGATTTCCTTGAACGGCAGGAAGCCGTGTCGGTCTTCGCCGTAGTCCACAAAGCAGGCTTCCAGCGAGGGCTCGACGCGGGTGACGACGGCCTTGTAGATATTGCCCTTGCGCTGTTCGCGCCCTTCGATTTCGATTTCGTAGTCGAGGAGTTTTTGTCCGTCGACAATGGCCAGGCGGCGCTCTTCAGCCTGCGTGGCGTTGATCAGCATCCGTTTCATGGATTGCGTCCTTCATCAGTATTACAAGCCCTGTATGGGCAATTGATACCTGAACTGACGAACCGAAGTGAGGTGGAATTGCCGGAGAACTTCGACTCAAACGAGGTGTCGAAGCGTAGGCGCGTGGATGGGGACGAGGGGATGTGTTTGCACAAACGCTATCCATTGCATAGCAATATGCGCCCGTTTTGCGGGGGCTTTAGGCTGATTCGTGCCAAAAAACGGTGCGAATACGCTCCGTAGGCACAGGTTCATCAGGCACATCAGCACAAACATCTCGTTTCATTCCGTTCGCAGCCGAGCGGGCTGCAAACTGTGGGTATTCCGTATCAGTATTTCGATTTGTCAGCTTGACCGTGTTCTATGCAGACCATCACAGGCATTCGGCGTGTGATTTATCGGCAGGAAACCCGGCGGCATCGACCTTCCAGCGCGTCTGAGAATGGCGTGTGGACTAAACTCCAGACAAATCAACCACTTACAGCGCAACGCTAGTGAAACACATTATAGGGGGCAATCTCCCCCCGCAAGGTCTGCAGGTCAAATTGCTCAACATCGATGTGGATGAGGCGGGCCAGCGCCTGGACAACTACCTGATGCGCCAGCTCAAAGGGGTGCCCAAAACGCATGTGTATCGCATCATTCGAAGCGGCGAAGTGCGTATCAACAAGGGGCGTGTTTCGGCGGATACACGGCTGAAGGCGGGGGATGTGGTCCGGTTGCCGCCCGTGCGCGTGTCGGAACGGTCTATCGACAAGTCGCTGGCGATGGCGCAACTGGCGTCCGGGCAGGCCGGTATCCATGCTCCGGCCAGGGATTTCGTGGTTCTTTTTGAGGACGAACAGTTGCTCGCCATCAACAAACCCGCTGGCGTGGCGGTTCATGGCGGTTCGGGAGTCAGTTTCGGTGTCATCGAGCAATTGCGCATGGCACGTCCGCAAACACAGTTTCTCGAACTGATCCATCGACTGGACCGCGAGACCAGTGGAATCCTGCTGGTCGCCAAAAAACGCAGTGCGCTCAAGAACCTGCAGGACCAGTTTCGTGAGCGTGAAACCGGGAAAACCTATCTGGCAATGGTGTCGGGCCAATGGCCTGCGAACAAAAAGGTGCTGGACAAGCCTTTGCACAAATACCTGTTGCCGGATGGCGAGCGGCGCGTCAAGGTGGTCACCAGGGACGACCCGGACGGCATGCCATCCTTGACTTTGGTCAAGGTGCGCAAGCTGGGCGCGGTGGCGCCGGACGCGGCAGGCAACAAACGGGCTTTTTCGTTACTGGAAGTTACCATCAAGACCGGGCGCACCCACCAGATTCGCGTCCATCTTGCCAGTGAGGGCATGCCGATTCTCGGTGACGACAAGTACGGTGATTTTGAATACAACAAGACACTTGCCCGTGGGGTCCATGGCATGGCACTCAAACGTATGTTTCTGCATGCCTGGCGCTTGCAGTGCCGCCATCCTGTCACCGGTACGGCGCTGATTCTGCAGGCTGAATTACCTGACGACCTGGCGGCGTTTTCCGCGCATGTGCTCCCCGAACCCACTTGATACCACCTGTTTCGACACCACCTGCTTCCACCATGCCTGCAATCAAGCCACCCGTGCCAACCCGTCGATTTGACCTCATCGCCTTCGATTGGGATGGCACCCTTTTCGATTCCACCGCCATCATCACCCACTGCATCCAGCTGGCGGTGGTTGACGTCGGAGGGAAGATGCCCAGCAAAAAGGATGCGGCTTACGTCATTGGCATGGGGCTCATGCAGGCATTGGCGCATGCGGCGCCTGACGTGCCTCAGGGCAGGTACCCGGAGCTGGGAACCCGCTACAAACACCACTATGCAGCACACGTCGATGACATCAGTCTGTTTGACGGTGTTTTGCCGATGCTGGCGGACCTGAAGGCGCGCAACCACGTTTTGACGGTTGCAACCGGAAAGAGCCGGCGGGGTCTCAATGAAGCACTGCAGGCGGCCGAATTGGTAGATTTGTTTGACGGCTCCCGTACCGCCGATGAGACAGCGGGCAAGCCAAACCCCCTGATGTTGCAGGAGCTGATGCTGGAGTTTGGCGTGCCGCCAGACCGTGTGCTGATGGTGGGGGACACGACGCATGACCTGCAAATGGCCAGGAATGCCGGTTGTGCCTCTGTTGGCGTGAGCTATGGCGCCCATGAGCCCGATACTTTTGCCTCCCTGAATCCTCTCTTTGTGGCCCATTCGGTTCAGGACTTGCATGCCTGGTTGAGAACCAACGGTTGAGGGCTGTATCCAAATGAGTGAATTTCAGAGCGTCCAGATACCGCTGTGCGACGCGGCGGACCTGGCTAACGGCGGCGAAGCCGTGCCGTTTGATGTGGTGTACTGCGGTCGGCAGGCCAGAGGGTTTGCCGTGCGCTTTGATGGTCGGGTGTATGCCTATGTCAATCAGTGCGCCCATGTGCCCATGGAGATGGATTACCAGCCAAACCGGTTCTTTGACAGTACCGGTAAATGGTTGATGTGCGCAACCCATGGCGCGCTATACCGTCCGCAAACGGGAGAATGCCGTGGAGGGCCGTGCCGCGGCGGACTGATAAAGATCACGCTGAGCGAGATGAACGGTGTCGTGCACTGGCATACTGCTTCCAACCTGCAACCATTTGAATTTTGATATGACCGACCCGAACATCCACGACAACCAAGGTTTGGAACAAAATCCGACCGCGGGCCAATCAGAATATAGATCTGATGCTATAAAAAATGAATCGGTCACCAACCGGGGCGATAGTTCTGGCGCACCGGGTTGGGAGCGAGCAACCCTGGAAGCACTGGCCATGGCATCCATTACCGAGCAGCGATTGGCTCGCCGCTGGAGAAATGGCATACGCCTGGCGTGGTTGGCGTTTCTGGTCCTGCTGGTGTGGGTAGGAATGGACCGGGGTGGAACAACCGCTGACACATCCACACCGCACACCGCTCTGGTCAAGATTCAAGGCGAGATTGCATCCGGGTCAGAGGCCAGCGCAGAACTCATCGTATCTGCGATGCGCGGTGCCTTTGAAGACAAGGGTGCGCAGGCCGTCGTGCTGTTGATCAACTCGCCGGGTGGCAGTCCCGTGCAGGCGGGCATCATCAATGATGAAATCCGGCGATTGAAGACCCTGCACAACAAACCCGTTTATGCCGTCGTGGAGGAAACCTGTGCGTCGGCTGCCTACTACATTGCTGCCGGAACGGACAAGATTTTTGTCGACAAGGCCAGCGTGGTTGGCAGTATTGGCGTGTTGATGGATGGTTTTGGCTTTACCGGCCTGATGGACAAGCTCGGCGTTGAGCGGCGCCTGATGACTGCGGGTGAAAACAAGGGCTTCCTGGATCCTTTCAGTCCCCAGACCGAAAAGCAGCGTGCCTATGCGCAAACCATGCTGGACCAGATCCACCAGCAATTCATTGATGTGGTGAAGGCTGGTCGCGGCAATCGACTGAAAGAGACGCCAGAGACATTCAGCGGCCTGTTCTGGACGGGTCAGCAAGCCATCGACATGGGATTGGCAGACCAACTGGGCAATCTGGACTTTGTGGCAAGGGAAATCGTCAAGGCAGAAGACATGATCGACTACACCCGCAAGGACAACGTGGCAGAACGTCTGGTCAAACGTTTTGGCGCATCCATCGGTGAAGGTGGTGTACGGGCTATGCGCGCTTTGCCGACATTACATTAAGGTGTCCAGGTCGTGCTTCTAGCAACCAATGGCAAAGACAGTCGGTTGATTGTTGTCCAGCGCTAAAGCTTTGAGTTTCCAGTTCTTTACGGTGTCACTGCGGCACTGAGCGTTGTCCAGTGTCAAGCTGCTGGACGTTGCCAGCCGCGTCGCAGGCTGCAGGGTTTGCAGCAAGGCCTGAAGTACAGCGGCATTGCGGTAGGGCGTTTCGATAAAGAGTTGGGTTTGTCCGGATTTCAGCGCCAGTGATTCCAGTTCCCGGATGCGATGCGCGCGCTCGGTCGGGGTATTGGGTATGTAGCCCACAAAGGCGAAGTTCTGCCCGTTAAGTCCACTGGCCGCCATGGCCAGCAGCAAGGACACAGGCCCGACCAGCGGAATGACACGCACGCCCAAGTCATGCGCGGCACGCACCACCGAAGAGCCTGGATCGGCGATAGCGGGCATTCCGGCTTCGCTGACCAGCCCCATGTCGTGCCCCAGCAGGGCTGGCTGCAACAGCGGGCGTGCGTCAAAATGTCCGAGATGGTCGCCCTTCTTGTGAATCGCATGGGGCAGTTGGAGCAGGTGGATGGCCTGAAGGGGCACGCAAAGCGGGTGGATGGCGTGAATGCGTTTGAGGTAAGCACGCGTCGACTTGGCGTTTTCGCAAATCCAGTGCTGCAGTGTTGCAGCTGTCTGAAGCGTTCCATCGGGCATGGTCTGTAACAGGCTGGATTCGTTTCCACAGCCGAAATCCAGCGGTGCAGGAACCAGATACAGTGCACCCTGGGCGGGGGGCGCTATGGCGGCAACCGATTGGGGTGCACTCGCAGAACCGGTGTTCATGCTGCTTCCAACAGTCGAATACCTGCAGCGCGCAACATACCGCTTGTTCGAATCAGTGGCAGACCCACCATTGCGGTGGGGTCATCGCTTTCAATAGACTCAAGCAGAACAATTCCAAGGCCTTCACTCTTGGCGCTGCCCGCGCAGTCGTAGGGTTGCTCGATGCGTAAATAGTTTTCTATTTCTGCATCGTCCAGGTTCCTGAAACGGACTTTGACCGGGGCAAGTGCTGCCTGGCAAAAGCCGCTCTCCAGGCAAACGACCGCCAATGCAGTGTGGAAAATGACCACTTTCCCGCGCATCTGCTGCAGCTGCAGTACGGCGCGTTCATGGGTTTGCGGCTTGCCCAGTGCCACGCCGTCCAGGTCCGCCACCTGATCTGAGCCAATGACAACGCAATCCGGGAACCGCCTGGCTACTGCCTGGGCTTTGGCCATTGCAAGTCGCTGCGCCAGTTCGACTGGCATCTCGCCGGCTTGTGCACTTTCGTCCACGTGCGGAGATTCGACGGCGAAAGGAACCTGCAGGCGGCTGAGGAGTTCGCGGCGGTAGGCGGAGGTGGAACCCAGTATGAGTTTTCGGCTAATTTGGTTGGGCATGGCCTGATTCTCTTACACTGCGCGCATGAAACAAGACCATGATGTCCGGCATCTGAATATTGCCGTATTTGCCAGGGGGCAGGGTGAATTGGCGGGCGCCGAAAGCGTTGCCGCATTGGACCGACTGGCGGGCGAGGCCAAAGGGCCGATCGATACGACCCTGGTTCATTACGTTGCCAGAGGTGACATCCGTGTTGACGCGGTGGCAGGCGAACAGGTGTGGCTCGCGTTGACCGCGCGCGTGGAATTGCCGTTGATCTGTCAGCGTTGCCTGGGTGTGGTTGATATGCCGGTGCAATTTGACCGGGAGTTTCGCTTTGTCGCGACAGAGGAAATCGCAGAGGTCGAGGATGAATTGTCGGAAGAGGATGTTCTGGTGCTGGCGCGTGATTTCAACTTGATGGAACTGATTGAGGACGAGTTGTTGATGGCGATGCCCGTAGTCCCCAAACATGCGTTGTGCCCCGAACCCGTCAAGCTGCAGGTGGCAGACACGGACTACGTCGAGGCATTAGTGGAAAAGCCCAATCCGTTCGCTGTTCTTGAACAGTTGAAACTCAAGCACTAGATACTATTGGCGTATTAGGCTATAATTTGAGGCTTCGCGTCAGAAATTGCCGCACTGTTTACTAACCCCCTGTGTTGCGGATTGCGCAGCACTCTTGCCCAGGAGCGGATCATGGCCGTCCAACAAAATAAAAAGTCCCCTTCCAAACGTGGTATGCACCGTTCGCACAATGCCCTGACCGTGCCTGGCATTGCGGTTGAATCGACGACCGGTGAAACCCATCTGCGTCACCACATCAGCCCTACCGGCTTCTACCGTGGTCGCAAGGTGTTGAAGACCAAATCCGAAGCCTGATCCAGGTTTTTCTTCGCAAAGCCCGAAGCTGCAGATTTTGTAGCATCGGGCTTTTGTCATTTTGGCCTTTGGTCATTGTCTGATGTTCTTCTCTATTTGGGTCGTTACCCCATGATCACAATCGCTGTCGACTGTATGGGAGGCGACCACGGTCCCCAGATCACTCTGCCCGCCTGCAAACAGTTCCTCGAACAACACGCCGATGCGAGCCTGATTCTGGTCGGACTGCCCCAGTCCCTGGCCAGCTTCACCCATGCCCGGGCGCGTATCGTTGCTGCCAGCGAAGTGGTTACGATGGACGATCCGCTCGAGATCGCGTTGCGCAGGAAGAAAGACTCGTCCATGCGCCTGGCAGTGCAGCAGGTAAAGGACGGCTTGGCGCAAGCCGCGGTTTCTGCCGGCAATACGGCGGCCCTGATGGCGATTTCCCGCTACATTTTGAAAACCATGGAGGGTATCGAGCGACCGGCTATTGCCGGGCAGATTCCCAATGCCACAGGTGGAGCAACGACTGTTTTGGATCTCGGCGCCAATGTCGATTGCACGGCTGAGCATTTGCTGCAGTTTGCGGTCATGGGCTCCGCCTTGGTTTCCGTTTTGCAGGACAAGGAATTGCCAACCGTCGGATTGCTCAACATCGGGGAAGAGATCATCAAGGGTAACGAAACCATCAAGAAGGCGGGCGAGTTGCTTCGTGCCGCTGGAAAGGCCGGGGATCTCAATTTCTTTGGCAACGTCGAAGGAAATGATATTTTCAAAGGCAGCGTCGATCTGGTCGTGTGCGATGGCTTTGTAGGAAACGTGGCGCTGAAAACCAGCGAAGGCTTGGCAGCCATGATTGGCGGTTTCCTGAAGGTTGAGTTCTCTCGCAACATCTTTACGAAAATCGCTGCAATTGCGGCTTATTCTGTCTTAACTGCGCTTAAAAATCGTGTTGATCACCGTCGGTATAACGGCGCAGCGCTGTTGGGGCTGCGCGGTCTGGTGTTTAAAAGCCATGGGTCAGCGGATGTGCTGGGTTTCAGTTTTGCACTCAACCGGGCGTATGATGCAGCCCGAAACAACTTGTTGGACCGTGTACAGGTTCGCATTGCCCACGCGGCACCGCTTCTTGCTGGTGCAGAAAGTGCGCAGTAGCCTGCATGGGTGACACCATCCTCACCATGAAACGATATTCGCGAATTACAGGCACAGGCAGCTTTTTGCCCCCGCGCAGACTGGCCAATGCCGAGCTCGTCTCTGAACTGGCAGCCAAAGGGGTGGAAACGTCCGATGAATGGATTGTTGAGCGAACCGGGATTCGCGCGCGCCATTTTGCGTCAGATGGCGTTTTCAGCAGCGACTTGGGAGTTGAGGCCGCCAGGAATGCGCTGTCTGCGGCCGGTCGAAGCCCAAAGGATGTGGATTTGATCATTGTGGCGACATCCACGCCGGACATGGTATTTCCCTCAACCGCGTGCATTTTGCAGAACAAGCTGGGTGCCAATGGATGTGCGGCATTCGATGTGCAGGCTGTATGTAGCGGCTTTGTTTATGCGCTGGCGGTTGCGGATTCCATGATCCAGACAGGTGCGGCCAAATGCGCATTGGTTGTAGGAGCGGAGGTGTTTTCCAGGATTCTGGATTTCAATGACCGAACGACCTGTGTTCTTTTCGGTGATGGGGCGGGCGCTGTTGTGCTGGAGGCATCTGACAAGCCCGGCATTCTTGCAAGTGACCTGCATGCGGACGGCAAGCATGTGGGCATTCTCTGTGTGCCAGGTCATGTGGCGGGTGGTTCGGTTCTCGGCAGTCCTCTGCTGAAAATGGACGGTCAGGCCGTATTCAAACTGGCGGTTGGTTTGTTGGAGAGTGCTGCACGGGCAACATTGGCCAAGGCCGGACTTACAGAGGCAGACATAGACTGGCTGGTGCCGCATCAGGCAAATATTCGCATCATGCAGAGCACTGCACGCAAACTCAAACTATCCATGAACAAGGTGGTGGTCACCGTCAGCGAGCATGGCAACACGTCGGCCGCATCCATACCTTTGGCTCTGGACTCCGCGGTTCGAAGTGGGCAGGTGAAGACGGGTGAGACATTGATGCTAGAAGGAGTTGGCGGTGGTTTTACGTGGGGTGCTTTGCTCCTGATTTTGTAGCACTCTGAGTCGCAATGACGAGGGGCTATTGTCAATTTAATGAAATCATTTCGATGAAACAGTTCGCTTTTGTTTTCCCCGGACAGGGGTCTCAATCGGTTGGTATGCTGGATGCTTGGGGTGACAACCCGGTCGTCATGGATACCCTTAGTGAAGCTTCCGATGCCTTGGGCGAAGATATCGCCAAATTGATTCGGGAAGGCTCCAAAGAATCACTGGCACTGACGACCAATACCCAGCCTGTGATGTTGGTGGCGGGTGTGGCTGCCTACCGTGCCTGGATGGCTGAGGCTGGGCATGCTCCTTCGGCTGTTGCCGGGCATTCTTTGGGTGAGTACAGCGCGCTGGTTGCTGCGGGTTCGCTGACGCTGACCCAGGCTGCGCCCCTGGTGCGACTGCGTGCGCAGGCGATGCAGGAGGCAGTTCCCGTTGGCCTGGGGGCAATGGCCGCCATTCTCGGTATGGATGCTGCAAAGGTAACTGAGGGTTGCCTTGAAGTAACCCGTTCGTATGGTGACAGCTCTCTGGAAATCGTGGAAGCGGTCAATTTCAATGACCCGGCGCAGACCGTCATTGCGGGCAGCAAGGCTGCAGTGGAAAAGGCATGTACGCTGCTCAAGGCGAATGGTGCCAAACGTGCCTTGCCGCTGCCGGTGTCGGCGCCCTTCCATTCCAGGCTGATGCAGCCGGCCGCCGAGAGACTGAAGGAACGTCTGTTGTCGGTGGAGTTGCGCTCACCGCAGATTACCCTCATCAACAATATCGATGTAGCGATTGAAACGGAGCCAGACCGCATCCGTGATGCCCTCTACCGCCAGGCTTTTGGACCGGTGCGTTGGGTGGAGTGTGTTCAGGCGATCAGGGCGCGTGGGTTGACTACACTGGTGGAGTGCGGGCCTGGCAAGGTGCTGGCCGGCATGACCAAGCGTATTGACCCGGAACTGACCGGGCTGGCATTGATGGATCCGGTCACATTGCAGGAAGTTAAAGGGGCGTTGGTATGAGTGACGTGAAGTTTGCGGGGCAGGTAGCCCTGGTGACGGGTGCTTCCCGCGGCATCGGTGCTGCAATTGCACTTGAACTTGCACGAATGGGTTTGAAAGTGGTCGGTACGGCTACTACAGAGGCCGGCGCAGCGGGGATAAGTGAAGCGCTCTGCAGTTATCCGGGTTGTAGCGGCCGCACCCTGGATGTAACGCAGGGTGGTGCCGGGGAGGCGCTGGTGGATACGGTTGTCAAAGAGCATGGTGCCCTGCATGTGTTGGTGAACAATGCCGGAATCACTCGCGACAACCTTGCCATGCGCATGAAGGATGACGAGTGGGATGCGGTCATGGAGGCCAATCTCAAAGGTGTTTTCCGCATGAGTCGCGCAGTGATGCGCACGATGATGAAGCAGCGCTATGGCCGCATCGTCAACATCACGTCGGTGGTGGGAGCATCCGGAAATCCCGGACAGGCGAACTATGCGGCGGCAAAGGCCGGCGTGGCCGGAATGACGCGTGCACTGGCCCGTGAATTGGGTTCACGCAATATCACAGTCAATTGCATCGCACCCGGATTTATCGAAACTGACATGACAGCCGGTTTGGGTGAAGATCAGCAAAAAGCCCTGCTGGGTCAAATTCCATTGGGCCATCTGGGCATGCCTGCGGATATTGCGCATGCTGTTGCATACTTGGCATCGCCCAACGCCAGTTATGTGACGGGTCAGGAGCTGCATGTCAATGGTGGCATGTACATGTAAATTTTCAAAATTCGGCCGATTTGTCCGTTCGGTGACCTGGTTAGAGTTGCGGCTCTAAGCGCGGGTAAAATTACGGATTCTTTTACAACCCTCAGAGGGAAGCTATGAGTGATATCGAAGTCCGCGTCAAAAAAATTATTGCCGAACAACTCGGTGTGGAAGAGTCCCAAGTCACGAACGAAAAGGCTTTCGTCGCTGATCTTGGTGCAGATTCCCTTGACACCGTTGAACTGGTGATGGCGCTGGAAGACGAGTTTGGAATCGAAATTCCTGACGAAGATGCCGAGAAAATTACAACTGTGCAAAACGCGATCGATTACGCAAACACGCACAAGAAGGCCTGAGCGGGCATTTACAGTACCAAGATACCGCTCGGATCTCGGGCCATGCGTCCAGGCGACTGTATGGACCGTTGATCCGGCGCGGAGCCGTTGGTGCGGCTTTTTTTTCCAAATCTGAAACTGATTGCTATGTCACGTCGTCGCGTTGTTGTCACTGGTTTGGGGTGTGTGAGTCCTGTCGGAAACACGGTGGATGAGGCATGGGCCAACATCATTGCCGGAATGTCCGGCGTTGGAAAAATTACCCGGTTTGACGCTTCTGCCTTTTCCTGTCAGATCGCAGGTGAAGTGCGCAATTTCAATTTGGATACCTACATCGGCACCAAAGAAGCTCGTACCATGGATACGTTTATCCACTACGGCATTGCCGCCGCGGCGCAGGCTGTTGCGGATGCCGGATTGGCAACGGGCGATGCCCTGGATGAGGAGGCCGCTACCCGCGTGGGTTGTGTGATTGGGTCCGGTATTGGTGGTCTGCCCATGATTGAGGGTATGCACATCGAATACACGAACCGCGGCCCCCGACGCATTTCGCCGTTTTTTGTACCGGCCACAATCATTAACATGATCGCAGGGCACGTGTCGATGCGATTTGGATTCAAAGGCCCCAACATCGCCATCGTTACGGCGTGCACCACAGGTTTGCATTGCATTGGTGAGGCTGGGCGGATGATCGAGTACGGCGACGCAGATGTGATGGTTGCCGGCGGTGCCGAGGCAACGGTTTCCCCGTTGGGGATCGGTGGCTTTGCTGCAATGCGTGCTCTGAGCACCCGAAATGACGATCCAGCCACCGCTTCACGTCCCTGGGACAAGGACCGGGACGGCTTTGTGCTGGGCGAAGGTGCCGGTGTTCTCGTACTGGAAGAATACGAGCACGCAAAGTCGCGTGGCGCGAAGATTTATGCAGAGTTGGCTGGCTTTGGTATGAGCGGTGACGCTGGTCATATGACCGCTCCGAATATGGATGGTCCGCGCCGGGCCATGCTCAGTGCGCTGCGCAATGCGGGCGTCAATATCGATCAGGTTGATTATCTGAACGCACACGGCACATCGACTCCATTGGGCGATTTAAACGAAACCAATGCCATCAAGGCTGCACTGGGTGACCATGCGAAAAAGATTGTCGTCAATTCAACCAAGTCGATGACCGGACATTTGCTTGGTGGTGCCGGTGGCATTGAGTCAGTTTTTACCGTCCTGGCGGTGCATAACCAAAAAAGCCCCCCCACCATCAACATTTTTAATCAGGATCCGGAGTGTGATCTCGATTACTGTGCCAATGTTGCCCGCGATATGCGCATTGATGTGGCTGTCAAAAACAACTTCGGCTTTGGGGGCACCAACGGTTCGTTGGTCTTCAAACGTGTCTGAATGCAGACGCTTATTGTCTAGCGAATATGCATCAGGCACCAGGGGTCTGCTACTTTACTGGCAGGTCCCGATGGCAATTGCGATGCGTGCTTGTGCTGACCGTTGTCGCAATTTCCAATTTGCTGGTTTTTTCCCTGACGCACCCTCAATTTGAACTGCCACTTGCTTTGACGACGTTTGCGCTGTTGTTGGCGACTGTGGTGTCACTTTTACAGTGGTATAGGTCACCGGGCGGATCGCTGCGCTGGGACGGGCAGGCCTGGCATTGGTCCGGTTTTGGCGACCCGACGCAGTGCCACTTGGTTCTGCGAATGGACTGGCAACAAATGATGCTGGTGTCGCTACAGGATCAGCAAAATTCGTCGCAATGGCTTTGGCTCGAGTCTGGTGACGATCCGCTCGCCTGGATTGCATTGCGAAGGGCCATTTTTTCCAGTCAGCCAAAAGAATCAGCGCACGAAGAGACACCACCAGTTTCCGGGTCCGGGGGAGCGGGATGAATCCGTTGCAGCTGGAATCCGTACAGGACACAGACGTCATATTGGTGCAGCGTACCGTTTCTGGAGACCAGAAAGCCTATGGTTTGCTGGTTCTGAAGTATCAACGCCGAATCCAGCGTTTGATCGGCAGAATGGTACGTGACAGTGCCCTGGTTGAAGACATTGCCCAGGAGACGTTTATTCGCGCATATCGGGCCTTGCACCAATACCGTGGCGATGCTCAGTTTTACACATGGTTGTACCGAATTGCTGTCAATACAGCGAGACGATTTTTGCTCGAGCGCAAGAACGATCCAACCATTTCTGAAAATTTCACGTCCTCCGATGATGATGATGAAACTTTCTGGAAGAAAAGAGAACCAACGACAGACGAGGGGCCAGAGTCCATTTTGGCGGCAAAGGAAATTGCGACTGTGGTCAATGCTGCGATGGACGCATTGCCCCCGGATCTGCGGCAGGCTGTGGTTTTGCGTGAGATTGAGGGCTTGAGCTATGAGGAGATTGCCACCACGATGGACTGTCCCGTCGGGACTGTTCGGTCGCGAATTTTCCGGGCACGAGAAGCTATTTCACAGCAGGTGAGGCCACTGCTGGACAAGCAAACGGGTAAACGTTGGTGAGGATTTCTGATGGATGAATTGAAATCAGGCTCAAACGAAAGCATCTCTGCATTGATTGACGGCGAATTGCAGACGGAGAGTTGCGCGCACGTTATTGGCGAGTTGCTGTCGGACGCGAAGTCCATGGACACATGGCATGTTTACCAGGTGGTCGGGGATGTCCTGCGAAGTACCGAGCTGGCTCCTACAACGAACGATCTGGCCTTCTGGAATCGGTTGGAGCAACGATTGGCTATCGAGTCACCGCGGCCTGACGATTCCGCATCCGTTCACGCAACAGACGCTATGACACACAGTGTGGCAGCATGGGCAGCCACTGGCAGGGAGGGCGCAAACGCACCTCAGTTTCGCTGGAAGGTGTTGGCCAGCGTTGCCTGCACGTCTCTGGTGGCCGTTGTCGGCTCGGGGATTTGGTTGCAGACGAGTCCGTCTGGTGATGGGCAGTTGGCGAAAGTCCAAGCGATCGAAGCGACCAAGCAAGTCGTCGTTGTTACAGATCCGGTTGCAGGCACCATGTTGCGTGATCCACGTCTGGACGAATTGATGGCTGCACACCGCCAGTTGGGTGGTCACTCTGCGTTGCAGGTGCCTGCCGGTTTCCTGCGCAATGGAACTTTTGAAGGTGCCAGTCGGTGATGGCGGGGATCGCAAGGCGTATCGCGCTAACGTGTGGATGGTGCTTCGCCGCCGCATGGGGTTTGGCGCAAGCGCAACCGGTATCCCACGAGCCCCCGTTGAATTCCTGGTTGATGCGTGTGCACCAGGCGGCGCGAAAAAGTGTTTACACCGGGACCTTTGTCGTCACTGCTGGCGGCAATATGGTGAGTGCGCGCATTTGGCATGTCTGTGATGGGTCCCAACAGTTGGAGCGCGTGGAATCATTGAGCGGCACGCCCCGCGCGATTTTTCGCCGTGACGATCAGGTGACGACTTTTTTTCCACAGTCGCGCGTTGCCATCACGGAGGTGCGGGACTCACTGGGTTTGTTTCCCAATCTGCTGAAGTCCAGCGATTCGTCCATTGGCGACTATTACCGCCTCAAGGCACTAGGTGCTCAGCGCGTCGCAGGTATTGATACCGAGGTGTTTCAACTCGTACCAATCGACCGCCTGCGTTACGGTTACAGGGTATGGAACGAAAAAAAGACGGGTTTGATTATTCAGTTGCAGACTTTGGATCTGGACGGCAAGGTGCTGGAGCAGGCTGCGTTCTCGGAGTTACAGATGGATGCGGCAGTCAACGTCAGCAAGTTGTCGCGCATGGGCAGCACCGACGGTTATCGGGTATTGCAGCCGGACTTGCAGAAGACCACGGCAGACGCGCACGGGTGGTTGTTGCAGAAAGATATTGACGGGTTCAAGGCTACGGCTTGCTACCTGCGACCTGCGGTTTCGGCTGCTGCAGCGTCATCTGGTGACGCTTCTAGCACGTTGCAATGGATGTTTTCTGACGGTGTGGCTACGGTTTCCCTTTTCTTGGAGTCCTTTGACGGCCGGCGCCACGTGCGCGAGGGCTTGACAGATCTGGGTGGGGCCACACACAGCCTCACCCGGCGTGTCGCCAACGCGTGGCTCACCGTTGTGGGGGAGGCTCCACCGGCGACATTGAATGCGTTCGCACAGGCCCTTGAACGAAAAAAATGACGCCCCATCTGGAACCCTTGGAGTCAACATTGCTCTATCACACGACTGAACTCTTGAATGGAAGAAAGATGAAAAGCACTATTGCCTTGAAACCCGTGCGCACTGTATTGATGGCATTGACCATGTCGGTCGCTGCTTTTGTCGCTGTTTCGCCGTTGCAGCCTGCCATGGCGCAAGCACGCGCCTTGCCGGACTTTACCGATCTGGTGGATCAGGTCGGTCCTTCGGTGGTGAATATTCGAACCCTGGAGAAGGTGAACGTGCGGTCCGGGCAAGGCGGACCGGGTGACGAAGACATGATGGAGTTTTTCCGGCGCTTCGGTATTCCTATGCCCAATATCCCCGGTAATCCGCGCCAGGTTCCCAGGCAGAATCGGCCGCAGCAAGAAGAAGAGCAGCCTCGCGGCGTGGGGTCAGGTTTCATCCTGACCACTGACGGGTTCATCATGACCAATGCCCATGTGGTGGATGGTGCGGACGAAGTCCTGGTTACGCTGACAGACAAGCGGGAATTCAAGGCCAAGATCATTGGCACAGACAAACGCAGTGACGTCGCGGTTGTGAAGATCGAGGCCTCCGGGTTACCGGCAATCAAAGTGGGGGATGTCAACCGCCTTCGCGTGGGTGAATGGGTCATGGCTATTGGTTCACCGTTCGGTCTAGAGAACACGGTGACTGCTGGCATTGTGAGCGCCAAGCAGCGTGACACGGGGGGTGACTTGCCGTTTATCCAGACGGACGTTGCCATCAATCCTGGCAACTCTGGCGGGCCACTCATCAACATGCGTGGTGAGGTTGTAGGCATCAATAGCCAGATTTACTCTCGCTCTGGCGGGTTCATGGGAATTTCATTTGCAATTCCGATGGATGAGGCGATGCGGGTCAGTGACCAGTTACGCAACTCCGGACGCGTTTCGCGTGGACTCATCGGTGTGTCAATAGGTCCTGTCAGCAAGGAAGTTGCGGAGTCCATTGGCTTGGGCAAGCCCATTGGAGCCATGGTTCATCGCGTGGAGCCGGGGTCGCCTGCTGAAAAGGCGGGTGTCGAAGCGGGTGACATCGTGACGCGTTTCGAAGGAAAGGTCATCGAGAAGTCCAATGACCTGCGTCAGATCGTAGGTAGTACCAAGCCAGGTACCAAAGGAACGCTCACCGTATTCCGGCGGGGCACCACCAAAGACCTGAGCATAACCATTGCTGAGGTGGAAGCGGACAAGCCCGCCGTCAAGACATCCGGGCGTGAGGAGAAGGCTAAGCCATCTGCAGCAGGTCAGGCCGTAGGACTTGCGGTTAGCGAATTGTCCGACGCACAGAAAAAGGAGCTCAAGATAAAGGGTGGACTGCGCATTGATGGCGCCACCGACGCTGCGGCGCGTGCCGGTCTGCGCGAAGGCGATGTCATCCTGTCGGTGGCCAATGTTGAGGTCACTTCGAGCAAGGAATTTGAATCCATATTGACCAAGCATGACAAGGCCAAGCCGTTGCCTATCACTTTCCTGCGCGCAAATATGGTTCAAATTGTGGTGATCAAGCCTGCCCGTTGAGGCCAAAAATCTGCCAGACAACCCTCGGCGCCTGAGGGTTTCTGTGGTTTTTTTAATGACAGGCTGAAAATTATCGATGCATTGCCAGCACGGGTTTGGCTATGTGTGCGCTCGCTAACTTGGTGATGTCGTTTGAATTTGGTTAGAATAGGACCTCTATAGGGTCTTATAACGATATATGGGGAAGAAAAAAACCATCATATGGGATGGTCCCAACTCTCCCACAGCTGATCCACAGATCGCCCACAAGTTGTGCAGATGCTGGATTTTTAAATTGTTTACAACCTGTGGATAAGATAACTGTTGCTGAGTCGCAACGACCCCGAAATGCTGTTTTCACGGTTTTGATTTCAAGACTTTTTGCCTACAATGAAGCTCCAACCTTCGCAGTTGCCAATGATTGTTGGTTCAGGGCGCGTCAATACTCGACGCGCCCTTTTTTCTTGTCCATCTCACATTAATTCAACCACTTAAGCGTTTCCGTTGATGAATCACATCAGAAATTTCTCGATCATTGCGCACATTGATCATGGCAAATCCACGCTGGCGGATCGACTGATCCAGCGCTGTGGCGGGCTCGAAGCGCGCGAGATGGAGGCACAGGTTCTGGACTCGATGGACATCGAGAAAGAGCGTGGGATAACCATCAAGGCGCAGACCGCCGCGCTCCAGTACAAAGCCTTGGATGGACAGGTCTACAACCTCAATCTGATTGATACGCCGGGGCATGTCGACTTCTCGTATGAAGTAAGTCGTTCGCTGTCCGCATGCGAGGGCGCGTTACTTGTGGTCGATGCTTCACAGGGTGTGGAAGCGCAAACAGTGGCCAACTGCTATACCGCGCTCGACCTGGGTGTTGAAGTGGTGCCGGTGCTCAACAAGATTGATCTGCCCAACGCTGATCCCGACAACGCGCGCAGCGAGATCGAAGACGTGATTGGGATCGATGCCACCGACGCGATAGTCTGTTCTGCGAAGACAGGTCTCGGGATTGACGAGATACTCGAAACCATCGTTGCCAAGATTCCCGCGCCCAAAGGCAACCCCAATGCCCCACTGCGCGCCATGATTATCGACAGCTGGTTTGACAGTTACGTGGGTGTAGTGATGCTGGTGCGGGTGGTGGATGGCCGTCTGGCCAAGGGCGAGCGCATCAAGATGATGGCATCAGGCGCTACCTACAACGCAGACAACCTCGGTGTATTTACCCCTGCCAATCAGCCACGTTCGTCGCTGGAAGCGGGCGAGGTGGGCTACATCATTGCCGGAATCAAGGAACTGCAGGCAGCCAAAGTTGGCGACACGGTCACGTTGATCAAGCCTGGAACGGGCGGCGCTGCGGCAACTGCGACCGAGGCATTGCCGGGCTTCAAGGAAATCCAGCCGCAGGTGTTTGCCGGCCTGTACCCGACCGAAGCGAGCGAGTACGACTCATTGCGAGATGCGCTGGAAAAACTCAAGCTCAATGATGCATCGCTGCACTACGAGCCTGAGGTGTCGCAGGCGCTGGGATTCGGTTTTCGCTGCGGTTTCCTGGGTTTGTTGCACATGGAGATCGTTCAGGAGCGCCTGGAGCGCGAGTTCGATCAGGATCTGATTACTACCGCGCCTAGCGTGGTCTACCAGGTGATGAAGAACGACGGTGATGTCGTCATGGTTGAGAACCCGTCCAAGATGCCGGATGTGGGAAAAATGGCCGAGATCCGTGAGCCCATCGTCACCATGCATTTGTATATGCCCCAGGAGTATGTGGGTGTGGTGATGACGCTGGCCAACCAGAAGCGCGGCGTACAAATGAATATGGCGTACAAGGGGCGCCAGGTCGTGCTGACATACGAAATGCCGCTGGCTGAGATCGTGCTGGACTTCTTCGACAAGCTCAAGAGCGTAAGCCGGGGTTATGCATCCATGGACTACGAGTTCAAGGAGTACCGCGCAGCCGATGTGGTCAAGGTCGACATATTGCTCAACGGGGAGAAGGTGGATGCGCTGTCCATCATGTTGCACCGTGCACAAAGCCAGTACCGTGGGCGAGCCGTGGTGTCCAAGATGCGCGAAATCATTTCCCGCCAGATGTATGACGTGGCGATCCAGGCTGCCATCGGCGCCAACATTATTGCGCGTGAGACAATCAAAGCCCTTCGCAAGAACGTGCTCGCCAAGTGCTACGGCGGTGACATTTCACGCAAGAAGAAACTCCTTGAAAAACAAAAGGCTGGCAAAAAACGTATGAAACAAGTCGGATCCGTCGAAGTTCCCCAGGAAGCGTTCCTGGCCATCTTGCAGGTGGAAGACTGATGCAGGCCATTACTTCTGCTGTACTGGCTGCGTTTGTTCTGTATGCCGGTTCCTGGTACTTCGGAATGGTTGAGGGCAACTTTGCCCTGCTGCTTTTCATGGCCACGGTCGTGACCGGTGCATATTGGCTGGCCGAGCGCTTTTACTTTCTGCCGCAGCGCCAGAGTGCTGCCGCCGCTCTGGAAGCAGCGGATATCAAGCGCCGCGAAGATCTGGGAAAGATGGGCATCAGTCAGGTCGACGGCAATATTTCCGAAGCCAAGAACCGCATCCTCATGCAGCCCTGGTGGCTGGACTGGACGGCCGGTTTGTTCCCGGTGATCATTGCCGTTTTTTTTCTGCGCTCGTTTCTGGTTGAGCCCTTCAAAATTCCATCGGGCTCCATGATCCCAACCCTTCTGGTGGGAGACCTCATCCTGGTCAACAAGTTCACCTATGGCCTGCGTCTGCCCGTGCTGAATACAAAAATCACGGAAGGCAACGCCCCGCAGCGTGGCGATGTCATGGTATTTCGCTACCCGCCCAAGCCCAGCCTCGACTACATCAAGCGCGTGGTTGGTGTTCCGGGCGATACGGTTGCCTACGTCAACAAACGTTTGACGATCAATGGCCAACCGGTTCCCACCGACAGCTTGCCCGAGTTTTTTGACGACGATGCCATGCGGTACTTCAAGCAGTTTGAAGAAACGCTGGGCGCGCACAAGCACAAAGTGCTCAACGACGCTGAGCGGCCCGCGTTTGTGCCGGGGGCTGATAATTTTGCCGGTCGTGAAGGCTGCTTGTACACCGTAGAGGGTGTGACATGCAAGGTTCCGCAGGGCCACTACTTCATGATGGGCGACAATCGCGACAATTCGCTGGATTCACGGTATTGGGGTTTTGTTCCCGAGCAGAACATCGTTGGCAAAGCCTTTTTTGTCTGGATGAATTTCAGCAATCCCAAGCGCGTGGGTTCTTTTGATTGAAGGGGGCGGATACATGACAGTGCGAGGCAAATCCCGTCAACGCGGCATTTCATTTCTCGGTCTGATTTTTGTCGGGGCTGTGGTTGGTATTTCCGGCGTGATAGCCGCGCAGGTGTTTCCCACAACCGTTGAATACATGGCGATCGCCAAGGCCGTCAACAAGGCGCAGGGCGGCGAGTCGGTTCCCGAGGTCCGCATCATTTTTGACAAGGCAGCGTCCATTGACGCCATCACGTCGATTGCTGGCAAAGACCTTGAGGTTACCAAGGAGGGCGACAAAGTGGTCGTGCGATTTGCCTACGAACGGGAAATCCACCTCGTTGGTCCTGCCTGGCTGACACTCAAATACGCTGGACGTTCCAAGTAGCGTGAACGATGGACTGGTGGAGCTGCAGCGTCGTCTGCAGCACAATTTTTCCGATGCCTCCTTGCTGACCCAGGCGCTGACGCACCGCAGTTTTTCCAGTGACCATTACGAACGTCTGGAGTTTCTGGGCGACTCGGTTCTCAATCTGGCGGTTTCCGATCTGTTGTATTCACGGCTGGGCGCACTTGCAGAAGGTGACCTGTCCCGGGTGCGTGCCAATCTGGTCAAGCAGGATACCCTGCATCAGCTGGCTGTCACACTCGGTTTGCCCGACGTGATCCGGCTGGGTGAAGGTGAGGTCCGCTCGGGCGGGCAAAAGCGCCCTTCCATTCTGGCTGATACCCTGGAGGCCCTGATTGGCGCGGTCTACCGTGACGCAGGTTTTGCGGCCGCGCAGGCGTTGGTGCACCGGTTGTTCGAATCGGTGGAAATCAACCCGAATATGGAAGCCATCGGAAAAGACGCCAAGACCGAATTGCAGGAGTGGCTGCAGGGTCGCAAAATGCGGCTTCCGCAATACAAGGTGGTTGCCACCATTGGCGCTGCGCACAAGCAAAGCTTCGATGTGGAGTGCGAAATTCCCGAACTCCGACTCACAGAGCGTGGCATTGGTGGCTCACGCCGCTCCGGTGAACAGGCTGCAGCTGCCGCGATGCTGCAAACAATCAAGGCAAAAATTCGCTCATGAATGCTACAAAAAAAATAGCTAACAATCCAGATACTACGGGGGCAATCGATATAAATGATCAACAACCCGATCTGGACAGCATGCTCGAAGGCTTGCTTAAGAGCACGCCCAAACTGGCGCAACCCGGTACGCCATCCGATGGTCAGCGTTGCGGGCTCGTGGCGATTGTCGGCAAGCCCAACGTGGGCAAGTCAACCTTGCTCAATGCGTTGGTCGGACAGAAGATCAGCATCACGTCGCGCAAGGCGCAGACCACCCGACACCGGATTACCGGCATGCACACCCGTGGTGCGACCCAGTTCGTGTTTGTGGATACGCCCGGCTTCCAGACGCTGCATGCCAATGCGCTCAACAAGTCTCTGAACAAGACCGTGCAGGGTGCCGTTGCCGATGTGGACCTGATCCTGTTTGTGGTTGAGGCGGGCAGCTTCACGCCTGCGGATGCACGTGTTCTGGCCCTGCTGGGAAAAAACATTCCGACGCTGCTGATTGCCAACAAGCTTGACAATATCCACCGCCGTGGCGACATCGCCCCCTGGTTGCAGACCATGCAGGACAAGCACACCTTTGCCGAGTTTGTGCCCATGTCGGCCAAGAGTGCACGGGATGTGGACCGCTTGCTGGGTATTTGCGAAAAGTTTTTGCCGGTGCAGGCCTGGTGGTATGCCGCAGACGAGCTGACGGATCGAAGCGAGAAATTTCTGGCCAGCGAGCTGGTGCGTGAAAAGCTGTTCCGCCTGACCGGGGATGAACTGCCTTACACCTCGACCGTTGTCATCGACAAGTTTGACGAAGAACCACCTCAGCGCAAGGGACAAAAGCGACTCCTGCGCATTGCGGCCACCATCGTTGTGGAGCGTGACACCCACAAGGCGATGGTGATTGGCGACAAGGGCGAACGGATCAAGCGCATCGGCATGGAAACCCGTGTCGAACTCGAAAAACTGGCCGATGCCAAGGTTTTCATTGAACTGTGGGTCAAGGTGCGCTCTGGCTGGGCCGATGACGAAGCGCGGGTGCGCAGCTTCGGCTATGAGTAATGCCTCAATACGCCGCCCCTGCGCGTTTTGCTGCACCCTGACGGGGCTAACTCGCCTTGGGGCGACCCGGCGAGTTTAAGTGGCTACACGGCGCATCGCAGACGAGCCAGCCTATGTGCTGCACCGCTATGACTGGAGCGAATCCAGCCTGATCCTGGAGGTCTTTACCCGTAACCACGGCCGCATCGCGCTGGTGGCAAAGGGTGCCAAGCGCCCGAGTTCCAGCTTTCGTCCAGTGTTGCTGCCCCTGCAGTTGCTGCACGTGATTTTTGGGGGTGAGTCCGAGATCCGGACGCTCAAGGGTGCAGAGTGGCAAGGGGGGCACGTGATGCCGACAGGCGACGCACTGCTGTCGGGCTATTATCTGAACGAGCTGTTGCTGAGCCTGCTGGCGCGGGATGACCCGCACCCGGCGCTGTTCGATATCTATGCCAAAGTGGTACAGGTGCTGGCCAGCGAGCATGGTGAAGTCCTGCAGGCTGCGCTGCGAACCTATGAACTGCTTCTGTTGCGGGAGATCGGGTTGTTGCCACAGCTGGATGTGCAAACGATGACCTTGGATGCACTGGCTGCGGATGCGCACTATTGCCTGGTTCCGGAAGGCGGTCTGCGCCTGGCGCATGCGGATGACCGAGCGAGCCTGAGCGGTGCGCAATGGCGTAACCTGCAGAGCGCACTGCAGGATGGTGCACCGTTTTCCACAACACTGCGGGCCTGTGCGGCAGTCGCCAGTGAACTCAAGCCCCAACTGCGGTCCCTGCTGCACTACCATTGCGGCGTAGCAGTCCTGCGCACCCGTCAGATGATGATGGATATCCAGGGCCTTTAACCAAGACACCCATGATCACCAATCTATCTGTCAACCTCAACAAAGTCGCCCTACTGCGCAATACCCGTCATCTGGGCATCCCCAGTGTGACCCGGGCCGCAACTCTGTGTCTTGGCGCCGGGGCCGCAGGCATTACGGTCCATCCGCGTCCCGATGCGCGTCACATCCGTGCGGACGACGTGGTCGAACTGGCCCATCTGATGCAGGCCTGGCCCGACCGCGAATTCAATATTGAAGGCAACCCACTTCATAACCTCATGGACTGCGCAGCCGATCTGGTGGCACGCAAGCTGCCGGTGCACCAGGTCACCTTTGTGCCGGACGCGCAGGGGCAGTTCACCAGCGACCATGGCTGGGCTTTCCCCGAGGATGTTTCCCGCCTGAAGCCGGTGATTGCGCAGGCACGGGCCATGGGTCTGCGCGTGAGCCTGTTTATGGATGCCGAGCCCGCGCTTATGGCACAGGCCAAAGCGGTCGGTGCCGACCGCGTGGAGCTCTATACCGAACCCTACGCTGCTGCCTGGGGAACCGACCAGCAACAGGCTTTGTTGCGTCGATTTGCAGAAGCTGCACAAGCAGCGTTGGATGCCGGGCTGGGTGTCAATGCGGGCCATGATCTCAACCTGAACAACTTGGCCGCATTCGTGCAGAACGTTCCGGGCGTGGCAGAGGTTTCCATCGGCCACGCACTCATTGCCGATGCCCTGGAAATGGGCTACAGCGCAACCATAAAGGCCTACCTGCAATGCCTGCAACCGCAATGCGTTGTTGCGCCGGGCGCCTTGTCGTGATCTACGGTATTGGCACGGATATCTGCGACGTTCGTCGCATCCGGCAGAGTCTGGAGCGCCACGGCGAGCGATTTGCCCAAAGAATCCTCAGCGACGCCGAGTTGGCAACCTGGAAAGAGCGCAGTGCACGCAGCCCCGAGCGGGGTGTGCGCTATCTTGCCACGCGTTTTTCGGCCAAGGAAGCCTTCAGCAAGGCCATTGGCCTGGGCATGCGCATGCCCATGACGTGGCAACGGTGCGAGGTGGCCAGCCTGCCCGGCGGAGCGCCCACCATCGTGTTGCATGGTGGACTCAAAACCTGGTTTGACCAGCGCAAGCTCCGTGTGCACGTGAGCCTCACGGACGAAACCGACTACGCGGCGAGTTTTTGTGTGGTCGAGTCGACGGCGGATTAGGCGCTTGCGAGCTGCTGAATGGCGCGAATCAGTTCGTCACGCAGACGGTTCAATTCAGACAGTCCATGGACTGCCTCCGCCGGTTGTCCCTGATCAAATAAATCAACGAGCAGCCTGGCCGCAGTGTGCACCTGCTCGTGCGCATGGCGCATGGCGTCATACGACGCGTGAGCGACGTAGCGCTCGTGCCCGTGGTTTCGCAGCCAGATGCCCATTTGGCATTCGTTCGCGTCCAGCGGGGGAGGTGTTTCGCTCTTGCCGGTTACGTAGTTTTCCACATCCCGGATCCAGTGGCGGTGTTTGATATTGGCCAGCACCAGGTCACGGTTATTGTCCACATCCAGGTTTTTGTTCCACGCGGTCCAGCTTGGATCAGGCGCCCACTGCGCGATCCATTGGGGAACCGCGTCGGCTGGCATGGCGCGCGCAATACCGTAGCCTTGGCCCAGTTCGCAGCCCAGGGCCAGCAACAACTCGCCATGGGAAACGGTTTCCACGCCTTCAGCGAGAACGTTGCGTCCAAAAGCCCTGGCCAGACTCACGACCGCCTCCACGATGACGAAATCATCAGACTCATGGACCATGCCAATGACAAAGCTCTGGTCTATCTTCATCAGGTCTGCTGGAAGGCGTTTCAAATAGGTCAGCGACGAGTAACCCGTGCCAAAGTCATCCAGCGAAAAGCCCACCCCCAGTTCGGAACACTGGCGCATGATGCCGATGACCTTCTCCATGTCGTTCAGGGCGCTATTCTCCAGCATTTCCAGGTCCAGCTGATGCGGCTTCACCCCGGGATGCTCGGCCAATATGTCGCGCAACCGGTCAACAAAGCCAGCTTGCTGAAGATGGATGGCATCGATGTTGACGCTCACGCAAACCCGCAGTCCTTGGGCGTTCCAAACTTCAATCTGACCGACAGCTGAATTGATTACCCAGTCGCCCAGTGTGATGCTGAAGGGGTGATCCTTGATGGTCGGCAAGAACTGATCCGGATAAACCAGACCTCGTTTTGGGTGTTGCCAGCGGATCAGAGCCTCCAGGCCAACGACCACGCCGGTCTTCATGTTCACCTTGGGCTGGTAGAACAGCATGAACTCACCGTGCTCCAGTGCGGCAGTGATTTCATTGAGCGATTCGCGATGGGATGTAACCTCGGCATCGTCCTTCACGTCAAAGTAGTGGTAACGATTCTTGCCGGATTGCTTGGCCTGGTACATGGCATGGTCCGCATGTCGCAGCAACTGGTCCGCATCAGCCGCATCGTGCGGGAACAGCGTCACGCCAATGCTGGCAGACACGCGCACAACAGATTCGTTGATCACCACCGGAAGCGATGCCGCCATGAGAAGCCTGGACAGTACGAGCTCACAATCCTTGGGTTGTACCAAGCCTGTCAGAATGGCCACGAATTCATCACCGCCTATGCGCGACAGCGTGTCGCCTTCCCGCAATGCGCCTTTCATACGGCTTGCGAGTGCGATCAGCAATTCATCCCCCACGCCATGGCCGTGCAGGTCATTGACCTGCTTGAATCCGTCCAGATCCACAAATACAACCGCCAGAAGTTGCCGTCTGCGCGTGCAATGCGCCATTTCCTGCTGCAGACGGTCTGCCAGAAGCGAACGGTTGGGCAGCCCGGTCAACATGTCATAGCGCGCAATGTGCTCAAGCTCCTGCTCGTGGGCCTTTTGCAGGCTGATGTCCGTGATCAGCGCCACGTAGTTCTGCACCTGGCCGGTGCTGTCCCGAACTGCGCTGATGCTCAGCAACTCGGCATAGGTCTGGCCGTCATTGCGGCGGTTCCAGATTTCACCTTCCCAGTGTCCCAGCGTGTTCAGAGACTCCCACATGCGGGCATAAAAAACCTTGTCGTGGCGGCCAGACTTCAAAATGCTGGGATTCTTGCCAATGACAGTTTCGCGCGCATAGCCGGTAATGCGGGTAAACGCCGCATTCACGTCAACAATGTTTCCGTTCTGATCGGCAATGATGATGCCTTCACGCGCATACGTGAACACATTGGCCGCTAGCTGAACTTGTGCCTGGTTTTTCCGGTTCTCGGTCACGTCGCGGCTGATGCCAAAAATGCCCACCACGGCACCTGACGGGTCAAACAGCGGCCATTTGCTGGTCTGCACGAATCCGACTTGCCCCGTTGTGTCCAGATACGGGTCAATTTTGTTGAGCAGGGGTTCGCCGTTGTTGAAAACGGGTGCTTCCTCGAGCTCGTATATCTGTGCCATTTCCGCCGGGAAAACATCGCGGTCATGCTTGCCGCGCATGTCCCGCCAGTCGGCGTGCTGGCAAAGCCGTGCGAGGGACTGGCTGCAAAACCGAAAGCGGCTTTCGCGGTCCTTGAAGTAGATAAAGTCGCTGGTTTGATCCAGAAACGCCTCAAAATCCCGGCTGAAATCAGCCAGCTTCTGCTCGGCCTGCTGCTGATCGGTGACATCGGTAATGAAACCGTGCCAGAGCGTGCTTCCATCCGGTTGCCGCTCCGGCTGGGCAACCCCACTGCACCAGCGCGTGCCCAGATCCGGCAAGACGACCCGGTAACGGCAGGCCCATGGGGTGAGTGATGCGGCAGACAGCGCAATCGACTTGCTCACGCGATCCATGTCTTGCGGATGCAGCGCCGAAAAGACGGCAGTCGCATCGGCCATCACCTGCTCCGGCGTGACGCCGTAAATGGCACCGATTCCCTGGCTGGCAAAGGGGAAGCAGGACCGGCCATCGGGGAACAGCTGGAATTGATAGATAACACCCGGAACCTGCTGCGCGAGGTTGGTCAGCAATGCGTGCGCGGAATCTGCACGTTGCTGTGCCAGCACGCGGTCCGTGATATCGTGAACGATGGAGTACAAAAGCGTCCTGCCATCGATCTCGATCGGGCCGGAGTGCACCTCGACCTGCACCTCGCGTCCACCGGACAATCGGTGGGTAAAGAAAAAATGCGACCGTTGTTCTGCGGCTGCGCGCGCCATCTCGGCCCTGGTTTCCTGCGCAGACAGGCAGTTGATGTCCGTGATCCGCATGCCCTGAAGCGTGGGCTCATCGTAGCCATAGAAGCTCTGGGCGGCGGCGTTTCCCCGGACGATGGCTCCATTGACGGGGTCCACCAGCAACATGGGTACTTTGGATCCGTTGAACAGTGCGCGATAACGTGCTTCGCTCCTCGAGATTTCCTCATGCTTGAGGGACAGCTGCCGCTCGAAAGTCCGATCCACCAGAACCATCAGCCGCTCATCATGCGTGGGTGAGTCCGGGTCGGTCGAAATGATATGGGCATCGACCTCCCGTGCGCCATCCTGTGCACTGGGTACTAATTGGCATTGGGGCGCGCGTGCCAGGTCCTTGCCAGTGGTCAGTGCCGCATGCAGGGCTATGCGGCTGTCCATGGTGAATAGCTGGTAGGCCGATCGGCGCTGCAGAGCTGTCTGTTGGTGCAGAGAGAATTTCAGGCGCGCCACCGCATTGGCTTCCACAATGAAGCCCTGCGCGTCAATCAAAACGCTCTCCAGCGGCAGGTTTTCGAACACGCGGCGGTACTTGCGCATGGCCGCTTCCGTGCGCAGTTGTGCCGCCTTGAGATCCTGATTCTGGATTTCCAGTTCGGTTTGGTAAACGCGCAACTCTTCAACCAGGCGCATAGCATCTGCCATATCCTGCGGCGGTTGCGGATCTGTCGCACCGCTGGGCGTGCGTATCAGTGCGGCTTGCGCCCGCTGGCGCAGCAGTTCAATTTCCTTGTCCAGCGTCTTCATCGGCTATTCCTGAGATACCAGGTCGTCACGTTGATGTGACTGACGACCGCGCCAAAACCCGGGCCAGGAATAGGCGCTACATTCATGACAAACCAGCGTTGCTCGGTTGGAGAATGGCAAGGGTACTCAATGGAAAACGTTGGCAACGTGCCGTCCAGCACCGCGCGCAGTCCACGCAGGGCGGCGCCCGCACTGTCTCCGTCTGCGGCCATTTCGGCGTTGCAGGCGGTCAGGTAATTGGATCCGGGGCCGGATGCGCGCATCGCGCCGTCTCCGTTGATCAAGGCAAATCGCCGCCAGGCAGCATTGACCATGCGGATGGTCCCGTCCGGATCCAGAACCGCCACATGCTCTGGAAGCCCGTCCAGAATCGCCTGCAATCGTTTGGCGTCGTGGTAGGCACTGACATCGACAAAAGATGTCACCGCACCACGCCCTGTGGTGGATGGAATGGCGTAGGGCAATATGCGGACAAAGAGCATTTTCTCGCCCTCGCTGCTGGCCACTTCACGTTCAATCACGCGGTTGGTCTTGAGCGTCAGCGCCAAGTCGTCCATCAAACCGGGGTAACGCAAACTGTGTGAAATGTCATCCAGCGGGCGGCCCAGGTCAGTATCCCTGAGCTTGAAGATCGTCGCTGCATCCGGGCTGAACCGTGTGATGTTCATCTCGGCGTCCACAAACACGGTGGCCACGCCGGTGGCTTTGCCCATACTTTCCAGATCGGCATTGACCCTGTTGAGCAACAGCATCTTTTCCTGGTACTCGGCATTGACGGTGTTCAGCTCTTCATTGACCGACTGCAACTCCTCGTTTGAGCTTTGCAGCTCTTCGTTGGATGCCATGAGCTCTTCGTTGGTTGCCTGCAACTCCTCGTTGGATGTTTCGAGCTCTTCGATGGTGGCCTGTAGGCTCTCCCGTGTGGCCGAGAGTTCGCGCTCCAGACCGTCGATGCGTGTCATCGTCTCAGCGCCCACATCCACCGGTTTTCTGCCTTCAAGCGGTGTCACAACCTCCGCCTCAAAGCACAACATGGTCAGGCGTTCAACGCCCTCGTTCTTCAGGGAGTGTGCCGACACCCGCACCGAACGCATTTCGCCGCTGCGCAAGCTGATGGCCACGGGGTCTGACAGCAGTGAGCACTGGTCCTTGATGGACTTGTACAACAGGGCGGACGCGATCGGCACCAGCGGGTCGAGCAGCAGGCGGTTCAGAACCAGGCTGGCGGACCCTTCCTTGGCCTGAATGAAGGGGTTGACATCCCCAAACAGGTGCACCGCTTCCTGGGTCTCATTGAAGATGATGGAAGGCGGGGCGTATTGCACCAGCAATGTGGCTATGCCGATCTCAGCCGCATTCACGGTCGAAGTCTGTGGCGATGTCTTTCTGCGCGCCTCTTGCATGGGAAGCCGTATACGCCCGCTGCTGGCTTTACCGCTTTGCTCCAGGAGTGGCAGTATGCGGTCGGCTGTGCGGCGGAAAAGCTTGTGCTTGGCGCTGACGACCTGCAAAGCGTCTGTCATCATGGCCACCGATTCGCTGGAACCCAGGAACAGCGTTCCTCCACTATTGAGCGCATACAGCAGCGCATGCAGTACGCGTTCTTGCGCTGCAGGCTTGAAATAGATCAGCGTGTTGCGGCA
>JBPOIP010000226.1:0-4099 GCA_052034395.1 Pseudomonadota bacterium
GTTGATGTTCAGGTTACCCGTGCGGATGGCAATCCAGCCCTTGCGGTACGTGGCTGTGCCGCTCAGCAACACCGCTGCAGTTGCCAATACGGCGCTCACCCAGACTGGCAACCCGACCCAGTGTGCCCCCTCCGATGCAAGGGCAGCCAGGGCAGCCAGGGCCAGTGGCCACCAGGGCCTTGCAGGCTCAGGCGCTGGTGCGCCGGGTGCTAACGCAGCCGCGGCAAGCTCCGGGGCAAAGCCCAGAGAGCGGATGGCGTGCAGTATCGGGTCGAGCACCGCGGGATCGTGCGTCACGGTCAGCACACGCTGCATCAGATTGAACTCCATACCGGCAACGCCCGCCATTCCACCCAGTTTGTTGCGCAACAGGGCCTCTTCAGTGGGGCAGTCCATCTGCAGGATGCGTATCGGTGTCTGCACACAGGCAGCATCCACCTTTTTTTGTATGCGCACCACCGGAACTGGCACCCCGGCCGGGGAGCAATACCCACCGCAACACGTGTGCGGACCTTGCCCGTTTGCAGAATCGGTTGCGGCCATGGTCAGTTGGTGCTGGTGTTCAGACATAAGGGGTTTTGCATTGCGAATCACCGCATTTGACAACCTGAAGCTACTATAGAGTCAAGAACTATTTGGAACCACCATGAAAATCGGTGCATTGGCGCAGGTTGCCCAAACCACGGTTGAGACCGTGCGCTATTACGAAAAGGAAGGTCTGCTGCCCGCGGCTTCACGCACCGTGGGCAATTTCCGGGTCTATGGCGCGGCCCATCTGGAGCGCCTGCGCTTTATCCGCAACTGCCGCGCACTGGATATGAGCCATACGGAAATCCGGACGCTGCTGGGCCTGGCTGACGAGCCTTCTGCGGGCTGCGGTGCGGTCAATGCCGTCCTGGATCAGCACATGGGCCACGTGGACGAACGCATCCGGGAACTGATGCACCTGAAAAAGCAGCTGACGCTGCTGCGACAGCGCTGCCAGACCGAACGGGCGGTGGATCACTGTGGCATTTTGCGCGGCTTGGCCGCTATGGAAACCGAAACCGCCCCACCGCGCCCAACCCATTTCCCGAACGTCCACCACAGGCGCCCACAGCGGTGAAGTCGCGTCGCGCCGCGCCAATCAACACCATTGAAAGAACGACATATGACAAAAAAGACGACCTATTTCGCGGTGCTTGCCGCGCTACTCACCGTGTTCGCCATGGCCGGCGGGTGGTACGCGTCACAGCAGGACGTGCAAGGCAAGGTGATGTCAGCCTCGGATCGCTCGGCACTGATCCGCGCGCACTCACCCAGCTTGGGCAGTGCGGATGCCCCGGTGGTAATCGTCGAATTTTTTGATCCTGCCTGCGGTACCTGCCGCACGTTTTACCCCCTGGTGAAACAGCTGATGGCGGGACACCCCAACCGTATCCGGCTGGTCATGCGATATGCCCCGTTCCACAAAGGATCAGACCGGGTGGTTGCCATCCTGGAGGCTGCACGCCGACAGGGCAAGTTCTGGCCAACGCTGGAGACCCTGTTTGCCAGCCAGTCGCAATGGGTTTCGAACCACACGGTCAATGCCGATTTGACGTGGCCCCTTCTCGGCGGAACCGGTCTGAACATGGAGCAGCTCGCCATTGACCTGACGGCACCCGACTTGCAGCAGGTCATAGCCCAGGACCTGCAGGACGCAAACACCCTGGGGGTGTCACAGACACCGGAGTACTTTGTGAACGGCAGACCGCTTCCATCTTTTGGATTCGAGCAATTGCGCCAGTTGGTGGACGAAGAACTCGCCAAGGCGCGATGAGCCTGACGGTAGTGGCCACTGCGGCAACAGGGTGGCAACCAAGTGCTTACTCCACGAGATGAATCAACAACCACGCGGCGACCAGCGCCAGACCGAGCGGCACACCCACGCGCTCCAGGGTTGAAACGCTGTCTCCGGCAATGATCTCGACCGGTACGGTCGTGCGCTCCAGCACGCGGTTGGTCGTGGAGGCTTCCAGCATGCGGGTCAGGGAATTTTTGCGCGCGGTACTCATCACGATGTGATCGCACCCCAGCTGCTGGGCCATTTGCGTGATGATTTCGGCCTTGTTTCCGACCTCGACATGGGTTGTGTAGGGAACACCCGCGCCATCCAGAATCTTGTGCACCGAACGCAGTGCCTTGCGGGCGGCATCGCGATGGTAGTCATCGCGACTTTTGCGGGCAACGAACTGCGCCACATGCCTTGACAGCGGCGTCTGCACATTGAGCAGGTGCACTTGCAGTCCACCCGATTTGCCGATTTCGGCCACGATGTGGTGGGCCACACGCGCGGCGTTAGGCGAACCATCAACCGGCACCAGTATCTTTTCCATCACGAATCCCACCTCCGGACCTCGGCCTGTCATCGAATCAGTCGCGGGGCGTTTGTGCAGACTGGCCAGCCGTTCGCTGATCCTGGACTCCAGCCGGCGGTGGTTTTCCAGAAAGCCAGCCCACAACACCCCACCCACAGTAATCAAATACACGAGCGGCACGGCGGGCGCGAAACGCGACAGCACGTCGCGCACAAGCGGCTCTGAGGTCATCATCTTTGCCGCAGTCAGTGCCAGCACGGCGGCCCCCACATAGACCAGTGCAGGAAAACGCTCCAGATAGCGCAGCAAAAGACTGCTGCCCCAGACCAATACGGGAATGCTGATGAGCAAACCCAGAACGACCAGAACGAAATTGCCATGGGCCGCTCCGGCAACACCAATCACATTGTCCAGGCCCATGACCATGTCTGCCACCACAATGGTGCGGATGGCACCCCAAAAGGTGCTGGCACTCTTGGTTTCAGGTTCGTCTGCATGCTCCGCCTCTGCCTCGGGTATCAGCAACTTGCGGGCAATCCAGACCAGCATGGCCCCACCAACAAAGAGCAGGCCCGGAAACTTCAGCAACCACACCACCATCAAGGTCAGGATGCTGCGCACCAGCACCGCACCCAGTGCGCCCCAAATCATGGCACGGCGCTGCAGGTGACGCGGCACATTGCGTGCCGCCAGTGCGATCACGATGGCGTTGTCCCCCGCGAGCACCAGGTCGATGACCACAATGGCCGCCAGGGCGGTCACAAATTCCATACTGAAAAAATCCATCACGCACACTCCAGATATCGGGACTTCAAGCGTCTTGTGGGTACCGCTCGTGGCTCACCATGCCACCGGGCAGCACCCCGACCTTCGACTATATTCGCACCATCACCCGCAATTATTGATCTGTCCGCATCGGTTCAGCCTGCAGCACTTACGGCAAAATAGATTACCGGCCCACGCCGATATTAACCAGTTAGCTACTAAATCCATAGCATCACCAAAACGCCCATGCACTCCCCCCTCAGCCCTTTCGTTTCTTCACCCGAACTGTCCGTCGAACCACGCGGCCCTGTGCTGTGGTTGACCATCACCCGTGAGGAGCGGCGCAACGCCATGAGCCACGGTGTGCTGGCCGGTATGGCGCAGGCGATCTCGGCGGCGCAAACCGACCGCGGGATTCGGGCCATCGTTATCACCGGTGCCGGCACCAAGGCCTTTTGTGCGGGCGCGGACCTGCAATCCGCCAAGGCGTTCACCACCGACTACTCAGAGCCCCATGGCCACCTGGCGCAGTTGCTCCGCGTGGCCAAGGTCAGCACCGTGCCGTTGATCGCCCGGGTCAACGGTGCCTGTATGGCTGGCGGCATGGGACTGATGAGCATGTGCGACATGGCCGTAGCCGCCAGCCATGCCGTGTTTGGCCTGCCCGAGGTCAAGGTCGGCGTGTTCCCGGCACAGGTGCTCAGCGTGCTGCAGCACCTGATCCCGCGACGCAAGCTGGCCGAAATGTGCCTCACCGGCGAGCCCATCACGGCCGCCCAGGCGCTGGAATATGACCTGGTGAACTACGTGGACGAAGACGTGGACGTCAAGTTGCAGTGGCTGCTGGAGCGCCTGCTGGACAAGTCGCCCGCAGCCATCCGGCGCGGGCTCTACACCATGAAGAAGATTGAAGCCATGGCGTTTGAAGAGAGCATGTCGTTTACCGAAAGCCAGATTGCGCTGTTTACCCTGACCGAAGACGCCAAAGAGGGGCA
>JBPOIP010000054.1:0-5940 GCA_052034395.1 Pseudomonadota bacterium
CATCCGGACATCCGCCGCATGCTGATGCTGATGCGCTCCCATGTCGAAGCGATGCGTGCCCTGGCGTATGCGGTCGCGGCAGCCCACGATGCCTCACATCGGCATCCCGATGCGGGGCAGCGGGCGCAGAACCAGGCCTTTGTCGACCTGATGATTCCGGTGGTCAAGGGCTGGAGCACCGAAACGGGAAATGCCATGAGCTATCTCGGAGTTCAGATCCACGGCGGCATGGGCTTTGTCGAAGAGACAGGTGCGGCGCAGTACATGCGCGACGCCCGCATCACCACGATCTACGAAGGCACCACCGGCATTCAGGCCAACGACCTGATGGGCCGCAAGATCGCGCGCGAAGGTGGCGCCACGGCCAAGGCGGTCATTGCAATGATGCGAGCCACGCAGCAGGAAGTCGCGGCACAGCCCGGTCCCGTGTTTGCCGCCATTGCTGCCGCACTGGGTCGTGGCATTGATGCGGTGAGCGAGGCTACCGACCACATCGTCGCCAATTACGGCAAGGATGTACGCGCTGTGGCGGCCGGTGCCGTGCCCTTCCTGGAATTGATGGGCAATGTCTCCGGGGGCTGGATGATGGCGCGGGCGGCGCTGGTGGCGCAGACGAAAATTTCCGGTGGCGACGCTGACCCCTTCTATCCGGCCAAGATCGCAACCGCGCGTTTCTACGCCGAGCATGTCATGGCGGCGGCACCGGGTTTGGCTCGTGTGGTTGTCGAAGCCGGAAACAGCGCGTTGGAACTCGACGAATCGATGTTTTAACCTGATGCGGGCCGACCCGGCTCAGGCCGGGTTTTTCGCCATGTGGGCCTGGAGGGCGGCGCAAAGCGCATGCAGTTCGTGCTCCACGTGGGTGAGGAGTTCCGCCTGAAAGCTGTTGTTGCGACATGCCTCGTGCAATCGTGCGGCGGCCTCCTGCAAGGGGCGGGCGCCGAAGTTGGCTGCCAGTCCCTTATAGGTATGCCCAAGGCGCCCCAGTTGATCAAGGTCGTTTGATGCGGCGGCGGTTCGCATTTGCTCCAGGTCGCCAGGTGCGAGTTGGAGAAATTCATCAGCAATGATGGAGACTATTTCGGAGTCGGCAGCGGCCACTGCGCCCGCGTAGTCAAAATCCGATCCCTTGCAGTCGTTCGGGTTGTCGTCGGAAATCAGTTTATCTAGCGCGCGGGGAGACGTCAGGTCGGTGGGGGAGACGGCGGGCTCGGGGCACGTTCCCTCAGTGGGGAGCTTGGCTGCGAGAGGCAGAATGACATGGAAAACGCTACCCTTCCCCGGCGCACTATCAACTTGTATGCGCCCTCCCATCAACTCTACCAAGCGGCTGCAGATTGTCAGACCCAGTCCGGTGCCGCCGTATCGTCGTGTCGTCGAGGCGTCCTCTTGAGCGAATGCATCGAAGATTAATTTCTGCCGCTCCAGAGAAATGCCGATACCCGTATCGGCAACCTCCAGATGCAACTGAGGACGTTGCGCAGCGTCGCACTCCGCTCTGACTCGAAGAACAATTTCACCGCGTTCGGTGAATTTGACCGCATTGCTCAGCAGATTGAGAATGATTTGACGCAAGCGCAACGGGTCTCCCACGTAGTCCTGCGGTAGTTCGCTTTCGATCTCGCCGCGCAACACCAGCCCCTTGTCGGCGGCGCCAGGTTGCATCAGCTTGACGGTGCCATCGAGCATTTCCCCGAGGTTGAACGCCACCTGTTCGATACCGACTTTCCCCGCATCGATCTTCGAGAAGTCGAGGATCTCGTTGATGATCGCGAGCAGGCCATCGGCTGATCCACGGGCGATTTCGATGAACTCCCGCTGCTCCGTGGTCAGGGTGCTATCCAGCACCAGGTCCAGCATGCCCATGATGCCGTTCATGGGGGTACGGATTTCATGGCTCATGTTGGCAAGGAAATCACTCTTGGCGCGGTTTGAGGCTTCTGCCGCCTCCTTGGCCAGCACAGCCATATGTTCAAGGGCCTTGCGCTCGGTGATATCGGAGATGGTGCCGACCAGGCCCGAGATCGAGCCATCCGGCCGGGTCAAGGTGGCCTTGTGATATATCCCATCGCGTACCGTGCCATTGTGGTTGGTAATACGCGCCTCATAAGACTGGTGCGAGATTTCATGCAACAGGCCTCTGTCGCGCTGGTCATGGTCTTGTGCCGCTTCGAGATCCAGCATATCGAAGGCGGTCTTGCCAAGAAACTCCTTGCGCTGAATTCCAAAAAATTCCTCGAAGGCACGGTTCATGAGCCGATACTGGCGATTTTCGTCCTTCACGTAGACGGGGAGGGGAATTGCCTCGATCAACTCCTCGACGAAGTGCAACTGCTCGCTGAGGCGTGCAGCAGCTTCATATCGCGCCGTGATATCCGTGCGTATCGCCACATACTGGTCGGGAACGCCATGGTCATCAACGAAAGGAACGATGGTGGCGGCGACCCAATATATTTGCCCATCCTTGGCCCGATTTCGCAACTCGCCGGTCCACACGCTTCCGGCGGAAATGCAATCCCACATATCGCGGAAATACTCGCGGGAGTGGAACCCGGAGTTGACGATTCGATGGTTTGACCCTTCCAGTTCTTCGCGTGAGTAGCCGCTGATCTCGCAGAACTTGTCATTTGCATAGACAATGGTTCCATTTCTGTCAGTGATGCTGACAATTGCGTGCTGATCGAGTGCAAATTTCTGGTGTTGCAGCGCACGCTGGGCGGCACGAATAGCCTTGACGCTTTCGTGGCGATATTGAACCAGGCCGGCAATGATCTCGATCAAATCTTCGAGGTTTTCCGACTGTCGGGACGGTGGAACGAAGCCTGCTTCTTCTTGCAACGCGTGGGCGGTGGTTCGCAGGCGCGCAATCGCGCTTTCCCGGCTTGCCAGTTCGTCATGCAGACGGCTATTCGCTGCGGTCAGTTCTACCGAACTGATTTCCAGGCTGCGCGAGCGCAAGGCCAGATCCCGGTCATGCTGCTCGTAAGTCACTGAGATGCGTTCCAACAGCATGCTCAGGCCGGACAACGTCGATTTGAGCTCAGGTGGCACATCCTTGTGCTGCGCAAAATTCGAGGCGGCTACAAGCATGTGTTCTAGCTGGGTTTCGTCGTCAATTCCCGCGTAGCGCCGCATTTGTCGCAGCAACGTCTTGTCCATTGCAGTATTCTCGTATGGCTGGCTTGGCGAACTGGGTGGCTCAGCTTTCGGTAATGGTGGTGATGGTCATCGTCTGGTTGTGGAGTTTGCAGGAGACCCCGGGAGCAAATGGGCTGATCTCTCCGTAGGAATAGAAACCGGTACGCACCGCATCCGGGCCAAGTACTGCGGCAACGGCCTCGATTTCCTCGTCGGTACGGTCGCCCATAACCAGTTTGCGCCCGACACATGAAATAAGGAGTGCCAGGCTTGGCCCTTTGCGCTGACACATCGTCGCTGCCGCCAGTGCCGCGTTTTCGGCACCATCGACCAATGCGTCGGTCGAAGCATGCATCAACTTGAGATAGTTGCCCTCGATAATCTCGCCGGCCAGGGTGAGGCTGCCCCTGGATTCGTCGATGCCGAGGATTGTGCGAATCAACCCGGTGGCATTCTGATCGTTGCCGAGCATGGCGAACGGGAAGAGAAGACCGGAGGCCGGCAACTGGGTGGCGTACTCGCCGAGATAGCGCTTGTAGACGTCCAGTGCGGGTTCGCCGTCCAGTTCATACAGGACGTTGTCGACACAGCGGGAAATTTTGCGCGCCGGGCCAAACGCTTGCCAGCCGCCGAAGGAACCGTGGCCGATTTCGACGCCCGGGCCGGCGATCCCTACCGCGACGATCGCGCAACTTGATACGCCGGATTTCCCCAGCGTCCAGGTTTTCTGGAACAAGCCATTGTCACCGGCCAGTCCGCCGGTAATCGGAATCGAGCTTCCCAGCACCTCCGTCATGCCTTCGATCAACGCGCTGCCGTTGATGTTCACGCCTTGGCCGAAGACGAGTACCGAGCGTAGTTGATCGATGCGTATCTCGGTGGCCAGGCGCCGCCCAGCCGAGCGCGAGTCGGACATGTCGGTCAGGTCGGTGGATCCACTCCTGAGCTGCGCTTGATCGAATCGGATGGCTGTGACTACAGCCGTGTTGTCCTCCACGCCGCGTAATGAGACCTCGCCAGCGGTAGAGCAGCCAATGCGAATTGCGTCAGGAAAGCGACTCGCAAGCGCGGTGACCAAACCGTCATCGGCAAAGTATCGTGGAGCTGCGAAGACCAGCACCAGATTCGGTGAGAATGTGGCAAACGTGCTGAGGGCGGCAACCACGGATCCGGGATCGGAAAATGTCAGTTGTTCGATTTTCATGGGAGGTCCATTTCAGGAGGCCGTTACCCGAGTGGACGAGTCCGGCCACATTGCGGGTCAGCTTCGCAATGTTCCCAAACTCCCCGTGAATTGTTTATACGTGAATAGCGCGAGATTCTGCGGAATCTACGTAGGCAATGGCTATGCCAACGTCGCCAGGGCGCGTGCAAACCACGGTCCGGCAAAGGGCAGGGATAAAGCTCCCTGCCAGGCGCCGCTTACATCTGGGCGTAAATCGGCCCTTCGCCCCCTTGCGGCACGACCCACGTGATGTTTTGTGTTGGGTCCTTGATGTCGCAGGTCTTGCAGTGCACGCAGTTCTGCGCATTGATCTGCAAGCGCGGATTGGCTCCGGATTCGTCCCTCACGATCTCATAGACGCCGGCCGGACAGTAACGCTGCTCGGGCGCATCGTAGAGGGCCAGATTGGTGGTGATGGGAATGGCTGCATCCCTGAGCTGGAGATGACAGGGTTGATCTTCCTCATGGTTGGTATTGGAGAGGAACACCGACGATAAACGATCAAAGGTCAGCACACCGTCCGGTTTCTCGTAGGAGACTGGCGCGCACTCAGTTGCCGGACGCAATTTTTCGTGATCTGCCGTGTTGTGCATGGTCCACGGCGCCTTGCCGCGTAGCACGACCTGGTCGATTCCAAAGCCGATCGAGCCGGTCCACAATCCTTTCGCCATCCAAGGTTTGAAATTGCGTGCCGTGTGCAGTTCCTCGTACAGCCACGACGAGCGGAACATTTCCGGGTAGTCGCTCAGCGCATCGCCAGAACGCCCGGCGGACACGGCCGCCGCTGCCGCTTCGGCCGCCAACATTCCGCTCTTGATTGCGGCGTGACTTCCTTTGATGCGGGAGGCAACGAGCATGCCCGCATCGTCACCAATCAATGCGCCGCCGGGGAAATCGAGCTTGGGCAGTGACTGCAGGCCCCCTGCGGCCAGGGCGCGTGCGCCGTAGGCCAGGCGTTTGCCCTCCTTGAAGGTGGGGGCGATTTGCGGGTGAGTCTTCAAACGCTGCATTTCCTCGAAAGGCGAGAGATGCGGATTCTTGTACCCCAGGCCGACGACCTGGCCGATGGAAACGAGGTTGTTGCCGAAGTGATAGATGAAGCCGCCACCGTAGGTGTCCGAGCTCATCGGCCAGCCAAAGGTGTGCCAGACCAGCCCTTTTTCGTGGTGCTCCGGATCGATTTCCCACAGCTCCTTGATGCCAATGGCGTAGGTCTGCGGGTCGGAGTCGGCGCGCAGGTTGAACCGGGCTTCGACTTGTTTGCCGAGGTGCCCACGGCAACCCTCGGCAAACAGCGTGTACTTGGCCAGCAATTCCATTCCCGGCTGGTGAGCCGGTCCCGGTTGTCCGTCGCGTGTAATGCCCATGTCGCCGGTAGCAACGCCGCGTACCGCACCTTTGTCGTCGTAAAGGACTTCTGCGCCGGCAAATCCGGGGTACACCTCAACACCCAGAGCTTCCGCCTGGGCACCGAGCCAGCGGCATACCTGCCCAAGGCTGATTACATAGTTGCCATGGTTCTTGAAGCAGCCGGGGAGGGCGAACACGGGAAGGTCCACAAAACCGTAGCGGGTGAG
>JBPOIP010000187.1:0-3841 GCA_052034395.1 Pseudomonadota bacterium
GTGCAGAACTGCGACTTCATCCCCAGCCCGCTGGCTGAAATTGAACGCAAGGAATTTGTGGCCTGGGGCCAGGGTGAACTGGTGCACGCCTCCCTGGCCTACCACTGGGCCCGCATGATCGAGCTGCTGCATGCGGTGGAAGTGATTGCACAGATTCTTGATGACCCGGCCCTGTTGTCCGGTGACATGATGAGCCACGGTGTACGCCAGCGCGGGGGCGTGGGCATCATCGAGGCGCCGCGCGGCACACTGATCCATGACTATGAAGTGGGCGACGATGATCTCGTGACCCATTGCAACCTGATTGTATCGACGACCCATAACAACCAGGCCATGAACGAAGCGGTGCGCTCGGTCGCCAAAGAGTACATCAGTGGTCAGGAGATCACGGAAGGCCTGCTCAACCACATTGAGGTGGCCATTCGCGCGTATGACCCCTGCCTGTCCTGTGCGACGCACGCGCTGGGCCAGATGCCGCTGGACGTCACGCTGGTTGCATCGGACGGTACGGTACTCGATCGCGTGCAAAAGTCGCCCACACAAGGGCTGACGCGCCAGATTGACGGCCCCATCGGTCTGGAGGCATGAGCGAAAGGGCGCAGATTCTGGTGCTGGGCTGGGGCAACCTCAGCCGTGGTGACGATGCCTTGGGGCCACTGTTTGTCGCAGGCTTGCAGGAAAGGCTACCGCCCAACATGCTTTGCCAGGTTGAGTTGCTGGACGACTACCAGTTGCAGGTGGAGCATGCGCTCGATCTGGAGGGGCGCCGCCATGTCCTTTTTGTGGACGCGAGCGTCGATTGCGTCCCACCGTTCTCCGCCAATACCGTGCTGGCCCGACGGGATACCAGCTACACCAGCCATGCCCTGTCAGCCGAAGCGCTGATGCAGGTGTTTGAGGACCTGCACGGCCACGCGGCCCCTGCTGCGACACTGCTGGCAGTGCGTGGCGAGTTGTTTGAACTGGGAGAGCCACTGTCTGCAATGGCAAACGCCAACCTGCAGATCGCGCTGGCTTGGGGCTTGGACTGGATCAGTAAAACCATCCAACCACCGGGCGTTTAGCGCAGGCTTTGAACCAGTCTTTCGGCGGCCAACAGCCGCAGTTCGAGCGAGCCTGACATGCGTACATAGGGCAATTGCACAGCGCCCAGTGCCTGTTCGATGCGGGCGTGGACGGCGGCACGCTGTTGCGATCCCTCGCGCTGCAGACCATCTGCCACCCATGGAATATCAGGCTCCAGCAACAGTGTCAGCGCGTAGCGGGCATGCAGATCCTGCGCCAGCGGGTACAGTGATGCGTCACCAAATACATGGTCGCTATAGACCGCCGTCAACAGCGGCGCGGTGTCGCAAAATACCCATGCACGCGCCTGCGCTTGGGCTGATACCAACGCTGCCGCCTCCTGTCGCACCTGCTCGCGCAGGATGTCCAATTGCTCGTGCTGCCCGGGTGTGCGGCCGTTCGCGTCGGTAAATGCACGCAGGTACTCGGGTACCCACAAGCCGTCCATGCGCTCGGCCAGAGCCTGTACCAGCGTGGTCTTGCCGGTGCACTCGGCGCCGATCAGGCAGATGAGGCGAGGCTCAGAATTCAACGGTCACCCGTGCCCGCACGGTGCGTGGTGTGGAGGGGAACAGGTAAGTGCCGCCCCAATATTGCGTGGGTGCCTCGCGCCAGTAGTGGCGGTCGGTCAGGTTCTCCACATGCAGGCTCCATTGCGTGAGCTTGCCGATCAGGCGGTTCTGGTAGCGCGTGCCGGCGTCCAACTGCCACGCTGCGGGCAGGGCGACGGCGCCATCGGCGGTCACGGTCATGCCACTCTCTGCCGTCAACAGACCGCTGATGGACAGGCCGGACATGCTGGCGATCTTGTAGTCGGCAAACAGCGACGCCTTGGTTTTGGGCACGTTGGTAACCTGTTGGCCCACCAGGGACGGGTCCACGGCGGCGGTGTACCTGGCGTCCAGCAGGGTCAGGCTGGCTTGCAGGGACAGTTGGGTGTCCATCTGGCCTACGGCGGAGAGTTCCAGCCCGCGATGCCGTGCCGTCTTGCCACCCGCCACGCGCAAGGGTACGCCGCTGGCTGTGGTCTGGTCGTCGGCATAGGGTTTGTCAATGCTGAAGGCTGACGCCGTCACCAGCACGCGTGCGCTGGGTTGCCACTTGACGCCCAGCTCGGTCTGATCGCTGCGCAGTGCGGGCAGCACCTGGCCTGCATTGACGAACCGGGTGGGGCGGTTCGGCACGGCTTCGAGCTCCACGCCCTGACCCCAGGATGCGTACAGCATGGTGCTGGCCAGCGGCGACCACGATACGCCAGCCCACGGTGTGGTCACGGTCTGCTCGAAGGCAATGGCGCGCGAGCCATCGCTGCGCTCGCTAGCACGGGTCAGGCGTGTGGTGCGCAAGCCCACAAAACTCTGCACGGTGGCCGCAAGATCGCTGACCAGAGAGGCCGAGGCATCGATGGCGCGCTCGCGGCTGTTGGTGTTGAGGTCCAGCGCCGTGCCGTCACCCAGCAGCGCAACGGGCGTGTTGATGTTGGTGGTGCCGACCCAGTTGTAGGCCTGCATGGGGTTGAGTTCAGTCGTGGCGTTACGGCCACTCAAACCCAGCTTTACGCGATGCTGAATGCCCAGAGCCGCGAGCTTGCCCTTTAGCTGGGCGTCCCAGGCCCAGGTGCTGCGCACTTCGTTCTCGCTGCGGTAGTCGTAGATGTCCACGTCGCCATTGGCGCACAGACCGGGGTAGACATAGTTGGCTGTGCTGCTGCAGCCATCGGGGAAGGCCAGGCGGTCCTGCGCTACCGTGCGCTGCGTGCCCAGGCCCAGACGGGCCTGCCACTCTGAATTGATCACGTGGTCGATGGCGAACTGGGCGTTGGTGCTGGTGGCCTCAAAGGGCTGGGACCAGCTCTGGTTGTTTAAGTTCAAGCGCGCATAGTTGCTGGCCGGCAATTCGTCGGCCACACCATCACCGTTGGCATCCAGCAAGCCCAGACCCGGGACCGACGGCTGCTTCTTGTGGTGGTATTCCAGGTCGGCAGAAATCTTGGTGCCGGGAGCCGCTTGTGTGACCAGCGCCACGCTGGCAAATTCGCGCTTGCCATCTGCCCGGTCGAACACCGAGTGTAAGTCTTCTGCCGCCAGATTCACGCGCACGCCCATCGCGCCCCACGCGGTATTGCTGTCCATATGCACCTTGCTGCCGCCATGGCCATCCGCGCCTAGCGACACGGTGGTGAAGGCATCGCGTTGCGGCGCCTTGGTGACCAGGTTGACCAGACCGCCGGGCGCGGATACGCCGGACTGCAGACCCGACACGCCCTTCAAAACCTCAATGCGCTCCTTGTTCTCCAGCGCAAGTGGTGCGAAGTTGGAAACGGGCAGACCATTGCGCAGGAAGTTGTTGCCCTGGTCCAGCAGAAAGCCGCGCACCGAGAGGCCCTCGACGTAGCCTGTGGTGTTGTAACTGTCGGCCAGCGACGCGTCGAGCTTGATGACCTGTGACAGGCTGCCCGTCGCAGTGGCAGCCAGCAAGTCGGCGCCCAGAACGGTCACACTTTGGGGGGTTTTGGCCAGCGTCTGACCCAGGCCGCCCACGTCGGCGCGATCAATGTCCAGTACGGGAGCCGCTTTGGCGGTCACGGTGACGCCTTGCAGGCTTTGCGTCTGTGCCGCCGTTTGGGACCAGCCGGGCGCAGTAAAAAGCAGGGCCAGTGCCGCAGCGCCGGGAGACAATTTCAGATTGAGACGGGTTGCCATCGATTTTCCTTTTGGTTCGACGGCAGGGGAGTGCAGATATGCCACGGAGCCCCGCAGTGCGGGTGCAACAGCAT
>JBPOIP010000124.1:0-13705 GCA_052034395.1 Pseudomonadota bacterium
GCCCTGCGCATGGCGGCGCTGATGAAGCAGCGCGTGATTCACGTATTCACCCACGACTCGATCGGCCTCGGCGAAGACGGCCCGACCCACCAGCCGGTGGAGCAGACCGCAACGCTGCGCATGATCCCCAACATGGACGTCTGGCGTCCCTGTGACACGGTCGAAACCATGACGGCCTGGGTTGCGGCGGTGGAACGGACCACGGGTCCGACCTCGCTGTGCCTGTCGCGCCAGAACCTGCCCTTCGTCGCTCGCGATGGCGCGACCATTGCCAACGTCGGGCGCGGCGGCTACGTGATTTCCGAAGCCAAGGGCGGCAAGCCCAAGGCGGTGATCATTGCCACCGGCTCGGAAGTCGATATCGCCCTCAAGGCGCAGGCGGCGATGGAAGCCGAGATTCCGGTGCGCGTGGTGTCGATGCCCAGCACCAATGTCTTCGACCGCCAGGATGCGGCCTATCGTGAATCGGTCCTGCCGCGCGGCGTGCCGCGTGTTGCGATCGAGGCAGGCGTGACCGACGGCTGGTACAAGTACGTCGGCCTCGACGGCGTCGTCATCGGGCTCGACCGCTTCGGCGAGTCGGCCCCGGCCGGACAATTGTTCAAGGAATTCGGTTTCACGGCGGGCAACGTCGTGAAGGCCGTGGAAAAGCTTATTTAATCACTACCTGGAGATCATCCAAATGGCTATCAAAGTCGGTATCAACGGTTTCGGTCGCATCGGCCGCATGGTGTTTCGCGCTGTCGCCAAGGAAGCCGAGTTCTCGGACATCGAGATCGTCGGCATCAACGACCTGCTGGAGCCCGACTACCTGGCCTACATGCTGAAGTACGACTCGGTGCACGGCAACTTCAAGGGCGACGTCGTGGTCGAAGGCAACAACCTGATCGTCAATGGCCGCAAGATCCGCCTCACGGCCGTCAAGGACCCCGCCGAGCTGAAATGGAACGAGATCGGCGCCGACCTGGTGATCGACTCCACCGGCCTGTTCCTGACCAAGGAAGGTTGCGAGAAGCACCTCGCTGCCGGCGCCAAGAAGGTCGTGCAGTCGGCGCCTTCGAAGGACGACACGCCGATGTTCGTGTTCGGCGTCAACCACACCAAGTATGCCGGCGAGAAGATCGTCTCGGCTGCCTCCTGCACCACCAACTGCCTTGCTCCCGTGGCCAAGGTTCTGAACGACAACTGGGGCATCAAACGCGGTCTGATGACCACCGTGCATGCCGCCACGGCGACGCAGAAGACTGTCGATGGCCCCTCGAACAAGGACTGGCGCGGTGGCCGCGGCATCCTGGAAAACATCATCCCGTCCTCCACCGGCGCCGCCAAGGCCGTCGGCGTGGTGATTCCCGAACTCAACAAGAAGCTGACCGGCATGTCCTTCCGCGTGCCGACCTCCGATGTCTCGGTGGTCGACCTGACCGTTGAGCTGAACAAGGAAGCCTCCTATGCCGACATCTGCGCGGCGATGAAGGCAGCCTCGCAGGGCGCCATGAAAGGCATCCTCGGCTATACCGAAGAGAAGGTTGTTGCCACCGACTTCCGTGGCAGCCCGGCACCCTCGACTTTCGACGCCGAAGCTGGCATCGCGCTGGACTCGACCTTCGTCAAGGTCGTCGCCTGGTACGACAACGAGTACGGTTACACCTGCAACATGCTGCGCTTCGTCAAGCACGTCGCGAAGTAAGCGGGGAGATACGCGCGATGAGTTTCAAGCGTCTTTCCGATTTCGACTTGACCGGCAAGCGCGTCTTTATTCGCGCCGACCTCAACGTTCCGGTCAAGGATGGCAAGGTCACCTCGGATGCCCGCATCACGGCATCCATGCCGACTATCGCGCATTGCCTTAAGGCCGGCGCGAAAGTCATGGTGACTTCCCACCTTGGCCGCCCGGAAGAGGGCGTTTTCACTGACGAAAACTCACTCAAGCCTGTCGCCGAGGTGATGGCCGCCAAGCTGGGCCAGCCGGTGCGCCTGGTGCGCGACTGGGTCGATGGCGGTTTCGATGTCGCCGCCGGCGAAGTCGTGCTGCTGGAAAACTGCCGCTTCAACAAGGGCGAGAAGAAGAATGTCGAAGCCACGGCGAAGAAATACGCCGCGTTGTGCGACCTCTTTGTCATGGACGCCTTTGGCACCGCGCATCGCGCCGAAGCCTCGACCTACGGCGTCGCCCAGTTCGCCCCGGCGGCCTGTGCCGGCCTGTTGGTGGCCGAGGAACTCGAAGCCCTGCACAAGGCGCTGGCCAACCCGGCACGGCCGATGGTGGCCATCGTCGGTGGCTCCAAGGTATCGACCAAGCTGACCGTACTTGAATCGCTGTCGGAGAAAGTGGACCAGATGGTGGTGGGCGGCGGCATTGCCAATACCTTCCTCAAGGCCTCGGGCAAAAACGTCGGCAAGTCGCTGTGCGAGGATGACCTGGTGCCGACCGCACAGGCGCTGATGAAAAAGATGACCGCGCGCGGCGCCACGATCCCGATTGCGCTGGACGTGGTCTGCGGCAAGAAATTCGATGCCGCCGAACCGGCCGTGCTGAAGGATGCCGGCGCCGTCACCGACGACGACATGATCTTTGACATCGGCCCGAAGTCGGCGCAGGAACTGGTCGACATCATCATGAAGGCCGGTACCGTGGTCTGGAATGGCCCCGTCGGTGTTTTCGAGTTCGACCAGTTCGGTGAAGGCACCAGGGCGATCGCCATGGCCATCGCCAACACCAAGGCCTTCACCCTGGCCGGTGGTGGTGACACCATCGCGGCGATCCAGAAATACGATATCTACGACAAGGTGTCCTACATTTCGACGGCGGGCGGGGCGTTTCTGGAGTATCTGGAAGGGAAAGTATTGCCGGCCGTGGCCATGCTCGAACAGCGGGCGGCTGGATGACCGTTCCCTACAAGCGTTCGACCAAGATTGTCGCCACGCTGGGCCCGGCGTCCAGCAGCGCCGAGCGCATGTTGGCCCTGGTGGCCGCAGGGGTCGATGTAGTCCGCATCAATTTCTCGCACGGCACCGCCGACGATCATCGCAAGCGGGTCGATGCCTTGCGCGCGGCGGCCCATGAATCCGGGCGTGCTGTGGGTGTGATGGCCGATTTGCAGGGGCCGAAGATCCGCATCGGCAAGTTTGCCGCCGGCCCGGTGCAGATCAAGGCCGGGCAGGAGTTCATCCTTGATGCGGCCTGTACCCTTGGTGACGAGGGCCGCGTTGGCCTCGACTATCCGGACCTAGTCAATGACGTGCGCAGCGGCGACGTGCTGTTGCTTGACGACGGCCGCACCGTGTTCGACGTGCTGCAGGTACAGGGCAAGGAGATCCGCTGCCGCAATCGTCATGACGGAGAACTCTCCAACAACAAAGGCATCAACAAGCAGGGCGGTGGATTGACCGCGCCGGCGCTGACCGCCAAGGACATGGAGGACATTCGTACCGCTGCGAGCCTGGGCATTGACTATGTCGCAGTGTCCTTTCCCAAGTCGGGCGACGACATGCGTCTGGCCCGTGCGCTGCTCAATGCCGCCGGTTCGAAGGCCTTGCTGGTGGCCAAGATCGAGCGCGTCGAAGCCATCGAGAACCTCAACAACATCCTCGAAGCTACCGACGGTGTCATGGTCGCACGCGGCGACCTAGCGGTCGAAGTGGGTGACGCGGCGGTGCCGGCGCTGCAGAAACGCATCATCCGCACAGCACGCGAGTTCAACAAGTTCGCCATCACCGCAACGCAGATGATGGAATCCATGATCCACAGCCCGGTGCCGACGCGCGCCGAAGTATCGGATGTGGCCAACGCCGTGCTCGACGGCACCGATGCCGTGATGCTCTCGGCCGAAACCGCAACCGGCGACTACCCGGTGCAGACGGTCGAGGCCATGTCGCGCATCTGCATCGAGGCCGAGAAATCATCTGACTTTCCGCTCGATACGCACTTCCTGAATCGTGTGTTCACCCGCATCGACCAGTCGATCGCCATGGCTGCGCTCTTCACCGCTCACCATCTCAAAGTCAAGGCCATCGCCTCTCTGACCGAGTCGGGTTCGACGGCGCTGTGGATGTCGCGCCTCAACCCCGGCATCCCGATTTATGCCCTGACCCAGGAAGTTCGCACACGCTACAAGGTCAGCATTTTCAAGGGAGTGTTTCCCGTGATGGTGCCGCAGAGCGGCCACGACCGGGACCAGGTGCTGCTCGATGCCGAGGAGGCGTTGATCGCTGCCGGGGCGGTTGAGGTCGGCGACCTGATTGTGCTGACCATCGGCGAGCCGATCGGCAAGCCCGGTGGCACCAACACCATGAAAATCGTCAAGGTTGGCGAACACCGGTCCAACCACTGAAAAGATCACCCTAACTCATTCATGTCCAGGAGATTGCCATGCCACTAGTATCCATGCGCCAGCTGCTTGATCATGCCGCCGAGAACGGCTACGGCCTGCCCGCTTTCAACGTCAACAACCTGGAGCAGATCCAGGCCATCATGGAAGCGGCCCAGGAAACCGACAGCCCGGTGATCCTGCAGGCCTCGGCCGGCGCGCGCAAATACGCGGGCGAGGCCTACCTGCGCCACATGGTGCTGGCCGCGGTCGAATCCCACCCGGATATTCCGGTGGTGATGCACCAGGACCACGGCACGTCGGCTGCGGTGTGCCTGCAGTCGATCCGCTCCGGCTTCACCAGCGTGATGATGGACGGCTCGCTGCTGTCGGACGGCAAAACCCCGGCCAGCTACGAGTACAACCTCGACATCACCCGCAAGGTGTGCGAGATGGCGCATGCGGTGGGCGTGTCGGTGGAGGGTGAGCTCGGCTGCCTGGGCTCGCTGGAAACCGGTGATGCGGGCGAAGAAGACGGCATCGGCGCCGAGGGCAAACTGAGCCACGATCAGATGCTGACCGACCCGGAGCAGGCGCGCGACTTTGTGGCGAAGACCGGGGTGGACGCGCTGGCCATCGCCATCGGCACCAGCCACGGTGCCTACAAGTTCACCCGCAAACCCACCGGCGACATCCTGGCCATCGACCGCATCGCCGCCATTCACGCGCAGATTCCCGGCACCCACCTGGTGATGCACGGCAGCTCCAGTGTGCCGCAGGAGTGGCTGGAAATCATTCGCCAGTACGGCGGGGACATCAAGGAAACATACGGTGTGCCGGTGGAAGAAATCCAGCGCGGCATTCGTAGTGGCGTGCGCAAGGTCAACATCGACACGGACATCCGCCTGGCGATGACCGGCGCCATGCGTCAGGTGTTCGCAGAAAAACGATCGGAGTTTGACCCCCGCAAGGCGCTGGAGGCCGCCCGAAAAGCCGCACGGGGCATCTCCAAGGCACGCTTCGAGGCCTTTGGCTGCGCGGGCATGGGCAGCCGAATCAAGCCAGTGAGTCTGGAGCTGATGTCCGGGCGCTACCGCTGACCCGGGAATAACCCTGAGCGGCGCGGGATTTGTCCACCGTTTCGGTCAAGCTTCGTTAAAATAAGTGGCGGTTTATATTCACCCCCACCCCACGAGGAGCATCAATGAAAAAGTCTCACTGGATCCTGGCTGCCGCTGTTGCCGCCACCCTGTCGTCCCCGGCGTTTGCCAGCCTGGATCTGGCCAAGGCCAAGGCCTGCATGGCCTGCCACGCGGTGGACAAGAAGCTGGTTGGCCCGTCCTACCAGGAAGTCGCCAAGAAGTACGCCGGCCAGAAGGACGCTGAGGCCATGCTGGCCAAGAGCATCAAGGCCGGCGGTTCGGGCAAGTGGGGTGCCGTTCCCATGCCCGCACAGGCGGCACTCAGTGACGCCGAGGCTGCCACGCTGGCCAAGTGGGTGCTCGCGGGCGCCAAGTAATTCCCTGTTCATGGTCTCCAGGGTCGGGACGGCGATCCGAACCGATTCGTGGAACTGGAAGCGCGACTGGTACTCGTTGCTTTCTTGATCCCGCCAGAGGGTTACCTCTGGCGGGTTTTTTTCTGGTCGGCGACACTGCAGGCCGACCGATCCACCAGGAGGTATTTCCCATGAAAGCGACTGTCGGTTCCCTGCTGTTTGCGCTGCTGGCTCTGCTGGCGGTGTCGGCGAAGGCGCAGACCCCCGAACTGTTTCGTGAAGCCGACCTCAAACTGGGCGAGCGGCTGATCGCCGAGCACAAATGCACTGCCTGCCATGTGAGCAAAGTGGGCGGTGACGGCAGCGCGATCTATCGACCGGCCGGCCGTATCAACACCGCCGGTTTCCTGCGGGGCATGGTCGAGCAATGCAACACCGAACTGAATCTGGGGCTGTTCCCGGAGGAGGTGACGGCTGTCGCGGCCGTGCTCAACCGAGATCACTACCGGTTCAAGTAGGCCCGGGCGAAACGTCGGCGCCGACCTTGGCGAGGCTATCGGTGTAATCCCTGATAAAGCTTCGCGGCATATCCTATATATTCGTGCATCGGCATATAAACAAGTGACGAGAGAATGACTGACGCGGAAACGCAGCGACGGGAAGTGTTTGACAAGGCGGCCGAACTGTTTTCGCTGATGTCCACGCCCATTCGCCTGCGCATCATCAGTGAACTGTGCACCGGCGAGCGCAACGTCGGGCAACTGCTGGAGCGTATCGAAGTCGCGCAGCCCAATATGTCGCAGCATCTGAACATGCTGTACCGGGCAGGCGTGGTGTCTCGCAGACGCCAGGGTGCCCAGATTTATTACCGTATCGCCGACGAATCGGCGGGCATGGTGTGTCGCGCGGTGTGCACGCAGGTGGCGATTGACCTGGACGACAAAAGTTGAAGGCGAGGCGGCGTTTTCAGGCCGTCGCGTGTTCGTGACAACGGAGAAAAGGAGCTTATGTGAAAGACGACAGCATCAACTCAGGAAGGGTCCGCAAGGCACCCGAACATTTCCTGAGCCGTGAAGGAATCAAGACGGTATGGTCCGAGGCCAAACGGGGCCGCCGTGACTTCATCCGCAACGCCTTTGCCGCGGCGGCAGCGGGCGCGGCCGTTCCTGTGGCATTGGCCCAGGGCAACCCGGTTCCGCCGGAGGGTGGGGACCCCAACATCCTGAACCTGCCCGAGCACGCGACGGGTCTCGGGCAAGGGGTCGCGACCGACGGGTATGGCAAGCCGTCCAAGTTCGAAGCCAATGTGCAGCGCCGCCAAAGCCCCGGTCTGACCCAGACCACGCAGGCCTCGGTATCGTTTGCACCCCTGCAGTCGCTCTTTGGCATCGTCACGCCGAGCGGACTGCATTTCGAGCGCCACCACCAGGGCTGGTGGGACATCGACCCCTCCAAGCACCGCTTCATGATCAACGGCATGGTCAAGAAGCCCATGGTGTTCACCATGGACGAGATCATGCGCTTGCCGGCGGTATCGCGTTTCCACTTCATTGAATGTGGTGCCAACACGGCGGTGGAATGGGGCAATGTGGCCGTGCCGACTGTCCAGTACACCCACGGCATGTTGTCCTGCAGTGAGTTCACCGGTGTTCCTCTGATCACCCTGCTGGAACTGGCGGGCGCCGATCTCAAGAACGGCAAGTTTGTCCTGGCGGAAGGCGGTGAAGGCTCGGCCATGACCCGCACCATTCCGATGAGCCTGATCACGTCCGGTGAAGTGATCGTGGCCTATGGCCAGAACGGCGAAATGCTGCGGCCCGAAAACGGCTATCCGCTGCGACTGGTGGTGCCGGGTGTGCAGGGCGTCAGCTGGGTCAAGTACCTGCGCCGGATTGAAGTGGGTGACAAGCCCTATGCAGCCAAGGACGAGGCCATCCACTACATCGACCTGCAACCGGGTGGTCTGCATCGCCAGTACACCAACCTGCAGGAGTGCAAGAGTGTGGTGACCACACCCTCCGGCGGTCAGGTGCTGCTGGACAAGGGCTTCTACAACATCACCGGCTTGGCCTGGTCAGGCAAGGGCAAGATCAAAAAGGTCGACGTCTCAGTGGACGGTGGGCGCAACTGGCGCCAGGCCCGTCTGGAGACGCCCGTGTTGTCCAAGGCGCTGACCCGTTTCAACATCGACTGGGTATGGGATGGCAAAGCCGCCATTATCCAAAGTCGCGCCACTGATGACACCGGTTATGTACAGCCAAACTATCAGCAGCTGCGCGCCGTGCGTGGCACGCGCTCGATCTACCACAACAACGCGATCCAGTCGTGGCTCGTTCAGGAAAACGGAGAGGTCAAGAATGTCCAGGTTTCGTAATGCATGGCTGGCGGTTCTCGCAATCGGCCTGGCGGGCACCGCATTCGCCCAGTCGGGCAAGTTTCCGGGCGTCGGTCGGGAGGCGACCCCCAGGGAAGTCGCGGCCTGGGATATTGATGTACGACCCGATTTCAAGGGCTTGCCTGCGGGCTCGGGCAGTGTTGCCAAGGGCCAGGATGTCTGGGAAGCCAAGTGTGCCCATTGCCATGGCGTGTTCGGCGAGTCCAACGAAGTGTTCAGCCCGCTGATCGGCGGTACCACGGCCAACGACATCAAGAACGGGCGGGTGGCCAACCTGTCTCGCGAGGACTATCCCGGCCGCACCACCATCATGAAGGTGGCAACGGTGTCCACGTTGTGGGACTACATCAACCGGGCGATGCCCTGGACCAACCCCAAGACCTTGACCACCGAAGAGGTCTACGCCGTTACCGCCTTCCTGTTGAACCTGGCGGGCGTGGTACCTGACAACTACACCCTGTCGGACAAGAACATTGCCGAAGTTCAGGCGCGCATGCCCAACCGCAATGGCATGACCACGGCCCACGCCATGTGGCCGGGCAACGAGTTTGGCGGCACCAAGGTGCCCGACGTGCGCGCCAAGGCCTGCATGAAGGATTGCGCCACCGAGCCCAAGGTCGCCTCGTTCCTGCCGGACTTCGCTCGCAATGCGCATGGCAACCTGGCCGAGCAGAACCGTATGGTGGGGGCTCAGCGTGGTGCGGACACCACCCGCCCGGAAGGCAAGGCAGCGCCGGCGGCGGCGCCCGCTGCACCGGCTGCGGCCGCGCCCAAAGCCGAGGGCGGCGCCGACAACAAGGCGGCCATCGCGCTGACGGCCAAACACAGTTGTACGGCCTGCCATGGCATGACGAACAAGATCGTCGGCCCCTCGTTTGCCGATATCGCCAAGAAGCATGCTGGTAAGGTCGATTACCTGACCGGCAAGATCAAGGCGGGTGGCTCGGGTGTCTGGGGTCCGGTGCCAATGCCGCCGCAGTCGATCGGTGATGCCGATGCCAAGGCCATTGCGCACTGGCTGGCGGCCGGCGCGGCCCGTTGAAGCACGGGAAAATACCGAGCGGAAACCTTCATCCTTTCATTAGCATTGATTTAACCAAGGAGATCCCCAATGCAAAATCGTCGCGATACCCTCAAGCAGGGCGCCGTGGTAGCCGGCTTGCTGGCTTCGACCGGACTGTTCCCGCAGTACGCCCATGCGTTCAACAAGAATGCGTTCGACGCCAAGTCGATCGCTGACGCGCTCAAGGCCTACGGTGCCGGTGCTCCCGCGGAGAGCAAGGACGTCACGGTGACCGGTCCGGATATCGCCGAGAACGGCGCCGTGGTGCCCCTGGGTGCTGCGACCACGCTGGCAGGCGTCAAGCAGATGCTGTTGCTGGTCGAGAAAAATCCGTCGGCGCTGGTGGCCATGTTCAACGTGACGGACTCTGTGGACGCCAACTTTTCGACCCGCGCCAAGATGGGCCAGTCGTCCGATGTCTACGCCGTGGCGATCATGAACGACGGCAAGGCGCTGTTCGCCAAGAAAGAAGTCAAGGTCACCTTGGGCGGTTGCGGCGGCTGATCGGCGCTTGCTCACCCACCTTTACCGAACCCACCATATTCAGGAGTATTCAAAATGGCAGATCCGATGCGCATTCGCGCCCAAGCCGCTGGCGACAAAGCCACTGTTCGCGTTCTCATGAGCCACGAAATGGAAACCGGTCAGCGCAAGGACGCCGCCGGCAAGACCATTCCGGCGTGGTTCATCCAGAACGTTGAAGCCAAGCACAACGGCAAGACGGTCATGACCGCCGAGTGGGGCACGGCCGTGTCCAAAAACCCGTTCCTTCAGTTCTCCGTCAAAGGCGCCAAGGCGGGCGACAAAATCGCCGTGACCTGGAAAGACAACAAAGGCGAAACCCGGACCGACGAAGCCACGGTGTCCTGATCGAACGACGCGGAATTGCGGACCTGCAGGGGTGAAGGTGACTTCACCCTTGTTTTTTCAACCACAAGAGGAAGACAAGCGGATGACCAAATCAATGTGGATCCTGGCGGCCGGCGCCTTGTGCACGACGGCAGCATTGGCCCAGAAAAATGCGGCGGTGCAGTCCATCGAAGAGTATCGGGCGATGCTGCAAGATGGCAATCCCGCAGAGCTTTTCGAAGCGAAAGGCGAGGGTCTGTGGAAGCAGAAGCGGGGTCCGAAAAATGCTTCGCTGGAACAATGCGACCTGGGCAAGGGTCCCGGTGTGGTCAAAGGCGCTTTTGTCGAGCTGCCGCGGTATTTCCCGGATACGCAGAAGATGCAGGACCTGGAGTCGCGCCTGGTGACTTGCATGGAAACCCTGCAAGGCTTCAATGGCGCCGAGATCGCCAAGACCCGGTTTGGCCGGGGCGAGCAAAACAACGTCACAGCGCTGGCGACCTGGATTTCGGCCGAATCGAAGGGCATGCGCTTCAACTTGCCGCAGAACCATCCCCAGGAAAAGACATTCTATGAAGTGGGCAAACGCCTTTTCTTCCAGCGCGGTGGTCCCCATGACTTCTCCTGCGCTTCCTGCCACGGTGAAGATGACAAACGCATCCGCCTGCAGGACCTGCCCAACCTGACCAAGAACCCGGGCGACGGCATCGGGGTGGCGGCGTGGCCGGCTTACCGGGTGTCCAACGGGCAAATGTGGGGCATGCAACTGCGGCTCAATGACTGCTACCGTCAGCAACGTTTCCCCTATCCGGGATTTGGCAGTGACGCAACGATCGCGCTGGGTGTCTACCTCGGTGTCAACAGCAAGGGATCGGCGTCTGTGGCGCCGGCAATCAAGCGTTAAGAACCAGGAGCATTGCATGAAGACCATCGCCACCACGACCGCTGCCTTGCTGGGCGCCGCCGCCATTGTTGCCGGCTGTGCCAGTACACCCGCAACCCCCGACTATGACAAGCTGACCGACGAGATCGTCAAGGCGTCGTTCCGCGACGAAGGCATTGTCAAAGTGACCACCTTGACCCAGACCGACGAGACCAACCGCCTGTGCAGCGCCGCCGACGTTGCAGGCAAGCCGCTGGACGAGAAAACCGCCAAACGAATCGAGGCGGAAAACCTCAAGGCGGTCAAATGGCCGACCGATGGCAAGTTTCTCGGTGACTGGCGAGAAGGCGAGCGCATTGCCCAAAGTGGCCGAGGCTTGACCTACACCGACGACGCGACCGTGGTCAACGGCGGCAATTGTTACAACTGCCACCAGATCGACAAGAAAGAAATCTCCTTTGGCACCATCGGCCCGAGCCTGTACAACTACGGCAAGATCCGCGGCGTGGCCGACCCCAGCAGCCCGGCTTCCAAGGCGATCGTCGAATACACCTGGGGCAAGATCTGGAACGCCAAGGCCTACAACGCCTGCTCCAACATGCCACGCGCCGGTCACACCGGAATTCTTACCGAAGCGCAGGTGCGTCACGTGGTGGCCTTGCTGCTCGACCCCAAGTCCCCGGTGAACCAGTAAACCGTGTTCCACAGACCCGGCCTGGCCGGGTCTTTTCTTCTTCCTTACTTCAGTAGTTGCTTACATGTTGAATTTGTCCAAACGCGAATTTCTTCAGGTCCTGGGCGCAGGATCAGTGGCTGGAATGGGTCTGGGTACCTGGGCCGAGGCCGATGCGGCAACCGCCGCCAATGCGCTGTATGACATTCCTCGATTCGGGCAGGTCTCCTTTCTGCACATGACCGATTGCCACGCGCAGCTCAAGCCGATCCACTTTCGCGAGCCTTCGATCAATCTTGGCATTGGCTCCATGAAAGGCAACCTGCCGCACCTCGTCGGCGAGCACCTTCTGAAGTTTGCCAAGATTCGCCCGGGCACGGCCGAGGCGCATGCACTGACTTACCTGGATTATGAAAAAGCGGCCCGCCGCTACGGCAAGGTCGGCGGCTTCGCCCATCTGTCTACCCTGGTCAAACGGCTCAAGGGCAGCCGTCCCGGCGCGCTGCTGCTGGACGGCGGAGACACCTGGCAAGGCTCGGGCACCTGCCTGTGGACCAACGGTCAGGACATGGTCGACGCCTGCAAGCTGCTGGGCGTGGACGTGATGACCGGCCACTGGGAATTCACCCTGGGCATGGAACGGGTGAAGGAAATCGTCGAGAAGGACTTTGCCGGCAAGGTCGATTTTGTCGCCCAGAACGTCAAGACCAATGACTTTGGCGACCCGGTGTTCAAGCCGTATGTCATCCGCGAAATCAACGGCGTGCCCTGCGCCATCATCGGCCAGGCCTTCCCGTACACCCCGATCGCGAACCCGCGCTACATGGTGGCCGACTGGGCCTTCGGCATCCAGGACGACAACATGCAGAAGATGGTCGACGAAGCCCGCGGCAAAGGTGCCCAGGTGGTCGTCGTCATCAGCCACAACGGCATGGACGTGGATTTGAAGATGGCCAGCCGGGTCACCGGCATCGACGCCATCATGGGCGGCCATACCCACGACGGCATGCCGGTGGCGACACTGGTGTCCAACAAGAGCGGCAAGACCATTGTCACCAACGCCGGCTCCAACGGCAAATTCCTGGGGGTGCTGGACTTCGAGGTCAAGGACAGGAAAGTCGCCGACTTCCGCTACAAGCTGCTGCCCGTCTTCTCCAACATGCTGCCGGCCGACAAGGAGATGGACGCCCTGATCACGAAGATCCGAGCGCCGTACGAAGCCAAACTCAGCGAGAAACTGGCGGTCACCGAAGGCCTGCTGTACCGCCGGGGCAACTTCAATGGCACCGGTGACCAGTTGCTGGTCGATGCGCTGATGGAAGTGCAGGGCGCCGAGATTGCCTTCTCGCCCGGCTTCCGCTGGGGCACCACCTTGCTGCCCGGTCAGGCGATCACCCGCGAATGGCTGCTGGACATGACGGCGACCACCTACTCCTACGCCACCGTGACGGAAATGACGGGCGAGACCATCAAGACCGTGATGGAGGACGTCTCCGACAACCTGTTCAACGCCGACCCCTATTACCAGCAAGGTGGCGATATGGTGCGGGTCGGCGGGATGAGCTACGCCTGCGATCCGACCGCGACCATGGGCAAGCGCATTACCGACATGCGTCTGGGCGACAAGCCGATTGAAGCAGGCAAGAAATACAAGGTGGCTGGCTGGGCGCCGGTGGCCGAGGAGGCCAAGACGGCCGGCAACAAGATGGTCTGGGATGTGGTCGAGACCTGGCTCAAGGCCCGCGGGGGCAAGGTCAGCGCGCGCAAACTGAACGCGCCCAAGATCACCGGCGGTCTGCCCAATCCGGGCTACGCTGCCTGAGGTGCCAACGGGCCGGAAAGGGGGCAGATGCCCCCTTTTTTTGTGTCCGGCTGCCGCCCGGGGTGCCACGGCGTCGTCGTTCACCGGAAATGTGGCTTAATAAGGCAATACCCAGCGTAAAAAGGTGCTCTTTAGCTATAAATAAGATAGCGAAAAAGGAAAAGCCGGAAGGCTTGGGACCGTTCCGGCTTTGAATTTGGCGCCCCCGACAGGAA
>JBPOIP010000044.1:0-21523 GCA_052034395.1 Pseudomonadota bacterium
CCCGAGTTCGACAGTTAATGACGTAAGTCCTTGATTTCATTGGCCATGAGTGCGAAACGTGCCCCTACAAGAGGCTAAGTTGCTTAAATTGGTTGGGCTCTTTCACCTTCAATGCGGCGAGCACTTCATGTTGCTCGATCGTCATTGATGACACCCCACACAGGGGTTGCGCACCGCCGATAGTGACTCTGTGATGCTGAATGCGCTTGAGCGACTGCAACGCCCGCTCCGGTGTGACGCCGGCGTTGGCGGCCCGCAATCGCATGCGCATCACCCGGTGCAGGATCAGTGCCATAAAACAAATCGACGCATGCGCGCGAATGCGCTCAGGCAGGCGGTGATAAACCGGCCCAATCTCCAACTCGGACTTCAAGACCTTGAAGCCTCGTTCAATATCAGCCAGTGACTTGTACCGCTCGATGACCTTTTCAGTCGCCATGTCCTGCACATTGGTCACCACCAGCAACTTGCCATCCATCATCTCGGCCAGTCGCAAAGCATCCTCGTCAATGGCGTAACTGAATAGTTCCGCCTTCATGTCCACCTTGATGATTTTGCCCAAATGAGCCTCCAGCACGGCGTGGTAGAAACGCGCCTTGGTGCCACTGTCCGAGAGTTTGCGCCCCCTTTTCTTTTGTCCCTGGTCTTGCTCATCAAGCTTGCCCGCCCAGCCTTTGGCCTGTAGCTCCAATTCGGCCATTGCCGCTTTGCGCTTTTGATGCTGCTCCAGTGCCGTCTGTGGATCGTGCGCCACCACCATGCGCAAGCCGTTCCAGGCCACTTCGCCGGTGATCTCGGCGGTAGCCGTTGCACACTGTGCCTGCAATGGTGCCAATAAATCGGCAAATTCGTGATAACGCCTGCCGGGCACTGCGATGATGAATTCCAGCGCCTGGCCCTTGCCCGGATCCTGGCCAATGTCTGGGCGCAGATGAATCGACTGCAGGGCCTCCAGATTGTCCAAACTCAGCAAACCCCGGTCAGCCACCAGGATCAGGCGGCGTAGATTGGGAAACCGGTCCATCACCTTTTTGAGAATCGGCAACAAGGTCTTTGTTTCCGCCGTATTGCCATCAAAAACCTCGTGGTAAATGGGCAAGCCTTCACTGGTTTGCACCACCCCCAACATGAACTGGCGAGCAATTAGCCCTTCCTTGGCCATACCAAACTGGCGCACATCACCTTCCATGGTGGTGAGTCCTTCGGCGCGAATGGTGGTCATGTCGTAGAACGCCACCGATAGATCTTGATCGACCAAGGGACGCAACAATTTGGCAACGACATCGTCCACCGCTTCCTGCTGGTCCATCAGCGCATCCATGCTGCGCAGCAATTGTTGATGGGTGAGTGCTTTGAGGTCGATATCGGGCAAAGCCACCGTTTGCAGCCAGCGTAAGACGCCCAGTTTCGAGTCTGGGTCACACAGACGGTTGAGCACCATGATGCGAATGAGCGCCTCGACATCGATGGTGTGGCGGGTGCGCCGAAAGACCCGGCGCAGATCGGAGAAGCCGAGCTCTTTCCAGATTTCGGTCAAGGTCCAAACATTGCCCAATGCACGGGCGGACTCGAATAAAACAGCAGCGCCGACGCCACCAGGAGTCGCGGCGGATTGTGCAACGACCGGCTCACGACCGGCAACTTTGAGCAGGCCATCAATAACGGAGTCGAGCTCGCCGGTGAGTTGATCAAGCCGCCCCAGCGTCGCCACGGTGCGTTTTTTAACGCGCCCGGCGTCATCCCGATAGGACTCGACCAGTTGAACATAGCGGCGCGGGCCGGAGGCGGTTACCTTGACAAACATGCCGCCACTTTATCACACAGGATGTCAAATAGGAAAAGTGACAATTTGACAAAAACGTGCCACCACAAAAATCTCAAAAATCCTCGCTAAGCGATTGATTCCATTGGGTTTCTATAAATTTTTTGGCGCTGAACTGTCGAACTCGGGGGGGGTGAGTCAAAAGTTCGTACGGGGGTCAAAACTGCGTCGGTGCCAACGCCCCTGCCTTTCATGCAAAAGGCATTCAACTGTGACAGGATCGTCGATCTGCTTATTTGCTTAGCACCCAACTGGTCTCCAGTACCCACCGGGCCTGTGCCTTGAAAGCGGCTACTTATCCACAGAAAACCCCCAAGAATCTGTGGATAGTTCAGCCGGATCAAACAGCTGCCGGGGCAATATCCAGCCGTGACCAGTTCAGCAATTCAGCGAGCCGGTGCACCACCCATACAGCTTCCGGTTTCGTGACCACCGCCCCTTCACTGACCAGTCCGCGATAAACCCGTTCCAGTACATCTCGCTCCGTGATTCCCAAGCTGAAGAGCATGTTCTTGGCCGTCTCGGTCAACATGCTGGCCATGTCTTCACACAGTTCATAGCGGCCTGCCACAACCTCACGGCTGGCATTGGGCTTCTGGCGCCCGGGCTCCACAAACAGGGCCATGAAGGACTGGGGAATCTCGATCTGGTATTCGTCGGACATAGGTTGTCGGGATCAGAAAGGCGCGTCGTTGCTATCCAGATCCGGCGCGACGCGGTCGGGAGCGGATGGCGGCTTGGTTGAGCGAACCGGGTCAGTTTGCGTTGCGCCCGTATCACCCAGCACCTTTTCCAGAGCCTTCTCGACCGCATCAATGCGCTCTGTTGACATCGCTAGCTCTATTACAGGTGTCGCGCACCTGATTGAGGATGGCGCAGCTCACCCGATGGGGTCGATCTTCTTGATCATTCTTGCAGCACTGGCGGTCTGTGGTGTTTGGGTGTGGCAGAACCCAGGAAAACCTCAACGATCACCAGGTCGAAGAAGTCGGTAGCCACGCAGCGGTCTATGGAACGAATAGAAACGGCAACGCTGTATATGATACCCATAAGCCATACATACCTATAAACTCATTGTGCGATCACACCCCGCCAACCCTCTATACAAGAAACTAATGTGGGGGGCTTTTTAGATTTTGGGACTCTTTAGCTGGTATTTGTTCATTGGAGAAAATGTAATCACCAATCTTTGCAAATCTAACCGGAAATAACCCAATCAGAAGAGTCAATCCAAGACCGAGAATAATCATTAAAATATCACGCTGACTTCTCTTTGTTTCTTCTTTAGCCGATTGCCCCAACTTATATATGGCTTTTTTGAGCTTAGATAAAAATAGGATTAAATCCTCGTACGAACCTTCATTAATAATTCTTAGATATTCTTGATACCTAAAAAGCCCTCTTTTTCTGCGGGACTCAGCAACAACAGCATATATATTTTCTTTGTTATCAAAATGCTTATCGAAATTTTCAATGTATTCGGAAATAGTAAAATTTCTGCTTATGTCGAGCGACATTATTAAATGTCTTTCAACTTCCCCAAGGACCAAATCAAGAGAATCATTTATTATGTGTCGTGAAGCTTGAAAAGCATCTAATAATGCAAGTTTTTTTGCTTTATCATCACTTGAAGCATCCATGTAAGAAGCAAAGGCACGAGCTGCATAATTAAATTCAATATTTATTTTTGCATCACTTGAACCAATAGTTCTTGAAGCCTGTTTATAGGCTCCGCAGGCATAGTTAAAGAAGACTAGCACATCCTTTATGGTGATGCCTTCTGAATCAAGAAGACCCCTAACATAATCCCTGGTATCAATTCCACCTTTGCTGTGCTTACTCTCAAGAGCATCATCGCTAGAACGGTTTTCTGAATTAATATAATAGTTATCGGACATATCAAAAAAAATCCCTCAAAAAAAGAGGGATTTCCGTGCGTTAATGCATTTACGCTTTAGTTTTTACTCGACTTTTGTATATTCCACGATGGGTTTCTTGTTGAGCAACCAATTCATCGTGTTGATCAAACGAGATGACTCCACCTGTACGGTGATGGGTATCTCCTCGCCCTTCCAAATGAGAAGTTCCACCGTTCTTTTCAATTTCATAGACCTTTGTTTTGCCAAAGGAATTCATGATGAGTTCGACCAAGCCAGCTTTCGCGCTACCAATAAAAGTAGATCTGTCACCGCTATATCTATATGCTGGCAGGTACGTGAATTGTTTTGGCGTGTTAATAGTTTTCATATTATCAACCATTTTATATATTAATTTAATAAATCAAAAATATTAATTCTCAATTTGCAGTGCTTCTGGGAGTTTGAAAATAGCTTCAGGAAGCACCATTTCCAATGGTTCTCTTTTTTTATTCAGACTATTCACGATATCCGCATTCAATTGCATGATTAGCTTATTTGTAGCTGTAAGGACTGCATGAACTCGGTCGTACTCTCTTGGATTTCCGAGTCGCATGTCTTGAATCCAAGCGGGTCGAACAACAATCCCATTACTCAAAATTGTTGCGAATTGCTTGTCTGGCAAGTCCTTCAGATTAGTGTTAATCATTTCCTCCATCTTCACGTCAAGCCACAAGGTTTTGATATCGGAAATTTTCTGAGCGTAACCGCGGATTACATACCCAGATGCAATTTTTTTCGTGTTTTTTGTCGTTTTTTCTGTCATTTTTGCCAGGAATTTTCTTAAAAGTCGCCGGATTCTAGCAAAAAACCATCCTTAAATCAATTCATTTTTTGTGAAAAACTACAGGCTTTCCAGAACACGCATGCCTCTTGCGCGCTTCCCTACTGCTTTCATACAGCTACAAACACCTGCAGATTCGAATCAGACCTATTGTTAGCGGCGGTCTAAAAGCGCGTAAAAATGGTGGTTGAGCGCGGGTTCCTGGTTTTCGGCGGAAAAATTGGGCCTCAAAAAGGCGCAACATTTGGACCGCAAGGCAGCGCAAGCCATGCGAAGAACAAAAAGAAGTTAAACGCGCCCAACGCTGAGCAGAAGTTGCTCGCAGCATTTGGCATCGAACCGGGTTCGGCTATTCTTGGTCAGATGGGGGCGGCAAAATCACAATCTCTCCTTTCACTGATTTCGTTCGCCATAGAACCCAAACGACGAGAAGTAGGCCATTGGAACTCGCAAAAATTACATTGCTCTTTGTCGCCACCGCCGTAGCGGAGATACTGGGCTGTTATCTGCCCTGGCTTGTGGTCAAGCAAGGAAAGCCACTGTGGCTGTTGCTTCCTGCCGCGCTCTCACTGGCCTTGTTCGCCTGGCTGCTGACCCTGCACCCCACGGCAGCTGGCAGGACTTATGCCGCTTATGGCGGTGTGTATATCGCGGTGGCTCTGGTGTGGCTTCGACTCGTGGATGGCATTGCGCTGACCAGCTGGGACGTGGCCGGTGCCTGCATAGCCCTTATCGGCATGGCAGTAATAGTCTTGCAGCCAGCCGGTTAGTAAACGCGTTCCCCTAGTTGCCGAAGTTCAGCAGCAAGCTTTGGAGCGGCTGTCTTGCTGCATGCCCAAACTAACGTCTTGCAAGATGCTGCATTTCGGTGCAGGGCCGCCAGGCATGTTTCGGAACAGGACCGAATGAAGCGGGACAAGCTTCCCTCTAGCCCGCATATTTCACACACAGACCACTGTATGGCCCTATCGGGGTGAATTTGATGATCCGCAAGGTGAACCAGGGTATTTCGAGGCCATTGCATGACCTGCGTGGTGCAATCAGCGCCTGACGAACGCAACACCCCCCACCCCGACTTGGGTTGCGGGCCGTTTTGGTATCAATGCGCGGGCCATGCACTGTATGGATGTTATCGCTAACGCCAATTTGACCAGGTGTGCCAATCTCGCTTTGACCAGCGTTCCTCCAATGAATGGACTGATCAGTTTATGGCTGGCACCATTTGCTGTATCTGATCAAAAGTGGATTGGCGCCAACACGTTAACTTCAAAAACAATGAAGAGCGAGCGCATTGCAAATTCCCCCTGCAATGATGAAAATGCGACTGAACCACAGTGGCGCTCGCTTGATTATCGTGCGCGCAGGGGCATACTAATTTCACTGGCCCTACCCAATCGACATCACTTACTGATCCGCAGCATCACCGCTCTGGCCTCCAGAATCACGGGAAGCCACTCCTCCTCCGGCGGCAGGATTCCGTCTGTCACGACCGCCGCTTGCAGTTCTCGAAGGCGTCGAGTGACATCGCCGAGTGCCCGAACAATTCCTGTCTGGTAGTCCACGTCAGTCTTCCGGCCAAGCGCGGCTCGCCGGATGAACTCAGCGACGGCCAACTTCCGAACACCGGCGGTACGACGAATTTTTTCGTCTTCGCTGGCAGTCAATCGAATTTCCAAGCGAACCGACTTGAGCTCTTCCGGGGGTTTATTTTTAAATAATGGTGTCATGGTCACATTCTTTCATGACCATTTGCAAGTTGCAACGGGTCTCGGGGCGCAGCCCTGAGTGGACTGCGAAGGGCGCGCAGCGACCTAGCGAACAGGCCCTGGATGTACGTCGTCGTACGTACATCCAGCATCCTGTCCTTGGCATTGATGCTTTGTTTGCGGTAAATTTGCAGTAAATTTGCAGCAGATTTGCAATTGATCTGCGGCAGACCTGAGAGAGGCTTACTACACTTTCGCCACACCCCTGCCATCAATCCGTAACGGTTCTGCCAGTTATTGGCCATAGAATTGCGATTGCGCAGGGCAAATTTGCCTCTTTTCACGCCGCTTCGTGCTCTCGTTTCACTAAAAATGCACATTCTCCAAATTTCCGGTGAAACTTTCGTAAGCGCCCGGTGAACCCATCTTGAACTGATCTCTCCCATCTCGCATCTTTGAGATAGGCATACGGGTCATGCCCGTTGAACTTGGCACTTTGGATCAGGCACATCACGGGAGCAGCACGCTTGCCTGCCCGTAGAGACCCGGCAAACAACCAGTTGTTTCTGTCACGAGAAGATTCACATGACAGAAATAATGCAAACGGCAGTCTTATGCGAATTCATCGGCGCTCACCTTGCGAACAACGAGGCGTATCAAGGCTTGCCGCGTTGCGAGTGAAGTCTGGACTTCACATAAGATTTGGTATCTCCTGCGGTGGCAACCCCACTTCAGGAGATATTCATGGATGCCTTCGAGTCCTTTCATCCGGTGCCGGCGGCGTGGCTTCGCGACAGCGATCTCGCACCGTTCATACCTGCCTACGTCCGTCGTCTTGTCGACCGACATTACGCGGCCGTCGGTTGTTTGCAACCACTGAAGTCATCGCAGACCGGGTTGCCTCTCTAGTCCCCGAGGAAGGTCTTGGCATTCTGCCCAGCGCGTGACTTGCAGACGTCATAGACCACTGCCTTGGTGTCTTCAAAGGCGCCTGCCGCATAGGCCCACAGGTAAGCCCTGTGCGTCTTGCCGGTTCCGGGTTTGAGCGACTGCACCGGGGTCTCATCCGCAAGCACCACGCTGTGCGTCAGGATGTCATCCTTCAAGGCAGCCTTGACACCCTGCGTCTAGTGAAGAGGCTCCCCAAAGTGGAACTGTGAACATCGGGAGTTAATGTAGGCTGGAAAATGGGTTTACTTGCCGAGACCTTACCTTTTCTATGCGAACTCCAGGCATTCTCAAAATGGAGGCCAGCCGTTGATGCCTTTCATGAGCTTCTCAAGTTGGTCTCGCTCATCTCGGGGGACGCCCATTCGCGCGTTAGCTCGTGCGGCCAGTACGAGCGCCTGTACCTTATCAACGCTCCATCTAGCTCGATACCCAGCGGTCAGAGTCAGGCGGAGGGTGCTCGCCTGATGAAGCGAATTGAACTCCTGCGCAACGATGCCGTAAGCTTTGTTTTCGTCCAGAATCACCGGGTAGCCCCGATGCGCGAGAGCGATGGCAGCGCTTTCCCCTTCGCCTAGTCGTTGGGATAGGGGGCGAGAGATAAGTGATAGATACACTTCATACTCATCGTCGCTCATCCGCTCGGTAAGCAGCAGACCCGATTTTCTCAGGTCCTCCAGCTCAGCGCGGTGCTCCTTCCCAGGGATCGGATGCCGTTTTACCTCCGCTAGGGTTTTTTCTTCCACCAGACAGTGGATGCCGAGGGCCTCAATGACCCCCCGCATATTGCCGCACCCAAGCAGATTGATGATTGAACTGGCGTCAAGAACAGCTGGCTTCGACGGGAGGTAGTCATAGAGAAAGCTCAAGCTCACCCTCCTTGATGCCGCCCAGGCCATCCTCGAGGGCTTTTCGAACGCTTACAAGGTCCAACTCCAGCATTGACGCGATCTGCTGCTCGGAGAGAAGTTCGCGTTGATGTGCGATGCTCGCTAGCAGCAGCGCCCGCGGCGTGAAAGGACGAAGCTCGCGTCCGTCGAGCATTTCTTGCTCCACTTGCTCGCGGTGCTTCAGGCCGATCTTCTTCGACCGGATGTGCTCGTAGGTACCTGGCGCAAGAATCCCCAGCTTTACCATGCGCCTTGTCATCGCCTCAATTGAAACGTTGAAGAAAACGGCCATCATCAGCAACTGGCGAACGGCGAAGGCGCCAAACATCGTGCGTAGCTCGTCGGCCTTCTTTCGAACCGTAGGCGCAGGCATCAGAAGGGCGATGCCAAAGAGATCGAAGAACCGCTCTTCGCGTTCGCTGCCCTCATAGCCTTCGAAGTGGATCGAAATTCCGAGCTTGCGCACCAGCGCATGCCCAATCTCGTGTCCGGCTGTGACGCGCCGGCGATAAAGAGGATGCAGTGAATTCAGGAGGACGAAGCCACCGACGGTCTCGGCATATGCCACAGCGCCTCCTATGTTCGATGGCAGAGGACGTTCAAAAACACGGAGTCCAAGATCAAACTCCATCAGAGCGGTGAGGTCTTGGATGGGGCCGAGACCGATCCCAAGACGAGTCCGCAATGCCAATGCTGCATCTTCAGCTTGCTGGTCCACCGACGAGGCCTTGCTGAGTTTGATCTCAGGAAGGTCAAGCTTGGGTGGCTTCTGCCCCACAAGGTTCTCCAACTGCACGGTACTCATGGCCAAGCGATTTAGGAGGGTAGCGACAAGCACCTCCTCTTTGGCTTGGTCTGTACGCAACGTCGAGCGAAAGTCGACTCCCATCTGAACCTCGGGACGCTGCTGGTCAAGAAGCTCACCTTCAGGCACTTCATAAAGTACCGCAAGCAGCCTGAATTCTTGCGCAGTGATCGGTCGCTTGCCGCCTTCAATGGCGACAAGGGTCGTCCTAGCAACGCCCACCGCATCGGCCGCAGCCTCTTGCGTTAGCCGCTTCAGACTGCGGGCCGCCTTTAGTCGCGCACCGAGCATCTCGGGCTTGACATCGATGCTGAACGTCATGTCAAGCTCCCGCCAGTTGCGTCACCCAGGACGATTTTCCGCAGTGGTTGAGAAACGCAGACCACTCATCGCGGTGTTGTCCAAGAAACGAATACATGTCTTTTTCTACCTCTTTTATCGGCCGCGTCTGATATTGCGCGAGGCCATCAATTTCTGCCCAAACTCGTGGGGCGTCGGGATCATTTGCCAACTCGGCCAAGCGCTGCATGCTGCGCGCACCGTTATGCGCGATGTCGCCATAGGCGCGGAATTCCGTTGGCTTGTTTCCTGGCGGGAATGCTTTCTCCAGCGAAGAAGCCTCCAGGTCGGTGGCCAAGTAGAGCGTGGTATCGGTCAGGCCGGCTGAATGCACGGACAATCGACGCAAAAGGCAGTTTCCACATACGCCACAGTGCACTTTATGCCCCTCGCGATGTGCGTGGCGGGCATCGTAGGAGCATGAGGCGTGTTCGGAGAGCCAAATATTGGCTGCGGGCCGAACGAGCGCGAGTTCGGCCAATACTTGTCCCTTTGTTTGGAAGAGCCCAGGATGCTCAAATGCAACTTCTGCCCCTGTTAGGGCCCTGACCAGGCCAGCAAGCCGGGTCGTAAATCCGGGGTGGCAGCTACGGTGAGGAGCCTCGGCACCCAACGGCACAAGCGACCCTCCAAGACTACCCTGGCCGTTTTCAGGGACCAGCACACTGTGCCCACCTGAAATCGCAGCGCCGTAGGCGGCCATCAGATCAAAGATGAATGCACGGCTCCGAAAACTCTGCTCAGGGTGTTTGGGCTCATCTACCTGAGATGAGACCGGGACCGCTCGCGGTCTGCCTCGGCGTCCAAGGGTGTTCCATGCACCAACTCGTCTGCGGGCATTGATATTGACCGGAACGATTTCAACTTCGTCACGCGACTGCAACAACGTGCTTTGAGCATAGGAATCCAGTCCATGGCTAAAAGGCACGAAGACACGAGGTGCGTTGGGAGATGTAACCAAGTGAGTTTGGCCTACTTGCGGGGACTGGCGGCGGCGTTTGACGAAATCAAACGTCCATTGGTCACCAGTGAGGTAGGCGAGGCATTCTTCCAGGCGGTCTTTGACGTCGGCAGATCTCCATTTATGAAGCTCAAAAACCGGAAGCTCGATATTTAGCCTGCGGGACCAACCGCGGCTGTGGTGCCGGGTGAAACCCCGGTCAGCCAGACGAACTGCGCCAAGAAGAAGAGCCACGTCATGCGACAGGGGAGTCGGCGAGCTGTAGCAGTATTCGTGCAAATGCTTGGTTTCGAAGGTGGTCTTTCCATCCAATGCACGGACGAGAATGCCATCCGCAGAGCGGGACGCCAGTCTTTCCGAAATGACCAATCGACCACCGACTGCAGGTTGAACGTCGGAGGCGTTCACCACATCATCTCCAAAGGGCTGTTTAAGTCGGCCTCTATGGTGGCCTTCGCGGCTTTCATCGGTTTAAGCGGCTCTTGAGTCAAGTCGCAACTTGAAAGCACCTCACAGAGTTTCCGGCGCACGAGGCCTCCCTGCTTCAGATCGAATTGGCTCGCGACGCGTGAGGCCACGAGTTCCACACAATCTGCTGCTTGCACTTGCATCGCTCTGTCCATCACCTTGGTCTTGAAATCGGGGCCCGTCTGTCCGTCGCGGGCCAACTGACCGAGCGCTATCTCGCAGCTAGTCCGAGCATGCTGGTTTGGACACTCGCGCATCAGGCCATTGAGCTCGGCACGGAGTTGCTCTTGCGGGAAGAGGTCGTTGCTGCTTCGCTCAAGCGTCGCCGTGAACTTCCCGCCCCAAGAAGTTTCGAGCCATTCGGTGTCGCGCCGCACCGCGAGCGTCGTTGCGAAGCGAAGCTCCTCCTCTGAGGCTCGGTTGCATGCAAGGCGAAGCACGCGCGCCCAATGAGTCCGCGGGGGAACCGAACGATGCAGGTCGTCGCGCATAAACACCTCCTGACAGAGTCAGGCACATTCTATACAACATACTGACATTGTCAAATTCGAGGTTCGAACCCGTGTTCCCGTGCTGAATTTGAGCGCGCGCAACAAATACCTGGCTACACAGTCTCGCCGTCCACGTTCCATTCACGTAATTTGCGGCGATGGTCGTCGTCGCGCTCGTGGGGGTGCGTCATCCGCTGCACTGCAACCACAAGAGAACTGTCACCGGAAAGAACCTTGTCAATCAAGGTCCGCAGATGTTCGGTCGTCGATGCATCAGTGCCTATGTAGCCGGCGCCAAGCAGGTCGACAAATGCCGTTTGCCGCATATAGCGGCCGTCCAGTCCTGTGTAGCTCACGCGAAGGTTCCCGCTGGGGGTGCGCGCGCCGGGGTCGGCGAGGATTTCTTCGAAATGGCCGAGTGGCAAGAGGATGTTCGTGGACGCATTTGAGTCCCGTCGGCGCACGAACTTGAAGTAAAAACCTTCATTGTTGAGCCTGAAACCGTCATCAACCTTCGCGCGGCTGCTCTTATAGAGTCGCATGGTCCTGAGCTGCTTTTGAAGATGTTTGTCTTCACGGTAGACCCAATCCGTGGGACCAACGCCGCCACTTTGTGGTTCGAGCATCTTGTACTGGACGAGCACCACGCTCCTATGAAACAGGTTCATGTAAATGAGGTCGACCCCGAAGGCCTCTTCGAGCTTGCGGCGATTTGCAGTGTAGACCTCCAGCGTCTGTGTGCCCTTGCGGAACGTCGCTTGGCCATGGACGTTGCTAGAGATGAAGCTGTATCCAGGGACCACGCGCGCATCGTGCTCAATGACCGCATCTTCCAAAACATTCAGTCGAGTCATTCCCGTTCTGGCTCCCTTGGCAAGGTTCATGGTCGTGGCGGCCGCGTCTTCGGCGAGGCCGAATGCGCGAAGTGCCGTCGTAAGCGCATCAAGCTGAAGACGCTCTATAGATTCCGGACGTGGCTTGGTTAGCCCTCCAGCAAGGATGCGCAGCGGTCCCCGGTTCCCCTCGATTTCCAGAAGCTTCTCAATTAGTTCGACGCTTTCCTTCGGTCCAAGTGGGATCAGAGCTGCGCCCTTGGCGAAGCGACTCTTGATGTCGCGCGCAAACTTCCCGCCTTTGAAAAGGTTGACGAGGCTCCCACGCGTGCTTGGTTGGATTTCAACACCGCGGCGAATCGTCAGCCGCGACGCGAATGTGGTCGTTGCGCCTTTTGCCTTGAACACGGACATGTAGGCGGCAGCTCGGTCCGGCTGCCCGCCAAATGGACGTGATTGCTCAGCGAAGAATAGGCAAATGCAAGGGGTCGAGATACCATTCGCGACATCGTGTCCCCGTGCCAGCGAGAATTGTCGGACGCCGTCGCGGGTTTCCTTGAGACCTTGAATCTCGGATTCTTCAAGCTTCAGGATCACGACGGGGCGCTTTGAGACGTGAGTCAGTAGCTCATGCACCCAGGGTTCATCTGACTTATCGTCGGTCATTTTTTGACGTTTCTCGTTGCCCAGACCCGAACCACAACGGCTCAGCCAGGGTGGGACCTGGAAATTAAAACAATTGGTGTGGCGGCCTTGGATGGGGGCAGGTACTTGACGTGTGAATCAAGGAAATCGTTCTCCATCAAATTGCGTGAGAGATACCCTGGAGTCGATGCAGGTCGCTCCAGAGCAAGAAGAACGCGACGGGCAGAAGCATGTGTCCCAGGGATCGAACAAATTTACCGCGCCAACTCTCCGTATACCAACGACTGTTGTACTCATCCACAAAATGCTTGCAGACTTGGACGCCAACTAAAGGTGTGAGCATGAATACTGTCGCGGTCATTAGAACGTAGGTCCACATTCCAAAGTTGTCTTGTGGTGAGTCCATGGTGGCCGCTGCGGCTAAACCGAACACCCAACCAATAACCGCTCCCGCGGTTGAAGAATAGACCCTTATGAGATAGCCATAGATTGCTTCAACATTGACGGCTAGTCTGGAACCACGCCGACCAGCGGTGCAACATATAAGCGCAATGAGAGCAGTGACAAGGAATAGTGAAATTGCCACACTCTCCCGCAGCAGAAACCACTCAGTCATATCTGGTACCACGTCAAAATGGGTGGCACCAAGCTGATACGAGACAGGCGCGCAGAGAACAACTCCCCCCAACACATGCATATTTCCGAAGAGCTTATTTAAATCCACGACCGAGACTCCTTCAGTTTTGCAGGCCATTTGAAGTGTCGAATCTGCACTGAGCCATTTGCACGCGCCCCTTTTTCAATATTTAAGTGGCGCAGACCGACCACGAAATAGTCCCACAAAAAGGAGCTACTTTTTCAACAAAACCCCCGATATTCAAAACGGATTTCGTGTTTCTTCCAAAAAACCTTGCGTATCGGGTGTTGCCGTTACCGCGAGGGCATGCCGTTGCCATCAAACGCTTTGACCGTTCAGGCGCGCAGCGCTCGCACGTAATCTCCGCCAACACGGTGCTGCGGGCGGCAGGTCTGCCCCTGGGCTACCCAGAGCTGGCGCAGAGTCTGCGTCGGATCGCGCGGGCTGAGGCCATCCGCGGCCATCAGAAAGAGTTGTTCCGGCGCATGGTTTTCAACATCCTCATGGACAAAACGTACGACCATGAGAAGAACCAAGCCTTCATCCGGGCGGGGGTTGGTTTCTACGACCTGTCTCCCGCCTACGACGTGCTTCCGTCAGTTCAAGGGCTGGGCCAGCAACAACTGCGGGTCGGCAAACGCGAAGCCGAGTCGTCCATCGAAAACGCCTTGTCCGAAGTACAGGCCTTTGGTATGAAGAAAGATTCGGCTGTCGAGGTGATCCGGCACGTGGTCGCTGCGGTGGATTGGTGGAAGGAGAGTTTTCGGGCGCTGGGGGTGAAGGAGCGTGACTTGGATTTGATGGCCCAGTACATCGATGGCCCGTTCTTGAGGGCCCAGCGTGCTGAGTTCAGCAAGCGGGCATCGATTGGGATTTCGCGATAGGCTGGCGCCGCCTGCCCTGGGCCTCATGGGCCTGCAACGCCATGGCGAATACGTGAATGGACATCACATCCGCGTCAGAAATTGGGCAGCGGCGGCGGCACTGTCGGGGTGGATGAAACCTTCATTGGTCACAACGAGAACAAAGTGCTGTCTTTGGTGGGTTGCTCCACCGGTCGGGCGCACGGCATGGTGGCGGATGACCTGAAAACTTCAACCCTTTTGCCGATCTCGCAGGCCAGCACTAATCGTGAGGCACGCGTCCTTACTGATGAAGCTGACCAGTACACCGATCTGAGCACGCATATATCCGCGATCACGGTTTTGCCCAGCATAGTGTCGGGGAGTATGTGTCGCAACACGACAAAAAATAGGGCCGTCAGATTGCTTTTTTCGGGGCGTGAACTGCGCGGAAGTCCTGATACCGCTGATCCACACGAGCCACCAACTCGGCAGGTGTCAGTTCCACAGCCGCTGCCAATCTCCACAATACGCTAATGGTCGGTTGCTTGGCGGCTGATTCGATCAACGTGACGTACGGGCGGTCAATTTCGGCCGCGCCCGCCACATCTTCCTGGGTGAGCCTCAGTTCTCCCCGGCGCTCTTTGAGCGCAATACCAAGGGCTTGTAAAAGAAGTGCATTGCGGCTGGGTCGCATCGCTTGCACTATCCGTTCTATGTTGTCTAAAGACACGTGTCTATAGACAACAAAAAGCTGGCACAATGCTTCATACGGGCCACGGTGCCATGCCTGGCAGCCTTCACTAAAACAGTTCACAAACCTGGAGTGCTTGATGCAAAAGCTTGTTCTTCTGTCTGCTATCACCTGTGTCCTTTGCGCCTGCTCGGAGCAGGCTTGCGACCTGACGGGGGAGCGATATGCAAAAATGATGAAAGAGGGGACCGTGTTCAACGAAAAGGACCAGGCATGTGTGCAAGCCAGCATCATTCAAGGCGCTGAAGCAACTCGACCAAAGACAATGCCGCGATTGATCACGGGGGGAAATAAAAGCTGAGGGAATTCCTTGCTTTGCATCTGCCGCCACAATCCGGCTGGATTTAAGCCCTTATCGCTTGCCGTACCTCAGCACTTGGGCGCCTTGGTTCTGTTCGCACTGGGACTTGCAAGATGCTGCACCTGGCTTCTCCTTTGCAACGTGCTTCTTGGCCTTAACAAGGCGCTTGTGGATTTAGCGGAACTCTTTGAGTACCGCCAGCTGTCAGATGTCAGCGCTGGTTGCCCCGTACCCAGCGTAGTGGATGGCCTCATAAGCCTGCACCAGACTAATGAGTGCTTGCAGGTGTTCCGCGACGGCAGAGCCCTGAGCGGGGAGCGCGCCCAGGATTAACGCGATGGTCCTCAGTGCCATGCGATAGTCGGCATCTGTTTGAATGCCATCCATTCCAAGAGACAAGCGGTCAATTTGTTCCTGAGTGAGCAAGTCGCCTAGACGGCGAGAACCGTTGGGCGTTGCACGTATTGCGTCCCCAATGACCTGCATTGCCTCACGGTGCTGTTGAAACTCAACGTCTGGGTAACTCATGTTGTGGTTCTAACACAGGTGCGCTGTGCGGCCGCTGGTAAAAATCCGTCGGCAGCAGCCAGGCTGTTTTTTCCCGGTCGTGGAATTGGCGCTTCGCTTCCAATTCAATCGCGCTGGCCTCCGGCAAATGGCGAAGAATTCCGATCAGTTTCTCGCGCATGCCGACTGGCGTGTCGGAAGCGTAGCGCAACTCCCGCAAGAACTCCACCGCGTTAACCAGCGCCGTGGTTCTCTCATGTGCCATCGTCATTCGATTCTCCAGATGGGTTCCATAAACGTGCGCCAGGCGCGGTAGCCGGCCATGAGCGCCCGCGCGTCGGCCAGCGCATGGTGCGGGGGCCACCGGTCGCTAAATGTCGCGGTCGCGGCGCTTTCAAATACCGGGTGATTGGTCGTGGTCCTAGCCAGCTCGATTTCTTCCCCGAAGTTGGCTGGCGGCTCCAAGTCATCCGTGGGGTGGCCCAAGACAATCTTCGTCAACAAATCATAATCTCCCGCGTAGTCGTAAATGACGGTCGCGGGTTCTGGCAACTGCTGGAACCAGTCGCGAACACGGTCAGTCAATTGCTTGCGGTTGCAGGCAGCACCCGGCACACGGCCCAGCAGGGGTTGAACGGTAACTCGCACGAAGTCTGTGCAATCCTTGCGGTTGTAGTCGGTACGCTCGGCGTAAAACTCTTGGCCATCCTCGCTTACGAGTCCCACGCTGATGAGATCCGCATAGGCAAACGTGGTGAATTCAGTGTCCAGAAAAACCAGCATGATCAAGCCGCCTTCCGCCGGGCCTCCGCTTTGACGGCAATGTAGGCCTCCTGCAGCGCCAGAGCATCAGCCAGCGCATGGTGGCGTTTGATGCCCCATTGCCCCTGCTCTGCGAGCCTTTCATAAAAACTCTCTGCGGCAAGTTCTCCGGTGATGGTGCCGGTGATTGAGTTGACATTGACGGGAAGTAGAACTTCCCGCACCTGGTCCCAAAGCCCCGACTCCCGGATGGCGCACTCCAACAATTCAAAGTCCGTGCTGTAGTCGAATGCCACTTCGACTTTTGCGTCCGCCTCAGCCGCGAGCCCAAGTAGCCACTCGCCGGCGCGGCGACCCATTTCCCACTCGGTACCACACGATCCCGGTATCAGGCCCCATTGCTCCAAGACACCACCGTTACGCACAAAGTCCGTAGACGCCTTTGCGCGGGACTTGCCCGCTGCGCTGCCCAGATCCAGCTCAGCATAGAACGACCGGCTGGGCATCGAGGCCATGCCGATACTGAGCAATTGCGGCTGCAGCAGATCGGTAAATTCCGTGTCCAAAAACACGATCATGCTTCAAGCTTTCGAAGATTGTTCAAACGGTCAACCAGAAGCGCCAAGGCGTGCGCCTCCGACAGCCCTGTCTCGCCATTGGTATGCACCAATTTTTCCAAATCGTCGGCAGCCCAGCCTTCGGGCTGGTCGTCAATGGCAACCCAATCAGACCGCCCGGTGCGGCTGGCGTAGCGCTTGATCTGCTCGTACCGGGTGGCACCATCCCACCAGGTGGCAACACCTCGGCCTTCTTCATGCCTGAGCGACATTCGGGTGTGCCACGTAGCACCGATGACACGGGGGCGCAAAGCTGGAGGCAACCAGTGTCGGGCACGGCTAAACGACAGCTGGCGTGCCCAACTGGTGGACAGGACAATTTGCACCTCCGGGAAGTCGGCCAGCACGTCCACCAATAGCGGCGCCCACATGAAAAGTTTCCCCTCGCCCCTCAACGTCGGACGGCCCCTCACCAAATAGGCGGAGTCCGGGTGCAAAACACCGTCGAAGTCGAGAAACAGGAGCACGGCTATTCCGTGACGGGTGGTGCTTCCGGCACCTCGTGTATCTTCAGAATTTCGTGGCGTGCCAAATGCTGCATGTCTCCTGCCTCTGCCAGCACGTCCTTCTCCCGATCCACTTGTTGTTCCAGACTGAAAAGATAGGTTCCGGCTTTCAGTAGCTCCTTCACCCGCTTCGGCCAGCCCATTTGCCAGCGGTTCGCGACCGACACCGACATGGTGCCCATGGTCTCGATCCTCCATGCCAGCTCCGGCCCGTACACCTCGCGATAGATCAACTGTTGCATTTGGTTCTCCCTTGTTTCGCTATGACTTATGCGCAATGAGCGCAGTCTTGATTTTTAAAAGCTCCCAAAACGCGGGATGCATGGATCGCGCACCGGTTTCCCATTGTTGAAAGGAACGCCGAGACGTGTGCAGGGCAGCCGCACACCAATCTTGCGCGTCCGTGATCCCCAGATTCGCATGGGCCTGTACAGCCTCGCGCACTTCTTTGACCTGCTTGGGCGTTGGATTCATGTTGGCTATCCATGGGTTAAATAATACGCGCATTGCACATATTTGCAAGAGCGATGGTTCAGAAAATGTTACCTGCGGCAACCGCCGGTACAGCCATTTTCAGCCGTGAAGGCCTGGCTAGCCTGCACTGCCGCTGCGGGTTTGGCATGGCAGTTTTCTTTGCTGTGTCGGCTTTCGACGCTCGTTTCCGTCTTGGATGGCTGCTTTGTCTGCGGAATTCCTCATGGGCTGTCCTCCAGACAAGTGCCCGTGATCACGCACCCAAAGTCCCAAACCCGTTCGAAAAGCAAGAAGTGCGGTCCTTGGACGCAAGTTGACACCATGGATGACCCACTGCGGATCAGTAGCAATTCCGCCACAGATCAGGCGCAAATGCGTTCCGATTTTGCTGCCGATCCAGAGAAAAGTTGATGCAAGTTCGCCGCAAACTTATCGCACATTCACCTCAAATCTACCCCAAATCTACCGCAAATGGATACCCAACACCAAGGACAGGATGCCAGATGTACGTACAACGACGTACATTCAGGGCCTGTTCGCTAGGTCGCTGGGCGCCCGTCGCAGTCCACTCAGGGCTTCGCCCCGAGACCCGTTTCAAGATCGCGATGCCACACACGAATGGCCATGAAAGAATGGGGCATGACACCTTTGTTTAAGAATAAGTCCCCGGAACAGGTCAAGTCGATTCGTCTGGAAGTTCGACTGACAGCCAGCGAAAACGAAAAAATTCGCAAAGCTGCTGACGTGCGGAACATGGCTGTCTCCGAATTCGTCCGTCGAGCCGCGCTGGGCCGTAGGGCAGATGTGCAATACCAGACAGGTATTGTTCTGGCGCTGATCGATGTCACCCGAAGCATGCGAGCACTGCATGCAGCAGTCGTGGCACGCGGAATCCTGCCGCCGGAAGAGGAGTGGCTTCCCGTGATTTTGGAGGCCAGAGCGGCGATTCTGCGGATCAGTAAGTGATGTCGATTGGGTGGTTTTGTCTATGCGGCTTGGCCCCATTGCTGGCAAACACGGCAATTGTGTGACGCATTGCGTGTCGAGCGGTGGCCGCCAGTCGCCCGTGCCAGCATTCTGACGGGTGACATACGTGCGTCAAAATCAGCTTCTTTTGTCCTATTCGCATGCCACACCCAACACACAGCAACTACCTGGACGCAATATTGCGCGTCCCCCGGTTAGCCGCAGCATCCTTCGGCATCACGCTACTTGCCAAGGTTTTCGCAACCGGATTTCAGCGGATTCACGACCACGGCTCCGCCTTTGACGATGCGGTGAAGCTGCTCATTCACTACCCAGAATCAATCGCCGGGATCGTGGCATTCTTTGCCGTGGTGCTCATGCTGTTGTGTTTCACACTGCTCATTGAGCCGTCATATTTGGGGCTCAAGATCCGACAATGGATCATCATTCCGTCGCTGCATACGGCGGAGCACATGGTCTCTCTGGCCTTGGGCGTATTCGTTGCTTGGGCAGTCATGGACACTGTTGAGATCGGCGTACCCTATGGGTCCTATGTCAAGACCGGTGCAGCATTGCTTCTCGCATCCGTTCTGCTTTCCATAGTGGCCGTAGCCTGTGCCGTCGCCGCAGAGCTGTTGCACAAAGATTACGACCGGCTCCTTTTGAAACTGGGAGCGTCCCGCTACCTGGTCTTGATCCTGGCTTCTGGATTCTTGTTTGCAAGTCTGTACGTGGATTTTGTTTGGAAGTATTCCCCAAGCACCACCACACATGGGCAAGCCGATCACAAGGCGACTCCGTAGCGCTCCGTGCCGTGCCAGATGCAAAGACGCACCGACGGTCAAGACCGGGCGCAAAGCATCTTGCTACCGCCGTGTTTTGGCCGCCGGTCGGCCTGGGCATGGCTGTTATAACACCGTTGCATTGAGCCATAAAAACAACTTCTTGTAGTCCTGAAACGAATGCGCGATGGCCAGTGCGATGGCGACGACTGCGATGCGGTATTCACGGACATTGAGGGCGCGACGGCGTTCAACGTCGCACTTGAAACCGTTGTACGGATCTGGCTTGTGGGCTCTAGACATGGGCTGACTCCAAATGGGGTTGCGGATGGAGCAAGTCTCGCGAAATAGCTGTGACAAAAAAAGGGGGGGTTTTGTCCTTACCGCTATCCAAGAAACCCGCTGCCCGCACTGTCCCGGATTTGGGTGCTGTCCAATAACTAAAGCGCTTTAGTTATTTGTTTAACTCGGGGCACTCCCCCAACAGCGTTTTCATGGGCCAATCGGTCAAAGTTCCGCTCTTACAGTGCGCCGTAAAGACAGCGTGTCCCCAGAGGGCCTGCCGGTAAGATTCGTGCGAAAACCTGCCACATCGAATAAATCCTATGAAGGCAGGGTTGTCCGCCACGTGGCGGTAGGCGATGCCCCCAGTCTTGCCGTAACGAATGTGGTGCTCGGCGAGCAGGTTGTCCAAGCGGATGTTGCGAATGACAACCCTGTCCGCATAGGTGAGCGATATGCGTCGCTAGGGTTCTGGCGTGACAACAGGCGGCCGGTTTTGCAAGGGAGCAGGGTGCTTGCCAATTGAGCACCGTCTGTGAGCCGAATGCTGGAGCCAACCGGAAGACTTGTGCGGGAGTTATCCACAAGGTGTTCCACAACAAGTGTGGATAAGGTTCCCGGACGGTAAGCGGGCGGGTGGGGCCCGTCCATAGCGGACCGTCAAATTGTTGCGTCTAAGCGGTGCTGCGAAGCGTAAGAATGGGCGTTAAGCCCAAGCTGGGCGAGGCTCTCCATTGAAATGGGGCTGCCTGACATAGCAAGAGAGAGGGCGTGCACAGTTGCGTAGGCCCGGTCACTCTCGAGCGCTGCCGTTTTGCGGAGCGATCTCGGGACGCGCGCACGGAACTCATGCGGGTGGAAACCACTCCCGGATGTCCGCATACTGCTCGTCTTGCGTAAGGTACGCAAAATACCCCTGCATTTCCACTGCCTGCAGGTAGGGCACCGGCACTTCGACTCCCGGCACCAGCCGGCACAGTGTATCGACGCTGTCCAGGTTGACCAGCGTTCGGCACACCAGTGGGCGGTGGGCATAGATAGAGCACTTGCCATCCACCAGAAACGAACATGGCACACCAAAGAACTTCCTTCGACCAGCAATGGTCTCAATGCTCAAGCGTTCATCGGGTTCTGCCAAACGACGCCCAATGGCTTTGGCGATCAACTTGGCTTCGCTCTTGGGAACGGTTGCCTAAATGTGGCAGCAGTGATTACAACCTGATCCGCAGGCCGCGCTGGACGCAAATATTCGGGAGCGCTCCCCGGCGATATGGCGCAGCCGGATGAGCTTGGAGCCAACGGGTACAGCCGGTGTCTGCGCATGGCGCAGTTGCGACTGCAAAGAGGTCAGCTCAGGGCCATATCGCGCCTTGGCTGCCTCAAGGTTCCTGGCGGCCGCTGCTTGGGCTGTCGGCAAATGGGCGGCCAACTCCAGCGGCAGGTTGGCTGGCGCCGAATCCTCCAGCGACTCGGAAAATATCGGGA
>JBPOIP010000186.1:0-4460 GCA_052034395.1 Pseudomonadota bacterium
CCCTGTGGATAACTTGAGCTCAGTTGCTCCAATTTCTCCCATAAACGGTGACCTCAAGCATTGTCTTGCTGCTTTATTAGGCACCTTCTCCCATAAATGGTGGACGCCACCGGCCACCACTGCCTGAATCCTAGCCAGCTCTACAGGCGGGCGGAGCGACTTTGCTGGAAAAGTATTGGCCGCAACTGGTTACATCGGCACGGTGGTAGCCTTGCTTGGACACGGCTCTATTTTTGCTCTCGACGCTACACATAGACGTTGACCTGGCCTAGCTGCACGCGATGCTTGCAAGCGCAATTTGAAATAGGGTTGTTGCCGTCGACAATCTCATCCACTTCGCCAGCCTGGAAGGTCAGAAAGATCAAAATTCAGAATTGAAATACCCCCCAGGGATTTTTCGACATCGCAACTGATGCAATCCACGCCAGCACCACTAGCGCGAGCACAAAGGAAGCAGAACGCGTAGTGCGTCCAAAGTTCGGTCGCAGTGCCACCATGCCCAGACCAATGTAAAGCAGCAGACCCAGAATCTTGGCAATGAGCCATGGGGCGTGGACGGGGTTGATACGCAGCATCGCTGTCAATGTCACTGCAGATAGGAGCAGAACGGTGTCAACGACATGCGGCAGGCTCTTTGCCAACCGACCCTGCGTCCATTGCGCTCCTCGCAAACTTGCAATGCCACGCACAACAAAACCCACACTGGAGAGTGCAACTGCAGACTGGTGCAACAGCTTGATGGTTGTGTAGTCGATTGCCATGTTATGCGACTTGCCTTGATCTTCACGCCTTTGTATTGCGAGAAGCAGGCATCCCCAGCGCAACGGATTTCGCACCAACTGTTCTGGGGGCAATCAAGTCCGCCAGGGTTACGCTGTCAAGTACTGCCAGGAAGCTCTCGGTGGCTTGGTGCAGTACCCCTTTGAGGCGGCACTGGCGACTTAAGCCGCACTGGTTGGATTGCGCGTCAAAACATTCGACCATCGTGAAGTCGGTTTCCGTCTGGCGCACCACCGCACCGACATTGATCTGCGCAGCGGGTCGGCACAGACGCATACCGCCGCCACGTCCGCGCGTAGTTTCCAGCAGACCATGCGCACCCAATTGGTGAACAACCTTGGTCAGATGACTGCGCGAAATGGCGTGACTGTCTGCAATCTCGGTAATCGTTACCGGCAGGTCGCGTTGCTCGCATTCTGCGCAGTACATCAGCACGCGCAACGAGAAGTCGGTCCATTGGGTCAGTCGCATGGTGTCAGAGTCGTTTCATAAAGGTTCATTTTAAATGAATGATATCGTATAGAATACATGCACGCCATATGAATGTTTAAAGGATCCGATTCATGAATGTCCGTCTTCAAAGCCCCCCTACTGAGACCTATGTGCTCGATGTCCACCAAGCCATTGGCCAAATCGCTGTTCAACTGCCCGGAGCCACTGCCATTTTTCGGCGCCACAAACTGGACTTCTGTTGTGGTGGCCAAGTGAGTTTGGCCCAGGCGACATCAGAAAAGGGCTTGGACGTTCAGATGGTCATGGGTGAACTGGCGGCCATCCAGCGCACTGATGCACCACTCGAGCACACCAGCGCCAGTGCCCTGATTGACCATATCCTGGCGCGCTACCACGCGGTGCACCGCGAACAGTTGCCCGAATTGATCCGTATGGCGCGGCGGGTGGAGGCGGTGCATCGCGACAACCCGCAAGTCCCAAACGGTTTGGCCGCTGTATTGGAGGATGCCGAGCAGGACTTGCTTTCCCACATGATGAAGGAAGAGAACATTCTGTTTCCCGTGCTCAAAGCCGGTGGAGGCCCATTGGTGATGGAACCTATGGGCATGCTGCGCGCAGAGCACACACAGCATGGCGCCATGCTTGAAAAGCTGATGGCTCTTAGCAATAACGCCAACCCACCGCACGGTGCCTGCAATACCTGGCGTGCGCTCTATGCCGGGATTGCCCAATTCCACGACGACCTGATCAATCACATTCACCTGGAAAACAACATACTGTTTGACCAGTTTGAAGCGCCCGCACCAGCACCCCTCAAATCGGCATGCTGTGGCGCGTGCGGTTAGGGCCCGCAGGACTACGGGCTGATTCACGATGAGCAAAAACTTGGTATCCCGCAAAGTCATTCCTATACAGCCCGTTCAACCGGGAGTGACCGAACTTCCCGAGCTCTTGTTGGAGGAGACGGCCGCCAAGGTATATCCGCGCTCCGTAAGCGGGCGATTTGCGCGCCTGCGTTGGGTCATGGTGTGGGTGACTCAACTCGTGTTTTACGGTCTTCCCTGGTTGCAATGGAATGACAGACAGGCCGTGCTGTTCGATCTTGCCGAACGGCGCTTTTATGTCTTTGGGCTGGTTTTGCATCCGCAGGATTTCATCTATCTGGCGGTATTGCTCATCGTTGCCGCGCTGGCACTCTTTTTCTTCACTGCGGTTGCCGGGCGACTTTGGTGCGGCTACGCCTGCCCACAAACGGTCTATACAGAGATATTCCTCTGGGTGGAGCGCCGCACAGAAGGGGATCGACAGGCACGCATGCGCTTGGATGCTGCGCCTTGGGACATACAAAAGGTGGTGCGCAAGGGAAGCAAGCAATTGGTGTGGATAGCCATTGCATTGGTTACCGGACTGACGTTTGTAGGGTATTTTTCATCGATCCAGGGTTTGCTGTCTGAGTTGCTTCGCTTTGCATTCTCACCCTGGGAATGGTTCTGGATACTCTTTTATAGTCTCGCCACGTACGGCAACGCCGGCTTCCTGCGGGAGCAGATCTGCAAACACATGTGTCCCTACGCACGCTTTCAGAGTGCGTTGATTGACATGGACTCCATGGTGATCGCTTACGACGAACAACGCGGAGAGGGCCGCGGCTCACGCCCGCGCGGTGCCGACCCGGCAGCACTTGGGCTGGGTCACTGTATTGATTGCACCCTGTGCGTACAGGTCTGTCCGACGGGCATCGATATCCGCAAGGGGCTGCAGAACGAGTGCATCGCCTGCGCTGCGTGCATCGATGTCTGCGATCAGGTGATGCAGAAGATGGACTATCCCACGGGTCTGATCCGCTATACGTCGGGCAATGGAATGGAGCAGCAGCATGGTGCGCGCCAGATCATCAGGCGCATCAGTCGGCCTCGGGTCTGGATCTATGGTGCATTGCTTATGTTGGTGTGCACTGCGTTCGCCTACAACCTGACAACGCGCAAGAGTTTTTCAGTCGACGTCATCAAAGACCGTGGCTCACTGGCACGTGAGGTCGGTCAGGGCGACATCGAAAATGTCTATCGCCTGCAGATCATGAACGGGCTTGAACAGGCTCAGCGCTATAGCGTCAGTGTGAGCGGGCTAGCGGGCCTGCGCATTTCTTCCGACGCGCAATTGGCGGTGCAATCTGTCGCAATCGCGTCGCTGCCCGTACGCCTGACTCTGGCGCCCGAGGCTGCGGCAGCCTATCGTGGCAAAACGCTACCGATTGTGTTTGAAGTGCAAACCACCACAGATGGACGTAGTGAAGTCCGGCACGAGAAATCAACTTTCTATGTTCTGCCATAGGCAGCCCATTTGCCCGCTCAGCCTTTCGTCGATATGGCCATACTCATTCAGATAGAGAATCCACTTAAGCCCGGTCAATCGCGCTTTGCGCTGTGGGATCTTGGTTTTCGTCCCTTTTACCTGCTTGCCAGCAGCTTTGCCTCACTTTCTGTACTGCTCTGGTCTTTGCAGTTCAGCGGCCTTTTGCCATATGCCCATTTGCAAGGCCCCATTTGGCACGCCCACGAAATGCTGTTCGGGTTCACCCTGGCCGTGATGACAGGTTTTTTGCTGACTGCAGGGCAAAACTGGTCCGGACAACCCACGCCCAAGGGCACCCACCTGGCCGCATTGGCCGCCTTGTGGATAGCTGGGCGGGTCCTGGTGCACCTTCCGTGGAGTTGGCTGGCAGCTCTGGTGAATGTGGCATTCCCGGTGGCAGTTGCCTTTGCGTTAGGCGTTCCGCTATACAAGGCACGCAACCGGCGCAACTACTTTTTTGTGGCAATTCTCTTGCTGATGGCGCTTGCCCAACTTGGGGTTCACCTGAACGCGCTGGGCGTCTTGAGCGTGCCGGGTTGGGCGGGTATCGCGCTGGCAATGGATGTGATGCTGTTTGTGCTCAGCGTGATGGGTGGAAGGGTGATTCCGATGTTTACCAACAACGCAATCCCCGGTGCAAAGGCGGTTCGACACCCTTGGGTTGAAAGGCTTGCACTGGGTCTTGTTCTGTTGCTCCTGGTTGCTGATGCAGCACAAGTCGCGGGTATCTGGCTTGCTTTGCTGGCGGCGTTAGCCACGCTGGCGCATCTGATCCGTTTGTGGATGTGGCAGCCGTGGAAGACCTTGAATACGCCACTGGTCTGGGTGCTGCATGCGGCATATGCCTGGATTGTGCTGCACCTTGCCTTTCGCGC
>JBPOIP010000108.1:0-3154 GCA_052034395.1 Pseudomonadota bacterium
GGCGTGCTTTATGTGGCAAACAATCCAGACGTAAAAGACTTTATTGATACATGGCTGGCTGGCTATCCTGGAATCGGTGATGGCTGGTTTGAACAAGGCGTATTCAATACGCTGGCAATGAAAAGCAATGTAGTGCAAACCATATCAGACAGATGGAACGCAACTATAAATTATTCAATGGTTCCCGATGCGGTGGTTTTAGGTTTTCACGGTGACGGCGATTATAAGAAACGATTTGAAGATATGCAACACACTCTAAAACAGTTAGAAGCCCGCGAGGGTGCGAGGTAACAATGGCAAGAACTGGAATGGGCGCGATAATTGAAGAGTTGCGAAGCCTTACGGAAGCAGGCACGGCGGAATATACGCTTGGCACAACCTCGTATTGGCAGGATGATGCGCTTCAAGACATCTTGGATTTACACCGTAAAGACTTGCGCTTTTCTCTATTGCAGCCAATTCCAGACACCGTACAAGGCGGCACGCTTGAGTATTACGAATACCGCTCGGAGCATGGATACTTTGAAGCGACAAGCGGCGGCACGTCCGTTCTGTACTTGCAGAATAGCACAGGCGCAACGGCTGGTACGTCACTATGGAGCGCGGATTATCGGCGCGGTGTGTTTACCTTTGGCGCAAATCAGGCAGGAACGATTTACTACCTGACAGGCCGAAGTTATGACATAAACGCCGCCGCTGCTGATGTGTGGCGCAGAAAAGCCGCGCATTATGCACCCACCTCTTTTGATTTCAGTACCGACAACCACACCATTAGCCGCTCGCAAGTCTATACCCATGCTATTGATATGGTGAAATTCTTTGAGGGGATAAGCGGCGACAGTATCAACGTCATCGAACGGTATCGGAGCGACATGTAATGGCTTTGTATAACCTAGTCAGATGCTATACAAACACAACCGGCCAAGATAATCTTACTCTTGGCGCGGCGGTGACTGGCTTCCTGACGTTTGCACAAGCAAACGTACCAAACGGCGGTACAGTATCGTATGGCATTAAGGACGGGAATTACAGCGAAGTCGGGCGCGGTGTTTACAACAGCGGAACATTGACGCGCAATGTATTAGCCTCCAATGATGGCGGCGCGAAGTTGTTTTTATCAGGGTTGGCAGAAGTATTTATAACGGTATTAGCCGAAGACATTACAAGCACGACAGAAACCGACCCTGTATTCCTTGCGAGTGAGGCGGCCTCATTTGCAACAGGCGACAAGGCGAAACTAGACGGGATCGAAGCTGGCGCGGAAGCTAACAACATTTCAGACGCAAACGCAACGGATTTGACAGACGGCGGCGCGACAACGCTGCATACTCACATTATTCATTACTCGAAAAGCTCAGGCGTTACAACCACAGGCGCGAACACAACCCCCGTAAGCGTATCCGGCGCGGTATTTAATTATGTCGCCTCCGCAGTGTACCGAATTTGGGTCATGGGCAGAATCAACTCAACCGCAGCGACAACGGGTATTGGTGTTCAGTTCGATTTGTCCTCGGCTGTTACCGCAATTGACACGCTAACAATTCACACGCTCACTACTGCTACCGTTGCGGGGCAATCTTCAATTGCCGATGACACTTCGCAAGGCGTGACAACGGGCGTTCCAGCGGGACCGCTTGACGTGCCATTTAATACCAACGCACTGCTAGTGACAGGTGCAAATACAGGTACTTGTCAATTACGTTTTAGAAGTGAAACAACGGCGGTAACTGAATTACTGGCTGGCGTTGTTATGGTAGTTGAGAGGGTCGCTTAATGTGTTTAGTGCTATTGGTCAATATGCAATCGGGCAAACGTCCGAGTCTGATGAAGATACACAGTCTGGAGCGTTGGAAAATATGCTAAGTGCCGCCGATCTTGAATATATGAGAAACAGCACGGAACGGCTTATGCCTGACTCGTGTAATCTTGTATCCATTACTAACACCCCAGACGGTGAAGGCGGTGTTACCCAAACACGCGGCACGGTTGGCACTTCCATTTGTCGCCTTGACGTTGTATCAGGCCGGGAGCAGGTGACAGGCGGAGCAATCCAGCCTTATATCTCATACGTGATGTCTTTGCCCTATGACACAACACTACAAGCCGATTACATCATTGAACACTCAGGCGCGGATTATGCAGTAAAGAGTATCAACCTCGGTCAGTCGTGGAAAGCGGTTGTCCGTGTTGAATTGGAGCGCATGTAATGGCAGGCCGTCCCGCTTTTGTTGGTGAGGTTGTTTATCTTGACACGTCCGTACTGGACAAGATAACCGCAGAGATGCGCCCGAAAGCCTCAGCAAGAGTGAATAAATACGGCCTGGCGATAACTAGCGAAGCCGCTCGGCGTGCGCCAGTGGACACAAGCGCGTTGCGTAACTCGATATTATCTGAAAGTCACATGGAAGGTGATATGACTTTTGTTGTTAGTGACGGCGTAGAGTATGGAGTTTGGCAGGAGTTTGGGACGGGGCGCATGGCAGCGCAGCCGTTTTTAGTGCCAGCCGTTGAATCGTGGCGTGACAAGTTTCTTAATGCGTTTTCGGAGTTATTCAAGTGACAGAATTAAACGCGGCAATTATGTCAAGGCTTGGCACAGTTACGGCTCTAACGTCTAACCTTGCCTATCTAAAGAACGGCGGCACAGCCCCCGCGATTATCGACGGGCAAGCACCCGAAGGGCAGACTTATCCTTACGTTGTATTCTCCCTGCAAGGCGGCGGGGATTTGAACGATAACCCGCACAGAACAAAGAGCCTTGTTTTATTTATTCGTGCATATTCTACACACAGTTTGAAGCAGGCCGGAAGTATTGACGCTGTAATTGACACAGCTTTACATCTTGTCCCATTCTCAAATGTTACGGGCTGGACTAATACATGGCTTGCCCGCGAATCAGATTTGGAAACAGTCGAAAACCCACCCACAGGCACGCAAGTATTTATGCGCGGTGGTTTATATAGAAACAGAATTACTAAATAGGAGAAAAAAATGGCAGAATTTTTAGCAGGCCCGACAATGGTTTTGAATTGGATTATCCCCAGCGGCACGATTGCGCTGGCTGGCGATTATCGAACTTGCTCATGGGCGCCGAATATCGCCTATGTGGATGTATCGGCGGGTTCTGATACTCAGGTTGGCAGGCTTACCGCAT
>JBPOIP010000101.1:0-16603 GCA_052034395.1 Pseudomonadota bacterium
CGGTGCGGGGACACAAAGGAGCTTGCGACTGACTGGCCATGCACTTTATGCAGTGCGGCGTTATGTAACTTTGCCGTAGCGTGCGAACACTGACGCGCTCCGAACAGGGAAGCCAGCCACGATGCGCAAGCGAGCCGAGACCAACACCCAGCGCCACAGCGCTCTGACTGATTACTGCGAAGCACATGCTTTCATTTTGTGTGACTCTGCAAGGGCGGTACGCCGCCTTTGCGGCTGACTGGCACAAATGGCCTCACGAACTGGCGACAAGTGACGATGTGCCTCTGTGACAAAGCGAAGCGACTCACGGGGACGCATGGTCACGCTGCTGGCCATCGCGCAGCCAGCACGATGCGAATAGCGAGCCGAAGCCAATGGACTTGGCAGGGCGGTACTCCGCCTTGCCAACTGACTGAAGATACAGACCGTCGAACACCGGTAAGCAGTGGTGTCGGTGGCCCTGCCGTTGGCGCTGTGCGCCCTCCTGCGGGCAGGGTGACCGGCACGACTGCGCTGCTCGCCACGGGGATTCCAGCACGATGCGCAAGCGAGCCGTGTCAATCAATATCTGCGCTCCAGCGCACTGGCTGACACTTGCGAAGCACTGGCTTTGAATTGCTGGTTCCATCGGTAGACGCTCACATTTATTTGACTTGAAAGCGCCCACACTGTCCAATAAAGGCCGAAAGTGCTCCAGCATCCCTATAATTTCTGGCTTCGTGCTTCACTTTTTACATTCCAGTCTTAGCGATCAACCCATTCATGACCAACCCCGACGGGAAAACTGCGTTTAGCCTGCATATTGAAACCGGCACCGAATACGGTGACGCTGTTCCAGCCGCAGTGCTCGCGCAGATTCTTACCAGCGCACAGCGCAGCTTTGAACTGATCGGGGTTCACGTCGAGGGGCGCACGATTCAACAACGCGCGCGCATTTCCGCTACGACGCGAAGCCGCTTTCAATTGGTGTGTCGTCTGCCTGTGCCTGGCTGCTATGCGGTTCCCATTGAGCTGGGTGGCAATGACCTGCTGGCAGAACACATCACGGCAGCCATGGACGTGTTCAAAAAGGTCATCGGTGGCATCACCAAACGGGATTCTGAGGCCATCAATAAGGCGATACCTGATGTGAGCCTGCGCCATCGGCTGTTGGAGGCAATTCGAGGAATGACACCTCGCGCTGATGCCAAATGGTCGTTGAAATTGTGGGACGCTGGAAATACCGAATTCGGTGAACTCAACACCGACAGTGATGCCACTATCAGGGCGGCCATCGTTCCCGCTGATGAACAGGCCGAATCCCAGGTTGTGACCGGCACCCTCACCAACATCAACTTTACCAATCGGATCGTCACCATCTTTTACCCGCCTACCAAGCGTGAGATGGACTGCGTCTATGACGATGCCGTCGAGGACTTGCTGATTGAGAATCGGCGCGACTTGATCCAGGTAACCGGCCTGATGGTTCTGGATGATGCAGGCGCGCCAAGGAAGATCACCAATGTCAATGACATCAGGGAACTCGACTTGTCACCCCTATTGGTCGACACGGTCAAGGTCGGCAAATTGGTACTCAAGGCCAAACAGAGCATCAGCCTGGAGCCCGCCACCGACGAGACAAAGCAACTCATTTGCGTCACGCACGCTGAATTGGGCATCGACGCATTTGCCCGCACGCGCGATGCGCTGGTCAGCGAATTGAACGAACAAATCGGGATGCTCTGGCAAGAATATGCCCTTGCTGAAGATGATGAACTCGATGGCATGGCCATCAAAATGAAACAAGCCTTGCTGGCCGTGTTCAGTGAGGTTGCCCATGGTGCGTAAGCCCGGTGACGTGGAAAAGAGCCTGACGAAAAAAGGCTTTCAACGCAAAGAAGGCGACCACCATTATTTCAATTACTTCACCAAGGCTGGCAAGAAAACAAGGGTGTTCACCAAGACCAGCCATGGATGCAAAGAACTTGATGACAGCCTGCTCGGCCTGATGGCCGGGCAATGCAAGTTGAGCCGTCAGAACTTTGACCTGTTGATTGAATGCCCGCTGGATCGTGATAGCTACGAACGTAAGCTCGTTGAAGGTGGCGCTATTGAGGCGCAAACACCGTCAAAGTAGTTGAATACGATGGGCCGTTGTCAGCGGGTTCGAACTCATACAAAAGCCTGCCTGTTTATAAGACTTTTAAGCCTCTAGCCCTCGTAAACAGTGCGTAAGCAGCTATCAATTAAGTAGCGATTCAATTCAACAAGAATGCCGTCACCGACAACGCGCCAGAGGACAGTTCGTCAATGGCGGCCATTTTGTAGCACGCAGGTGGACTGTACGTCCCCACGTAGTCCGGCGCCAGCGGATCAGGCTTCCCAATCTGCTCTGTACTAACGGGGTAGTTCGCGTCCATCAGTCAAAGTGTATTCCGACGCCGGTTCATTTACAAAGAGCGATCTGCTCAAGTGTGTCCGCTCAGGCAATCAAATCATGCCGTGACCACACTCGCAGCGGTGCGTTTCCGATTTTCACATCGTGCACCCCCAGCAATGCTTGCTTGGCGTGAACCTGCACGCCATCGACCCAGGTGCCAACCGTGCTGCGCAAGTCGTGCAGCCAGACCTCGTTGCCCATATTCACGATCACCGCGTGCCGCCGACTGGCGGACGGTGCGTCTATCGGCAAGCTATTCGCCGCCAGTTTGCCAATGGAGATCAGCTTGTCGGCGAACGTTATCTTGTTACCCCGGTATTCAATCATCACCGTGTTCGTGGATTTAAGGGCGGCGGGCAATCCAAAGCGGTAGTCCTGAAACACCAGCTTTTCCAACAAGCTATCCCACCCGCCCAACGCTTGCGGCCCAGCCAAGGCAACCTGAGCGTTGTAGATTGAAAAAGGGCTGCCCTTATCGCGTGCCAACTGTTTTTGCAGCCATGCGGCATCCAGCTCTTGCAGCCCCAGGCGTGCCAGTAGACCAGCGTTCTCAATCGCGGTGTTGTCGCATTTCTCGGCGCGCAAGACCTCCACCAGGCGCTTCATCTCATCGAACCGCTTGACCGTCCAGTAGCACTCCAGCAGCAGGCAATGGGCCTCAATATTCAACGGGTTGCGTGTGACCTCATCGCTCAGGGTGGACAGCGCCATCGGCAGTTCGCCACGTTGCAGGTACAACCAACCCAACTCCAGGCCCATCAAGTTACCGCTGGGGCCGTGTGCTGCGTCTTTCAGAATGTCATAGGCCGCATCAGTTTGGTGTTGCATCAGCTTGATGCGTCCAGCCAAAAGTACTGCACTGGGCAAACTGGGGCTTAGGCGCTGCGCCACCACCGCAGCACTTTCTGCTTTGCGCCAATTGCCACGCTTCAACGCTTGCTCACTCGCCAGCACCGCCCGGTGCGCCTTCATGGCGTTGCGGTCCACACTCACCGGCACACTGCGGGCACGCAGCGCGGCAGCCATATCGGCAGCAGTTTGAAAGCGAAGTGCCGCATCCGGGTGAATCGCCCTCAGCGCAATTTCAATCAACCAGGTTGGCTCGTCCAGCCCCGCTGGCAGTGTGCGTTGGCGCTTGGCAGCCTCCAGCAAATCGCCTGTCAGTTTGTTCCATGGGTGACCACGGTTTAACAACTCCAGCATTGTCACACCCACGGCATAGATGTCCTCCCGTGCATCGTCACGGCGGGCCAGCCCCAAGCCTTTGCCGGGCGAACTGTAGATCACGGTGCCGCCGGTGGTGTTCACAATGCCAAAGTCTGCAATCACGGCCATGCCATCGCGCAGCAAGATGTTGGGCGGCTTGATGTCGTGGTGTACCAAGCCCCGCGCATGCATCGCTCCCAGCGTGTCGCAAAGCTGTAGCATCCACTGCACCACCTGGTTGACCCACACCTGCGCGTCCACCGCTTGCTTGTCCCGTAGTCGCTGCGCCAGGCTGCCACCGGCGCAATGTTCCATGACCAGCGCAAGCTGCTTTTGATGCCTGAAATGGTGGTGGAAGGTGACGATGCCCGGCAGGTTCAACCCGGCCAGCGCCCGCATCTCCACCAGAAATTCCTTGTCCTTGTCAGGGTTGGCAGCGGTCAGAAATTTGATAGCGACATGGTGATCGCCCAGCACCGTGTCCCGCGCCAGCCACACCTCGCCAAAGCCGCCTTGGCCCAGGGTGTGCAGCAGCCAATACTTGTGGTCAAGCTGGTCACCCGTTTTTAGTGTCATGGTGTTGTGCTACAGGCCGCGTTCCAGCCCGTTGTACCGCACATGTACGCCGTGCCCTCGCCATAACGGCACCGGCGTTTCATCTGCCGATTGGAATGGCTGATCAGTGCTGGCAAAGGCAACCTGTGCAAAGTGGCCGAACTCGCTTTGGCGGGCGCAACTATCGGCGATGTTCGACCAGTTTTCAGGCCTTATCGCCTCATTCTCTGGATACCGTATAGCCCGCACGACAACCCATTCTGGTCCCGCACTTCCACCAACAAACCAGATTGCCGGATCAACGTCTGGATTGCCTTGCCACGACATGAGCTGGAAGCCTTCCTTTTCAAGTTGTGTTCTAACAACCTGCACTGCAAAGTCCTGCAATTCCCATTTGGTCATTTCGATCTTTTCCTCAGTAACCAAATGCGCCGGGTCAACGAGTTCGCCTGTCTTGGCATCCACAAGTCCCCAGCCGTTGTGCGCTGCAACCCAGCCACCGCCCAGAAACTTCTTCTTCATCGGCATGACGCAGGCGCGCCCGTTGCAACCATCCGCGATCATCAGCAGACCGCGCAAGCTCCCCGGACCATCAATACGTCCGTCAGCATCTTCAACCCGCACAAAGAACACCTGGTTACCAAGTCGAAACGAAAGGTGCTCAAGAAAGGGTGGGGACGGTTGCGCTCGCAACCATGACTTCATGCCGCCTTGAACCTGCTTGTCAATATGATCACCCGCTGCCTGCCAACACTTCAAGAAGTCTGGCGTCATCTCCTGCATTGCAATGTCGTGCATGTAAACACTACTCCAAATATTCTATGAACTCGCTACCTTCAATGATCAAAACCTGATCATTTCAGGCCGAACACCAGCCCTCTGCGCGAATCAGCTCCCATGCTTCTCCAGCACATCCTGCATCCCCGCCGCATCCCCCACCACTACATCCCACGCCCAGGTGCCAAAACCGCCATGTGCGTTCACCGCCTCCACCCATTGCGCCAGAGCGGCACGCTTGGCCTGGTCTTGTGGTGAATCCACGCCCTTGATCTCCAGCGCCAGCGTTTTGCCGGACTCATAGCGCACCAAAAAGTCGGGGATGTATTTGCGCTTCGAGCCATTCCACAAGTACAGAATGTGGAACCCCAGGTGATCGTTCTTGACCCAGGCTGCCACCTTGGGGTGGGCCTCGACCACGTTGGCTGCGTACTTCTCCCAACCACTGTCCACCACGATGTGGCTGACCTGGCAGCGTTGCGTGGGTTCGGCAATGCGGGTGGTGTACCAGGTGCGCATATCGCGGGTGCTGCCAATGGGGCGCTCACCATCAAACACTGGTTCCAGCTTGAGCGTGTTTTGCTCAATCACGTACTTCATCAGGTGCTGCGTGATCAGGTCAATGTGCAGCGAATACAAAATTCGTTTGCGCAACGGGTCTTGGTGGAACAGCGACGGTATGTTGATCTTGTTCGATGCCAAAAACTCTTCCACCAGCCGCACCAGTTGAAATAGCAGGTATTCACGCTGCCCTTTGAACTGCTCTTGCAGCAACTCAAACGCCCGTTGCGCTGCCTTGAACACCAGCCGTTGCAGGCGGAATTCTTCGGGCAGCTTTTCCAGGTCAATCGTCACCACCTGGCTCCAGTCTGCGGCACCACCCAAGGCAGGCGCAATGTCGGCGTGCAGGGCTACCGTGGCCGGATCGATTTTGAGCACGCCCACCTTGCTCCATTCCACCACCAGTTGCGGACGCACCACCTGGTCCACGCGCAAGATGTTGGGCCACTTGATCTCGAACACGTTGCGAGTGCTTAACGATTCAATCTGGGTACTGGGCTTTGGCGGTGGCGGGGCTGGACCATCGCCGCCAGGCTGCATGGCAATGGACAACGGCACACCAAACACGTTGACGAACTCAGGCAGGTACAGCCCGTTCTCATCCTTGTCGTAGGCCACCCGTCGCAAGCCCCGGCCAATTACTTGCTCGCACAAAAGCTGGCTGGTAAACGCACGCAAACCCATGATGTGGGTGACGTTCTTGGCATCCCAGCCTTCGGAGAGCATCGCCACGGAAACCACGTTTTGCAGACATTGTCCGGCTTCACCCCGCTTGCCTACCGTGTCAACAATATTGCGTAATAGGTCCTCTTTGTCCAACGCGAGCAATTGTTCCTCTTTGGCATGCCCCAAAGAAGCCCCTTTCACAATTTCTCGAAGGCGATCCACATAGTCACTTGCATGTTTCAGGTAGGTTCGTGCCTCGACCGGTATCTCTGCGCGCTCGATAAGTTCAGCGAGTTGAACGTCAACAGGCAGTGTTGCTAATCGCTCAATCTCGTTCGGGCCAATTCCCAAGTGGGTAGCTAGCAGAGCTAACTTGCTGCCATCTTTCTTTTCGTCAGCTACCTTACTTTGTGTTTCTGATGGCAACCTGAGTGCCTTGACCAAAACGGCCAGCTTTGACTTAAAAAGACTTTCCGTAGATGATTTTTCTCCAATCTCAGCCTTCTCAAGGACCTTTGAATCGACACGAAAAGTCTTTGCGGGAGCATGCAACTCTGGCCATATTGACTTGCCAGTGTTGAAGTGAAACTCAACCCGTGCAGCCGTCTCGGTGCGGTTGCATACCGTCAGCATCACTGGCGGCGACAAATGCCCCAATGCTGCCCACTCAGCCGCAGTGGCGCGCCAGTCGGCACCCAGCAGGGTGTACGCCTGCTGCACCAGCGCGGGCAGGGCTGCATGGGCTTCGGCCTTGCGGTTCAGGTCTTCGGCCACCTCGGGCTCGCGGTACAGGTGGTACAGCTTGGGGCGCAGGGTCTGCGCATTGGGCAGGGCATCGTCACGCACCACCACGCGCGGAGTCTTGACCAACCCGGCTTCAATGGCGTCGTTCAGGCCAAAGTCAGACACCACCCAGCTAAACAAACCGGCTTCGGTATTGGTGCGCCCGGTCGGGGCAAAGGGCGTGGCCGACAAGTCATAGCAGCGGGTAATGCGCCGGGTCTTGTGCAGGCGGTCCAGCCCCTCCACCCAGCGCGTGGCCTCGTCTTCATCAAAACCAAGCGCCTCGGCTTCAGCTTTGCTCATCTTGAAGTCGGCAGGCGTGCGGTAGGCATGGTGCGCTTCGTCGTTGATCACGACCAGGTCTTTGTAGGTGGCCAGCTTACCCAGCACCCGCTTGGTAAAGGCCTCGTCACCTTCCTTGCCCTTCTTGACAACCGACCGATCCTGTTGCTTGAGCGGCATCAATGTGTGCCAGTTCTCAATCAACACCTCGGCCCGGTTCAGCTTCTGGCGCATGACCTCTGACGGGCACAGCTCAAAGCTGTCGTAATAGTTTTCAGTGTGACCCGGCATCAGCACTTGAAGGCGGGATTTGACGGTTAGGCCCGGTGCCACCAGGAAGATGGCGCTGGAATACTTGCGCGGTGACTTGGGATAGGTCAGCGCATTGAGTACCTGCCAGGTGATGATCATCGCCATCACCGTGGTCTTGCCGCTGCCGGTGGCCATCTTGTTGCACAGCCGCTCAAACGCACCGCCGTCGCCTTGCACGTTGATGCCCTGGCGGTACTCGGGCTGCGCCTCCAGCGTCCAGATCAGGGTTTCAATGGCTTCAAGCTGGCAGAAGTAAAACGGGTACTGTCGGCGCGACACCTTGTCCAGGTCCCACCAGTGGGTCAGCAACTCCAGCGTCACGGCGGTCACACCCGGCCAACCGGCATCCCGCCACTGGCCCACGCGCTGGCGAATGTCGTCCACAAGGGGAATAGAAACCTGACGGCGCGTGTTCTCACGGGTGTCGATGATCTCGTAGCCCGCAGCGCGGCGCTTAGGCTCCAGGCGCAGGGTGCGGTCGGTGTTCTCAGCCCAATGCTGTTGCGGCTCAACAAAAGCCGAATTGATGATGAGGGAGGTGGGGGCAGCCATCACGCGCCCCTTCAAACCGCAGCGGTGGCAGCCACCAGCTTCATCACCTTGAGCGACTCAATGCCCCGGTCATCCACAATTTTGATGGCCACCGTGGCGTTAGCCCCAGCCTCAAACGGCAGCGACACGGAGCCAACAAAGTGCTTGAGCAGGTCTTCGTCCAGCTCGGCGCGAATGTCTTTCTTCAACTTCATCCAGCCTTCGTCCTTGCCCGCCATCGGGAAGAAGAACTGATGCGGGAACAGGCTGCGCCCGTCGTAATCGGTGTCCAAGCTCCATGCCGCAATCTTGGTCTTGCCGCCCGACACCAGCTCACCTTTGGCGGTGTCAAAGTAGTCAAAGCCATTCACCTCCACCTGCCACAGGCCATCGGGCAGTGCAGTCAAATGCACATCGGGCTGGCCCATCAGCCAGAAGCTCTGGTTGGTGGTGGACTTGGAGCTGGCCTTCTTCAGGTCTTCCGTCAGCAGGTCGGTGTTCATTTGCGCCTTGAGCGCGGTGATGCCTTTGAGTGCATCAATGTCTTTGGCCGCTTCGGGGTCAAAGGCAAAGGCGCAAAAAACAATCATTTTGGGCCGAGGGAACAGGTCAGCCGCTTCGCCCAAGGCGTGCTCCACCTGGCGTTGCTCCAGCGCACCATGCTCGGGGCCGAAGCTGATGACAACCCGTTCGCCAGTGTCCAGGTGGCCACTCGCGTGAAGGCAGGTGGTGCCGGGCAACACTTCCAACTCGGCAAATTTCAGCATCTGGCCACCCTTGCCGCGAATACCCGCTTTCAGCAACTCGTCGCGCCAGGTGTGCTGGCGGCTGGTGTTGCCGCTGCGTGCCACGGACATATCGGCCAACGCAGAATTGCTTGCCAAATTGGCCTCTGGCCCCTGTGGAACGTGCGTAGCATGCTCCTGTAATGAGAGCACTGTTGGAAAGGGAACGGCCTCCACGGTAAACGGACCTGTGATGCGCAGCTTGTTCTTGGTCTTCTCGGGTTGGTCGTACAGGGTTTCGTTGTCTGCCTGTGCGGCAATGGAGCGGTCCATCTCGGCCTGCATCTTCTGGCGGGCGCTGTGGAAGGCTGCAAATAGTGGCTGTGCCTCTGGGTTCCAGTCGGCTGGGTAATCAAATGGCACTTCCCATTCCAGCAGCGCCACGCCTTTTTCCCCCAAGGCCAGCTTCTGCCCCTTGCGTGCACCTTCGGTCACGATGAAGGCGTTTGCAGGTGGCTCGACCGCCAGACCGGCATTCAACTCAGCCAGCGCAGCGTCAATACCGGGGTGCAGCCGCTCGTAGATGGCGTCAATTTCGGGGTTGTTGGCAATGCTCCGCAACATGACGTGTGGCACGGTTTTGTAAATGAAACCACCTTTGAGCCCTTCGTGCGGGTAACGCAAGGCAAAGTAGTCGTAGCTGGCGGTCATCAGCCGCTGCTTGGCCAGGGTGACCGCCACGCGTGAGGTGTCGCATGTGATCCAGCGACGGCCCCACTTTTCGGCGACATAAGCGGTGGTTCCGCTACCGCATGTAGGGTCAAGTACGAGGTCGCCGGGGTCGGTGGTCATGAGGATGCAGCGCTCGATCACTCGTTCCGCTGTTTGGACAACGTAAACCTTGTCTTGCCCTGAGAATCCTGCAATTGCGGTGTCCTCCCATTCGTCGGTGATTGGATACACCGGAAAGTCCTCAACATAGCGCTTGTAGTTTGGAAGACCACCGGAAGTGGCGAGGCGGTTGGTGCGAGATAGACGCTGCAACCCCTCCATGTGCGTCTTCCAGTTGTGGTTGTCACCCGAATAGTGGCTGACCCCTTGGTGCTCAAAACTACCAGTTGTGTTCAGACGAACACCTTGCGACCGTAGGTTTTGAGCTGAGAATATCGACCAACCTTTAAGCGATGACCAATCTTGTATTTCGGATTTTGTCAGCTTCCTCGCTTTGCCAGTGGCCCGGTCTTCGGCGAGGTTGTAGCTGGCGAGATCGCTTGATTTATCCCAGAATAATTGGCGATACTTCACTTCGCTTTTGTTCTTCGCATACCAAACAATTAGATCGCTTGTGGTCGGCAATAGCGCCGAAGTGGTGGCAGTGGACTTTCGGAATTTGACGGTGGCAATGTAGTTTTGCGGCCCAACTAACTCGTCCAATAGGTTCCTGACGAGGTGTTCGTTCTCATCCGAAATCTGCACAAACACGCTGCCTGTCTCGCTCAATAAATCCTTCGCCAGCAGCAGCCGATCCCGCAGATACGTCAAGTACGAGTGAATACCCAACTCCCAAGTGTCGCGAAACGCCTTGATCATTTCGGGCTCTTGGGTCAGGTCGGCATCGCTGCGGTCTTTCACGTCGCGCTTGTTGATGAACGGCTGAAAGTTGCTGCCGTACTTGATGCCATAGGGCGGGTCGATGTAGATCATCTGCACCTGCCCGGCCATGCCTTCTTTTTGCAGCAGGCTGTTCATCACCAGCAGGCTGTCGCCCGCGACCAGCCGATTGGCCCAGCCCCGGTCGTGTTTGTAGAAGTCCACTGCCGCGCGCAGGGGCAGGCTCTCGAACGGCGCTTCAAACAGGCCCGGCTGGAAACCGGCCATGCTGGATTTGCGGTCCTTTTTGCTTTGGCGTTTGCTCACCGCCGATAGGATGCTCATGGCATCAATGCGCTCGTGCACATGCAGGCTCACCGTGTCCACCTCGAAGCTAGTGCGCTCGGCCTTGCCCGTCCATTGCAGGTAGGGCGCGCTCATGCGGCGCAGTTCTTCCAGGGCGTGGCGCATTGCTGCGGGGTCGTCACTGGCCAGGGCGTCTTCAATCAGCTTTTCCGCACCGGCGCGGGCAGAGTCGAACTGCAGCGCCGGGTCCAGGTGCGGGTCGTAGGCCCATGGGGTTTTGGCCTGCTCGGGGTCGCTGGCCTCATTCACCAGGCCCACCTCGGGATTGTTCTTGCGGCGGTCGGCGTGTCGGTAAGCCAGCACTTGCGCATCACCCGTGGCAGCAGCTTGCGGGGCGGCTTTGGCTTTGCCGGGTTTGGCGGCCTTGGTGGCAGCAGCTTTGGCATCGGCGGCGATCAGCATGTCGAGCGTAATTTCTTCGGGCTGGAGTGCGAAGTCGGGCCGAACTGCGCCGATGGCGCGTGCCAATGAGCCACCGCGCCCTTTACCTTTCACCGCGTGCCCATCAGCCACCAACGTATCTCGCGCCGCTTTGAACTCGTCTTCGTCAATGGGCTTCAAGCCGGCATCGCGGGCGCCGGCCTGCAACTGCGCCAGCAGGGTGATGTTGCCCACCGTGCTGTGGTCTTCTGGCAGCAGGGCCAGTAGGAGGTTTTTAAGTTGTGCTTGCTGCGCGGCATCCATCTGTATCCCCTGAGTTCTTTATTAGGGTAGAGCGTACACCAGCATTTTGCGAAACAGATCTATGTCTCCATCAATTTATGCAGGAAGCCCAGCTTCCGGCCAATGTCGTGGAAGCTGACCTGCACCAGCGCATCGTGGTGGCTTTTTATCCGTTGGTAGGTCTTCCAGTGCATGCCTTTGGGTTTGCCGCCGTCGCCATTCAAGATGCCAGCCTGCCAGCCCAGGCGTTTGCGAATCTTGTCGGCTTTGGTGGAGGCCCGGTCACCCACCCCTTCCTTTTGAGTGGCGTAACCGAGACCACAGCAATTTCGACAAGCAAAGTATCGGCCGGGCGCATACAGCACAGCCACCCGCTTACTGCACCGGGGGCAGGTAAACCAGTGCCGCTGCCCACCAAAATGACAGGGTGATGTCTGCGTCTGCACCCGTTGCTCGACCACTTCGCCGGTGCTCTTCATGCGATAGGACAGGACCATGCCCTGAAAGTCCACCCGGATGCTGATGCCAGCCACCTTTTGGTCATTCACCAGCCATTGCCAGCTAAAACTGCTGCCCAGCACCAGCAAGCCCTTGCGGGTGATCTTGCGAATATCCAGCGGCATCGAATCATTGGTTTCGGCCTTGCCGCAGTAGCTGCTGCGCCGTCCACTTCCTCGTCCGCCCATTTTTTATTCTCCTAATATTGCCGAAATCAATTGGCAAGTTGAACAGTTGCTGCGCACCAAGATCCCTCAAAAACGTCTGTAAACCGCATGGATACTGGGATTCGGGTGCTTTGCGTGATGCTGGAAAGTGCGCATGCATTTACGCTGCACGGCTGCTTCTGAGGTCTTTCAGCTTGATAAGCATGGCCAAAGTGCGCTCAAACTTGCGATCCAAGTGTGTTTCGTAGCGGGAAAGCTTCTCCAGCTTGAAAGCTTGCAACCCCTCACCAATCGTTTGGTTCACGATGGCGTCGTGGTGACGGGACTCTTTTTCTTGTTGGTAGCACAGGGGTGAGAGGTGCTCGGTGATGAAGCTGGCCAGACCTTCGGCATCGGCGGCGTACTCTTCTTCTTCCAGATAACTTTCCCACCATTCACGCGAATCGGGTAGCAGGGCACGCAGGGCTTTTTCGTAGGCACGGTCGCCGCCCTTGCGCAGAATAGCGCTGGCCTTATTCGTGGCATCCAGGTCATGGCGTGCGTTACGCTGGCTCTCGGTCACATCTTCGGGCGTCAAGTCCATCAGGTCGCGAATGTCGGTGTTTTCACCTGACAGCCCCGATTCAAACGGTGCCGCCGCCGGGATGACGGACTTGGCACTGCGCGCAGATTCCTTCAAGCCTTTGTTGATGGTGGCACCCTCGGCTTGCAGCACCCGGCGCTTGCGCCAGATCACGCTGGCCAGTTCTTCAATCAAGTGCTGCTCGGTCGCACCAGCGGGCAGGTGTTCATCCATCAGCGAGTTCACCAGGCTCTCATAGTCGGCATGACTTTCGTGGCTGAGCACGGTGTACCTGCTCAGGATGCCATGCTTCATGGCGTTGAAGCGGACGACTTCGTAGGCTGGGGGTTTGGCGTCCAGTGTTGGCGGGGATGGATTTGGTGTGGGCATCAGGGTCGCGGTGTTGGTGGTGATCGTGTTCATCGTGGGCTTTCGGTAATGGGGTTCAGGTCAGGGTGCCGATGGAGGCATTGCAGGGCGCGGGCACGTCATTCGGAATACGCCCGCCATAACGCCATGCCTGCGCCGCATCGCTGTCCGTACCGGCTGCCACGACCAGCGGCGATGCAGGTCGGGCAATTGAAGTGGTGGGCGTGGTAGGCCGCCGCCAGCTCTTTCCAGTCCAAGGGGCTGACGGGCGGGTCCGGCACGCGGTTGGCGGCATCATTCGCCGCCTTCACCCAGTCGATCAGCAGGGCTTTGCTGTCGCGGATCAGCGCGCGCAGGTTTTCTGTCAAGCGGTTGGACGGGGCCACGGCCAGCCCGCCGGTGGGTGCCAGCGACAGATTGAGGCCAGCACCGCGCAGTTGATCGACGATGGCGCTGGCAGAGTGGGCGGTCATTTAGAACACCTCCACGTCGGCAAGCACCACAGCGCCCAAAGGCTTCGCCATCAGCATAGATTCCATAGATTCCCCGTTTCCGACGCCGGAATCTATGGAATCTATGGGGGAATCTATGGCAGTGGAATCTATGGCCGGGGTCAAGCTGGCGTCAATGAATGGCACCTCGCCACCGCCCGGCAGTCTCCAATGGACTGCCAACTGTTTCCCGAATCCGCATTTGTGGCGGATCACGCCCAGCTTCTTAGTCGCCTTCCAAATGGCCTTTTTGGAAAATCCGGCATCTGCCAGCGGCTTGCTGGCAAGTGCTGAATTCGTCCAACAGTCCGCCGTCAGTTCTGAGCGCAACATTTCCACCGCGTCGTTGTGATCTTCGTCTGGCGCGTTCTCGTCCTTGCCGTCCGGGTCGGTGAGTAGCTCTCTCGCTGTGCCGTCCACAGCCTTACCCCACGTAATGAAGCTCGCATGAATGCCAGGCAGCGGTTCGGCCTGTTCAATGTGGTACTCAAAGCCGCCGTTGTCTGGCCCGATATTGGATTTGCCTCGCGCCAAAATCCGGCGGTCCTGTCCTTCTTCGCCCTTCACCTTGGCTGCAACAAGCACCACGCGGGCCACCGCCGTGAACGCGATGGAGCCGATCACCCGTGTAGCTGGGTCACCACCGGCCCCGCCTTTGGACAAGTGCGTGATGCCAATGGCCGCTGCGCCCAGTCTGCTGGCAAGATCAACAATAGGTTGCAGGTCGCGCCGCACTTCTGCGTTCTTGTGGCTGTCGCCCGCCACGGCGCTAACGACAGGATCAACCACCAGCAGACTGACCCCGCCAATGGCCAGCGCCTGCCGCTCCAGCCCCTGCATATCTGTCGCGGGATCGAATGCCAGCAATTCCTCTGAAACTTGGGTGCCGCTGACAAAGAAGCAGCGCGCACGATCCGCACCGGACGCGATCAACCGGGGCAGCAGCGTGTCCGCCGGATCATCTTCGCCACTCCAGATAAGCACGTTACCGGGCTCGCACCGGCTGCCATCCGGCCAGCGTCCGCCCATGGAGACGGTTGCCGCCATCGCCATTGCAATCGTGGTTTTGCCCTGGCCAGGCGCTCCTGCCAGCAAGTGCAGCTTGCCGCGTGCCAGCCAGTCAGGCCAAAGCCAGATAACCGGCTCGGGTGTCAAGTCTGCGCCATTGGTCAGGACAACCTCACGCCGGTAAAGCGCTGGCGAAAGTTCAGTATCAAATTGGCCTCTAGCCCCCGTATCACTTGCGCAAGCAGCTACTGAATTGATAGCTATTGCAAGGCCAGCATCCTCGTCCAGACTGGCGGCGAAGTGGTCATAGTCTTGCGGTCTCATGCGAACGCCTCCACCAGTCGGTTGATGCGGTTTGCCGCCACCATCAGCCGTGCGCGGTCGGCATCGGTCAGCGTCACGCCGTTCGCCACATTGCCCGCAGCCACGGCAGCGAGCGTCGATTCAAACGCCATCACTGATAGCGCCTGGCGCGGGCTGAGTGGCGCTGGTTTGGTTTGCACTTGCGGGCGGCCATCGTCCACCCAGCAGCCCAAGGCTTTGGCAGCGTCCACAAACTCCCTGCCGCCGTCCTTGATTTCATACGCCAGCACGTCGCCACCTTTTTCGCCGCAGCTCATGCAGACCCATGCGCCACTGGTGACGTTGACGCGCATTGAATCAGAGCCGCCGTGAAAGTTGCAGGTGGTGGTTTTCCACTTGGCAGACCGTGGGCCTTTGAGGGTCAGGCCCCGGTTTTCAAAATAGGAAACCGGGTCGGGGAGTAGGTTGCGATCAAACGCCATGGCAAAACCTTACGCGGTAGCGCCGGTTTCACGGGTACGCTTTTCCAACCATGCCAGAAGGTCGGTATGCCGGTATCGAACTTTGCGACCGACTTTCAGGAATGGAAGCGCATAGCGCCCGGTTGAACGCCACACAGACAGCGTGCCCGGCGTTACGTCTAAAACCGCAGCAGCGGCCTTGTCATCAAGCAGTTCCTTGCTGGCTTGAACGATGGTTTGAAGGGTCATGATTCGCTTTCATAGAGACCCGCTTTGCTGGATTGCGTTGCGGTATGGAAGCGAACTTTGAAGAAACCTAGACGATTGCGGGGGCAACTGCCCAAACCAAATAGGCAACTGCCTACGAAACCCTTATTTCATGCGAGTTGCCAGGGCATTGGGGATTTTCTTTAGGTGCCCTTCGATGGTGGTTTCTCCGATTGAAACCCCCATTTGTGCCGCCGTGCTTTGGATCAATCCGGCGGTTTTTGCCGCTTTGGTGTAGTCGTATCCGGTATCTTTGCAAAGGGCCGCAATGATGGTCAAAAGGGTGTTGCGCTCGATGGTTGATAGCGGCTTTCCTGCGCTGTCCCCCTCTCCGTTGACAGTCTTTTCTAAATCCCGCAAAGCATCAATGCGGACAACAAAAACAGCGTCTTCAGGTAAACCGCCGCCGGGGTAAAAACTTTCTGTTTGCGGCTTGGACTTTCTATCTTCCAGGAATTTCTTACGATCTTCTTTGTGCTGATTCAGCAATTTTTCAGCATCAGCCGAATTGATTTTCTTTGCCTTGATATACCGTTTAATCGTCTCCAAACTTGCGGTAGAGCCACCGCAATGTTCGTTATCGTCGTAGTCGTCCAATAGCTGACATATCTGCCCGTCGCTTGACTGCACAAATGCACCGTCCATCGGTACGTTTGTCGCGTCTGGCCCACCGGTTAGCTGTTGGTAAATTTGTTCGACCGCGATCCGTTCACCGCCAATCATTGGCAAGTCCCAGACCCCAGTGAGGGTTACAACATATTTTTCCAATTTCAGTATGTGCGACTCCACACCGTTTGTGCTGATTCTGGGGCCACCATAAAGACGAATAGGCGTGTCTGACAAACCTGTGACTTCCTCGTATGTAGCTTCATTTAGCGGTACAAGCAGTCCCGCCCGGCCATGCGAACCATTCACAAAATTCACAGACAGTGTCAGCTCTTGATCAAGTGCCAGCCGAAATACATCAGCCACCGACACATTTTCGCCAAAGACAATCGATAAGTGTTTTGCCGCATCTTCAACAGTCAGCCACTGCTTGAG
>JBPOIP010000163.1:0-17528 GCA_052034395.1 Pseudomonadota bacterium
GCCTTGATGGCAGCCTGAATTTTCTCGAAGCTGTAGACCGACACGTGTGTGTCGAGCTTGCCTGCAACGATGATGTTTTTTCCATCGGGCGTAACGTCAACACCGTGCGGCGACTTTGGCTCCGGAATCAGGAAAAGGATGCCTTCTTTAATGGCAGTTTCCATCATCAGAACATCGTGCCCGTTAATTTTTTTGCCTTTGCCGGCAGCTACCAGTTCAGCAGCTTTCTTCCAGTTGATGACATGCAGGTAATCCGTGTCTTTGGCAGAGCACCCTGCTTCATAGGGAGGACGACCCTTCTCGATGCCGCCTACATAGCGTTCCGAGCAGAACGAGTTAGTGAAGGACCAACCTTCAGAGACTCCCTTGCCTGCGTCGGACAGGTCCTGTGAATAAGGCGGCAGTTCGAGTGAGAATGACTTGGCAGTATCGATGCGACCTTCCTTGCGGTCGAACTTCCAGTAGGTGATGCCACCACGGTATTTCTCATTGAATTCTTCCAGTGGGTAGAACTTCTTGTTCTCGAGTGGAGCGGCATACTGCGCTGCTTCAATCACATACTCGGTGTTGGTCGTGACAAAGGTTCCACCGTGCTCGGACTTGAAAATCGGGTTGACAACAATCTGCTTGGTCTCAAAATCGCGGAGGTCAACCACTGCAATGCGCGGGTTGGCCTTGTCATTGATGAACAGGAACTGACCGTCATACTCACCATTTGTTTCAGAGATTGCCGGGTGGTGGGTGTCGCCCCAGGTGATGTCCTTACCGTCAATCTTGCCACCGGCCAGAACCTTTTTGGAGCTTTCGTCAAAGCCATAACCTTGCCACGGCTCGGGTGTAAACACTCCGATGTATTTCAAAATTCGCATGGAGGGAATCGCATACACGATGACCTGTCCCGATTGCCCGCCCGAACTGAAGGCAACATATTCGTCACGCTTGCCCGTTGGCACATAGGTTTTGGCCGCGGCCAGCAAGTCTTGCTGACTGAGTCCGCGCTCTTTCAAGACGTCCTGCAGTGACTCTGCGGACCACACCGCCGAGGCCGCAAAACCCATGCAGCCGACCACTACCGCTATCGCCGTTTTGTTCATTCGTTTCATATGATTCTTTCCAAGTTGAAGTGCTCACCACAAAGCTTTGCCCACGATCCACGTGTACGTACAAGGGGGCTATTTGGCGGAAGGAATGGTAGGCGTGGCGCCAAAAAAAATATCTAATCTAAATTAGGTTTGAGAACGGTATCGTAGCCGATGTCAAGAGTTTGACTTTTGTCAACCCGCATTTCAGGCACTGGCGAAGCGTTATCAGGAATTTACCGGCCATTTAAGACCGGCTCCCTGGCGGAAACGCTGGGCACGAGGTACCTCCGCAAAGGCACGAACGAACAGGCGATGCTGTTCCGTTTGCAGAGCCCGCCTACCAGAACCGCTATTCGACGCCGTAAGTCGCCAACCGCTTGGGATCGACGATGCGAATATCGCGCTTGTCCATTTCGATCAGTCCGCGATCTTCCAGTTCGCGCAAGACCTTGGAAAAATACTCTGGTGTAAGTGACAGGCGCGAAGCGATAGTGGCCTTGCTCACAGGCAGCGCCACTATAAAGGCTTGCTCTGGCGCATTGGCTTCGATTTGGTATTCGCGAAGCAAATAGCCAATCACCCGCTGGACCCCACTTTGCAGTGCGCCGGATTCAATGTCATGTACTAGTCCGTGAAGTCGCCGCGAAATACCTGCGAGCATCCGCATGCAGAAGCGCGGATCACGCTCTATCTCGGACACGATCGGTTGCTTTCCCACAGTAAGCATGAGGGTGCTGGTTAGTGCCTGTGCATTCAGGATATAGGGTTTGTCGGTAAACATCAGCGCTTCGGCAAAACTGTGCCCTGGCCCAACGAGCTCGATCACTTTTTCCTGCCCGGTCTGGGATAAGGCAAACAGCTTGATCTGACCAGTCACCACTACATGGAACTCCTCGCAAGGCTCCCCGTAGCGAAACACCGTGTCACCACGACTCAAACGCCGCAGTTCACACCCCATCGCCAAGCGTGCCAACTCTGCCTCCGGCAAATCGCTAAAAAGAGGGAGCACCGCCAAAAAACGCGGGATGTTGAATTGATCTAGTTCCATGAGTCGTTGTCCTTGTTTCCTTGATGCACGGGGGCGAGACGCTGCCGCAAAAAATTTGCTTTCGCACACATTCTTGAAGTCGTTCAAGGATAAGCGAAGCCCCAACACCTAAGCTCACCGCAGATTATTCATCAAAGGAGTATCAACGCAATGACTGATGCAAAAGCTAGCGGCTTTACCAAGCAGATGGCCCGCAATATGTTCTACGGCGGTTCCATGTTCTTCATACTGGTATTCGTCGCTCTTATATTCGACAGCGAAAGGAAAATTCCTCAGCGCTCCAATGCCGAGGCGATTACGCCGTCGGTCATCGCGGGCAAGAAGCTTTGGGAAACGCGCAACTGTATCGGCTGCCATACCCTGTTGGGGGAGGGCGCATATTTCGCACCGGAGCTGGGCAATGTGTACAAGCGGCGTGGCCCCGAGTTCATCAAGGCGTGGATCCAGTCGCAGCCTACACACACGCCGGGTCGCCGCCAAATGCCGCAGTTCAATTTCAGTGAACAACAGTTAAACGATCTCGTGGAGTTCTTGCGCTGGACCGGGAACATCAACACCGAGAAATGGCCACCGAACATTGAAGGCTAGTGCGCACCTTCCGCCCAAATCGAAAAGGAATACTCAAAATGCAAGCGATCCCTCTCAAATATGCCTCGCAGTCGGTTTCGAAGTATTACTTCGTTGCCGCCTTGGCGTTGTTCACCGCCCAAATTGTTTTTGGTCTCACACTGGGACTTCAGTATGTCATCGGAGACCTCTTGTTTCCGTACATCCCCTTCAACCAGGCGCGCATGGTTCACACCAACCTGCTCATTGTCTGGCTGCTGTTCGGCTTTATGGGTGCGGCCTACTATCTGGTACCGGAAGAGGCTGAAACAGAACTTTATAGTCCCAAACTCGCTCTGGCCCTGTTCTGGATTTTTTTGGTCGCAGGTGCCCTGACTATCGTGGGGTATCTGGCGGTGCCTTATGCCAAGCTCGCTGAACTGACCGGCAACGATTTGTTGCAGACCATGGGCCGGGAATTTCTGGAACAGCCCCTGCCCACAAAGGTCGGCATCGTGATTGTTGCGTTGGGATTCCTGTTCAACATCAGCATGACCGTCCTCAAGGGCCGCAAGACCAGCATTTCACTGGTGCTGCTGATGGGTTTGTGGGGCCTCGCACTGATGTTCCTGTTCAGTTTTGTAAACCCGCACAACCTGGTGCGCGACAAGATGTACTGGTGGTTTGTGGTTCACCTGTGGGTGGAAGGTACCTGGGAGTTGATTCTGGGTTCGTTGCTGGCTTTTGTGCTGATCAAGACAACTGGCGTCGACCGCGAAGTTATTGACAAATGGCTCTACGTGATCATTGCCATGGCCTTGATCACTGGCATTTTGGGTACTGGTCACCATTTCTTCTTCATCGGTATGCCAGGCTACTGGCTGTGGGTTGGAACCATCTTCTCCGCAATGGAGCCTATTCCTTTCTTCATGATGACCGTCTTTGCATTCAACATGGTGCAACGTCGCCGCCGTGAACATCCCAATCAAGCTGCGTTGCTGTGGGCTGTGGGTTGCTCTGTGGTCGGTTTCCTGGGCGCAGGTCTGTGGGGATTTATGCACACGCTCAGTGCCATCAATTACTACACCCACGGCACCCAGATCACCGCCGCTCATGGTCACCTGGCCTTCTATGGCGCCTACGTTCTGGTGGTGATTGCCATCATCAGCTATGCCATGCCCATCTTGCGCGGACGTGAAGCCAATAGCCGCCGAGCCCAAAGCGTGGAAATGTGGAGCTTCTGGATCATGACAATTGGCATGGCAGTCATGGTGCTGGCACTGACTGGTGCGGGCATCCTGCAAGTCTGGCTGCAGCGCCTGCCGACCGAAGGTGCTCTGTCATTCATGGCCACGCAGGACCAGTTGAACTTCTTCTACTGGATGCGCGTCTGGGGAGGTGTTGGCTTTCTGGTGGGGCTGCTGACTTACCTCAGCAGTTTCTTCATCGGTGAGGGTTATACCGAGAGTGAATCCGCCAAGGGAATGTTGGCCGGACGTGCCTGAAGTAGACGCTCCATGGACGTACTTGCACAGCGCGCACCGCCCTACTATGCGGCGCAAGGAACCGAATGCCAGTTGTTTGAACATGCCTGGCGGCAGCAGTTGCCACTGCTGATCAAAGGTCCCACCGGCTGTGGCAAGACACGTTTTGTGGAGCACATGGCGGCCCGCCTGGGCCGCCCCCTTGTCACCGTTTCCTGCCATGACGACCTTTGCGCCTCGGATCTCGTGGGGCGCTTTTTGATTGGGCAAGGCAATACGGTCTGGTCGGACGGCCCACTTGCCCGCGCGGTGCGCAGTGGTGCCATCTGCTACCTTGATGAGGTGGTAGAAGCCAGAAAAGACACTACCGTTGTGCTGCACCCATTGGCCGACGACCGCCGCATTCTGCCTATCGAGCGCACCGGCGAGGAACTGGTGGCTCCAGCGGAGTTCATGTTGGTTATTTCTTACAACCCGGGCTACCAGAACCTGCTAAAGGGGCTGAAACCCAGTACGCGCCAGCGCTTTGTCGCCTTGAGCCTGAACTACCCAGCGCCCGAGATCGAACGCTCCATTGTCCAGACCGAATCCGGGGCCACAGACAACGTGGCGAATCGGTTGGTGCGCTTGGCAACATCATTGCGTTGTCTCACTGACCATGATCTGGAGGAGACGGCCAGCACTCGGCTGCTTGTGGCTGCCGGGCGTCTGGCGGCCTCGGGCTTGCCGCTGGCACTAGCCTGCCGCGCCGCCATCATTGATGCGCTGACCGACGATGCGGATACTGCTACCGCTTTGCACGAGGTGGTGCGTGCCGTCATCGGCGATGAAAACTGATGCCGGCGCACAGCTCTCGAGCACAGCGCGTCTCCAGGCTTGGCGCCGCCGCACGCAGGGCGGCTTCTTTGTGTTGTTTCTGCTTGCCCCGTCGCTGAACCTTTTGCGATTCGATTTGCATGAAGCCCAATTGTGGTTCCTTGGCATGCGATGGTCTCTGGGCATCGATGCACTGACACGCGGCGAGGTCAGCGCGACCCAAGCAGGCGTGACCCTGGTACTGCGCGCCTTTGTGCCCGCCGTCATTTTTATCGCGGCTTTCCTGGGCATCGCTTACCGCTATGGGCGTGTCTATTGCGGATGGTTGTGCCCACACTTCTCTGCTGTCGAAACACTCAACGACGTGCTTCACCGAGCCTGCGGCAAGCTGAGCCTGTGGGACAAGACCACAACACACCGCGCAGGCATCCATCCGTCTGCCCGTTGGTGGCCACTATTTGCCATTAGTTGCCTAACGATGGGCTTTGTATGGGCCATCACGCTGCTGACCTATCTGCTACCTCCAGACGAAATTTGGGGTCGACTGCTGAGCGGTACGTTGACGCCCGGACCTACTCGTTTTCTGTGGGTCGCTACGCTACTGCTCACACTCGAGTTCGCCTTTGCCAGACATCTCTTTTGTCGTTTTGGCTGCGCGGTAGGACTTTTCCAGAGCCTGGCCTGGATGGCCAACCCCCGTGGCATGGTAGTTGCCTTCACCCGTGAACGCGCACGCGACTGCAAGACTTGCCGTCACGAAACTGCCGAGGGTACGGCGCTCCCCGACACCGATGTCCTTGCGCCGCTTCCCGGAAACGCCTGCGATGCCGTATGCCCCATGCGCCTGCGCCCACGCAACATCAAGCGTCTGATGTTCTCCTGCGTGCAATGCGGTCAGTGCCTGACGGCCTGCGACGCGACCCAGTCTGCACAAGCTCGCACCCCAACCCTGCAGTGGGAAATCGGCGAAGCAGCACTGCGTGAGACCCTGCGCCAGCGCCGCGAAGAACTCCGTGAGAAGCGCTGATGGAAGAACTGGTCGGTCGTTGGTGGCACGAAGCGCTTACCCACTGGACAAGTTCCGGGCACGCACTTCATTCAGTAAGCCTGAGTGAAACCAAAAAATCTATCGGTATCCTATTCCGTGCGGCGGGTGGTTCGGGTCATGTGCGACTGGCCGAAGCGACATCGCAGCGCACAGGTGGTTTCCAACCCTGGCTGAACCGACTGGCAGGTACACCCCAACGCGCAGCGCTGACAGCGCTGGAGCCGGACGTGCTGTCTCTACCCCCCACCCTGGCGGTCTTCCCGGATCGCATGCTAAATCATGATCTGTATCTGTGGTTGGCACTGTTGTCGGCCCATTTCAAGCACAGCGGTAGATGGGTAGTGGATAACGTGCAAGCCACGGCGCGCGCGCTGCAAGCCTTTCCTGGATTCACACGCCGTTACCAGGTACTACGCGATGCCCACCTTACTCAACGGCCTGATCCAAATCAACTCAAGGGACACCACGCGCCTGCCGAGCGCTGCATACAAAGTGCGCTGCGCGAACAAACGGCGGATGATCCAGGTCTGGTTTGTGCAGACGTTGCTCCCGTGTGGTTATGGATGGGCGGCGCCGGGTCGGTTGCGCATGGAACCGACCGGGGAACACAGTCCACCACTGCGCGTAATACGCACAAAACTGCGGATAAAAACGACACCCAGCGCCGCCGCGCCAGCACTCGCCACTACGAAACAGAACGAAACCCGCTGGTGCTGCCGTTTCGCGCCGAAGCGCTGATGAGCTGGAACGAAATGGTGCGCGTCAATCGCAGCACCGACGATGAAGACGATGGCAACACCATGCGGGCTGCCAATGACATGGATACGCTGAGCATCACCCCGGACGGGCAGTCTCTGGCATCGCGGGTGAAGTTCGACTTGGACCTACCCAGCAGCAGCGCAGACGATCTTCCACTCGGATCAGGATCACTCTTTCCTGAGTACGACTATCGCAAGGGTGTGCTGGTACCGGCACACTGCTGCCTGCAGGAGCGCATCGCTCGACCCGGAAACGCATTTGTGCCAAGCCCGGCTCTGCGCAACACGGCGCGAGTCATGCGTAAGCGGCTGGAGATCCTGCGCGACGCGCCGCGACAGCAGCGTGGCCAGCAGGCGGGCGACGACATTGATCTGGACGCCTGGATACGTCTGCAGGCTGACGCTGCTGGAGATGCGTCGCTGCGCAGCGACACGCCTGCCGTATACACACGCCGTGTTCGCGGGGAACGCAGCATTTCCACGCTACTACTGGCGGATCTGTCGCAATCCACCGACGCCTATGCCAGCGACAGCGCCCGCGTGATTGATGTGATTCGTGATGCGCTCTACGTGTTTGGTGAAGCACTTACGGCTGTTGGCGATCCGTTTGCCATGTGGGGCTTCAGTTCTGTGCGGCGCCAGAACGTGCGCATGCAGCATATCAAATCGTTTAGTGAGAGATGGAACGACACTTGCCGGGCGCGCGTTGGGGCCATTCGTCCCGGCTACTACACGCGCATGGGCGCAGCGATACGTCATGCCACGGCGCAACTGCAGGTTCGCCCCGAGCATAGGCGCCTGCTGATGCTATTGACCGATGGGAAACCCAACGACCTGGATGTGTACGAGGGCCGCTACGGGCTGGAGGACACGCGCCATGCCATCCACGAGGCGCGTATCGCCGGACTCACACCGTTTTGCGTGACCATCGACTCCGACGCACATCAATATCTGCCTCTGCTATTTGGTCGCCAGGGATACGCCATGGTGAACCGCCCTCAAGATTTGGTCACGCGGCTCACGCGGGCCTGGGTTTTGCTCGTAAGCTAGAGGGGCAATTCGTCATTCAGTTCACATCTGACCAACTTATCGTTGGTGCATCCCATGACGGCAAATACAAGCGGCTTCGCTGTAGCGATTGCATTGGCCTCGCTACAAAGATCGCAAAGAAGCCTGAAGCACCCCTCTATGCAAAGATGGCTAACGGCACGATTTCACACGCGCTCAAAAATCCCGGCTGCCCCCTGGCCCATGCCAACACACATGGACACCATGCTGTACTTCAGATTATTGCGGTGCAAGGCGTGAATGGCTGTCGCAGAGCGGATAGCGCCGGTAGCCCCCAGCGGGTGACCGAGTGCGATGGCGCCACCCATGGGGTTGACCCTGGCCGGGTCCAGCCCCAGCGTATTGCACACCGCCAGAGACTGCGCTGCAAACGCTTCGTTCAGCTCGATCCAGTCGATGTCGTCCTGCTTCAAGCCCGCATAGCGCAGCGCGGCCGGAATGGCTTCGATGGGGCCAATACCCATGATGTGAGGCGGCACACCCTTGGACGCAAAGCTCACAAAACGGGCCAGCGGCGTCAGGCCGAATTGCTTGACGGCCTTGTCACTCGCCAGGATCAGGGCGCCGGCCCCGTCCGATGTCTGTGAACTGTTGCCGGCGGTGACCGAGCCCCGGGCTGCAAACACGGCCCGCAGCTTGCCCAGACCTTCCAGTGTGGTGTCGGCGCGCGCACCCTCGTCCAGCGACACGGTACGGCGCTTTTCGATGACTTCACCGGTTCCCAGATCCGGGCTGCGGTCCACCACTTCGATGGGCGTGATCTCAGCGGCAAAGTGACCGGCTGCCTGCGCAGCCAACGCACGGCGGTGCGACTCCACCGCAAATGCATCCTGCGCATCGCGGGTCACTTTCCACTGGTTGGCCACCTTTTCAGCGGTCAAGCCCATACCGTAGGCGATGCCGATGTTTTCGTCGTTGCCGAACATGGCGGGCGACAGCGATGGCGAATTGCCCATCATGGGGACCATGCTCATGCTTTCGACACCGGCCGCCATCATCACGTCAGCTTCACCAACGCGGATGCGGTCTGCGGCCATCTGGATGGCACTCAGGCCGGAGGCGCAGAAACGGTTCACGGTGATTCCACCGACACTGGTGGGCAGCCCCGCCAGCACGGCACCGATGCGCGCGATGTTCAGGCCCTGCTGGCCTTCGGGTATGGCACAGCCGCAGATCAGGTCTTCAATCGATTGAGGATCCAGGCTGGGCACCTGTGCCAGCGCGGACTGAAGGACCTTGACCAGCAGGTCGTCGGGGCGCATGTTGCGAAAGACCCCCCGGTGCGAACGCCCGATGGGTGTGCGCGTGGCGGCAACGATATAGGCTTCTTGAATTTGTTTCATATTAGTTTCTCACCGGCTTTCCTGTAGACATCATTCCCATGATCCGCTCCTGGGTTTTGGGGCTGGTCAGCAGTGCACAGAATGCCTTACGCTCCAGCGCCATGAGGTATTCCTCGGTCACCAGGCTGCCGGCATCCACATCGCCACCACACACCACTTCGGCAATCAGCCCGGCAATGTGGAAGTCGTGGGCGCTGATGAAGCCACCGTCGCGCATGTTGACGAGTGAGCCCTTGATGGTGGCCACACCACTGCGGCCCGCCACAGCGAACTGGCGCTTGTGCGGTGCGCGGTAACCGCTGGCAAACATGGCCCGAGCCTCGTTGATGGCTACAAACAGCAATTCGTCCTTGTGTGGCACAACCACATCGCTGTCCAGCAGGTATCCCAGTTTGCGCGATTCCAGGGCGCTGGTTCCCACCTTGGCCATGGCCGCAGATGTAAAGCCTTCGGTCAGGAAGGGCACGATGTCCTTGCCGGTTGACGCCGCCGCGTTCTCGGCCGCGCGGCGGGCGATGTAGGTCAGGCCGCCGGCACCTGGCACCAGACCCACGCCAACCTCCACCAGACCAATGTAGCTTTCCATGGCGACCACCCGCTTGCTGGAGTACACCGCCAACTCGCAACCACCACCCAAGGCCAGCCCGCGCACAGCAGACACCACCGGCACATTGGAGTAGCGCAACTTCAGCATGGCCTGCTGCATTTCCTGCTCGGCACCACCGATGGCGGCGGCACCGCCCATCATGAACGCGGGCAGCATGGACTGCAGGTCGGCACCCGCAGAGAACATCTCGTCGGGCGACCAGATCACCAGTCCCTGATAGTCCTGTTCGGCCAAAGCCTGGCCTTTGAGCAGCCCTTCGACCACACCGGGGCCGATGGCATGCATCTTGGTCTTGATGCTGGCAATCAGCACCTGACTAGCGGACGGACCATCCTGGTGCGCGTCCAGCGTCCACAGGCGGATGGACTCGTCTTCAAAAACCGTGTTACCGGCAGTTGTTGCGGAGGGTGCATTGGCGCCCAGCACGCTCTCCGGAAAGTGCTGGCGGGCATAGACTGGCAGGCTGCGCGGCGCAACAAACTGCTCCGTGGTCGGGTTCCAGGAGCCCGCAGGGGTGTGCACACCGCCAGCGTCAGCCACCGGTCCACTGAAAACCCAGGCGGGCAACGGTGCATTGCACAGGGCACGTCCTGCATCGATGTCCTCCTGGACCATTCGTGCTACTTCGAGCCAGCCGGCCTCCTGCCACAGCTCGAACGGGCCCTGCTTCATGCCAAAGCCCCAGCGCATGCAGAAGTCCACATCGCGGGCATTGTCGGCAATGCTGGCCAGGTGCACAGCGGCATAGTGGAAAGCATTGCGCAAAATGGCCCACAGGAACTGCCCCTGCTTACCCTCGGCGTTGCGCAGCAGTTTCAACCGCTCACCGGCTGGCTTCTTCAGCATGCGGGTGTAGACCTCGTCCGATTTTTCACCAGCCGGCACATAGGTTTTGCTGCCCAGGTCGAAGCGCATGACATCGCGCCCAACCTTCTTGAAGAATCCAGCCTTGGTTTTCTGGCCCAGGTTGCCCATTTCCAGCAGCGTCTTGAGCACCTCAGGCGTGGCAAAACTCGCGTAGAAAGGATCGGTCTCCAGGCTCAGCGTGTCCTGCAGCGTCTTGATGACATGGGCCATGGTGTCCAGACCGACCACGTCCGCCGTGCGGAAGGTGCCACTCGATGCGCGTCCGAGCTTCTTGCCGGTCAGGTCATCGACGACGTCGAAGGTCAAGCCATAGTTTTCCACTTCCTTCATGGTGGCCAGCATGCCGGCAATGCCAACACGGTTTGCAATGAAGTTGGGAGAGTCCTTGGCACGCACCACGCCCTTGCCCAGGTTGCTGGTGACAAAGGCTTCCAGATCATCCAGCGACTGCGGCAGCGTGGTGGGGGTGTTGATCAATTCCACGAGCGCCATGTAGCGCGGCGGGTTGAAAAAGTGGATGCCGCAGAAACGCGGCTTGATTTCTTCGGGCAGTGCTTCGCTGAGCTTCGTGATGGACAGGCCCGACGTGTTGCTGGCAACAATAGCGTGCGGTGCAACAAACGGAGCGATCTTCTTGTACAGATCAAGCTTCCAGTCCATGCGCTCGGCAATGGCCTCGATGATCAGGTCGCACTCGCCCAACAGGGCCATGTGCTCTTCGTAATTGGCTTGCTGGATCAGCACAGCGTCTTCGACCACGCCCAGCGGCGCGGGCTTGAGTTTTTTCAGGCCTTCGATGGCCTTGGTGACGATGCCGTTTTTGGGGCCTTCTTTGGCAGGCAGGTCAAACAGGATGACCGGGACCTTGACATTGACCAGATGGGCCGCGATTTGCGCTCCCATCACGCCGGCACCGAGCACGGCAACTTTTCGAACATTGAAACGGGACATAAAAGTGTTCCAGTTGATTTATCAGTTGAGGGCAGTGCTTGCGGCCAGGCCGCCGCGCGCTGCCCCGCAGAGAAGCTAGTTCACGCGAACCCAGGTCTGGGTGCGTCCTATGCCAAATACCGAGCCGCGCACCTCCAGCTTTTTCCCGCCCTCAACAGGCGTCAGGCGCAGCGTGTAGTTCTTGCCATTTTCAGGGTCGAGAATCTTGCCGTCTTCCCACACGTCTTTCCCTTCGGCTTTTTTCGCGCCCCGAATGATTTCCATGCCCAGCACCAGTTTGCCTTTTCGGTCATCGGAACATTCGTCACAGACCTGATCCTGCTTGGCATCTTTTCGCAGCAATTTGGTGACTTTTCCACTGACCACCCCGGCCGTTTCCGCAATGGTGATTTCGGATTTGACTTCGTTGGTTTTGTCGTCAATCGTGTGCCAGATGCCCACCGGGGTCATCTGCGCGGAAGCAGAGAGGCAAGTCAGGCCGATGGTCAGTGCGATTGCGGGACGAATCATGAAAATCTCCTCGTTGATGGTTGGAGTGTCAGGGTAATCGATTCAGGCCAGGGCCGCATCGGTATCCATCAGCACCTTGCTTCCAGCGCGGGCGGTGCGCATCAGCGTTGCGGTCTCGGGGAACAGCTTGGCAAAGTAGAAACGTGCTGTTTGCAGCTTGGCCAGGTAGAACGGGTCCGCATTGCCAGCAGCGATTTCACGCAAGGCCACTTGCGCCATGCGGGCCCAGAAGTAACCAAACACCAGGTGCCCTGCCACGCGCAGGTAATCCACCGCAGCGGCACCCACTTCATCCGGGTTCTGGAATCCCTTGAAACCGATTTCGGTGGTGAACTTGGTCATCTGGTCGCCCAGAATGGCGATCGGGGTGATGAACTCGGTCATCTTCTCGTTGACGCCCTCTTCCTCCACCAGCTTGCCCACCAGTTTGCCAAACTTCTTCAGCGTGGCGCCGTTGTTGCCCAGAATCTTGCGTCCCAGCAGGTCCAGCGACTGGATGGTGTTGGTACCCTCATAGATCATGTTGATGCGGTTGTCGCGCACAAACTGTTCCATGCCCCATTCCTTGATAAAACCGTGGCCGCCAAACACCTGCTGGCAGGCATTGGTGGAAATGTGGCCGTTGTCGGTTAGGAAGGCCTTGACGATGGGCGTCAGCATGGCCAGCATTTCGCCGGAGTCTTTGCGCACTTTTTCATCGGGGTGGTAGTGCTCCTTTTCCAGCAGCATGGAGCAGTAGGCTTGCAATGCGCGCCCACCCTCGGCGTACGCCTTGGCGGTGAGCAGCATCTTGCGCACATCGGGGTGGACAATGATGGGGTCCGCCGCCTTGTCCTTGGCCTTTACACCTGAAAGTGAGCGCATCTGGATGCGATCCTTCGCGTAGGCCAGTGCGTTCTGGTAGGCCACTTCAGTCAGACCCAGGGACTGGTTGCCCACACCCAGGCGGGCGGCGTTCATCATCACGAACATGCCCTGCATGCCCTTGTTGGGCTGACCGACCATGGTGCCAACGGCTTCTTCCATCACGATTTGCGCGGTGGCGCTGGCCTTGATACCCATCTTGTGCTCGATGCCGCCACAGTAGATGCCGTTGCGCGCACCCAGGGAACCGTCAGCATTCACGTTGAACTTGGGCACGATAAACAAGCTGACACCCTTGATTCCGGGTGGCGCATCAGGCAGGCGTGCCAGCACCAGGTGGATGATGTTGTCGGCCATGTCGTGCTCACCGGCGCTGATGAAAATCTTGTTGCCGGTGATCTTGTAGGTGCCATCAAGCTGGGGCTCGGCCTTGGTGCGCATGAGCCCTAAGTCGGTTCCGCAATGGGGCTCAGTCAGGCACATGGTGCCGGTCCACTCGCCGCTGGTCATCTTGTGCAGATAGGTCTGTTTCTGCTCGTCGGTACCGTGGGTATGCAAGGCCGCGTAGGCGCCGTGGGTCAGGCCGGGGTACATGGTCCAGGCCTGGTTGGCGCTGTTCATCATTTCATAAAACATCTGGTTAACAACCAGGGGCAAGCCCTGACCACCAAACTCGGTATCGCACGCCAGCGCCGCCCAACCGCCCTCCACATAGGCCTTGTAGGCTTCCTTGAAGCCCTTGGGTGTGGTCACCGCATGCGTGACCGGGTCCAGAACGCAGCCCTCGGTGTCGCCGCTCACATTCAACGGAAAGATCACATCGGCGGCGAATTTGCCACCTTCTTCGAGCACCGCGTTGATGGTGTCCGCATCCATTTCAGCGTGCCGCGGTATCTGCTGGAGGTCTCCGACAACATTGAGAACCTCGTGCATCACGAACTGCATGTCGCGCAGGGGTGGGTTGTAAGTAGGCATGGCGAATTGCTCCTATTTGAACGGTGGATCAGGGAAGGGTTGACGCGCCGTAGCGCGCGAGAATGTTTTCAAAGCCTTTGTTGGCACGGTCTATCGAGCCAGGCTTGTTCAGGAAACGGGCTTCGTAATGCAGTGCCAGAATCAGCCCGTGAATTTCAAAGGCCATCTGTTCTTCTTCGACGTCGGGGCGCAGGTGGCCGCAGGCTTTGGCCAGCACAATGGCGCGATTCACAGCGCCAAGCCAGGTTTGTACCGATGTGGCCAGCGCATCGCGGACCGGTCCGGGTCGGTCATCGAACTCGACGGCACCGCTGATAAAAATACAGCCGGCCTGGATTTCTTCGGCGACCAGTTTCATCCAGTTGGCAAACAGCGCTTTCACCCGTGGCAGGCCACGAGGCTGCTCCATGGCAGCATAAAAAACGTCCTGCTCAAACTGCACAAAGTATTGGTGGACGACCGAAATCTGCAGCTCTTCGCGCGAGCCAAAGTGTGCGAACACACCCGACTTGCTCATTCCGGTAGCCTCGGCCAGGGCGCCGATGCTCAGACCTTCCAGACCATACTGGGTGGCCAAACCCAACGCCGCATCCACAATTGCCATCTTGGTTTGCTGACCCTTTTGCAGGGCGCGCCCCGTTTGCAGCTTGTCAGTCGCCCCGCTGCGCCGTGCAGCCGGACGGGCTTTGCGGATGAGCTTGGCTGAAAGGGACGCGATGGACATGAATGCAAGACACCACAAAATAGTACGATCGTGCTATTTTGCAGCATTTCTGCATCCCGTCGGGCTAAAGTTTCCGACTCTTTCTAGAGATTGGCTTCTAACCGGGGGGCGGGTTTACCCGAGCAAGATCCGCATTCCAGCGTCCAGATGCTCGGACGGAAGCCGCTTGTAACCCGTGCGCACAAACCGCTGAAGGCGTCCGGTCACAAACGCCGCAATTGCAGACGCACGCACCTGAACGTCCAGAGTTGGCACGGCCGATGCACTGGCGTGGACACCGTCGCGCAGACACTGCTTCAGGGTGGCTTCAACTTTGTCGAAAAACTGGTTCATGCGCTGTTGCAGGCGCTCGTTTTCGAATACCAGCGCATCGCCCACCATGACGCGTGCCATGCCCGGATTCTTTTCCGCAAACTGCATCAGCATGGCAACTATCTTTGCCGCCTGGCGTTCACCGATGCCCACGGTGCCAGCCGAAGCCAACTGCTCCCGCTCGACTATCTGGTTGATCAGGGAAAAGACCGTTTGCTCGATGAATTCGATCAGGCCTTCGAACATCTGCGCCTTGCTGGCAAAGTGGCGGTACAGGGCTGCTTCACTGACCTCCAGCTTTGCAGCCAGTGCCGCGGTTGTGATGCGGTCCCCAGCGGGTTGCTCCAGCATGGCGGCCAATGCCTGCAGGATCTGGACACGGCGCTCACCAGGTTTGGGCCGCTTGCGAACCGCAACCGGGGCTAGCTCCGCCGCCTGAGCCTGTGGCACGTTGTCTGGAGACTCTTCGGGTGTGTTCAGGACGTCTGGCATGGTGCAAAGCGAAGGTGGTAATTCATTCTCGCATAGCACTTGCAAGGGTTTTACCTAGGCCGGAAGCAGCAGATGCATGCGCAGCCCCTGCCCGCCCTGACCGTCCAGCACCTCCAGCTGGCTGTAGTGAACCCTGGCAATCTCGTCCGCAATCGCCAGCCCCAGGCCGGTGCCCTCGCCCACCGTGCCGGAAACACGATAAAAACGTTCCAGCATGCGCGTGCGCTCGCTGGGTGGCACACCGGGGCCGTTGTCTTCCACCTCCAGAAAGGGCTGTTGGGCGGCGTGCCCGTCCACTGGGCTCCAACCGCACCGCAGCGTGACGCGTCCGCCTTGCGGTGTGTAGCGGATTGCGTTGTCCACCAGGTTGCCCAGCAGTTCGCGCAGCAGCCAGGTGTGACCGGTGGCATGGGCTTCGACAGTGTCCAGCCCCAAGTCAATGTCCTTGGCGCCAGCCGCGTCCAGATAGGTCTCCAGCATGACTTCGCAGAGCTGTCGCAAGTCAACACGCTGCATCGCCTGTGTTTGTGCGCTCTGGGCATCGGCCCTGGATAGGGCGAGCAACTGGTTAGCCAGCTGGGACGTCCGTCGCACGGCCTGGCGCAGTTTGAAAACCTGGTCCGCTCCTAAAGTAATAGCTACCTGTGCAGTTTCTACCTGGGCTAGCGGGCTATTTTCCTTGTAAACCCAGTCAGGTTGTGCCTCGGCGGCTTTGGCAGTTACCGCCATGGCCCACGCCTCCACCTGGGCCTGCAGTCCGGCAAGAGGCGTTCGCAGTTGGTGCGCCGCATCGGCCACGAAACGCCGCTGGCTCTCAGCCTGGGCGTTGACCAGATCAAACAGCCGGTTGAGCGACACCACCAGTGGGCGCACCTCTTCCGGTGAACCCCGGGCGTCCAAAGCGGAAAGGTCGCGCGGTGAGCGGATTTCAACGGCCTCCTTGAGTTCGATCAGCGGTCGCAATGCCCGCCGCACAGCCCAGTTCACCGCAAAAAAAGCCGCAACGGCCAATACCAGGTTGGGCAACGCAACCTTGATCCAGAGCTGGCGCAGCCACTGCTGACGCGGATCCGAGCCATCCGCCAGGCGCAACACCAGTTCACCGGCCACCGTTTGCACGCGTTGGCTGACGATACGGTAGGTGACACCGTCAAATTCCTGGCTGGAAAACTCCGGCTCAAATGTCGCCGGGGGCATTCCGCTGAGCCAGGTGTCACCAACCAGCACACTGCCGTCGCGCGCGACCAGTGCAAAGGACGACAGGCCTGGCCGGGAATTCAGGAAGTCTTCCATAGGGGGCGCCATCAGCAATACGGGGGGATCTCCCGGCGCATTGCCCGGAGCAACCACCGACCCGGCGAGCAGCGGCACCATGGACAGCAACTGGCGGTCTTGCTGCAGAGCTGCGCTGTCGGCTGAGCGGAAATCAAACCAGGTATTGAGAACAGCCAGCAGCACCAGCGGTACCAGCAGCAGCAGCAACAAGCGCCGCTGAAGGCCCGAGGCCATGCCAGCTTGCGTGGCCTGGATCACGACCTGGACACAACCGCTGCAGACGCCTCGTCGCCGGGAGGTACCAGCAACTCCAGCCGGTATCCAAAGCCGCGTATGGACCGAAGGGCCAGTCCGTGTGGTTCGAGCTTGCCGCGCAGGCGCGAGATGTAGACCTCCACCGCATTGGACGTGATCTCCTTGTCCCAGCCGGTCAGGGCCTGAAGAAGCTTGTCCTTGTTCGCTGGCTTGGGGGCCTGGAGCATCAGGTACTCCATGACCGTCCATTCACGCGGGCCCAACTCAATGGGCTGCGCGGCACCGCCGCCAGCCGGCCGGATACACGCCTGACGCAAAGCGGTGTCCATCTCCAGCGGACCGAAACGCATGGTGGCCGACGTCGCTGCCTGGGAACGGCGCAAGAGCGCGCGCAGTCGGGCCAGCAGTTCGGGCAACTCAAAGGGTTTGATCATGTAATCGTCGCCGCCCATGTCCAGCCCCTGCACCCGGTCCTGCAGGGCATCGCGGGCGGTGAGGATCAA
>JBPOIP010000107.1:0-57290 GCA_052034395.1 Pseudomonadota bacterium
CAGAACACGAAATTCTTCCAACGTTGCGTGATTCAGTGTGCGGCCATCTCGTTTCATGTCACTTGAGACCAACAATGACGAGATTAGTTCCATCTATGTCGCCTTAATTACGGACTTATGAGTAATAGCATGAATTTGCTCGTATGAACGTATCGCTGTGGTCAGTGTGGTGTACAAACGATTGCGGGAAAGCTCAGACTTTGTTTTGTAATCATTAATATCGTAGTCACGTATCGCGTCAATCTCGGGAGCGTAACCTGGCTGGCCTGTGCGAAGGATGATGCGGGCTTCAAGAACCCCCATTTCTTGACGTATGGTGCGAACGAGCTTGAGACCGGAATCCTCGCATTCCATCACCACATCGAGCAGGATGACAGCGATATCGTTTTCCCTCGCCAGTATTTGCTCGGCTTCTGCGCCTGAATAGGCATGGAGAAACTCCAGGGGCCGCCCCAAAATCGGTGTATTCGCCAAGGCGAAACCGGTCGCCTCATGTACATCATCGTCATCGTCGACAATCAGTACCCGCCAGCTACGCGAAGGGCGTTCGGCCTTCAGTTGCTCCTCTTCCTCCAGAATCGCAAGAAGATCGTCGTCTCGATTTTTGCTCATCAGTTTGTCCGTAGGATCGCTTAAGCCAGGGATCACAAGGTGGCGCTGGCGGCATAGCATTCACTCCAAGAGTTCGGACGTCCTACTCTTGTCTGTTTGCAATGTAACAAAACTTAGGAAATCCAACCACATAAATCCAAGTATGCACTTTTTTGGCACATTTGGGTTTTGCCTAGCTCCTGTGGCTGGTCTTGCCGTCTGGCGGGGTGTTTCTCGATGCGGCATTGATGAACTCGTCGGCTGCTATGTCTTCGCGCTTTACCTGCGCGGCAAAATTTCCAGCCAGGCGGAAGTTGTCAAAAGTGCCGCGAAGCAGGTTGTTGATGGTCACACCGTTGGCCACGGTGCTGCGTGCCAAGCCCGCGACAAAGCCGGTCAAACCGCTGCATGCGCCGTTAGAAAGCCCCAGGGCAGTCTACAGGTGACTTCACCGCACTGGAGGTGATATTGATGATGCGAGCAAAGCCGCGCTCCATCATGCCATCCATCACCGCCTTGACAATGGCTATGGGTGCCAGCATGTTGGCATTGAGTGCCTTGATCCAATCTTCACGGCTCCACTACCGGGACTTGCCCGGCGCAGGGCGGCACCGTACCCGCACCCCAGGTATACGTCGTGTCGCAAGCCAAGGGCCTCTCGCTCAATAGCAAGAAAATCCGCGCCGAGAAAGCGGGCGCTGCAGTGACGGACCGCGGTTTCATGAACATGGATATCCAGATGTGCACCAGCGTGCCACACATGTTCACCATCGGCGAAATGATTGGCGAGGTTGCGCTTGCCATTGAGATGGGGGCAGATGCGGTGGATATCGGCAAGACGATTCACCCGCATCCAACCCTTGGAGAATCCATTGGCATGGCGGCGGAGGTGGCGCATGGGTCGTGCACCGACTTGCCGCCGGCAGAAAATAGACCAAGTTTTCAGGCAAACACGACAAGGCTCGAACCCCCACAGGTTCGGGCTTTTTTCTGTGTATCGCTGCGCCACACAGCGCAGCGAACACACCAGTGACAAACGCGCTGCATATGCAGACGGACCGCACCTCAATTTACGGGACTTGATCGACCGCATTTCCACCTTTGGGTGACCACCTGCGTCGCCAATTTGGTTTCTCTGGCACCTAACACTCCGGCTTGCTGTGCGCCGGCAGCCAAGGCGCCATAGAGAGGGTGTTTCAGGAGCAGTTTCGGGTGATTTCAGTGGGATTTCAACGTGCGACAATTGGATCCAGGCTTCACTACCGTCTAGGCGTCTTGCACGAGTTACGGTACTACCTTTTATGAACAGCGCTCATTCGATCGAAATCGACGCGTGTTCCCCAATCCACCCATGGACATCGAATGGTGACTGAACCTCCCTTAGAAGACGAAGGTGCGCAAGCAGCTTCGGTAGAGTCTTGGATGGCCTCTCTGGAGCGAGCCCGAGCACAGCGCCGCGAAGGCGATGCGCCCGCGGCCATCGCAGCAGTCAGTGACTTGCTGGGCCAACCCTTGACCACCGACTTGCGTGTAATGGCTTTGCAGTTGCGTGCCGCGGCGCTGGGTGATGCTGGAGACACGCAAGCCAAGTATGCGGACCTTGTGACCGCACTGAGCAGCGCTAAAGATGCCGATCTTCCTCGCTGGGTCGTGCGGGCGTCTGCCCTGGCGGCCGCGACGGCGCTGGAACTGGGCCACGTGACACGTGCCCTGGATCATGCGGTCGACTCGCTTGTTGCGGCGCAGGATACCCGCGTGGAGATCGAGGACCATCTGTCTGCCGCCGCCTCACTGGGCAGCCTGTTTACGCACATTGGCGCACCGGGCGTGTCCGCCCAGATCCTGGAGAGCGCTTGGCGCCGTGTTGAGTCCGTGCATGAGCTGCCGTGGGTCGCCTATGTCACGCTCGTCAATCTTGGTCATGCGCTGGGCCAGATTGTGCCCATGCTCACCGGCGATGAGCGTTGCCAGGTTGCCGAGCGTGCAAGGCAGGTGAACGAGATCGTGATTGCGGCTGATGTGGCCGGGCAGGTTTGCCGGGATGCGGCACGCGGCAACCACTCCATTCTGCTTGCCCATCTTGGCCTGTCGTCGTTGGCGCAGGCGCAGCTGGACGCGCTGAAAATGGATTCGCAGACCTTGGCACCCGACAAGGCGGCCACTGTCTACCAGGCCCGGGGCCATGTAGCTTTGGCAAATGGCCTGCCTGCCCTGGCGCATGAACTGTTTAGTCAGGCCGTCGCCTGTTATGCAGAGGCGGGCTTGCCCCTGGAAGAGGTGGCTGTGCTCGAGGAGCGTGCGGTGGCACATCAGGCGCTGGGCGATCTGCCGGCGGCGCTGGCTGACCTGCGGCTGGCCCTGGCTCGCTCCCAGAACAGCGGGCGCAAAGGCATCGAAAGGCTGGCTGGGCAGGTTTTTACGCGGGCTCAAGATGTGCTGGAAAGGCGTTCGCTGGCCGATACCGCAAAGACGCTCGAGGAAACCAACATGCAGGATCCGTTGACCGGTTTGGGCAACCGGCGCCGCTGGGAGCGCCTGGTCGACGAACGTGGCGGGCAGCGCGTGGGCTTATTGCTCTGCGACCTGGATCGGTTCAAGTCCGTCAACGACGACTTCGGGCACGATACGGGTGACGCAGTGTTGCGTCGCATTTCAGAGTTGATCAACGCAGCTGCGCGCGCTGGTGACATCGTCATCCGTTGGGGTGGCGAGGAGTTCCTGGTCGTTGTTGCCATCGACAACGCTGCCGGCCCACAGCGGCAGGCCGAACGGTTGCGCGATGCTGTGGCTGCAGCGCGCTGGGACGACCTGTTGCGTGATGGACGGGGCGTGACTTTGAGTATCGGTGTAGCTAAGGGGGATCTTGGCGATCCGACGCTGGTATTTCGGGCGGACGAGGCTATGTACGCAGCCAAGATCGCCGGACGCAACCGGGTAGTGATGGCAAGCTGACCGGGTCGATACGCTTGCGGTGTTGTGAGCCACGGAAGTGGTTTCTTTGTCGTCGCATTTCACCTGCGGATCAAGTCCTGGGGGCAGCAGGCGCACGGCGGTTATATGGACGTGCCGCCCGCACTCAAGTGATGGAATGAAGCTACTGAACATTTTATTGAAGATGCTACTAATTCAGTAGCTGGCTGCGAATATTTCGTAAGGGCTGCGCGGCTTTTTTTGCAAAAAAGGCGCGGACGACCATCACAGTCGCCAGTGGTCACCCTGCATCGGTTTGTCACGCACGGCAAAGCATTTGTACAACCTCCATCAGACCCAACCACTCGGCGAAGGAGTCGACGCCAGTAGCGCTGCCCAGTAGCGGCTGAAAAGGCACCCCCACTTTTCGCGCCAGGGGACGATGTGCACAAATAAATCAAGCCCTTCGGATGCGCGCACCACCTGGTGCGGCTCCACTGCCAGACCGCCAATGAATGCTGGCTCGGTGCCGTTGCGCGCAAACACGGCCAGCGCTTCGCGAATTTGTTTGGCCAGGTTGGACATGTCTGCAGGGTGAAATGGTGAGTGTGGTCATCATAGCGTCAACAACCTAAAGCCTACGACCTGGTTTTGACGGCCGTCGGCCGTACGCCCAACGGCAAGAAGATCGCTGCCGACAAGGCCGGTGTGGCTGTTACGGACCGGGGTTTCATCAACGTCGATATCCAGATGCGCACCAACGTGCCCCACATCTTCGCCATCGGCGACATCGTGGGCCAGCCCATGCTGGCGCACAAGGCGGAGCATGAGGCCTATGTGGCAGCCGAAGTCATTGCCGGTGAACTGCAGGGCAACAAGGAACTTGCCGCAGTCGCCTTCAACGCACGTGTCATCCCCAGCGTGGCCTACACCGACCCCGAAGTGGCCTGGGTGGGCCTCACCGAAGACTCTGGCCTTGCGCGCAAGGCATCAAGGTCAAGAAGGGCTTGTTCCCCTGGACCGCATCTGGCCGCGCCATAGCCAACAGTCGCGACGAAGGCGTCACCAAGCTGCTATTCGACGACAGCCCGGAGGCCCACGGCCACGGCAAGATCCTGGGTGGCGGCATGGTTGGCACGCACGCGGGTGACATGATCGGCGAAGTGGCGCTGGCGATTGCAATGGGTGCCGATGCGGTGGATATTGGCAAGACGATTCATCCGCATCCAACGCTGGGTGAATCGATTGGCATAGCGGCGGAAGTGGCCCATGGCAGCTGCACGGACGTGCCACCGGCACGCAAGTAGACCCTCAGCAACCAAGCTAACGCACAAAGCCCGAGCCCCCGCCGGTTCGGGCTTTTTGCTGTCCTGCGGTTAGTGCAGATTGACGGGCAGGGCGCTCACCTGATGCAGCGCTGCGCGGTGCAACGTAGCGAGCAATCCAGCCCGCGATACGCGCGGTGGAGAGGCGTCTGGTCGCCCAAAACCCATGCCATACTTGCCTTCATGCGATTGAATTTTCTATCTGTCAGCCTTGTACCGTGCCAAGGAACAGGGCCGCAATCGCAATTGCCCCTTCCGCATGCCGCCAGATCAGCATAGGCGCCTTGGCTTACCCCATATTGTTCATTAAATCGGTATTCGGCCCGCGTATTCATTGATTTTGTAGCTATGCTTTTTATAGCTATTTTCTCACCATGACACCCCAACTGCTTTACCTGATCGTTTTCATTGAAGGCTTCTGTTCGCTCGGGGCCGAGATCATCGCCCTGCGCCGCTTGGTGCCGCATGTGGGCAGCGCCATTGTGGTTACAGCACCCACCATTGGCCTGTTCTTGCTGGCACTGGCGCTGGGCTACAGCTCGGGGGCTCGGGTGTCGGAGCGTTTCACCAGCGTGGTGGCGCGCAACTTTCAGCTGTCCGCGCTAATCGCCGGCATCGGTTTGGCCCGGGTCACGGTCGATGGTTTGTTTGACCTGGTTCAGCCAAACGCGCTGGCCTACCTGCTGTTCATTGGGGGGGTGTTGTGTCCGCTGGCCTGGCTGCTGGGGCAAACCGTGCCAGTGCTGACCAACCTGATGAAACACGCTCGCACCGGCGAGGCCAGTGGTTACGCCTTGTACTGGTCCACGCTGGGCTCGTTTTTGGGCTCGGTCAGTCTGGCGCTGCTGGTGATGCAATGGCTGGGTGTATCCGCCGCAGTGCTGATTTGCGCCGTGTTGCTGGCGCTGGGCAGTCTGTTGCTGACCCGGAAAACCCGGCACGCCTGGGGTTGGGCACTGATGATTTCGACCGCTGGTGTGGCCGTTAACCTGTACCCGGCCGATGCGGTCATTGACACCGCGTACGCCGACTATGCGGTCAACCCCTTCACACGCTCAGAGATGGACAACGCGCGCGCATTCATGGTGAACAACTCACTGGCGTCCATGATGGACGAGAGCGTGCCCGCCAATTACGCCCGCTACGTGCAGCATCTGCGGCACGTCATTCTGAAAGAGCTCAATTACAGCGGGCGCAGTATTCTGGTGCTTGGTGCTGGTGGATTCACGCTGTCCCACCGCGAGCCCGCCAACCACTACACCTATGTGGATATCGACCCAAAAATCCGCGACATCGCCGAGCAGCGCTTTTTGAAAGAACCCATTCTGGGCACCTTTGTTGTGGACGATGCGCGCCGGTATGTGCGCACTACTGAACAGCGCTATGACGCGGTGGTGGTGGACGTGTACAGCAGCCACACCTCCATACCCGGCCACCTGGTCACGCGCGAGTTCTGGCACGACACCCGGCGCACACTCACGCCACAAGGCGTGATGCTGGCCAATCTTATTCTGGACGGACGGCTGGAAACCCGCTACGCCCGCAATCTGCTCGGCACCATTGAAAGCGTCTATGGCCGCTGCGCCGTGGAAGTGCTGCACAAGTCCAAACCCCTGAGCAACGTGATCGTGAGCTGCTATGGCACCAGCCACGTTGGCCCCAGCGCCCCCTACAGTGACGAGCGCAACGGTGCCGATGTGGATCTGGCGTTTTCACTCCGATAGGGCCTGCATGGCGGGGTCTACTCCGCAAGCGCTGCCCAGCGGTGGCTGAAAAGATACACCCGCTTCGCGCGCCAGCACAGTTACCCCAGCCGAACGGTCTGGCGCCGCCTCAGCGCTGGTATCGGTGTTTTCCGGGGAGTTCATCGAGGAGTTCCAGCTTGTCGAACAGGACATAACACTCACGCAACGCATTCATGTCTAGAGCAGAGCGGTGTATTTTCAACAGTGCGCGAATGTCATCCAAATCGCGCGTTCGCGTCGCGTCGTTCACGTGGCCTTGGACCTTGAAGCCGATAAGCCCTTCGACGCTGATGATGTGCATTCGACCGATGGGTGTGTCGCTCCGATGCGCTCAAACATCGACAGTGCTTCGCGAATTTGCTCGGCAAGGTTGGATATGTCTACAGCGTGGAAAAGTGGGTGTGGGCATCATGGCTTCTCGTGCCGAAAAACTGCGCAGCCACTTACCGATTGGCGTGTCAGGCCAGTTTCGGCTGCAACAGGTACTTCGTCTCAAACTCGGTCGCCGGGAGCGCTTGCGACCAAAGGTAGCCCTGACCCATTTCGCAACCCAGGTTCTTCAGGGTTTGGGCAACTTCGTCTGTTTCTATGCCTTCGGCCACCGTGGTGAGTTCCAGCTGGGTGGCCATGTTCACGATGGCCCGCACGATCGCCTGATCCGGCGGCGAGGTGCACACCTTGCGTACAAACGACTGGTCGATCTTGAGCGTCTGAATTTCAAACTGTTTGAGGTATCCCAGGTTGGAATAGCCGGTGCCAAAGTCGTCAATCGCCAGTGTCACCCCTAAACGACGCAACTGGTCCAGTGTGGACTGCACCACTGCCATGGAGTCCGACAGCAATGACTCGGTCAATTCCAGCTCGAGCGCTGACCCTGGTATGTCCGCTTCCTGCAAGGATCGGTACACCAGATCGCGCAGATTTCCGCGGCGAAACTGGACCATGGACACGTTGATGGCGATGGGTGGAACCTGCAGGCCGCAAGCTCTCCAGCGGCCGATCTGCCGACAGGTTTCCTGCAATACCCAGCTCCCGAGCTCCACAATGAAGCCCGATTTCTCGGCCAGCGGGATGAATGTGGCAGGGGAGACGAAGCCCAGGACAGGGTGGCGCCAGCGCAGTAGAACCTCGGCACCGCACAGGTCCGATGTTGTCAACTGAAACTTCGGCTGAAAATGCAGAAAAAACTCACCCGACAGCAGGGCCTTGCGCATGTCGGCCAACATTCTGAGGTGATCTGATGTCTGGCCGAGGGAGTTGCCGCCGTCGTACCGGTTGACCGAGTTTCGCCCCGCGTCTTTGGCCCCTTGCATGGCTGTGTCCGCACGCATCAGAAGTTCCTTGGGCGTGTTTCCGTCAACGGGGAATATCACCAATCCGGCCGAAGCGGTGATACTGATGTCCACGCCCGAGAGGTTGATGGGCTGGGCAATGGCTCGAATCCATTCAAGGGAGCGGTCCATCGCGGTGTCTGACACGTCGGATTCATGTCGCAGCAAAAGGAATTCGTCACTTCCGACGCGATACAACCGCTCGCCTGGACCCAGAATCGACACCATGCGCTCACACAGGTGAACCAGGTACTCATCACCTACCGCGGGCCCCAGAGATTCGTTGATGCTCTTGAAATGGTCTAGGTTGATGAGTAAAACCGCTGTCGCGGGGGTATTCAACACCGTGTGATCGCAAAGAACCTGCAGTGCTTCCGTGGCGGCTCGGCGATTGGGCAGGGATGTCAGCGTGTCATGGCGAATGGAGTGTTCGAGCTGCTGCAGGGTGGTAGTGGCCACGGCATGCTCCTGGGTCAGAGCCTTCAAATAGTTTCTCTGGTCTGCAGCGATCAGCCATGCCGCAAAGGCAGTTAGCCCTACCACGGCAGCAATATCGAGGATTTGCATGGACCCGGCAGAATCGATTTTGCTGACGATGATTCCACTGGCGTTCAAACTCCATATCACGAAGGAAATCGTGACCTGACCGACGATAAGCCCCCAAAGGGTACGGTCGCGCCACAGCAGGATGGCAAAAACCAGTAGCCCCGGGTAACCCATCAGGGCGGTATCTCGGAGTCCCTGGTTCAGCAGCGCCAGGCAGCCTAACGCGATGGTGAGAGTCCATAGCATCCAGTCCGCTGCAAGATGGACTTGATCACGCTGGTTCCAGTAATAGGACGGAATCAGCGCGAGTGCGCAGAGGAAAAGGATGCCACCCGTAAGCAGGACCCCCTTGAGTGTGTAGGTCAGAGCCAGGCAGGTCAGCACCAGAAAAACGGTTCTGAGTACCCTGCGCATCCTGGATCGCCGCACGCCATCAAACGTTTGCATGGCAACGTTTGATGCAATGTTGTCTGACACAGAAGCAGGTCCAATGTCCATTGGTCACTCGCAACAGGTGGATACTTCGGGTGCTGTGTTTTCCACCGCCCGCCGAAGATTATCGAGCGCCCATATTAGCGTTAATCTGTGACTAATCAAATGGGAGATCCCCCAGCTTTTTTCGGGGCCGCAGTAAGAGTGTGACGTTTACGTGTAGCCGCTTGGTTTTGCCAATATGGAAGACATGGTTATAAGCTTGGACGATTGCCCTTATGGTGCCTACGGGGAAAAGTAAATGATGAGAACCAAGAAAACGCACAAACTGATTTTTTTGTTGTGTCTGCTGACAACGACGGCGATGGCCGAGAAAGCAGGCGGTGGGCTGTACAAGACGAACGTGGAACAAATTGGTGCGTGGGAGCTGGCACGTTATTCACGCGATGCGGCCGGCAAACAGGTGGTGTACTGCACGGCAATCGTGATTACTGGACAAGAGCAGGCGTTGCGAGCGCAGTTCAGCAAGAATCACACGGTTTGGGGCTTCATGGGAGAGTCTTCGGCGGCGCTAGGGTCGGAACCCTCCGTGAGCTATTGGTTTGACAGTCGCACGGGTGAGAAAAAAATCGTGACGATGAAGCTGTTGAAGACACCCGAGGAGGATGCGGACTGGTTATCCTATGCTCAGACAAATGACGAGCCTGGAGAGAAGGAAACCTATATGAAAAGCCAGAAAGTGACGTTTTCGTACCAGGGGGCGCGCAAGACGGTGGTGCAACCGATTTCTTTGGCAGGTGCCGACGCAGCGCTGAAACGATTGTTTGCGAGTTGCCCGCGATAAGTGAGCAATAGGGATGGACGTCACGGGTTTGAATTTCCCGCCCGCGGTACCGGACCCACGCACTTCAGCACCATGCACACCATGAAAAATACCTTCGTTGCCGCGCTGCTTGTCCTGGTCATGGCGGGCGCAATTGCGGCCGCTGGCGAACAGCCCGGACTATGGGACACCCTTGCCATGCTAAAGACCAGACGTTGGGTAGACCTGACCCACACGTTTGATGAAAACAGTCCCCATTGGAAAGGATTTTTGCCGCTCAAGCGCACCATTCCATATGACTACGCCAAAGATGGCTTTCGTGTGGAACTCACCACCCATGTGGGTCAATGGGGCACGCATATGGATGCGCCCAACCACTTTCATGCGGGCAAGCGCTCAGTCGATCAGATCGAACTGCAGGAAATGCTGCTGCCGCTCGTCGTGATTGATATCCATGCGCAGGTGGACAAGGATCCCGATTACACCGTTCGTATGGAAGACGTGCAACAGTGGGAAGCCACCCATGGTCACGTGCCCCGGGGCGCATTCGTCGCCTTGCGCACCGACTGGTCCAAGCGTTGGCCTGACCAGGCCCGCATCCAGAATCTGGATGCAACCGGTGTGGCCCACTATCCGGGCTGGAGCAAAGAGGTTTTGCGCTATCTCTACGAAACGCGTGGCATTACGGCGTCCGGCCACGAGACCACCGATACCGACCCCGGCCTTGCCACCAGCAAGGACGACTATTCACTCGAAGCCTACATCCTGGGGCAGAACCGCTACCAGATCGAACTTCTCACCAACCTGGACCAGGTTCCGCAAGCGGGCGCCCTGATTTCTGTCACCACGCCCAAGCTGCGTGACGGAGTGGGCTTTCCGGCGCGCGTGTTTGCCATTCTTCCGTGATCCCCCCCTTCAATTGAGTGCAGCCTGTGCAGTGGCATCACGCGCCAATCGCGTGATGCCGGACCAGTCGCCATTGCGCAGCAGGTTGGCCGGTGTGAGCCACGAGCCACCCGCCATCGCCACGTTGGGGAGTTTCAGAAAGTCGCGCAGATTCTCCACGCTCACGCCGCCAGTGGGGCAAAAATGCACATCGGGCAGCGGAGCGCCCAGCGCCTTGAGCATGCCAAGACCACCGGCCTGCGTGGCGGGGAACAGCTTCATGAGGGTGAAGCCATGGTTGCGCGCCCGCATGACCTCACTGGGAGTCATCACACCGGGGATGAAGGGCAGGTTTGCACCGTGTACGGCTTGCACCAGTTCGTCGGTGCAGCCGGGTGACAGGGCGAAACTGGCGCCGGCGGCGATCACTTGCGCCACTTCGGACACACGCGTGACCGTGCCCGCCCCCAAGTGCATCTGCGGCACGTCGCGGGCCACAGCTTCCATGGATTGAAGTGCCACGCTGGAGCGCAGGGTGATTTCCATCACGTCGATGCCACCTTCGAGCAGGGCGTGTGCCAACGGCACAGCATGCGAGGCATCGTCGAGCACGATCACGGGAACGATGCGGGACGTGAAGGCAGGGCGGGTGAAGCAGGTGGTGGTCATGGGAATCCTTGGAGCTCAATCAAACAGCGGTGACGCGCCCAGTTCGGCTGCGCTGGCATGCTGGCGGAACAGGCCGAAGAGTTCTCGCCCTGTGCCGTGCTGGTAGGCGCTCAGATCGGGGTGGTGCATTTCGCGCGCGGCAAAGGTGGCGGCGTCCACGTCGATTTCGAGCACGCCACGCGCGCAGTCGAGCGTGATCCAGTCACCGTCCTTCACGCGCGCAATAGGGCCGTTGGCCAGTGCCTCGGGGCTCAGATGGATAGCCGCAGGCACCTTGCCCGAGGCCCCAGACATGCGCCCGTCTGTTACCAGTGCCACCTTGAAGCCTTTATCTTGCAAGACGGCCAGCGGCGGCGTGAGCTTGTGCAGTTCGGGCATGCCGTTTGCGCGTGGGCCCTGGTAGCGCACCACAGCGATAAAGTCCCGCTCCAGCGCGCCGGCGCCAAACAGCGCCAGCAGGTCCTGCTGGTCATTCACCACCACGGCCTGGGCGCGCACCACGCGGTGTTCGGGCTTCACGGCGGACACTTTCACCACGCTGCGGCCCAGGTTGCCTTGCAGCAGGCGCAGGCCGCCGTCGGCGCTGAAGGGCTCGGCCACCGGGCGCAACACCGAGGTGTCGCCACTCTGTGCGGGCACCGGACGCCAGGCCAGTTGGCCACCGTCGAGCCACGGCTCCTGCGTGTAGGCATGCAGGCCGTGCCCCATGACCGTGGCTACGTCTGCGTGCAGCAGGCCTGCGTCCAGCAATTGCCGTATCAGGTAGCCCATGCCGCCAGCTGCATGGAAGTGGTTTACGTCGGCGCTGCCGTTGGGGTACACACGTGCCAGCAGCGGCGTGACGTGCGAGAGCTCGGCGAAATCGTCCCAGTCGATCAGCATGCCAGCGGCCCGCGCCATGGCCACAAGGTGCAATGTGTGGTTCGTTGAACCGCCGGTGGCGAGCAGGCCGATGACGCCATTGACCAGGCTCTTCTCGGTCACGATGTCGGCCATGCGGATGACGGCCTCGCCAGAGTGCCCGGTGTTGACCATGCTGCGTCTCACGGCCTCGGCGGTGAGTGCGTCGCGCAGGGGAGTGCCCGGGTTCACGAACGACGCGCCGGGGAGGTGCAAGCCCATGACTTCCATCAGCATCTGGTTGCTGTTGGCAGTGCCATAAAAGGTGCAGGTGCCGGGGCTGTGGTAGGACTGCGCTTCGGATTCGAGCAGGACCTCGCGCCCCACCAGACCTTGCGCGTACTGCATGCGCACCCGGGCCTTGGCGTCATTGGAGAGGCCTGAGGTCATCGGACCTGCCGGTACGAAGACCGTACTGAGGTGGCCGAACTGCATCGCACCCATGAACAGGCCAGGCACGATCTTGTCGCAGACGCCGAGCATGAGCGCCGCGTCGAACACGCCGTGCGACAGCGCCACGGCGGTGGACAGCGCGATAACGTCCCGCGAGAAAAGCGAGAGCTCCATGCCGGCTGCGCCCTGGGTGACGCCATCGCACATGGCGGGCACACCACCGGCTACCTGTACCGTCACGCCGAGCTCGTGGGCGATGCCGCGAATCTGGTGCGGGTACGTCTCGTAAGGCTGGTGGGCCGAGAGCATGTCGTTGTAGGCGGTGACGATCCCGATGTGCGGCGCGCGCTCGGCGTGAATCTTGAGCTTGTCGGATGCGGGCAGCGCGGCCGTGGTGTGGGCCATGTTGGCACAGCCCATGCCGGCGCGCTGGGTGCCGGTCTTGCGTTGTGCGGCGATGGATGCCAGGTAGGCCGTGCGGGTTGCGGCGCTACGTTCGATGATGCGGTCAGTGACGCGCTGGAGCGTCGGATGCAGGCGGGTAGTCACGGCGCAGTCTCCGTTCAGGCCAGCCACACGCTCACGGGCGTCTGGTGCTGGGTGAGGATGAGGGACACCGGTAGGGTTTCATCGGCGCCGAGGCGGGCTTGCTGAAACACGGCCAGTTTGCTCGCGCCGCTGATGGAGAGCGCGAGTTCGTGCGCAGCCAACAGGGCGGACAGGGTGAGTGTAAGGCGCGCGTGGGTTGCGTTGCTTGGGCGCACCCAGGTCACCCGGGCGCTGCTGTGCAGGGCCTCGTGCAGTCCAGGCGCGCCGGGAAACAACGAGGCGGTGTGTCCGTCGTCGCCCATGCCAAGCACCGCCATGTCCATGGGCCACGGCTGGGTTGTCAGGCGCCGGTTGGCGGTATCGACCAGCCGGTTGAGGGCCGCGTCGTCCAGCGTCTCGGGAAGTGTGTCGAAGAACGGCGTGAATGTGGCTGCGGCAGCGGCGTCCTGCAGCAGATGGCGGCGCACCAGACCGGTGTTACTGTCGGGGTGATCGTGTGGGACGCAGCGTTCGTCTACCAGCATCACGGTCACATATTGCCATTTGAGCGGCAGCACACGCAGTGCTTCAAACAGCGCGATGGGCGACTTTCCGCCCGAGACCGCCAGTGCGGCGTGGCCACGCAGCTGGATTGCTGCGCGCAAACGCTGTGCGATGGCGGTGGCCAACTGGCGGGCCAGATCGGCTGCCGAGTCGCTGTTGTGTATTTTCATGACTCCTCGACCCAGGCCGACCCCTCTCGAGCCATCAGCGCGGACGAGGCGGCCGGGCCCCAACTGCCCGCCGTGTAGGCTTTGGGTTTCTCGTTCAGGTTATTCCAGCCCTCGAGGATCGGCTCAACCCAGGTCCACGCAGCTTCCAGTTCGTCGCGGCGCATGAAGTGCGTGAGGCGGCCCCTGATCACGTCCATCAGCAGGCGCTCATAGGCCTCGGCGCGGCGCGCGCTGAAAGCTGATTCGAGGTCCAGGTTCAGGCTGACCGGGCGCATGCGCATGCCGCTGCCGGGTTCCTTGGCCATCATTTGCAGCTGAATGTGTTCTTCAGGCTGCAGGCGTATCAAAAGCCGGTTGACCGGCTGGCGTGGCGCGTCGGGGAATATGGTGTAGGGTAGGTCGGCGAACTCGATCACGATCTCCGAACGGCGTTCGGCCATGCGCTTGCCGGTGCGCAGGAAGATCGGCACGTTGGCCCAGCGCCAGTTGTTGATGTGCGCGCGCAGGGCCACAAAGGTTTCGGTCATGCTGTCGGGTGGCACATTGTCTTCCTGGCGGTAGCCCACGGCCTTGTCGCCATTGGATGCGCCGGCAGTGTACTGCCCGCGCACGGTGTCGCGTGCCACCTCGGCCACGGTCATTGGGCGCAGCGAGCGCAGCACCTTGAGTTTCTCGTCGCGCACGGCGTCCGGGTCGAGCGAGACTGGTGGCTCCATGGCTACGATGCACAGCAGCTGCAGCAGGTGGTTTTGCAGCATGTCACGCAACGCACCCGTGCCGTCGTAGAAGCCGGCGCGGCTGCCCACACCCACCGATTCGGCCACCGTGATCTGCACGCTCTTGATGTACGGGCTGCGCCAAAGTGGCTCGAAGATGGTGTTGCCGAAGCGCAGCACCATGAGGTTCTGCACTGTCTCCTTGCCCAGATAGTGGTCGATGCGGAAAGTCTGCGCCTCGCTGAAATAGCGGTCCACCACTTGATTGATCTCGCGCGCCGAGGCGAGATCGTGCCCCAGTGGTTTTTCGAGAACCACGCGCGAGCGGGCGTCGATCAGTTGTGCGCCGCTGAGGCGTGCACAGATGCCAGTAAACAGCGTGGGCGCGGTGGCAAGGTAGTAGACGCGGTCAGAGCCATTTTGAAGGGCTGCGGCGAGGGCCTGAAAGTCGTCAGGCTGGGTGGCGTCAAGGCATACGTAACCCAGACGTTCCTTGAAGGCTTTCCAGGCGGCCTCTTCCAGCGCCGCGGTATCGATGAATCCGCGTACCTTGTCGTCGATGAAGGCGGTGAAGGTGTCACGGTCCCAGGCCTGACGGCCAAGCGCCAGGATGCGCGTGGCCTCGGGCAGGTTGTGATGCAGGTGCGCCAGATAAAGCGCGGGCAGCAACTTGCGAACCGAAAGGTCCCCCGCTCCGCCGAAGATCACCAGATCGAGCGGACCTCGGATGGTGGAGGTAGCGACGGAAGCAGTGGAGCCGGAAGTGGACATGGATTGAGTCAAGTTACGCCGAAGTCGAAATGATAATGTAATTTTGCTACATTACGTATGCGAGATAGTTTGAAACTTATCCAAAATGGTATTGAATGACAGCAAAGTATTCGTGCTTTCTTGTTTTTTGGCTGGTTGGATCCGATTCCTGCAATTCGAGATGAATATGTAATTTAGTTACAAAATGAATGAAGCAACGAGTCCACGCTAGCTCACTCGAGCGGTTCCGGCGTGCCGCATGCATGGTCACCATGCTGGTGCGACTTCAGCTGGAAGTTCGGTGTCAGATCAGGTCAAAACCACGCAAGTACTGAACACGCAGCTATCAAAAACGTATCGATTTGATCGCATGCCGGTTCATCAGACCCGTGACGCTAGTTCGCGTGACCTGACTTCGCGCGAAATGGTCTGGGTTCAAATCGAAATATCTTGGGGTCTTTGGCATCCACGGTGGCTTTGATCCAGCCCATCCAGGGCGAGCCGTATGTTTCAACCCGGGTGAAATTGGCGATGACTTGCTGTGTGGTCGGGTGACGCAGGGGTTGGTTGACTTGCTGTTGGTGGGAGTCACCGTGCACCAACACCACCTGGCCCGCAAAGGCCAGGGTTTCCTGTTGCAGCTGGTTGAGAAAGTCCTGGTAGCCCGGGTGCGCTTTCCCTGCAGCCGCCGCCTCGAAGTCGGGATTGGCCTGAATGACAACCATCAAACCGGCGGCTTTCACGGCACGCGCGCGTGCAAAGGCCTGCTTCAGCCACAGGGCAATCACCGAACTGCGTTGCAGAAATTCCTTGGAGGGGCCGCTGCCGCGCTGGGTGCCGTCATAGTTGTTGTCGCTGCCAGGAAGATTCAAACCTACAAACACTACGCCCGCAGCTTCCCATCGGACGTTCTCGCGGTAGGCAGCAAAAGCCGGGTCCCTGCTTTGCCGCAGAAGCTCAAATTGCCGTTGACCCAATGTCTTTTCATTCGGATAGAACAGCGTGCGCAATTTGTCCAGACGCTCCAGTGGGTCGTAAGCGCCATTGTTGCGGCGGTGGCAGTCAGTCCATTCGTTGTCGCCCGGAATGAAGATGAGCGGATGACGGGATGCCTTGAACACGCCCAGGATATCGATAAACATCTCATCACTGCAGAGCGCTCCGCCACTTTTGATGTCGCCATCATGAACCACAAACGCAAGGTCTTCGGAGTCCATGTCCGCCATCAGTTCAGGCAGCAATTCGCGCTCGCGCCGGCTGTAGGACGTATCTCCAAACAGCCCAAAGCTGATGGGCTGGGCGATGGCCTGCGTTGACGCGATCGTCGCAAGAACCCAAAGCAGCAACAGGACAGAAATGTGGCGGTAGTTGCGTGTCGTCATGAACTTGAATCTATCAGGCGCTAAGGATGGCAATACTGCCACAGGTGCGGGGTCTGCACACCTCAGGCGGCACTGCGGTTCAGTGATTTCGCATAAGTGGGCGGGCGGCGTTGCAGGCTGGCCTGCTCGTAGGCAAAAGCCATGGCAATCAATGGGCCTTCGGACCATGCACTGCCGACAAATGACAGTCCGATGGGTAAGCCGCGCACCATGCCACACGGAACCGTGATGTGCGGGTAGCCTGCCACCGCTGCCGGCGAGGTAAAACTGGTGCCTGGTGCATCACCATTGGTGAAATCCGTCAGCCAAGCCGGTCCGCCGGTGGGGGCCACCAGGGCGTCCAGCCGGTGTGCAGCCATCAACTGGTCAATTCCCTCAGCGCGCGCATACTGCAGGTTATTGGCCAGGGCTTCCAGGTATTGCGGACTATTCAGATCGCCTTTGGCCTGCGCAGCAATGAAGTGCTCTTGGCCAAAGAACTTCAATTCTGTTTTCGGGTTGGCTGCGTTGTAGGCAATGATGTCAGCCAGTGTCTTGATGGGTGCCAGAGGTCCGTAGTCTGCCAAATAGCGTGCCATGTCTGACTTGAGCTCGTACAGCAGAACGGTCAGTTCGGATTCGGCATACTTGTCGGCGTTGGGTACTTCGGGCACCTCCACCAGGGTTGCACCCTGTGCAGTCAATACGGCGATTTGCTTTTCGACCACGGCTACAACCAGGTCGCTGGAACCGGTTAACTGCGATCGCACCACGCCAATGCGTTTGCCCTGCAAACCCTTGCTGTCCAGAAACGCGCTGTAGTCGACTTTTTTCTGGTCAGCCAAATGCGTTGCGGAGTCTCGCCCGTCACTGCCGGCCATAGCACTGAGCAGGGCCGCTGCATCGGCCACCGTGCGGGCCATTGGCCCGGCTGTATCCTGCGAGTGCGCAATCGGGATGATGCCCGCGCGGCTGACTAAACCCACCGTGGGCTTGATTCCGACAAGACCTGACACCGATGCGGGCGATGTGATGGAACCATCGGTCTCCGTGCCCACAGCCACCGCCGCCAGGCTCGCTGCGATGCTGGCGCCTGACCCCGAACTGGAGCCGCTGGTGTTGCGGTCGAGTGCATAGGGGTTCAGCGTGAGTCCACCACGCGCACTCCAGCCGCTCGTGGAGCGGGTGGATCGCATGTTGGCCCACTCGGACAAATTGGTCTTGCCCAAAATGACGGCACCCGCGCTGCGCAGTCGAGCAACCAGAGCCGCATCACGCGGAGGTTTCATGCCTACCAGCGCCAGCGAGCCAGCCGTGGTTTGCATGCGGTCGGCGGTCGCAATGTTGTCCTTGAGCAAAACGGGTATTCCATGCAGTGGGCCGCGCGGCCCCTTTGCCTTGCGCTCGATGTCCAGGTTGGCAGCAATGTCTAAAGCCTCTGGGTTGAGTTCGATAATGGAGTTGAGTTTTGGGCCAGACCTGTCCAGTGCTGCGATGCGTGCCAGGTACAGCTGCACCAGCTGCCGACCGTCAACTTGCCCGACTGCATGACCGACTGCAATTGCGCAATGGTCTTCTCTCGGACATCGAAACGGTCTGCCCCTGCTGCGTTGTAGTTCATGGCATAGCCTGTGGTGAGTACCATCAAATTAACAAAACTACGTCGGTGCATGTTCAGCCCCTTGCACAGTGTGTTGCCGGCGGATGGCCGTTGCAATGCGGGCATTGACTGCAGTCAAACCCGTGCCCTCAGTTCTTTGGTGGTCTCGCCAGGTCCATCGGGTCGCCAGCCCGGTGGCATGAACAGATAGCCCAGCACAGCGCGCAGGGTTCGTGCGCTTGCCAAATCGCGGGTCAGGCTGATCCACTGCGCAAACTCCACGTAAAAGGGGTTGTAGCTGGTCATGGGGTGCACCAGGCCGTAGCGGCAGGGCAGCTCATCCCGCTCCGCAATGTAGGTGCCAAACAGACGGTCAAAAACAACGAGCACACCGCCGTAATTGGCGTCAAGGTATTCCACATTGGCAGCATGGTGCACGCGGTGCGCCGAGGGCGTGTTAAACACGTACTCCAGCCAGCCCAATTTGGGTATCCAGGTCGCATGCAGCCAGAACTGGTAGAGCAGGTTGAGTGTGAGCGCGGCCAGCACGGTGCGCAGATCAAAACCGATAAAAACCAGAGGCAACATGAAAATGATGACGCCGGTTACTTTGCCAAAAATTCCGATGCGCAGCGAAGCCGACAAGTTAAGCTGGTTGGGTGAGTGGTGAATGGAGTGGTTGCACCAGAACCAGTGCACCTGGTGCCCGGCACGGTGCAACCAGTAATAAAAGAACTCCAGAGTGAAGAACAGCAGCAGTCCCGATCCCAGACTGTCGACGGAAATTCGGGGGAGTCCGTTGGCAATGACCCAGGGCACCAGCGGCGCTACGATGCCAGCAGGCAGCAAGATTGTGACAACTATGCGCAGCACATAGTCAAACAGGGAAACGCCCAATGCGCGCCAGTCGTATTGGTTGCGCAGCGACAGTACCACGGCCTCAAGCAGCGACAGCACCACGACGGCTGGGGCGGCATAAAACAGCAGGAAGTGTTCGATGGGCAATAGCGCGGGCATCGCAATGAAGTGTGTTGGGTAATCCGGGCGTGTTCAGCGGACGATGCGCGTACCCGGACTGTACTCGCATCACAGTATGATTCGGCTCACTTGCCATTCAAAAAGGTGCCGCCTTGAATCCTTCTGAAGACCACAATTTCAAGTTGCTAGACCAGACCTTTCCCAATATTGCGTCCCAACTCCGGATTCGCTGGGGAACGGCACAGTTCAGGTCCTATATGCAGGGTTTGCAGCAAGACAACGGTATCGAGCATCGCGCGGGTTTTCCGGGTGATGTCATGCTGGCCTTGATGGCCGTAGGTGATGAGCACGACCGGAAATTCCCGCAGTTCGTGCCGCAGAAGAAGTGGCTGTCGTAGATTTGCGTTAAACACTTTCGTCTCTGCGTCGCGAATCCCCGCTGCACAGGCAAGCAACCCAGAATAGTTACCTAAACCGGGAAAACCAAACGCAAGGTGAATATCCACATGACGTATTCCCGATCCATTGCCGGCACTTTCAGGTTCAGAACCCGCCTGCTGATTGCCATCGGCGTTGGATCGATGTGTTTGTCGCTTTCTGCCTGTGGTGGTGGAGCGGCCAGCGCAGCACTTGTGCCCGTCGCGGCTACGCCGCAGGTGAGTACGCTGAGAGCGGATTTGTCAAACCCGTGGGGATTCGCCTTTTTGCCCGATGGCTCCATGCTGGTTACCGAGAAGGCTGGAAGGATTTTTCGGCTGAGTCGTGACGGCACTTCCCGCACCGAGGTCACTGGGGTTCCCGTTGTGGATGCAAGTGGGCAGGGCGGTTTGCTGGACGTTGCAATTGACCCCGATTTCGCAACCGATGCATGGATCTACTTCAGCTACGCCGAACCCGGTACGCAAATCGAACTTGGCAAGTCGGGTACGGCCCTGGCCAAAGGTCGACTGGTTGGCAATGCCCTCATTGACGTGAAAGTCATTTTCCGGCAAATGCCGAAAACCGCCGGTAGCGGTCACTATGGTTCACGCATCGTATTTGCGCGCGACAAGTCGTTATTTCTGACATTGGGCGAGCGGCAGTTGGGCAACCCAGCCCAAGACCTGGGGCAGACACTGGGCAAAGTCGTGAGGTTACGGCGCGACGGCAGTTTTCCGGTTGACAACCCGGTACTTGGGTCGACCGCGTTGCCGGGGATATGGAGCACCGGTCACCGCAATCCGCAGGGAGCGGCATTGCATCCGCAAACGGGTGAACTCTGGGTCAGTGAGCATGGACCGCAGGGCGGCGATGAGATCAATATTGTGCGGGCCGGCAAGAACTATGGCTGGCCGGTTCGCAGCTACGGCTGCCCTTATGGCAGCGCGGTGGGTGACGCCTGCCGTATCGGCGGTGGCGTGCATGCCCCCATGTTCGAGGAGCCACAGACCTTCTGGCAACCCCTATCTGTGGCGCCCGCCGGACTCATGTTCTATCAGGGTGCGATGTTTCCCCAGTGGCGTGGTGATCTGTTCAGTGGCAGTCTGGCCGGCATGGCGTTGTGGCGCATTCGACTCGATGGCAATGCTGTCGTTGGGCGCGAAGCACTGTTTGGGGATTTGAAGTCGCGGATACGTGACGTGCGTGAGGCACCGGATGGCAGCGTTATCTTGCTGACTGACGAAGGCAAGCTCCTGCGGATTGCGGCAAAGCCTTGATTCGGCGCAAGGCTATCTCAATGACATCCCGGTCAATGCTTGCAGCGTCGTCCAAAGCTCCTGCTTCCGACTCAGATCCCGTGTCATACTAAATCCCATTCTGTCTGAATTTCCGCTTATCCATGACTTCAAGCGTAGTTACCTTACGAGCCACTACCCGAGCCGACTATTCTGCGGTGCAAGCGTTGTTGGCCAGTTCCGGTTGGACCGTACGCAGCCAGGAAGGCTGGGATTGGGCATTTGAGGACAATCCGGACCGCCTCGAACTGCAACGGGTTCTGGGTGCACCGGTTGCCGCTGGCTGGGTGCTGGAGACCCAGGATGGTATTCACGGATACCTAGGGAATTTGCCGCAATCCTTTTCAATGAACGGTGCGCGCGTAATGGGAGCGACCTGTACGTCGTACATTGTTCAGGAGGCATGGCGTGCGCACAGTGTCAAACTCATGCGTGCGTTTTTCACACAGCCTGGCGTTCAGATGGTTTATTCCACAACCGCGAATGCAAACAGCGGACCACTCTATCAACTCTACAAGGCCAGCACATTGCCGGACCCCCACGTGATGCAGACCTTGCTGTGGGTCGCCAATGACCGCGTTTTGGTTGAATACGCATTCAAGCGCAAAGGGCTTTCGGTATTGCTTCCATTAAGCAGAGTTTGTGGTTCGCTGCTCAAACTTGCAAGACATGTGGTCGGCTATGCATCACCGCCAGCCGTTGACCGATCTTGCACCATACGGCGTCTTGTAGCACACGACATCGGCCCCGAGTTTGATGCGTTGTGGCAACACATGCAGGCACAGCCAGGGATGTGGCTTGCCAGAAGTCGCCAATTGGTCCAGTGGCGTTTCTCGGATCCTGACCGCGTGGAAGACATGGTCTTGCTTGCAGCATTTGATGCGCATCGGCTGGTGGGCTACGTTCTGGCTACTGCTGTACGAAACCCGCGCGATAAACTTCCGCGAGCGTATCTGCTGGATGTAATCGCCCGGCCGGACGCGAGTTCACAAGTCGTGCCAGCCCTGATGCAGGCGATATGCAACTGGGCCCGTGAGGAGGGGTTACCCTGGGTTGAAGCGTCACGTTTTGGCGGGGCGCTCGGAGCCATGCTGTCCACTTGCAGACCACATGTCAGGCGGCTCAGTTTGCCATCCCACTTCTTGCGCGTGTTCGACAAGTCAGTCAACGATCAACTGCACGACGGACCAGCTTGGCCATGCAGTGCGGTCGATGGAGTTTACTGGTTTGGAATGACTGACAATGCGGTGCGTCCCAACCGCAGGAAGTGGAATGGATCGCAGGAAGACCTCAATACCCGCAACCCGGAAAGTTGAATCCCATGAATGCACAGGTAAAGCCCATTGTTGAAGATTTCTTGAGCCGTCGACTTGTCAAGCTTGGCAAAACCGAACCTTTGAGTCCTACTACTGCTGTGTTCGATGGCGGTCTGCTCGATAGTCTGGCGCTGGTCGATCTGATAACGGAGCTCGAAAAGCAAGTCGGCCGCGAGGCCGACGTTCTGCTGTTTGATCCATCAGAAATCAACACCGTTGAAGATCTGATCGGTCAAATGGAGCAGGTCTTCGCAGAGTAGCCCAACTGTCTGAAGGGGCGCACCCCACGACTGCGACTACGGTTCCAGAAGGGCGCCAAGCGCGCCCCTATCGACCTTGCGATTGGCATTCATGGGCATTTCAGACACGATGCGAACTTCGTCCGGGACCATGTATTTCGGCAAGAGGTTGCCCACGCTTTCGCGGATCTGCGTTCCCGATACCGTGGGCTCGGCGCAAACAAAGGCAACAATTCCCTGTGACATCCCGTCTTTTCCTGGCATTGGAATCGCCGCCACCAAATCCACTCCGGAAGCCTGTCGCAAGGCGTTTTCGATATCACCGAGCTCGATGCGGTGCCCGCGTACTTTGACCATAAAGTCAATTCGGCTTACAAAGTGATACAAGCCCATGGCGTCGCGCTCGATGCGGTCGCCCGTCTTGTACCAGCGTCCTTCCTGGCCCGGGATGGTTGTGAATATGACGCTGGTACGGGCCTCGTCCCCCCAATAGCCAGGACCCACCTGCGGGCCCTGCAGATACAACTCTCCAATGCCTGCGCCCACCACCAAACTGCCTTGCTCATCGAGCAGCAGATGAGCGTGATCCGGGAACGGAACGCCAATGGGTGTGACGCCCCGCAAACAATCCATCTCCGATTTGCCGGGTTCCCACAGGTAAAAAGCCAGCTCCATGGTCGTTTCAGTGGGACCATAGACGTTGTACAAAACCGAATTCGGGGTGGCTTGTGCCCAGGCCATGGCGGTAGCCTTGGGCAAGGCTTCGCCACACAACATGCTCACGCGAAGCAGCGGGAAAAGTCCCGGGCGCAGCAAGCCCTGACGCTGCAGGATCATGGCAAAGGACGCCACGGAGAACCAGTAAGTGATGCGTTTGTCGAGAATAAAGCGGGCCGGGGCCATCATTGCACGCTCGGGCATCACAATCAGGTTTGCGCCGCTCCACCAGGCGTTTAACAGATCGTGCAGCGCCACATCAAACGTCAACTCATAGGTTGTCGCAACCCGGTCGCTGGCAACCGGTGCCGCCAACGCCCGGAAATTTCGCATGTATACAGCAAGATTCCCGTGGGTGATAGCGACACCTTTTGGCTCTCCTGTGCTGCCGCTGGTGAATACGATGTAGGCCAGATCGTCGGCTGCAAATGGCTGCGCTGTATCCATGGGGCTCTCTGCCACATCCTTCGCATCCAGCACGGCCACTACACCATCCATGGCCGATTTCAAATCGGAACTTGGGGCGATCAAAACCACTTCAATGCCGGTCAGGCGGGCCAGCTCTGCCACCAGCCCGACCCCTTCAGGACCAGCAATGATGGTCGTGATTCCGGCTTTGCGCATGATGGTGGCGTTACGCTCGGGCGGATAGGACGGGTTGAGCGCCACATGCACGCCACCGGCCGAAAACACGGCCATGCTGCCAACGTATGCCACCAGAGAGCGCGATGCCAGCACCCCGACGCGCTGACCCTTGACGAAACCTGGTGACCGATGGGCAATAAGGTGGGAGATCCGTCCGGAAAGCTCCAGAACTTGGCGGTAGGTCCAAGAGTCCTGCCCAATCTCCAGTGCGCAGGCATTGGGTGAGTGCTGCGCGGCACTTTCAAACTCGGCATAGGGGTTCATGTTGGCTGTTGTGGGGGCTGGATGGGTCATGGCAGGAAATCCGGAACAATCAAACCGGTTTGTTGTTCTGCGCAACGGCGCGCAACAAATTCGGCAAACGCAAGATCAAGGGCGGCGAGGCCAAACGGGCTGAAAACCACCGGCTTGGCGCCAGCGCGTGGCACCGCGAGTCCCTCAATGACCTGCGCCAGGCTGGCCCTGACAAAATCACGCCGCCCGGTTGCCTGCTCGGTGAGGTGCAGGGATGTATTGGCCTGCAGCACATGATCAACGTCATCGACCACGTTGTCCGCCTCCAGGCATGCCTGCGTACTCAAATCACGCAGAGACGTATGCAAAATGGTGACCCCCGGCGGGCACACGGCCAGTGTTTGAACCGTCGGTTTCACCGCCGAGGTTCCAAAGCAAACCATCTCACAGGCGCCAAGCAATGCGGTCACGCTGTTGTGGTGGATGATTTGTCCCGAGAATCCGGCATCGACCAGCACTTTTGCGAAAGCATCCATGCGCCTGGTGTCAAGATCGAACAGACCAATGGATTGAACCACCCGGCCATCGGCCAGAATGAACCGCACAGATTCACTGTTGATGGGACCGCAGCCGACCACGCCAAGCTGCTTGCAAGGTCCCGCTGGGTGAAGCAGCCGTGCTGCCAAAGCAACGCCGGCAGCGGTGCGCTGCCCGCTGATGAGAGACCCTTCCATGACGGTAGTGGGGCGACCCGTTTCCAGACTGTTGAGCAGGATCAGCGCTGAAGCCCTGGACAGGCCTTTTTCCACATTGTCGGGAAACGAAGCAATCCACTTGATGCCCGCGGCTGGGTGCGGACCGCCGAGATATCCGGCTTTCGGGATGATGCGTTCACGCTCCATGCCCGGAAAACGCAGGAACTCGGATTGCGGCAACCGTGAGTCGCCGTGGCTATGGGTTACATAGGCCTGAGCAACCAGATCGATCAACTCCTTTTCATGGCCGAACAACTGGGCCCCGACGGTTGATGAAGAAAGCAAGGTGATGGAACGGACTTGCGGGTCGTTTGTCATATCTGAATGTCCTTGGGAGTAGGTGGGTTGCGTTGGTCAGACAAGTTTGGGAACATGGCCGAAATTGCGTTCACACCATGCATCGTCATAGACAGTATCCATGTAGCGCTCGCCGCGGTCGGGCAGCACGGCAGCAATGCGCTCTCCGGCATGCCACCGGTCCTGCAGGCGTGAAACCACGCTGACGATTCCGCCGGACGACGCACCGGCCAAAAGAGCCTCTTTCTGCACCAGGGCTCTGCACCCGGCCACACATTCGGCATCGGTTACCAGCTGGGACTCATCTGCCAGATCATCAGCCATGTGCTCAGGAATAATGCCCGCGCCGTGCCCGGGCAGCAACCGCGGACCGCGCGAGCCGAAAATCACCGAACCGGCAGCGTCAATCGCCAGAATTTTTGTCTTCAATGCGCGTTGGCGTATGAGTTCGCGTGCACCCCGCAGGCCGCCGCAGGTGCTGATACAAATGAGCAACCAGTCGAGCCGGTTGTCCAGGGCGTCGAATATTTCTGCGTAGGTGCCTTCGCGATGGGATGCAGGATTGCCTGGGTTTGCATACTGGTTCAGGTTGAATGCATTGGGCAGGGTCTGAACCAGATGACTCACACGCTTGCGCCGTGCAGCAAGGTATTCACCGGTCTCAGGGTCGGGAATGGACACCATGTCAATTTCGGCTCCGTAGGCCCTCAGTATCCGCAGGTTCGCCTGGGTCACCTTGGGGTCCACCACGACGATCAGCTTGAGCCCCAGAGCACAACTCACCTGCGCCAGACCAATTGCCAGATTGCCTGAGCTTGACTCCACCAGCGTGGAACCTTTTGTGATGGTGCCGCGTGACAAACCGTCTTGAACCATCCTCAGGGCGGGGCGGTCTTTCATCGATCCGCCGGGGTTGGAGCTTTCAAGCTTTGCAAAAAAACTGAACCTGTCTGCGGGAAACATCCGCGACAACTTGATCAGGGGGGTGTTGCCGATTGTCTCCAGCACACCATCTTGTATTCCTGTGGATGCGAGCATAAATTTCCAGCCCTCTTTGTCTTTAGTGGCCCAAGTCGCACATCATTCCACAAAAACTTTGCCGAGCAATCAAGGGTCGATAAATTTCTTTGGTGCACCCGCAATTTTCCGCAGTCGCCCGCAGGACATATTGCGCGCGCGATGCACATGAATGGCTTTCTGGTTAAGCTCCTCCTCCAAAAATGGAGCGTTTTATGCCTGCAGCCCTTGCGCATTGTGCGCAGCGAGCTATCGTTTTCGTAGCGTTTGCGGCAAGCCTGGCAGGGGCACAGGCAGCTGACAACCCGTACTATGACCCGGGAAAAGCCCACCACACACCACAGGGATTCCGCAATCCAGTCAGCGGGGCGATGAACAAGCCACTGTCCGACTTGTTGCGCTGGAATTGGGAAGCCTGGCGTGAAGGCTTGCCGCCAGCCCCCAAGACGCCCACACCCCGGGTGGAAAAACCTGATCTGGAACGCTTGCACGCCTACGTGCGCAGTGACGCGCAAGGCACGCCCGTTCCTGTTGCGGTATCGACCGCCACTCCGCCTCAAGCGGCACCTACTGTGACGTGGATTGGTCACGCGACGCTGCTGGTGCAGGCGGGTGGTCTCAACGTCCTGACCGACCCGATCTTCAGCGAGCGCGCCTCACCCGTTCAATTTGCAGGTCCCAAGCGTGCGCAACCGCCCGGTATCGCTCTGGACGACCTGCCGCCGATCGACGTGGTGGTCATATCGCACAACCACTACGACCATCTGGATCGCAACAGTGTTGTGGCAATTGACGCGCAGGCTCGGCAGGGGGGTGCAAGCACCCTTTTTCTGGTTCCGCTGGGTCAAAAACCGTGGTTTGAAAACATTGGCATCAGCCATGTAGTGGAGCTGGACTGGTGGCAAAAGCATGTGGTGCGGGGTGTGGAGTTCCATCTCACGCCGGTGCAGCACTGGTCGGCGCGGGGCCTTGGTGATCGTAGCCAAACGCTGTGGGGCGGCTGGTCTGTGCTGGCTGCGGACCTGCATTGGTATTTTGGTGGGGACACCGGCTACAGTCGCGACTTCGCGGACACCCGGCTGCACTTTGCCAACCGCCATACACCAGCACAGGGGGGCGGCTTTGACCTGGCCCTGATTCCGATCGGCGCTTACGAGCCCCGGTGGTTCATGCGCGAACAACACATCAACCCACTGGAGGCGGTGCAGGTGCATATCGACCTCGGTGCCAAACACAGCATCGGCATGCACTGGGGTACGTTTGCCTTGACCGACGAGCCCCTGGACCAGCCACCGCAGGACCTGGTCTCCGCGAAGCGTGAAAAGGGTGTGGGTGACGCTGATTTTTCGCTGATGAAGATTGGCGAGACGCGCCAGTTGCCCGCACGTACACCCTGACAGCGCTCTTTGCGTGGAGACTTCCATACAAGCGCCGTTCCGGCAAAATGATGGAATGCAACACATCGACACCCTTGATGCACCTGGCTCCGGTGCTGCGCTGCCTGCGGCTGGTTTTCTTCCACCGGACGACGCCCAGCGCACGGCACTGCACAACGAAGTCCACGCAAGGCCTTCCAGCCACATTCACCTTCCGGCGCTGATTGTCTACATCGCCGTGCTCAATGCCGGGGTATCGCGGGAGATGGAGTGCGACCATCTGCTGCGGTTACCGGGTCAGTCGGGCTTGTTGCCAGAGCAGCTGCAAGGCTACTTCCTGCGGCTGCAAACTGACGCATTTACGCTCAAGTGGGAGCGCCATACCGAATTCACCCGCTACACGATCGTCCAACCCCTGCCGGCACACGCGATGCTCGGCGCAGCAGAGCCCGATCTGATGTCCGCGCTGGCGTTGCCGGGTGAATGGTTGCGCAACATACCCGGGCGCACCGTGGCAGCCATTCAACTGGCCATGCTCCATGCACCGTTGGACAATGCCACCGACCTCATGGCAAAGGCGCTGACCTGGCTGGGCAGTGGCACCGTAGTCGCCTCGCTGATGGGCAGCAATGCACCGCACACGGCTGGACCGAATCCGACGCAGCCTGAACGGCAAGGCTATGCCCATCCGGTAGGGCATTCCTGGGCGCTGACCCAGTTTTTGCTGCAGCCCGACGGGTTTGAACGCATGCTGGTCATTGCCCCAGAGGGTACCAGCGCAACGCGTGCCGGCCGGATCGCAGCGCGCCTGCTGGAGCTGGAAACCTACCGGTTGATGGCACTGCGCGGCCTTCCGGTTGCCAAGCTCTTGGGTCCGATGCTTTCGCAAGCGGAAGACGCACTGGCAACCATTACCTCCCGGCTGGAAAACAAAAGTGCCTCCGATCAGGAGCTGCTTGATACCCTGGTGTCGCTTGCGGCGGGGGTGGAACGCGCCACGGCGGAGCATGTTTACCGCTTTTCCGCCACGCGTGCCTATGACAGATTGGTGGCGCAGCGCATTGTCGAGTTGCGTGAGAAGGCCATTCCCGGCACCCAGACTATTGGCGAATTCATGCAGCGTCGGTTGTCGCCCGCTATGGCCACGGTGGCTGCCACCGAGCGGCGCCTGGCCTCGCTGTCCGAGCGGGTGGCGCGCACCAGCGATTTGCTGCGAACCCGGGTGGACATTGCCACCGAGGTGCAAAACCAGCAGTTGCTGGAAAAGCTCAGCCGTGGTCAGGAAATGCAGTTGCGCTTGCAAAGTACGGTCGAGGGCCTGTCGATTGCCGCCATTTCCTATTACGTGATCAGCCTGTCGCTATATGGTGGTAAGGCGCTCAAGGCGGCAGGGGTGCCCATCAATCCGGAGATTGCTGCAGGGTCGTTGGTACCCGTGGTGCTCTGGCTGGTGTGGCGCACCACCCAGCGCATTCATGCACGGCTGAATTCCAGTCACTGACGCGGCAAAGCGAGGACTTGGCTGGCGGGCGCGGACCGTCAAGCCGGTATTGCTTGCTTGTGAAATTATTCACAGGCGGCAAAGTGAATTTCACAACACCGGCAGAGGCGAAGTGTTCAAAATGAACACCGTCACCAACACAACCACAACGGAGACCGTCAATGCGTCCCTATGGCCTGCCAGACCGAACCTACCCGTCCAAGCCGACAGATGTCTACCTGTTTTCCACCTGCCTGATAGACCAGTTCACCCCGCAGGCGGGGCTCGACACCGTGAACCTGCTGGAGCGCGAAGGTATCCGGGTGCATTTCCCGCAGGGGCAAACCTGTTGCGGCCAGCCGGCGCATAGTAGCGGCTACCCGGATGAAGCGCGCTCCGTCGCGCTGGCGCAGTTGAATCTGTTTGTGGAGCCCTGGCCCGTGGTGGTGCCCTCAGGGTCGTGTGGCGGCATGATGCGCAGCCACTATCCGCACCTGTTCGCGGGAGATCCTGACTTGCATGCAAAGGCAGTCGCATTATCAGAGCGGGTGTATGAGCTCAGCGAATTCCTGGTGCATGTGGTCAATTTTGACCATGCCGACCAGGGCACGGCCTGCACCATTGCGCTACACACTTCTTGCCATGCGCGCCGCCAGATGGGGGCGCATGAAACCAGCGCGGCTTTGCTCGAAAGCCTGGACCAGGTGGAAGTGGTTACCCAAGCGCGCGTTGAAGAGTGCTGCGGCTTTGGCGGCACTTTTGCGTTGTTGTATGCCGATATCTCGGAGGCCATCGTCACGGACAAGGTTGCCGCCATCAAGGCCACAGGCGCGTCCAGCGTGGTCAGTGCAGATTGCGGGTGTTTGCTCAACATTACCGGCAGGGCGGCCAAACAGGATGAGTTAGCCGGGTGCACAAAGCCGAGCTTGCCCGGTGAACACCTGGCCAGTTTCCTGTGGCGCCGCACCTCCGGGAGCGCAACATGAGCGCGCGTGACGCCATTCTGAACCGCTTGCGCAAGCCCGACATGGCGGCGCAACCGTTGCCGGATGTGGCCGGCTGGTACGCCACACACCAGCGCAACGAAGAGGGTTTGCAGCGCACGGCCCGTTTGCGCGCAGCGCTGGAGGCAGCGCACGCCCAGATCCATGACGTGACGCCTGCCAACTGGACCTCGGTGCTGTTGAGCGTGGCGGCTGTCAAGGGCTTGCGCCATCTATTGATCGGAACGGACACGCCACACGGCGCCGAGCTGGAAGCCTGCCAGACCGCCGATTTGCAGCTTATGCGCTATGAGCAGCCTATCGATTCCTGGCGCGACCTTTTGTTCGACAACGTAGACGCCAGCATGACGCTGGCGCGTGGCGCGGTGGCAGAAACCGGCAGCCTGATTCTGTGGCCCGACTTGAATGAGCCACGATTGATGTCGCTGGTGCCTTCAACGCACTTCGTGCTGTTGGATGTGAACACTATTCACGCCGATTTCTACTCGGCTATGACGGCCGAGGGCTGGGGCGACGGCATGCCCACCAACGCGGTGCTGATCTGCGGTCCTTCCAAAACCGCCGACATCCAGCAAACGCTGGCGTATGGGGCACATGGCCCGAAAGAGTTGGTGGTGCTTCTGCGCCATGCAGACGGGAGCCTGTTATGAGCAAAGTGGTACCCATTCACCCCGTCAACGACTTCAAGGCACGTAGCAAAGCGGTTCTTGACAATCCGGGGCAGCGCAAGAACTTTCGCGGCGCGATGGATTTCTTGCAGGCCAAGCGTCGTTCACAGTTCGGGGACCAGGAGGAGTTGCAGGGCTTGCGCGAGCTCGGGGCGCAGATCCGGCGCTACAGCCTGGCCAACTTGCCGCGCCTCCTGGAGCAGCTGGAAGCTAACTTGACCGCCAATGGCGTTCAGGTGCACTGGGCGCAAAACGCGGACGAGGCGAATGCCATTGCCCTGCAGATTGCGCAGCGGGTGAAGGCCAAACGCATCATCAAGGGCAAGTCGATGGTGAGCGAGGAGGTGGGCTTCAACCACGCCATGGAGGCTGCCGGTATCGAGGCGTTCGAGTCCGATATGGGCGAATACATTGTGCAGTTGGCGGGCGAGGCTCCGTCGCACATCATCATGCCGGCGATTCACAAGACCAAGCAGGAAATCGCCCAACTGTTTGCGGATGAAGTGCCCGGCGTGACCTACACCGAAGATGTGGACGCATTGATCCAGATTGGCCGGCGCGTGCTGCGGCGCAAGTTTGCCGATGCCGATATCGGTTTGTCCGGCGTGAACTTTTGTGTGGCTGAAACCGGCACCTTGTGCCTGATTGAAAACGAAGGCAACGGGCGCATGTGCACTACCGTGCCCAAGGTGCACATTGCCATCACCGGCATTGAAAAGGTGGTGGAAAAGCTGGACCATGTGCCGCCACTGCTGAGCCTGCTGACCCGCTCGGCTACCGGCCAATCCGTGACGACCTACGTCAACATGATCAGCGGACCACGCAAGGCCGGTGAAAAGGATGGCCCTGAAGAAGTCCATTTGATTTTGCTGGACAACGGCCGCACCCAGGCCTATGCCGATGACGAGTTGCGCGCCACGCTGCAGTGCATACGCTGTGGCGCGTGCATGAACCATTGCCCGGTGTATGCGCGCATCGGTGGGCACGCGTATGGCACCACCTATCCGGGGCCCATTGGTGCCATCATTTCCCCACACATGCTGGGGCTGGACGCAACCTACCCGCTGGCCTTTGCCTCGACATTGTGTGGCGCGTGCAGTGAGGTGTGTCCGGTCAAGATTCCCATCCCTGACATCCTGGTGCGCCTACGCCACGAGGCACAAGCCAAGCCCGAGACTGAGGACGCCACCTTGCGCGGCAGCGGTGCTGCCCGCTCGGTGACTGCGTCCACGGTCTGGGGCATGTGGTCGCACGTCTACAGCAAGTCTGGTCTGTACAAGCTGGCGTCCTGGTTCATGAGCCGGGGTCGCTTACTGTCGCCCTCGGAGCAAGGCGCGTGGACACGTAGCCGCACACCCCTCGTGCCCGCCCCCAGGCGCCTGCGTGATTTAATGAAAGAGCGCAAGCCGTAAGGGTGCCGGACGCCGGACGCAGAGCGACCATTTACCTTCCTGACCATTACTCCAGCTCGCACCATGAAAAAGATCAAAAGCATCCTTGTCGCCAATCGCAGTGAAATTGCCATACGGGTACTGCGCGCCGCTTCCGAAATGGGTATTCGCACCGTGGCCATCTACTCCAACGAGGACCGCTTCGCGTTGCATCGTTTCAAGTCTGATGAGTCGTACCTGGTGGGTGCGGGCAAAAAGCCCATCTCGGCCTATTTGGACATTGACGACATCATTCGTATTGCCAAAGAGGCCGAGGTCGATGCCATTCATCCCGGTTACGGATTCCTGAGCGAGAACCCTGACTTTGCCGATGCCTGTGCCGCCGCCGGCATTGCCTTCATCGGCCCCAAGGGTGACGTCATGCGAACCCTGGGCAACAAGGTGGCTGCGCGCGCGGTGGCGGTGGCTGCCAATGTGCCCGTGGTGCCAGCCACCGGAGCCCTGCCCGACGATATCGAGGGTGCTAAGGCCCTTGCGTTAACGGTGGGATATCCGCTGATGCTCAAAGCCAGTTGGGGCGGAGGTGGGCGTGGCATGCGCGTCATCGAAACCGAAGCCGACCTGGCACCGATGATGGAACTGGCCAAGCGCGAAGCCCTGGCGGCTTTCGGCAATGATGAGGTGTACCTGGAAAAACTGGTGCGACGCGCCCGCCATGTGGAAGTTCAGGTTTTGGGGGACCAGTATGGCAATCTGGTGCATCTGTTCGAGCGTGATTGTTCGGTTCAACGGCGCAACCAGAAGGTGGTGGAGCGCGCACCTGCACCCTACATGGATGAAGCCACCCGCCAGGAGCTGTGTGAGTCGGCTCTGCGTCTGGCCCGCCAAGCCCGCTACAGCCACGCCGGCACGGTCGAGTATTTGTACGACGTGGACAGCGGCAAGTACTACTTCATCGAAGTCAACCCACGCATTCAGGTTGAGCACACCGTGACCGAAGTGGTAACGGGCGTGGATATCGTCAAGGCGCAGATTCGCGTCACCGAGGGTGCACGGGTGGGTGAGGACGACTCGTTTATTCCGTTTCAGAAAGACATCAGTCTTCGCGGCCACGCGCTGCAATGCCGGGTAACCACCGAAGATCCGGAGAACAATTTCACGCCCGACTACGGCAAGATAGCTGTGTACCGCAGTGCGGCGGGTTTTGGAATTCGACTGGATGCCGGAACAGCCTATGCCGGTGCGGTCATCACCCCGTACTACGACTCGCTTCTGGTCAAGGTCACGGCTTGGGGCCACACCCCGGATGAGGCGGCAGTGCGCATGGACCGGGCTTTGCGCGAGTTTCGCGTGCGCGGTCTGTCCACCAACCTGCAATTTCTGGAAAACGTGATTGCCCACCCGCTGTTCCGGTCGGGCGAGTGCACCACACGTTTTATTGACACCACGCCGGAGCTTTTCAACTTTGTGAAGCGGCGCGACCGTGCTACCCGCCTGCTGAAGTTTCTGGGCGAAGTGGCCATCAATGGCAACCCCGAGATGAAAGGCCGCACCCTGCCCAAGCTGCCACTGTCTGCGCCCATCAAGCCCGTGTGCGATCTGAATGCACCCGTTCCCAAAGGCACACGTGATTTGCTCAAAGAGTTGGGTGCAAAAGGCTTCAGCCAGTGGATGAAAGACCAGCCCCAGGTGCTGCTGACCGACACCACCATGCGCGACGCCCACCAGTCGCTGTTTGCCACCCGCATGCGCTCGGACGACATGACGGCGATTGCACCGCATTACGCGCGCATGCTGCCGCAACTGTTCTCTATGGAGTGTTGGGGTGGTGCCACCTTCGACGTGGCGCTGCGTTTCCTGAAAGAAGACCCGTGGGAGCGACTGGCCCGCTTGCGCGAGGCCACGCCCAACATCCTGTTCCAGATGCTGCTGCGCGCCAGCAACGCGGTCGGGTATACCAATTATTCGGACAACGTTGTGCGCTACTTCGTGAAGCAGGCGGCGCACAACGGCGTGGACGTGTTTCGGGTGTTCGACTCGCTCAACTGGGTTGACAACATGCGTGTGGCGATGGACGCGGTGATCGAATCCGGCGCGCTGTGTGAAGGCGCGGTGTGCTACACCGGCGACCTGTTCGATGCCCGGCGCAGCAAATACGACCTCAAGTACTACGTTGGCCTGGCCAAACAGCTGGAGAAAGCCGGAGCGCACATTCTGGGCATCAAGGACATGTCCGGTGTGTGCAAACCCCGCGCTGCCCATGAGCTGGTGCGGGTGCTGAAACAGGAGGTGGGTTTGCCGATCCACTTCCACACCCATGACACCAGTGGCATCTCGGCGGCATCGGTGCTGGCGGCGATTGATGCCGGCTGTGATGCCGTGGACGGCGCGCTGGATGCCATGAGCGGACTGACTTCGCAACCCAACCTGGGCTCGATTGCCGCTGCCCTGCAAGGCTCCGCCCGTGACCCGGGCCTCAATCTGCAGTCCATGCAAGCCCTGTCGCACTACTGGGAAGGGGTGCGCCGTGCCTACGTGCCGTTTGAAGCCGATATTCGCTGCGGCACGTCCGACGTGTACAACCACGAAATGCCTGGCGGGCAGTACACCAATCTGCGTGAGCAAGCCCGCGCCATGGGACTGGAGCACCGCTGGCCCGAGGTGTCCCGGGCCTATGCCGATGTCAACATCCTGTTTGGCGACATCGTCAAGGTCACCCCGACGTCCAAGGTGGTGGGCGACATGGCGCTGTTTATGGTGGCCAATGACCTGAAACCGCAAGATGTCAGCAACCCAGCGCGCGACATAGCCTTTCCCGAGTCGGTCATTTCGCTGTTCAAAGGGGAATTGGGCTTCCCGCCGGATGGCTTTCCCAAACCACTGGAGAAGAAAGTGCTGCGTGGCGAAGCGCCCATGCAGGGCAGGGCGGGTGACCATCTGCCACCGGTCGATCTGGAAGCCAAACGTCTGGAAGCAGAGCACGCCATTGGCCGCAAGGTGAGTGATACCGACCTGGCTTCCTACCTGATGTATCCCAAGGTGTTCAAGGACTATGCGGAGCATCGCCGCGAGTTCAGCGACGTGTCCCTGCTACCCACTTCACCATTCTTTTACGGGCTGCTGGACCGCGAAGAAATCGCCATTGACATCGACAAGGGCAAAACCCTGGTGGTGCGTCAGACGGGTCGCTCCGACACCGTGGACGAAGAAGGCAAGATCAAAGTATTTTTTGAGCTCAATGGCCAGCCGCGCACAGTTCGGGTTCACAAGTCGGGTCTGGGTGCGGTGAAAGCCAAACCCAAGGCCGAGGAGGGCAATCCCAAGCATGTGGGTGCGCCGATGCCGGGCATGGTGGTTACCGTGGCAGTCAAGGTGGGCCAGAAGGTTTTAAAAGGCGACCCGCTGCTGTCGATGGAGGCCATGAAGATGGAAACCATGCTCACGGCCGAGCGGGATGCCACGGTACACGCCATTCATGTGCGAACCGGAGAAACGGTGAATGCCAAGGACCTGTTGGTTGAACTGGCCGTTGGCGGATAAACCACTTCGTTCCGTTTTGGGGGCCAGGTACGCCTCAAGCATCTGCGAAAAAAAGTGCACAACCTCCATCAGACTGGACCACGCTGCGTGATCAGCGCCTCCAGTGCTGCCAGCGGCAACGGTCGGCTGAACAGGTATCCCTGGTAGGCATGGCACCCCTGGTGTGCCAGAAAGTCGGCCTGCGCCTGCAGTTCCACCCCTTCTGCAATCACCGACAGTCCCATGCTTTCGGCCAGCACCACCACCATTTTGGCGATGGCCGCGTCATTGGGGTCGGTAACGATGTTGCGGACAAAGCCCTGGTCAATCTTCAGCTGGTCCAGGGGCAGGCGCTTCAGATACGCCAGTGAAGAATAGCCGGTGCCAAAGTCATCCAGCGAAAAGGCCACACCGTGCGCACGAAGCGTGCCCATACGGGTGATCACGGCCTCTACGTCGTCCACCAGCATGCTTTCGGTCAACTCCAGTTTGAGGTGCCTTGGATTCGCCCGGGTGCGTGCCAGCGTGTCCAGCACGGTGGCAACAAAATTGCTCTGCTTGAACTGACGCGCACTGACATTCACCGCAATCGTCAAGTGTTCGAACGCCGGGTCGGCGGACCACGCTGCCAACTGGGTGCATGCAGTCTCCAGCACCCATTGGCCGATCGGCAAAATAAGACCGCTTTCCTCAGCCATCGGTATGAACTCTGTCGGCGAAACTGCCCCGCGTTGCGGGTGCTGCCAGCGCACCAGTGCCTCCACTCCGATGATGCGTCCGGCGCCCACCACCTGGGGCTGGTAGTGCAGCAGAAATTGCTGTTTCTGCACGGCTTCGCGCAAATCCGCTTCCAGTGCCGCATGGGCCGAGACTTCGGCCTGCATGCGGGGATCAAAAAAGCGCAGCGTATTGCGCCCGGCTACCTTGGCCTGGAACATGGCCAACTCGGCGCGCTTGAGTGGCTGTTCGCTGCCCTCCAGGGTTTCCCCGCCAAACAGGGTGACGCCGATGCTGGGCGTGCTGTGGTGGGCTACCTGGTCGAGCGCGAAGTCAGTGAGAAATGCCTTGAGAATATTGTTGCCCACCGTTTCGGCCTGGGTGGCGGCTTCCAGGGCGTCTTCGCTCAGGTCTTCCAGCATCACCACAAACTCGTCGCTGCCCAGGCGCGCCAGGGTGTCGCCATCGCGTGTGCAGGTTTTGAGGCGTTGCGCCACCTGCTCCAGAAGCAGGTCTCCCTGGTGGTGACCCAGGGTGTCGTTGAGGGTTTTGAAATTGTCCAGATCCACAAACAGCAGTGCGTTCTTGCGCGCGTGCCGGGTGCTGGCATGCAGCGCCTGCTCCAGCCGGTTCATCAGCAGGCGGCGGTTGGGCAAATGGGTCAGCGGGTCATAAAAAGCCAGCGTATCAATTTGCGCCTGCGCCTGAAGGCGCTCGGTGATGTCGCTGAAGATGGCTACATAGTGGGTCGTCATGCCAGTGCCGTCCTTGACCGCACTGATGTTGATCCATTCGGGGTACACCTCGCCGTTCTTGCGCCGGTTCCAGATTTCACCAGCCCAGACACCTTCACTCTCCAGTGCCTGGTTCATGGCGGCGTAATACGCGCTGTCCTGCCGGCCGGAACTCAGGATGCGCGGATTCTGCCCCACGGCTTCTTCGGCGCTGTAGCCCGTGATGGCCGTGAAGGCTTTGTTCACCCGCAGAATCACCCGCTGCGCGTTGGTGATCGTCATGCCTTGCTGCGACTCAAACGCCGTGGCGGCGATGCGCATTTCATCCTCCAGCCGGTACCGTTCGGTCACATCGCTGAACACCAGCACTACACCCGCGATGTCACCTGCAGCATTGCGGATCGGGGCCGCACTGTTGTCAATCGGGTATTCGCGCCCGTCTCTGGAGAGCAGCACGGTGTGGTTGGCCAGCCCAATAACCCCGCCCTGTTCCATGACCAGTTGCACCGGGCTGGCAACCGGGATGCGGGTCAGGGCGTGGACCACCCGAAACACGTCGGTCAGGGGGCGGCCCTGCGCATCGGCCAGCGACCAGGCCGTAAGAGACTCGGCTGTGGGGTTCATACCGGTGATCAAGCCCGCAGCGTTGGTGGCAATGACCGCATCGCCGATCGAATTCAGCGTCGTGGCCAGGTTCTGCTGGCTGTCCTGCATGGCCGCTTCCCGCTCTTTCCACAGCGCCAGAACGCGGTTGAAGCCCTTGACCAGATGCCCTATTTCATCCGGCCGCCCGGCAGTCAGCGGCTGCGCCATCTGGTTGGAGTCGGCCAGTGCAACCATCGCATCCGCCGTGGCCATCAGCGGTGTCAACTGCCGCTTCAGAATCCACCAGATGATTGCGCCGGTCAGCAGGGTGAGCAGCAGTGTGGCCTGCAGCATGCGCTGCTGCATGGCATACACCGGCGCAAAGGCCTCGGTGGTGGGCATGGCCGCAACCAGAAACCAGCCCGAAACCGGAATGCCTTTTGCCGCACTGAGTTCCTCCACGCCGCGCGAGCTCACGGCCACACCAAAGCCCTCAAAACCCTGCATGTAGCGATCGTTCATGGTGTTCACGCCCGGTGCGGGCACCGGCTGCATGATGCGGGTTTTGTCCGAGGCAGTCACAATCACCTGGTGCTGAGGCGCAATCAGCAGATAGCCACCGGTTTGGCCGTAGTGGTTCTGCGCAATCTTGTCCAGAAAATTGGGTTTGCCCAGGTCGGTGACGCCGGACATCACACCAATGACACGTCCTTTTTCATCACGAATTGCCACAGCCATGGCTACCACCGGCGAACGACGCTTCTTGCCAATGACAGGTTTGCTGATAACGGATTTGCCGTCTTTGAGAACGCCGGCAATAAAGTCCACGCTCAGGTAGTTCACACCCAGCCGCTGCGCCGACCGTGGCACGTCGCCAATGGCGAAGCCATCCAGGCCTGCAACCCACACGCCGCCGTTGAACATCTGCAGCAGAACCATGCGCTGCTCCAGATAGGCCTGCAACGCTGCAGGATGGCTCATCATTTGCGAATCAATCTTTCCGGCAATCTGATTCAGCCAATCCTGCCGTTCCTTGAGTTCGACGTTCACCTGATTGGCCATCTGGGTAACCGTCTGGAGCTGCTGTTCGCCCAATACGCGTTCCATGTCGGCGTACAGCAGGCGGGTGGCATACGACGAAAGTGCCCAGATACCCAGCACGAACACCGCCAGCGTAAAGGCAGTGGCACGGGTTCGCAGCGAGTGCCACGGTGAGATTCCCGGGTTCATGCTTTCCTAATGAATGGCTATGATTTTCATAGCATCTTACACAACGGTGACGAGGGCTTGTGGCACATTTTGACTATAAATCCGTACCGCATTGCGTCCTGCATCTTTGGCCTCGTACATGGCAATATCTGCCCATTTCATCAGATCGCCCTGGCTGGCTAAATGGTTGCCGAACAGTACCACGCCAATGCTGGCGCTGCAACGGTGCTCCACCGTGGTGAGCGGGTTTCCCGGCGGCGTCACAGTCAGCAGGTAGGGCTCTGCCAGCGCGCTGCGAATCTTCTCGGCCACCGCAGCTGCTTGCCCTTCGGAAATTGCTCGATCCGAATGGAGTTCAGTCAGCAAAACCACGAACTCGTCGCCCCCGACCCGGGCGACCGTGTCCGTTTCGCGAACAAAAGCCGTCAGCCGCCGAGCCACTTCCACCAGCAACAAATCCCCCATGCCGTGTCCATGGGTGTCATTCAGCGGCTTGAAGTTGTCGAGGTCCAGGAACATTAGCGCGCCATAGAGGGCGCTGCGCTTGCTGGCGGCCAGGGCATGGGCCAGCCGGTCATCAAGCAGGCGCCGGTTGGGGAGCTGGGTGAGCGGGTCAATGAAGGCCAACTGGCGGATCTGCTCTTGAAGCGCATTGCGCGCGGCCTCGGCTTGGTGGTGTTCAGTGATATCACTGTGTGTGCCGATTACCCGCAAAGGCATGCCTTGCGCATCCCGGCTGACCACCAGACCCCGATCAAGAATCCACTTCCAGCTGCCATCCTTGCAACGGATGCGGTGCTCGTTGAGAAAAATGGGCGTCAGACCGTTCAGATGGGCCTGCACATCGGTCATGACGCGCGCCAGGTCGTCCGGATGCACGCGTTTGCTCCACTCGTCCAGGCTGTCGCCAATTTCGTCCGGGTTGAAGCCCAGCATTTCTTTCCATCGGGGGCTGAAGTACACGGTGCTGTTTGGCACGTCCCAGTCCCACAGACCGTCACCAGCGCCCTCGATGGCAAATTTCCACCGAAACTCGCTTTCCGTCAACGCAGTTTCACGCTGGCCCAGGATCTCCAGCAAATGGTTGAATCCACTCACCATGGCGCCAATTTCGTCCTGGCGAGCGACATGCAAGGGTTTGACGGGCAGGTCGGATGTGGCCAGTAATGTGAGTCTGTGGGCGGTTTTCAGCACCGGCGCCAGTTGGCGCTGCAGCATCCACCAGGTCAGCGCCCCGGTCAGCAGGGTCAGCAACAACGTGGCCAGCAACATGTGATGCATCAAATCCTCAATCGGGGAAAAGGCTTCCGCAGTTGGCAAGGAGGCGACCACTAACCAGTTAGCCACAGGAATATGTTTGGCCGAGACGAGCACGTTGATTCCGAGCGGGTCCATGAAGACGGCAGAGCCTTCATACCCCGCCAGAAACCGGTCTATCAGTGGTGTCACGCCCGGTGCGGGCGTTGAAGCCATCATGCGCCGTTTGTCGGTCGCCGTGACGACCAGCCGGTACTTGCTGGCAACCAACAAAAAGCCGCCAGTCTTGCCATACTTGCTATTGGCCACACTGTCGAGAAAATTGGGCTTTTCCAGGTCGGTCAACCCGCTCAGAGCGCCAATGATCGTGCCATCCGTACCACGAACGGGTACCGCCAGAACGATGATTGGCCCCAACATTCTCCGGCCCATGACGGGCTTGCCAATGCTGGTCTTGCCGTCTCTCAGCGCCCCAATGATGTGCTCACGGTCCATGAGGTTGAGTCCGACGCGCCCCATGGAGCGGGGCAAGTCGGCAATCGACACACCATCCGACCCGACGGCCACAATCCCGGCGTTGAAGGCAGTGTCCAACCCCCACGTCTGGTCCAGAAAGCCCTGCAGGCTGGCTGGCCCCTTTTGCATGGCCGCAGCTGCCGCCACCGCCAGCGTTTCCAGGATTTTGATCCGGTCGTTCAGTTGCTGGTCGATTTCCGAGGCAATCTGGGTTGCGGTTGAAAACTGCTGTTCGCTCAGCAGCCTTTGCATGTCCTCTTTCAGCATGCGGCTTGCGTAAAAAGAGAGAGCCCAGATAGCCAATACGAAGACGCCCAGCGTGAGCAGTGTGACCCGGGTTTTAAGCGAGCGCCAGGGCGAGATGGTTTGGGTTCGCATGGTCTTCATGATTGCTATCAATTTGATAGCTAAACACTTAGTATTTACGCGGAATACCGATGCCTTTTGCTAATAAAATCTACGCAGCCTGCGTCAGGCTTCCTGAGCATATAGTCATTTATACGTCCGCACCGGTTTCTGCGCCTGATGTAGGTCAATCATTGGCGTCGCCGCGTTGCAGACTGTGTTGACGTAGCCCGGGTGATCTCTCTTCTTGTTGGTGGCAGAAGGCACTGGAATCAATCGCAGGATGGATTCAATGAACCGAGCATCCCTGAAGCGCCTGCGTTCACGTGGCACAGCGCCAAATCATTCGGCTTTCCGGTGCGTGTGAGCTACAACACGCCGTGATCAATGGCCGCTCCGTACACCGGTGCAACCCTTGGTCTGGTTTATTTCCGGTGATGGGCGTGCGGGTCGGCTGCCGGTGCCATATCGCCTTGCGCTGGCATGGGTGTATGGGCTGCGCTTGCAGCATCCCCGGCGCCGCTTTTGAAGTCCTGGATCAGCTGATGATTCGGCCCGGAATGCGCGTGAACCTGGTTCTGCGTCTGCATCACCTGCACCGCGCCCAGCATGGCGACAGCAAAAAACCCCAGCAGCACGAGTTGCCCGCCGCTGATGTGCTCGATCGGCTCCTTTTGCCGCACTTCGCAGATGCCGCCCGCGCACAGGGCCACCTCGCGTTTGAGCACCTTGTTGTAGATGACGCAGCCCAGGCAGATACCGAACGAGGACTCCATGAACAACAAGACGATGCAGACGCCACAGATCGAAAAATTGACGATGCTCATGTTGCGCATGAAAACCAGCGAGACGAGCATGAAACTCGCAAGCGTCAGACCGATCATCCATGCGAAACGCTTGGGCGCTGCCGCCGTGTATTCCGGCTTCTGCCCGCTCACCGCCAGACGGCCCAGAATCAGACTTGGGGAGAAGCGCGGCGCGAAGACGCGGATCGCGAAGTCGCCAAAAAAGGCAATGATCATCAGCTGCGCCGGCAGCATCAGGTCTGCGTGCCAGGCACCAAGGAAGACCACGATCGTGACAAAAAAGAGGATGCCGGCACCGGCTCTTACCTCGCGCTCGTTCAATACCGGCACATCGTAGCCGGCAACGGTTTCACCAAACATGGAATCACCTCCAAAAACAATGTTCGAAACGGACCGCTCCCATTCCCGGGTTGGCGCTACAAAAAGTTCGGGAGGGCGCGAAGGTTGCTCGGGCGGCGGGTCGGCCGCCAGTCAGGCAAGGCTTCGGGGAGGGCGCAACGAAGGCTCGGTGATGTGACTGAGGGGTGTCGTCATAGGCCCGGATACTATGACGCCATTGCCAGCCAGGTCGGCAAGCCCTGCGCCGGCGCCCAGCAGGATGGCGGTGCCCGCAAGGTGGCAGAAGTAGCAGTCTGTGCAGGCCGTGTCGCCGTGCATTGCAACGTGCGCATCGGCATCGGCATCCGCATCCGCATGTGCATCATGTGCATGCATGTGGGCATCAGCCAGCTGCTCCTGTACGACGTCCGGTTGCATTGCGTCGTGGCACAGCGGCATCGCGCAAGCCCAGCCTGTCTGCAGCCCGATGCAGCAGGCAATCAGTACAAGCAGGAGGGCGCGCAGGCGTGGCATGGGAGTGATTGTGACGGGTCCGGGGTAATTGCGGTGCAAGCGTCGCGAGTGTAAGCTAGGGCCGTGTGGGGTTGACTGCTAAGGCGCATTTGCATGGTTTTCGTTTTTTTTAGCTTCCGGCTTGCAACGCGGCAAGGGCCAGAGCATGCATATGCGGTGCCGGCATGAGCGGTTCTGCTGCCTCGACCCTGTTTGACGAGCTGTTTGCGCCGGAGCCCACCCAGGCCGTTGTGGCGCTGATGCCAGCGCGTGCGCCATGGAAAGTCCTGCTGGTGGATGACGACCCGGGCATTCACGCGGTGCTGCGCATGGCCTTGCAGGGGTCGGTCGTCCAGGGCGCAACGCTGCAACTCATGGATGCGTCGAGCAACCAGGAGGCCAAGGCCTTGTTGGCCGATCACGCCGACATCGCACTGGTGTTTCTGGACGTGGTCATGGAGACCCACGATGCGGGGCTGCTGCTGGTGCAGCATATCCGCCAGCAACTTGGCAACCGCATGATGCGCATCGTGCTCCTGACCGGCCAACCTGGCTACAGCCCGCAACGGACGGTCGTTGAGCACTATGAAATTGATAGTTATTTGCTGAAATCGGATCTCAGTGCCGACAAGCTGTACATGCTGGTGTACGCGGGGCTTCGTACTTTTGAGACCCTGCAGCAACTGGCGCAAACGCAGGCGGTTGAGCAATTGGCGCGTGATTTGCAGCAGGCCAATGTCCAGCTGTCCCTCGAAATTGCCGAGCGCCAGCGTGCGCAGGAGAAGGCGGAGCTGCAAATGAATGAGTTGCGGCTGCTCAACCAGCGGCTGGCTGATGCGCAAAGCCAGGTCCTGCAATCCGAAAAACTTGCGTCCATTGGCTTGCTGGCCTCCGGCGTCGCCCACGAAATCAACAATCCGATCGGCTTTGTCAATTCCAACCTGTCCAGCCTCAAGCGCTACACCGAGTCCCTTGTGGCCGTTATCGATGCCTTTGAAGCGGCTGAACACAACAGCGAGGGCGACCCCACGGCACGTTTTGAAGCAGTCGATCGTCTGAAGGTGACTCTAGAGTTGGCCTATGTGGAGGAAGATTTGAAGCTGCTGCTGCAGGAGTCGCAGGAGGGGCTCGACCGCATCAAGAAGATTGTCCAGTCACTGAAAGATTTCTCACGCATAGAAACCAGTGACACCTGGCGCGAAGACAACATTCTTCTGGGCCTGGAAAGCACGCTCAACGTCGTGTGGAACGAATTCAAGTACAAGTGCGACGTGCACAAGGACTATGCAGACCTGCCGCCCGTCGTTTGCGTGATGTCGCAGCTCAACCAGGTGTTCATGAATCTGCTGGTGAACGCGGCGCAAGCCATTGCGGTGCGCGGTGTCATCACCCTGCGCGCCCGCCAGCAGGGCGACGAGGTCTTGCTGGAAATTGGGGACACCGGCAGCGGCATCGCCCCGGAGCATTTGGCACATGTGTTTGCCCCCTTTTTCACTACCAAACCGGTGGGTATGGGCACCGGGCTGGGTCTGTCCATCTCGCACGGCATCGTGCAGCGCCACCATGGCCGTCTGGAGGTGCGCAGCAAACCCGGCGAGGGCACGGTTTTTCGCATCAGCCTGCCGATCCGCCAGCCTGCAGTTGAAGCGTGACAGCGCGAGGCCGTTTGTCTTGCGGGGTCTCGAGACTATCGCATGCGCATGCGATGGTGCAGTGCCGGGCACACCCATAAACTGGTGCAACCAGCAATCTGGTTTAACTTGAAACTTTTGGGAGTATGAAATGACGATGCTGCGCACTGTATGTCTGCTGGGGGGATTGGTCGCTCTTGCCGCAGGCTTCACCCTGCCCGCCGCCGCAGAAGAGAAAAAAGGAATGCCCCGCATGGAAAAACTGGAAATCAAGCGGGCTGACAGCCTCAAGCGCGACAAACCGCCCGCCACCACGGCCGGCACCGTTTCTGCCGATGCCGTTCTGGAGAAAATGAACCCGAATTACGAGAACGGACACTTTCACGCCAGTGCGAAACCCGTCAGTCCGATTCCCAGTCCCCCCAAGCAAGACAGGGACCCAACAAAATAGTGCAGGGAATTTGCCCACGGGACTGCGCGGGCTTGCCCGTGCAGCAATTTACCCATAGGGCAGCCATAATGCACTGAATGCGGGTTGCTACTTTTCTCCTCGGCGCGGTCTTCAGCGGGTCCGTTGTAGCGGCAACGTACACATTGCCCGGCACCTTGCCTGCGGGGTGCACATCGTCCTCCAGCACGGCCGTTACCTGCCCCAACCTGAGTCTCGCCTGGGCTGACAACATCGTCGTCAGCAATGCCAACCTGACCCTCACGGTCACCAATGCCCTGACTTTTGGCGGCAACAACAGCATCAACACCAGCAGCACGGCCAGCGGTTTCAAAATCAACGCCAAAACCGTCAGTGCCACGAACAACATCACCGTCAAGGGTGACATTGCCGCCACCAATGCGCTCACCCTGAGCAGCAACACCAATGCCATCACCGGCAATATCACCGCTGGCGGAACCACCAGTGTGGGCGGCAGCATTACCGGGTCGGTGACAACCACCGGCAGTTTCAGCTCGGTCTGGGCTACCACCGTCACCGGGGCGGTCAGCGCCAGCGACATTGCCACCAGCGGTGGCAGCACCTTTGGCTCCAGCCTGACAGCCAGCAGCGGTGATGTAGACACCGGCTCCGGCGACCGCATTGCCGGGGGTGTCAGCGCAGTGGCTGGCAAGGTGACGCTCAAAAGCGCGGTCACGGTGGGCGGCAGCGTGACGGCGAAGAATGAAGTAACCCTGGAAAGCAATGCTGCGGTGACTGGCAGTGTGAACAGCAGCAACGACAAGGTGACCCTGAAAAGCGCCAGCTCATCGGTGGGTGGTGACATAACCGCCAAGAAAAAGGTGGAATTGGGGAGTTCATCGACCGTCAATGGCAGCGTCACCAGTTCCATTGACGACGTAGAACTGCTCAGTTCCAGTTCCAAGGTCAGCCGGTGCATCACCGTCGGCAGCAACAAAACCATCAAGTTCAACTGGGGCACCTCGGCCGGTGGTGTGTGTTGCCTGTCCGGCTCCACCTGCTCCAACAGCTGTGTTGACAACAACAGTGGCCTGGCCATGCCGCCGCTTTGCCAGGCCAGCAGCCCCTGCATCACCGACACATTTGCCACCGGCACCCTGGACACCAGTTTTTGGAACGTGGCGGGCATTGGCTTCACACCGACCGTCATGGCAACCCCTGCAGTCAGTAGCAACCGGCTGCGCCTGACCGACAATGTGGGAAACCGCTCCACCTATGCCCAGATCAAGAAGTGGTTTCCAGGTGCCAACAACAAAGTGGTGGTGGAGTTCGACTACTTTGCCTGGGGTGGCAGCGGCAATGGCGGTGATGGTCTGGCCGTGGTGTTTTCCGATGCCAGCGTGTCGCCGTCGCCCGGCGGCTACGGTGGCTCCATCGGCTATGCCAACCGGTCTGGCTCCGACGGGTTTGGCGGTGGCTGGCTTGGCATTGGCCTGGACGAATTCGGCAATTTTCCGGGCTCGGGTGAGGGGCGCAAAGGGTACCCGACGGGCTACACACCACCCCCTGGGGCTAATGCCACGGCGGCTGCCAGAGCCAATTCGATTGCCGTGCGCAGCAGCGGGTCGGGCCAAACCGGTTATACGCTGCTGGCCAATACCGGCACATTGTCCCCCGGCATCAAGACCGGCACCACGTCGTCCGACAGCGCTTCCAAACACCGTTACCGCATCACGCTGGACCATTCCAACAGCGTTAACGCCTATGTTACGGTTGAGCGCGACACTACAGGAACCGGCGGCAGCTTTGTGACGGCGATACCGGCATTTGATGTGAAATCCGCCAACAGCGGACAGGCCGCCATGCCAACCAACCTGCTGCTGTCATTCACGGCTGGCTCGGGTGGGGCAACCAATAACCATGAAATTGCGAATGTCAAAATTTGCGCGACCCGCATTGACGCGGTGGGCAACGCCTCTCCGGCCGCCAACTTTGAGTGTATGGACGACTACTTGGCGCAGGCAAGTTACGTCAACCGCCAGGTCACGCCAGCCGGGCGCAACCCCATATACACCAAGCTGGCGCGCACGGCATTCAAACTGCGCGTGGTGCCGCTGGACGCGTCCGGTGCGGTGAAGGGCGATTACATCCCTGCGGGCGGCAGTTCGAAGAATGTAACCGTCGAGATTTTTGACGACAGCACCACGCCGCGCCCCGCCTGCAACGCCTACGCCGGCACGCCCGTCGCAACCCAGACGGCCACGCTGGTCAGTGGCGTGATGACCACCGGTGATTTCACGATCAACAAGGCCTATCCCAAGCTGATGTGCCGTGTGACCGACAACACCGTACCGGCAAGCCCGGTGCAAGGTTGCTCCAGTGACCAGTTTGCCGTGCGCCCGGGTGCGGTCACTCTCACGCCGGGCACGGCGATGGCTGCAGGGCCGTCCGCAAGCGCAGTGCCGACCACCAAAGCGGGGGTAGGCTTTACCCTGCGCGCCACAACCTCCACCTCGGTGTCCGACCAGTACAGCGGCAGCCTGACGCAAAACACGTCGGCGTTCACCGCCCAGACAACCACGCAGGCCACAACCCAGGCAGCCGGTGGCGTCATTGGTGCGCTGTCGCCCGCGTCGCTGGTGGCCAACGCGGCAGCAACCGCTGCGACCTATTCCGAGGTGGGCTACCTGTATCTGGCAGCAGGTGCCTACCGCGACCTCACCCATACGGCCGTGGATGGCTCGACGGACTGCGTCAACGGCAGCACCAGCGTGAGCTTGAGCAGCGGAAAGTACGGCTGCATCATTGGCAACACGGCCGCAGTCACGCTGGGGCGTTTTATCCCGGACCGCTTCACCGTTGCGCCCGGCACACCGGCTGCTGCCTGCACCGTTCACCCGGCTGCCAGCGCGGGCTACACACCCACGGATTTCACTTATTTTTCACAAACCGACGGGTTCAGCACCCCCTTCACACTCACCGCCGTGAATGCCGCTGGCGCAACCACCCGGAACTACACCGGTGTGTTTGCCAAACTTGGCAGTGGCGGCTGGGCCTGGAGCGACACAGGCGCTGCCACGGGCCTGCGCTTTGGCACCAGCGCTGCGCTGCCAGCCGGGGCGGCACTGAGCGCTGCGTGGGCATCCGGAGTGGATGTGGTCCCCACCGGAACGTGGAGCAATGGCGTTGCAGCCCTCACCGATGTGAAACACCAGATCAGCCGGCCCAGCGCGCTTACCGGCGAAACCGCCGTCACCATCACCACGCAACCGATCGATGCGGATGGGGTGAGCACGGCCTCTGCCACAGCACTGAGTAGCAGCGCAACCAACTTGCGTTACGGTCGCGTGCGCCTGCTCAACGCCTATGGCTCCGACCGGTTGCCACTGTCGCTATCACTGCAATCCCAGTATTTCGACACGCCTGTTGGCACGTTCAAAACCAATCAGGACGACAGTTGCACTGCTTTGAGCCTGCCGGCGGCCAGAACCCTTGCGGCATCGCCGCCGATCGATGGTGTTGCCAGCCGCAATTTTTACCCGGTGGTCAGCGGTGGCAACCAGCTCACCAGCGCGGATACGACTGCGTCGATTTCCGCCATCGTCGGCGGGGTCGGCAGCATTGCGTTGTCGGCACCGGCCAAGAAGGGCTGGACCGACATCCTGCTGGGCGTGCCCAACCACTTGAAAGGCAACTGGGGCAATTGCTGGGGTCAGACTGGCGCGGCGGGCTTGCTGGACGACATGCCGTGCGCGCGGGCTACTTTTGGTATCTACCGCAGTCCGCTGATTTACCGGCGCGAAAACTATTGAAAGTGCCGGACAACGACTGAATTGCTATGAATTCAGTAGCTGTACAGGCTTATTCCACAAGGGCCTGAGCGGGAATTTATAGGGATATTCCGCCAGAAACCTCAATCACCTCGCCATTGATATAGCTGGCTTCGTCACTGGCCAGGAAGGCGTAGACGTTGGCAATTTCTTCGGGTTTGCCCAGGCGGCGCATGGCGACCTTGGCACCCAGATCGGCCAACACCTTCTCTGGCATGGCTGCGACCATGGGCGTGGTGATGAAGCCGGGTGCCACCGCGTTGGTGCGGATGCCCTTTGGCCCCAGTTCACGGCTCCAGGTTTTGGTGAAGCCGATCACGCCAAACTTGGTGGCTGCGTAATTGGTCTGGCCAAAATTGCCATAGAGACCCACAACCGAGCTGGCGTTCAGAATCACGCCGCTGCCCTGTGCCACCATGCCATCCACCACGGCCTGCGAGCAATGGAACACGCCACGCAGGTTCACGTCGATGACCTTGTCAAACTGTTCGATGGTCATTTTCTGCAGGCGCGCGTCCTGGGTGATGCCGGCGTTGTTGACCAGCACGTCAATGCGGCCAAAGCGGGCCTTTACCTGGGCCACCACCTCGTCCACCACAGCTCGCTGGGTAACGTCCATGACGAACCCTTCGGCGGTTGCGCCCAAAGCGCGGCATTGCGCCACAGCGTCATCCACGCCCGCCTGTTTGACGTCGCAAACGATCACGATCGCGCCTTCTTGTGCAAATTTGAGCGCCGTGGCCAAGCCGATGCCTTGGGCTGCACCCGTGATGATGGAAACCTTGTTGGAAAGACGTGCAGTCATGTTGATCCTGTTAGATAAGTAAAAACCCTAATATTCTAAGAACCGGACATTGCACGAAATTGACGGTTGGGTCAGTGTTTGAACCCTCGCATCCATACTTTCTCCACATTTCCCGGCCACAGTCTGCTGACCCGATGCCATGGTGGCGTCGTCCAGGAGGCTATTTATGAACTATCCAATTTCTCTGCGGGCACTTTTCCGGACTGCCTGCGCCGTAGGCCTGATCGCGTTGACAGCCTGCGGTGGCGGCTCGGCCGAGGTGGCGGCTCTTGCCGGTGATGTGGCTGCCGATCAAGCCCAGGCCGCCGCGCTGCGCGATGACCGCGCCCGCCTGGGGCAGCAGATCTTTAGCGATCCCAATCTGTCCGAGCCGCGCGGAACAGCCTGTGTGGCCTGCCACCAGCCCAACCAGGGCTTTGCCGGGAACCACGGCTCACGCATCGGTGTAGCGCAGGGGAGTCAGCCAACCGCCCTGGGTTTGCGCAACGCCATGACCAACAGCTACGTGGGTTTCATTGAACCGCTGTCCTTCATCACCACCAACGGCGAAACCGAAGCCCGTGGTGGCCACTTCTGGGATGGCCGCTCCGACACCCTGGCGCAGCAGGCACTAGGCCCCCTGTTGAATCCACAGGAGATGAACAACCCCAGCCGCCGTGCCGTGGTCGACAAGATTGCCGCGTCACGCTATGCGCCTCTGTTTCGCCAGCAGTTTGGCGCCAACATTTTCAATGACACCGATGCGGCGTTCACGCAGATTGGCGTGGCCATTGAAGCCTTTGAGCGTGCGGCATTGCAGCCTTTCAGCTCGAAATATGACGCCATGGTGCGCGGTGCGGTGAGCTTCACTGCGGCCGAGGCCCGCGGCATGGCGTTGTTCATGGACCCGGAGCGTGCCAACTGCGCCGGCTGTCACCTGATGAACCCGGCCAGCGGCAAGCCCGAGGACTCGCTGTTCTCCGAGTTCACCTACTACGCTACCGGCATCCCGCGCAACACTGCCATCCCCCGCAACGCCGATCCGGCATTCTTTGACCTGGGTCTGTGCGGCCCCGAGCGCACTGCACCGGTGCTGCCCGCCAGCGTGGCGGCCGGCGTGACCATTGACAACTTCTGTGGCAAGTTCCGCATGCCAACCCTGCGCAACGTTGCCGAGCGGCCCGCCTTCATGCACAACGGCGTCTTCAACAATCTGGCCGAGGTGGTGCGCTTTTACTCAACCGTTAAGACCAATCCGAGGCGGTTTTATGGTCCTAGTGGCATCCCCAATGACCTGCCGGCCAGGTACCTGGGCAATATTGAGTCCACGAAGGCACCGTTTAACCGTGCGCCGACCGCTGGCCCGCTGCTGACCGAGCCCGAGGTGGCTGACATCGTGGCGTTTCTGCGCACCTTGTCGGATGGTTTTCGCGCACCGTGAGGCTCGCACACGCCAGCGTTTGATGCGACTGGCCCTAAGATGCCAACATGAGTCTGCCGCGTCTGAAAATTGCCCACCAGCTTTCGCTGCTGATAACCGTCGCCGTGGTGCTGGCCGTGCTCGTGGTTGGCGGGTTGAGTTTTCTCAACCTGCGCAGCGGGTTCAGGGACTACCTGCAGGTCCGTGACGACGAGCAGTTGACGCGTCTGGTGTCGTTGATCGAACAGCACGCTGCCACCGACCCGCAGTTGCAGTGGCTGCGGGATGATCCCGAACCCATGCGGGCACTGATTGATGAATTCAATGGCCGCCCGGCACGACGCGACGAACGCCCACCGCCGCCAAGGCCAGGATTTGGGCGCCCCCTCGCGCATGAGGGACCACCGCCGCCGCGCCAGGACGACCTGGGGCGTCCACCGCCTCCGCCGCGTGGCAACCTGGGTGAACGCGTGCTCATTCGCGACCTGCAGGGCCAGCGGTTGGCCGGTCGCGCGCAGCCACCCAACGCGCGCAAAACCACGCGTGCCGTCAAGGTGGATGGGCTGGAAGTTGCCTATGTTGATTTGGTAGCCGAACCGGAGCCGGATGGCGTGGATGCACGCTTCCTGCAGCGCCAGACCAGCCGTCTGATCTGGGCGACGCTGGGCAGCATTGCGCTGGCGGTCCTTGCAGCGTGGTGGATGGCCGGGCGCTGGAGTCGCCCGCTGCTGGCTCTGCAGCGCGCCAGTCGCGATATCGCACGGGGCAAGCGCAGCCAGGCCTTGCAGCCCGCCGGTGCGCGTGAAATCGCGCAACTCATGGAAGACATCAACACCATGACGGCCGAACTGGCTCGACTGGAAGATGCACGGCGTCGCTGGATTGCGCAGATTTCACACGAGCTACGCACCCCCCTGTCGGTCCTGCGCGGGGAACTCGAGGCCATTGAAGATGGCGCGCGCTCACCCAGTCCGGAGGTGCTGTCCGGCCTGCGCGATGAAGTGCTGCAACTCAACCGGCTGGTCGATGACCTGCACACGCTGTCGGTGGCGGACATGGGCGGCATGCAATGCGAACGGGTCGAGGGCGACGCGCACGTCTGGCTCTGGCGCGTGGCGCACCGCTTTGCGACGCCCGCCAAAAAGAAGGGGCTGACCCTGCTGTTGCCGCCTGAAAAGGCACTGCCGGTACCGGTGCGCTGGGACTTTGGCCGCATCGAACAGTTGCTGACCAACCTGCTTACCAACAGCCTGCGATACACCCACGCGCCGGGCACCATCGAGGTGGACTGGCATTGCGAAGCACGGCAACTGGTGCTGACCGTGGACGACAGCGCACCCGGTGTCAGCCCGGCGGATCTGCGCGAGCTGTTCGAGCCACTGTTCCGGGGCGACCGGGCGCGCCAGCGGGGCGACCAGCACGGCAGCGGCCTGGGTCTGTCCATTGCACGCTCTATCGTCCAGGCCCATCAGGGTACGATCACAGCAAGCGCTTCGGAGCGCGGAGGGCTGCAGTTGTGCGTGCGTCTGCCCATGCGACCCGCGCAGCCCGGCAGCCGGGAGGTGCAATGACAACGCCGCGCCAGATTCTGGTCGTTGAAGACGACGCGCGCATTGCCGACATGCTGACCAATTATCTGCACATGCACGGCTTTGCAACCACAGTCTGCGGCAACGGTCTGGACGCCGTGCAGCAAGTGCGCGCCATCGCCCCGGCGCTGGTGCTGCTGGACTTGATGCTGCCCGGTCAGGACGGCATGGCCGCCTGCCAGCAAATACGCGCGTTCTCCGGCGTACCCATCATCATGGTGACTGCGCGGGTGGAGGAGATCGACCGCCTGCTGGGTCTGGAGACCGGAGCCGACGATTACGTCTGCAAGCCGTTCAGTCCGCGTGAAGTCGTGGCCCGGATCAAGGCGTTGTTGCGCCGCTCGGACGGCTCGCTGGCATTGCCAAGCAGCGTGCCCGCAGCGCAGAAGACGGGTCTGTGGGTCAACGGCGCCAGTCAGACCATTTGTTGGGATCAGCGTCCTGTGCCGCTGACGCCGGTCGAGTTCCGCCTGCTAGCGCTGCTGATGTCGCGCCCCGGCACGGTGTTTTCACGCGCCAGATTGCTCGACCAGATGCATCAGGACCAGCGTGACGTGAGTGACCGGGCAATCGACAGCCACATCAAGAACGTGCGGCGCAAGCTGGAGGGCGCCGGCGCTGTGGGGCACAGCGTGGCGTCGGTGTACGGGGTGGGATACCGGTTCGATACGGATCCGTGAATAATATTCACGTGAATTCAGAGCTGGATTGGATTTTCTATGCTGCAACAGTACATTCAACCCCTCAACCAGTTGCTCGCGCGTCTTGTCGTCTCACCGGGGGATGATGGCGCAACCAGCCGGAAAAAAATCATTCTGGCGGCGATCGTTTCCTTTTCTTTCCTTGTCAGCCTTGGTTACACCGCCCTCTATTGGTTCCTTGGTGATGCCATGGGCGTTGTTTTCAACCTCGCATCGGCTGCGATGGCTCTCATCGTTCTGGTTTTGATGGGACGCTTCAGATGGCCTTTCACCTGGTCAACCAATCTCAGTGCGCTGATGATGATTGGCTGGATGGTGGCCTATGCACTGTACCGGGGGTCGTTTGTGCAAAGCGGCTATGTTCTCCTGATGTGGGGTTTGCTGGCACCGCTTTTGGCACTTGTGTTGCTTCCGATTCAGCATGCGATAGCCTGGTTGTTGCTTTATTTTGGTTCGGTGGTAGTCGTAGCCCTTTGGGGGCCGTCGCTTCCACGCCATGAAGTTTCCGACCTGTCCCTGGCATTGATGCACATCACCAATGCCGTGATTGTTGGAACCGTCCTGTTTGTCACGCTTTACTACTTCATCCATCAGCGTGACATCGCTTACGGTCTGCTGCATGCCGAGCGCCAGCGCGCCGAGGAGGCAACGCGTGCCAAGTCCCTTTTCCTGGCCACCATGAGTCACGAGATCCGCACGCCAATGAACGCCATCATTGGCATGGCTTACCTGGCGCTCAAGACCGATCTTTCCCCTCGCCAGCGTGATTACGTGGGGCATATCCACACGGCCGCGCAATCATTGCTGGGCCTCATCAACGACATTCTGGATTTTTCCAAGATCGAGGCCAACAAGCTTGAGCTGGACGAACAGCCATTTCGCGTGGAGGATGTTGTCACAGGAGCGATAGACCTGCTGCGTTTGCGTGCACAGGACAACCAGGTCGAACTGCTGCTGGACATGGAGTCACCGCTGCTGGACGATGACAGCCAGCTTGTCATGGGGGACCCCTTGCGACTGGGGCAAATACTGACCAATCTGCTGAGCAATGCCATCAAATTCGCGCCATCGGGGCGGGTCTGGCTGCGCGTGACGGCAGGGGCTTGCGATGACAATTCCGTTCAGCTCGCTGTGGTGGTGGAGGACACTGGCATTGGCATGTCGAGCGAGCAGATGGAGCGATTGTTCCAGGAGTTCTCCCAGGCGGACGGATCGACCACCCGACGATTTGGAGGCACAGGTCTGGGACTGTCCATCACCCGCAAACTGGTAGAACGGATGCAGGGACACATTCACGTTGAAAGTGCATTGGGCAAGGGTTCGCGGTTTCACTTCACTGTCCGTTTGGGATTGGCGCCGCGCCAAGCACATGCCGGATTGCCGGTTGCAGAAGACAACCGCATCCATCAGCAGGTGGTGGTTGACTTGATGAAAGCCGAGGGCGTCGGCGATGTGACAGTTGTCAGCAATGGTAAAGAACCCATGGAGCAACAGACTGCCGTGGCACCTGTTCATGCGCCTGCAATTGTGCCGACTTGCCTGCCACGTCTTCGTCTGCTTCTCCGCGAAGGCGACAGTCAGGCCATCAACCTGTGGCGGGAACACGCACCAGCCTTTGGCGGCGTTCTTTCGCCTGCCGATCTTCGGCACATCGAAAATGCCTTGAGCCGGTTTGAATTTGATGCTGCGCTGCAAGTGCTCGCGGCCTTACCCCCCAACAACCATGACTGATGCATCAACCACTGGTTCTGACTCTGCCCGACCGACGCTTCTGATCGTTGACGACACGCCGGCCAATCTGACGCTGCTGGCCGATCTGCTGCAGGAAAACTACCGTGTCAAGGTGGCCAACAATGGCATCAAGGCGCTGGAGTATGCCTTTGCCGCGCCACCGGATCTGGTGTTGCTTGACATCATGATGCCGGGCATGGACGGCTTTGAGGTCTGCCGTCAACTCCGGCACGCTGCCGCGACGCGGCATGTTCCGGTCATTTTCCTGACTGCCAAAGTGGCTACCGAAGACGAGGAGCTCGGTTTCTCCGTGGGCGCGGTTGACTTCATCCACAAGCCCATCAGTCCGCCAATCGTCGCCGCACGGGTTCGGACCCATCTCGCGATGAAACAGTGGAATGACTTCATGCGCGATAAAAACGCCTGGCTGGAACAGGAAGTCAAGCGACGTCTGTCGCAGGTTCAACGGCTGCAGGACGCCTCCATCTACGTCATGATTTCCCTGGCCGAATTTCGCGACGAATGCACCGGAAACCACATTCGCCGCACGCAGGAGTATGTGCGTCTTCTGGCGCAGCAGCTGGCGCTGCTGCCCCGGTATTCCAGCCAGCTGACGCAGGATTATGTGGAACTGCTCGCCAAGTCCGCACCGCTGCATGACATCGGCAAAATCGCAATCCCTGATCACATCCTGCTCAAGCCCGGCAAACTCTCGGCGGATGAATTTTCCATCATGCAAACCCACGCCATGCGCGGTTACGACATTCTGTGCCAGGCCGACGGCTACATTGGTGAGCAGGGTGACTTTCTTGCCATCGCCATGGACATCGCGCGGTACCATCACGAAAAATGGGATGGTTCGGGCTACCCGCACGGGCTGGCGGGTGAGGCCATTCCCCTGACCGCGCGTCTGATGGCACTGGCCGACGTGTACGACGCCTTGCACAGCACGCGGCCTTACAAGACCGCCATGTCACATGCCCAGGCTGCAGACATCATCCAGCAGGGCCGTGGCCGGCACTTCGACCCGGAGCTTGTCGACATCTTTCTGGATTGCGCGCCGGCGTTTATCGAAATCGCCGACCGATGGCCCGACGCCTGAGGTTTCGGGCAAATTTCAACCGCCAGCCGACCGGCGTACCAGCGCCGACGAGGGCTACTGGCTCTTGGCGTCGTGCTTTTGCCGGGCGATCTGGTGGCTCTGCTTGTTCTGTGCGCGCTTGATGGCTGCGCGCTCCTTGGCGGTGACTGTTCCGTCGGCGTTGGCGCGCGCTTCCTTGTTGGCGATTCTGGCCTGGCCGGCCTTCAGACGCGCCGCCTCACGCTTGGTCAGTTCGCCGCTGGCCTGTCCTTCTGCGATTCGCTGACTCTGATTGGCCTGGCGCTGGTCAATGGCCGGTGTCGCCTGTGCGGATGCGACGAGCGGAGTCGCCAGCACAAGCAATGCAGCGCCCGCAATCAGCGCAGATCGGAATAGTTTTGTCATGGGATGCCTTTCAAATAAAACGGCCAAAAAAATGGGTTTCAATCAACGGAGTTGCCGGGAACGTTGGTGTCAATGACCGAACCCGATTTGAGAACTTTGTCCACCGCCGCAGCGCTATTCGTGAATTCACCTTTCTTTATCGTGACGTCAGAGGTCGATGCGGTTGCGCCACCCTTGATGGGGCGCTGCTCCTGCAACTCCTTATTTTCTGCTTCCAGCTTGCCTTTGATCTTGTCGTATTGTGATTTCTTTGCAGCATCCGAACTGTCGCCACTGCCGGTATCGGGTCGCTGCACATCGGCCACGTTGGCGCGCGTGGGTGCTGCTCCTGCGTTGTCCCGGGCTACCGCTGTCTGCGTGCCGGTTCGACGCTGTGATTTGGGTTCGGCTGCCAGGGCGTTGAGTGAAAGGGACAGCCCGGTGACAAGCGCAATGGCTGCCAGTGACTTGCCCGTCAGGCCCGGGATGCTGATTCTCGAGAAACGCTTCATGGTGGTAGTCCTCCTCTTGACGTGTGAAAAAGTGACGATCGAAATGGGTGATTGCAGGCGCACTGCATGTGCAGCACCGGGCGATATCGTGCAAGCCAAATAGCTGGCCGTCCATCGCATGGCGATGCGATGGGCAACGCGAAGTGCAGGTTTACACTCCTGCGCACCATGGATCACTTGCTGTTGGTGGAAGACGATGAACCCACTCGGCTCTGGCTTGCCGAGATGCTTCTGTGCGCGACCAATTTGCGTCTGGTGCGCTCGTGTGGAACCGTGCGTGAAGCCCTGGAATGGCTGCGCAGCGACAACAAGACCGACGTGGTGTTGACCGACCTGGGCTTGCCCGATGGCAGTGGGCTGGAGGTTATCCGCGAAGCCAGCCGGGTGCCGGGTCGCGAGGTTCTGGTGCTCACCATCTTTGGCGACGAATCCCATGTGCTGTCCGCCATCGACGCCGGGGCAGGGGGTTACCTGCTCAAGGACGGCAGCCTGGAGTCCATCCGCGAGCACCTGAACTGCCTTCGCAGTGGGGGCTCGCCCCTGTCGCCACGCATTGCACGCACCTTGATCCGCCGCTCGCAGGAGAGAGCTGCCGCACCGCCGGTAACCGGTGCCGCAACATCGGCAT
>JBPOIP010000212.1:0-4297 GCA_052034395.1 Pseudomonadota bacterium
AAGGGAGCTTATGATTAACCTTACTTACAATGCAAGGGATTCATAGCAGTAAATTAGAATCCCTTCTTACCCTACCTCATTAAAACCAGTGACAAGACTGGAATCTATTTTTGAATATAATTAGTATTTTTTATTAAAAAAGTATTTGACACTAATGTACCTAGCCTTATTCTATTTATATCTTCTTTAAAAAAATTTTCTGTTTGACGTTTACAGTAATTGATTAAGATTAGTTAGACATTGAACTACTTTTAATTCATTTCTGGAATCGTCAAAAAGCCGATTCTAAAAAAGCACTCCTTTAAATGGAGCTTGCCGTTATCCAAAATTTAAGCCAGAACTTTTCCGAGAGAGTTCTGGCTTTACTTTTTTCTAAACACCCTTAAAAATATAGTTTGACAAGGTACTAGACATAGTTTCTTATTTATTACATTAGTATAAAGTTTGCTTTCAATTCGTTCTTTTTACTATATGACTTCTCGGAAAGTAGTCATCGGATAACGGTAAAGCCAAATCAAATTAGCCTTACCTTAAAACTAAAAACGGAAATTATTAATAAGGTATAGGCTATGAATAACATCTATTATCCACTACAGATAATTTTTGCTATCATAGCTAGGTATAAGCTATGGAGCTTCAAAACAATGAACTTTTACAAGTTCAAATAAAACTAAACAGTAAAATTCTAGTATCCGAAAAACTAGAATCTACACCGGTCGATGGATACTTTGAATCCAACTCATTAGAATTTTTGAATGTAGTTGTTTTTCAGGGTGGTTTTTTTGTTACTACTAAAGTTGTTAAGAGAGGTAGAGCTTTTTCATGCTTAACGCAAGTAGATAATAACGTTTATTCTCATATTGTAAATGTTTATATTAAACGAGGTAGAAAAGGAAAACCCAATACATACAGGATACTACCATTAATTAGCCATAAGGAGAATTATTAATGTTAGTCTCTAAATTCCCTAATGTAACAACTATTAAACCAATTTCTAATGAATTGAATACGATTCTAGATGAAATCAAAAACGGTAAATTTAAAGAACAGATTTTAGCACTCAGAAAATTAACCGATGAAAAGCAAATTAAAAATGCAAAATTAAATTTACCTAATTTTACAGCCAGTGGTACATTCACAGAATGTAAAGACGATTCACTGATTAAACATTCTGGATTCATTCAAATAGACATTGACTTGAAAGACATTCTAAAAGCAGGTATCACAAAAAACGAACTCAGAAAAAATCTTATAGCAGATAATTATATTTATTCTCTATTCGATAGTCCAACTAATACAGGAATAAAGGCACTTGTAAAAATACCAACTATTGAACATCTAGGAAGTTTTCTAGCACTCGAAAAATATTTCTTGGAAAAATACAAAGTTCAAATTGATAGGAGCTGTAAGAATATTTCACGTAGATTTTTTGTATCGTATGACAAGGATTTATTTTTAAATAAAGACTCGGAAATTTTTTCAGAGATAGCACATGAAGAAAAAGAATACAATGAATTTTCAAAAGACATTGACAAGGATTTATTCAGAGAAGCTATAAAACATATACCTAGCAAATCAAAAGATGATGGAAAGAGAAGCTCTTATCTAAATATAATTTGGGCTTGTAAAACTGTATTAGGTGAAAAGGAAGCTTTTTCTATTGGCGAAAAATTACTTAGTTCTAGTGATATGATAAAAGGTTTACCGTCAATCATTCGCACGGGTAAACCTATATTATTTCCTCAATTAGTTTTTAAAGAAGCGATTCAAGCAGGATGGAAATATCCAAAAAAACAAAAATCTAAAGTTGTAAATATAAATTCAAAAAGAAACCCTTTCGAGGGTAATCTTGCCGTAAATAACGAACCAAGACCGGAAACTAATTTCAATGAGGGTAATTCTAATTATTCACGTATTCGCCAATGGCTAGCAAGTAGGCATTCATTTAGATATAATGTTTTGACCGACGTTGTATATTTTAAAGAAGCTGAAAAATGGAATCCTGTAAATGATAGAATTGTAAACAACTTCATTCAGGATATGGATATAGAAGGAATTACAGCCAGTGACAATAGAGTGAATACGATTCTTAATTCTAGATTTTCAAAAGAGTACGATGCAATAAAAGATTATTTTGACGCTCTAGACATATCGACTATTAAAGCGAATAATACGCATTACCTTGAAGATTTTTTCCATGTAGTTACAGGAAAGACTAAACTAGAAAAACCTAATGAATTTGAAACTATGAAAACTTGGTTTTGTAGTCATGCCGGAATTTCACTAGGAGAAATTGAAAAGGTAGATCAGTTATATTGTATTTGCTTTCAAGGGAAGCAAGGCACTGGAAAAACTTCTTTATTTAGATACTTGACGCCTAACGTTTTGAAGGATTATACAAAAGAGAATTTGACCGATTACGAAAATAAGGATACTAAGATTTCACTAGGAGAAAACTTTTTGATTCTCTTAGACGAACTAGGAGAAAGTTCTAAGCATGACTTAATTAAATTAAAATCCCTTATCACTCAGAAATCAATTAAGGAAAGGCGTCCTCATGCAAAGAGGGATACTGTTTTATTAAGAAGAGCTGGCTTCATAGGTACGTTCGATAAGGAACAAGTATTTGACGATAGTGCAGGGAATCGCAGATTTATTGTAATCGAAATACAGAAAGTCGATTGGATGAAATTAAAAGAAATTCCTATAGATGAAATTTGGAAAGAAGCTAAGTTCTATTATTCGCTAGGAGCTTATAATAAATCTATAGATGGATTGAATGCAGAAAATAATTCTAAGTATGAGAAGACAAGCCAAGCACTAGAAGCCCTAGACGCTCTGTATGATTTGGAATCGAAAGATTCTAGTGAAGGGTATACCACTACTGAAATTCAGTCATATATTGAAATGGAGATGCATATTAGATTAAATGTAAAATCTCTTGGAGAAGCTCTAAATAAAGTAGGCTTTGTTTCTAAGTCTAAGAAAATTTCAGGTGTATCGGTGCGTAAATACAATATTGCAAAAAAGCCTTTTAGTATGCGAATTTGAAAGGTGGTAGGGTGGTAAGAAGGTGGTAAGAAGAAAAAAAACATCTTACCACCAAGTTTTAATCAATAGATATAAGGGTGAAAAGGTTATGGTGGTAAGGTGGTAAGAAGAAAGTATATATATAATATAAAAAAAGACAGTTCACTATCCTTACTACCCTTTCCTCTCTGTTTATGGGATATTTGAAAAAACCGAAAACATCTTACCACCTTACCACCTTTTTAAAAAACCCTTGTATCTATTGATTCTAAAGGGTGGTAAGAAGGTGGTAAGAAGGTGGTAGGTGGTAAGAAGAAACGCCGTAAAAGTGAAAATAGACGGGTTTTAAGTGATTCTAGAAGAAGGTTACAAGATGGAAAAAGAAATAGCTGAAGTAATTGAAACGGGAAAAACTGCTAAGGGAAGGAAAGCTTGGCTGAAAATAGAATCCGAGTATGTCCGATTAAGACAAGCAGGTGAAAGCATTCAAGCCCTATCGGATTCTTTGTATGTAGATGAAAGCCAGTGTTTGAAATGGGAAAGATTACATAGCAGGGTTATAGAACAAAGTCGGTTTATTCAAACTGGAAAAATACTTAGAGAGAAGAAACTAACTAGACAAGATAGAATTAATACAATGTCGAAAATTTTAGATAAAATTAATTCTGAAATAGAACAACGTGACTTTTCCACTATCCCTACTGACAAGTTGATAATTTTAGGCGTGAAAATGAGTGAAATTTTAAAGAATGAAATAGAGCCTATAAGGATTGATAAGGAAAGCTATGATATGAAAACATATCTAGATTAATTCACTGATTAGGAAAAAAAGTTCACTGGTTAGGTTAAATAATGGGAAATTATAATTCAGGAAATCGAAAAAGCGATAAGAAAGGATTAGTCACTAATTACAAGACAATAGATTCCTATACATTGAAACAAGACGGTCGGTTACAAGTGACTATAGGAGAAGAGAAGCAGATAATAAATATTACCTACAACGATAAAAAAAGACATGGGGGTAAAGTGTATTATTTAGAATGTCCAGTTTGCAAGCTTAGAGTAAGATTCTTATATGTGAAAAAAACAGGTATAGCTTGTAGGACTTGCCAAAATTTGACCTATGAATCTAGTCAGTGTAAAAATAAATATACTGGACTTGCAAAAAGTATTTTTAAAGGTACAGGCTTAGATGAAAAGTTTGCAAAGAGTTTCTTCAGGAATAGGCAAGCTAGAAACTAAAAATCTTTCTGGACTCGGAAAGACC
>JBPOIP010000121.1:0-84688 GCA_052034395.1 Pseudomonadota bacterium
ATGACATCGGTCGCATCCAGACCCGTGACAACGACCACTTTGGTGTTGGCCATTTCGGGCGCCTTGTGCAGCACCCTGAGCATGCCAAAGCCATCCATGCCATTCATGTGCAGGTCGGATATCAGCAGGTCGGGTCCGCCCCGGCCCATGTGCAACAGTGCGGAAACGGCGTTGTCTATCAGTGTCAGGCTGACGGGCAGGGGCCAGCGGGCGATCTGGGTCTCGTACAGACGCAGCAGGCTGGGGTCGTCTTCTACCACCAGCACCCGCAGTTGGCGCGGCCCGCTGCGGGTTGTCGCCGCGGGCGCGACAGGCTTTCTATGTAGCAGACTCTCCACCGAGTCACGCAATACCCGGCGGTGGCCACCGGCTGTCTTCCAGGCTTGCAGCAGGCCGCTCTCTACCCAAAGCTGAACGGTTCCCACAGAGACGCCGAGTTGCGTTGCCGCCTGGCGGGTCGTGCAGAAAGACTTTTCAACGATGATTGGTTGCATGGTGAACAGTCCCCATTCAGGGCATGAAGTTCATGAATTGATGACAATAATAATTAGATATTATTGCCTGCCAATAGATTTTGCCAAATCAGTCGGGTAATTCGGTTGGTGCAATCAGTCTCGTGGTTCGCTCCAGAGCTTGCCCCCGGTGGCCCAGTTTTCGCGCTTGACATCGGTAATCAGGATGTCGACGGATTCGGGTGAACCGCCCAGCACCTCCACGGTCACGCGGGTTATTTCCTGGGCCAGCTTCTTCTTTTGTTCCACGGTGCGGCCTTCAAGCATTTCAATATGGTAGGTCGGCATAGGTTTTCTCCTTCAGGTTGGGGTGGGGTATCGGGTCAGTCGGGTGCAGCAGTTTAGACTGCAGGGGTTGTCTCAAAGCACCGACCCCCTTGCTCACTGCGCCCTCCATTTTCGTGATTCCCCTGAACATCCGCTTGCTGCTGGCGCTTGGCTGCGCCCTGCATTTCGCGTTGGGCGCAAGCCTGGGCCTGTCGGTGGACGAGGCGCACTATGCGCTGTACGCTGCCCACCCGGACTGGAGCTACTTTGACCATCCGCCGCTGGTGGGTTGGGTCCAGTGGCCGCTGGTGGCGCTGAACGCGCCGACCTGGGCGCTGCGTCTGGTGCCCGAAGGGCTGTGGCTGGCTACCGCCCTGTTGGTTTACCGTCTGGCCGAGCGGCTGGACCCGGTTCGCAACGGACAAGCGGGTTTTTGGGCGGTGCTGGCTTTGACCCTGGCACCCTTGCTGCATGTCTTGGGCATTGGTTTGCTTCCCGATACGCTCCTGGTGTTTTTTACGGCGCTGATCATGGGCCTCACACTGGACTTGATGGCGCCCCAGAAACTGCACAGCGTGCCGTCATGGCTGGCGCTGGGGCTGGCACTCGGCCTGGCCGGTCTGAGCAAATACACCGCCATTCTGCTCGTTCCGGGCGTGGCGGTGTGCCTGCTCATGGCGCACGGCTGGCGCGTGCTGCAGGTTAGCGGGCTGTGGCTGGCGCTGGGCATCGGGTTGTTGCTGGTCATGCCGGTGGCCTACTGGAACCATGCCAACCAATGGATATCTTTCAGCTACCAGGCGCAGCACGGTGTCGGGGGCGGGTGGCAGGCGGCGCATGTGCTGAAATTTCTGCTGCTGCAAATGCTGGTCTATGGACCGCTATTGCTCTGGGGACTGGCCGGCGTGCGCCGGTGCGTGGACACTGCGGCGCGGGCGGCGCTGCTGTTTTTTGCCCTGCCTTTTGCATTGCTGGCGCTGCTGTCAGGCGGTGGCACCAGCCTGCCGCACTGGACTGCGCCCGCCTGGGTTGCCATGGCGCCTTTTGCAGGCATCGGGCTGGCGCATGCATGGAGCGGCGTGCGCCGATTGCCGGTTGCCTGCCTCGCGTCGGCACAAGGATTGCTGTGTGCGGCTGCGCTGGGCCTGATGCTTACCGGGGGCTATCCATTGGTCACCAGTTCGGCAGGCCAGGGCAACAGCGCCGCGCCGTCCAACCCGTTTGCCGACCTGCATGGCTGGGGCGCGGCCGGAGCGCGTGCCCGTGTGCTGGCTGTGCAGGAGGGTTTGACCAGCGTGTCCGTGCAAAACTGGACCCTGGCAAGCCGATTGGGCTGGTACGCGAGGCCCCTGCCCGTGCATGTGCTGGAAGACCGTTTCGACCAGTTTGACCTGTGGGCGGGTGATCTGCCTGCTGGTGGCAGCACGTTGCTGGTCGACTGGTCTCAGCTGGGCTACACCGTGCCGCTGGGCCAGCCAGGTTTTGCTGATTGCAAGCTTCTGGATACGCTGGATACGCAGCGATTGGGCCGGGTCATTTCCAGCTTCCGGTTGTATGCCTGTCGCGGATGGGCCGGCCCGCCCCGGCCCCGTCTGGTGGGAGCTGGCGCATGACGGGCACGCGCATTTCACTGCTGTGGTGGTGGCTGCCGCTGGTGCTGTTTGCGGTCAGTGCGCCCCTGTGGCTGCACCGCTATGAGCCTGGCACATTCATTTACCTCAACACCCTGTTCGCCGCAGTTGCCGCACCGGTGTGGACCGGACTTTCCCTGCTGGGCAATGCCTGGGGCATATTGGGTGTGACTGCACCTTTGCTGGTTCTGGCACCCCGGCTGATGTGGGCCTGGTTGTGTGCGGCACCGTTTGCCATCCTGTTTGCCCGGCTCGGCAAGGGTCTCATCGTGAGTCCGCGACCGGCGGCCGAGGTCGACAACGCGCACATGCGCATCGTGGGCGAAACCTTTCACAACGTCTCCATGCCTTCGGGTCACACGCTCACCGCATTTGCGGTGGCATCGGCCATTTACTTTGCCTTGCCCGAATCGGGCCGACGGCGGCACCTATGGCTGTTTGTGCTCGCGGGCGGTGCGGGTTTGTCACGCATTGCGGTGGGCGCACACTGGCCGGGCGATGTGGCGGTGGGCGCCAGCCTGGGCTTGCTGGCGGGCATGCTCGGTGTGCAACTGCTGGCGCGCATGGGACCACAGCACCTGCGTCCCACCGCCTGGAGTTTGCGGCTGGTAGCGCTGCTTCTGGTGGCCACGGTCTACGCCTTGCTGACCGAGGCCCAGGACTTTGACGAAAACCAGCCGGTGCAGTACGTTCTGGCCGCTGTGGTGGTGGTTTCGCTCGCGGTCTTTGTAAAGCAAAACCGCGCTGGCAAACACTAGTGCTACGTAATTTGTAGCAAACAAGTCATTCTGCGTGCGGGCTGATGGTCGATTTAGAGCCCGCGTGCCCATTGTGGCCGCAACCGGGCAGACTGCGGGCTGTCAATGGCGTGGCGCACTTCCTTCAGGAGTCGGTCTTTCTCGGCGCCCAGCGTGCCCTTGAGCACCAGCCAGTTGGAGGCGTGGTCGCTGCGAAACACGGTGCGTTTCAGCTCCAGCCCTTGCAGCAGTTGCTCCACCTCGGCAAACAGTTCGGCTTGTTCCAGCGGCTCCCATGTGGAAAAACCTGAACGAAAGCGTGCCTCGCCTTGCGGAAAACTCACCACCAGCGTGGCCAGAAACTCGGGTTGGGTCAGGTTGGCAAGCCGTGCCGAGTTGACTGCATGCTGGTGGCTCAACACCTTGCCGCCCAGTCCGTTGAGCAGCATCACGGACCGAGTGATGCCCGCCTCGCCCAGTTTCTCCAGTGCCTCACGGGTGGATTCAAATGTCTCGCCCTTGTGCACCGCCTGGAGCACCGCGTCATCGCCCGACTCCGCGCCCACGTAGGCTAGCGACAGACCGGCCTGCCGCAGTGCACGCAGGTCGTCCACCGACTTGTTGCGCACATTGCGTGGCAGGCAGTAAGCGGAGACGCGGCGCACCGCAGGCATGCTGGTCTGGATGGCCGTCAGAATCGTCATCAACCGGCGCGTGGACAAGGCAAGAGCATCTCCATCACCCAGAAAGACGCGCTGGATCTGGTCGGGGTACTCGGCTGCGCATCGGGCGACGGAGTCCAGGGTTTCCTGCTCGTCACGCACGGCAAACTTCTTTTGCGGTGCGGTGTACATCTCGCAGTAGGTGCACTGGTTCCAGGAGCAGCCGTTGGTGACCGGCAGAATCAGCGACTGCGCCTCGCTGGGCGGGCGAAAGACCGGGCTGATGTAACGGATGGGAAGGGTGTCGTGCATGGGTTCAGTTCGGTTTCTTCTGCGCCAGCCGCAAGGCCAGTTCGCTCAGGGCCGCGTAGGCGGCGCCCGACTGCGCATCCCAGGCGGCAACGGCAGCGCCCTGGCGTGCGATGGCCGCTGTGTCGCCCCGCGCGGCCGGGCCGGTGAGGGCAGCTTGCGGACCCATAGCCGTGATATTGGACACGGCGTTGCGCAACAGTGAACTGCGCAGGCCAGGGATGAGATCTTGCGGCACACCGGTTCTTCGCCACAGGTCTTCCGCGGTGGATTGCAGCACGGGCAAAAAGTTGGTTGCGAACACCGCGGCTGCGTGGTAGAGCAGCTTGTCTGCGCTGGCGACATCAAAACAGCGTGCGCCAATGGCGGTGAACGCGTCGCGCAAGGCATTGCAGGCGGTCGCATCGCCTTCCAGCGCGCACGGTGTACCGGGGAATTGCTGCAACGCCACCGGCACAGACGCAAAGCTGAGTATGCAGTGCGTGCTGGCCGTGTGCCAGCCCCGCGCCGCCAGCGGTGCCAGTGTCGCCGCACTTTGCGCTCCGCTGCAGTGGAATACGATGGGCCTGCCAGCCGGCCCGGCGGCAGCCAGATCCTGCGCAGCGGTTGCCAGAAGGGCATCCGGTACGCCCAGCATCCAGAAGTCCGCAGGGCGCATGGCTTGCAGCGATGCAACCGGTTTGCCCGCACCCATGACAGCGCACGCCGCCTGCGCACTTGCGGATGCGGTTGTCAACACATCCTGGATGGCAAAGCGGCTGCCGGCGTGCCACAGGCTGGCCAGCGTTTGCGCAACGCGCCCGCCACCAACCACGTTCAATGTGGGCAATTCAGACAATCAGCGGTTCCTCCTGCATGGCCTCCATCTGTTCCTCCAGCATCTGCACCTGGCCCTGCCAGTAGTCACTGGAGCCAAACCACGGAAAGTTGACGGGGAAAGTGGGGTCATCCCAGCGGCGGGCCAGCCAGGCACTGTAGTGGATCAGACGCAGGGTGCGCAAGGGTTCGATCAGTGCCAGTTCGCGCCGGTCAAAGTCGCGGAACTGCTCATAGCCATCCACCAGCATGCCCAACTGCCGGGTGCGCTGGCGGCGGTCGCCGCTGAGCAGCATCCACAGGTCCTGTATCGCGGGGCCCGATCGCGCATCGTCCAGATCGACAAAGTGGGGGCCGGGACCGGCTGCCGGTGCGGCGTCAGCCGGCGTCCACAAAATGTTGCCGGGATGGCAGTCGCCATGCAGACGCAGGATGCGTACGCCAGACGTTTGGTCATCATTTTGGCAGTTGGCCCTCGTTAATACAGGGGTTTGCGCTATCAAGTCGATAGCGCTTGTGCAAAGCCGGGTCCAGGCAGACTGCACGTCCAATGGCACCTTGTCGTGTTCCAGCAGCCATTGCATGGACTCCACGCCAAAGCTCTCCACGTCCAGACGTGGGCGGCAGGCAAACGGTTTCTTGGCACCCACGGTGTGGATGCGTGCCAGAAAGCGCCCAATCCACTCCAGCACTTCGCCGTCGTCCAGCTCAGGCGGCCTGCCCCCACGACGAGGGCTGACGCTGAAGGAAAACCCGCCAAACGTGTGCAGGGTGGCACCCTGCAGCTGCAGCGGGCCGACTGCGGGTACTTCGGCAGCCATCAGCTCGGCGGCGAAGTCATGTTCTTCCTGAATCTGCACATCGCTCCAGCGCTGCGGGCGATAAAACTTGGCCACCACGGCACTGCCGTCTTCCAGTTGCACCTGGTAGACACGGTTCTCATACGACGACAGGGCGGTCAGGCGGCCATCGCCGCGCAGGCCCACGCTGTCGAGCGCATCCAGCACGGCGTCAGGGGTCAGGGACTCAAAGGCGTGGGCCATGCAGTCCTGTCAGAAGGGGACGTCGTCTTCTAAGTACGGTTTTCTTCGGGCGTCAGATCCGGAGTCGGAGTAGCCCCCGCCTACCGGGGCGCTGTTAGAGGCATCTCCCGATCCGTTGTCACCCAGCAGTTCAAAGGGTAGTGATTGCTTGACCAGGATGATGGTGCAAGGCGCGTCCATGGCTACCTTGATGGGCACGGTGGCGACAAAGCGCTGCGTTTTCAGGCCATGGGTGGCTGCACCCATGACGATGACGCTGACGTGGTTGCCGCGCGCATAGTCCAGCAAGGCCTGCGCCACATCGCCTGTCTCCAGCACGTGGTACGAGGTTTGGTGACCCGGGTGGTCCAGCGGTTGTGCCCATTGGCGCAGCATGGTCAGGTATCGCCGGTGCACATTGGATTCGCTCTTTTCTTCGTCGGACGAACTGGTCAACCCCGACGAGATCACCGTGACGCAGGCCAGTCGTGCGCCAGGGCGCGTGCCCAGCGAGCGCGCCACCGCCTGGCGCAGCGAGTACAGCGTGGCATCGGTTACGTCCACATGGGGAACCGCCACCATCACGATCGGGACTTCTTCAATCTGCTGTGACGCCATCGGGCTGGGCTTGTAGTGCATGCCTGCGGCCTTGAGCCAGCGCTTGAAATGGGTACTGAATTTGGTGCCGGTCACATTGTTGCCGCGCGCGGTGACATTGATTTGCTGAGGGTGGGTCAAATCAAATGCAAGGTGGGCCGCCGACGGGTAACGCTGCGCCGCTTCGGGCTCCAGGCAGCGCATCACCACTTCCTGCAGCCAGGGAGGCAAATCGGGCTTGGTCTTGCGCGGAGGAATGGGGTCTACCCAGAGCCGCTGGCGAAGGCCTGCGGCGGTTTGGGGCGCGCCAAAGGGCAGGTGCCCGGTGCACAACTGGTAGAGCATCACACCCACGGCAAAAATGTCACTGCGCGGGTCACCGCGCACGCCAACCACCTGCTCGGGCGCGATCCAGGCGGGCGAGCCCACGGCCTTGCGCAATTGCTCGGCCAGCAAGTCGGGGTAGTGGGCGTGGCATGACAACCCAAAGTCCAGCAGCATGGCAGTGCCGTCGCCCCGGAACAGCACGTTGGCGGGCTTGAGGTCCAGGTGCACCGTGTTTTGCTGGTGCAGCGCGTGCAGTGCGCGTGCCATGGCCGCACCCAGCCAGACAATCTGGTCCACGCTGGGCGCTGCATCGGCATCCATCCAGTGCTCCAGCGTTTCGCCGGTGACGTACTCCATGACAAGGTACGGCACGCGGGAGAGGTCGCCGGCCGCCACGAAGCGCGGGATGTGACGGCCCTGCAGCACCTGCATGATCTGGCATTCGACTTCAAAGCTGACAATATTTTCGGCACCATCACCCGCCGTCATGCGGGGAATCTTCATGGCCATGGCAAAGCCGGGGTTACGTTGGCCATCGGAGTAGCGCACGCGGTAAATGTGGGCCATGCCGCCCGAGTGGATGCATTCTTCAATGGTGAAGCCGTCGAGTTCGGCTCCAGGTTCCAGTAATTTCATCGCCCGGTCTCCAGTCGGTCAGCAAAAAAGTGGGGCAGGCCAGCGCGTCGAATGGCGTTGGCGGCTGCAACGTAGTCATAGGCCACACGGTGGAAGGTCAGCTGCGCGCGGTCGGTGTCAAAGGTGCAGTACATGGCTTGCGTGTTGCCATCCCGAGGCTGGCCTACTGACCCAACCGTTCCGAGCCACTGGCGGTGCCGGGGAACCGGTACCGCCACGCCCGGCCGCGGTGTGAAGGCCATCAGGCCGTCGCCCGTGCCGCGGTAGTACAGGGTTTGTGCATGGACATGGCCGCCAAATACGTAGCGAACTTCCGGCCGGTCTGCCGCTGCATCCAGACTGGCTTTGGCAGCGCGCTCGTCGTACACGTAGCGCCACAGGTGCGGCTCGTTCACGCTGGCGTGTACAAAAAGGATATTGTCCAGTTGAAGCGTCAGCGGCAAGCCCGCGATCCAGGCGCGTTGATCGGGGTTGAGCTGGTCATGGGTCCATGCGGCCGTCGTATCCCCCACGGTTTTCACGTCATCCGGTGGTGTGATGGCCATGGCATCGTGGTTTCCCTGGATGACCATGGCGCCTTCTTCCGTGAGAAGTCGCACGCGTTCCAGGACCGGGCCGGGGTCGGCGCCGTAGCCCACCAGATCGCCCAGGAAGACGAAGCGCTGCGCCTGCTGCGCGCGTGCGTGGGCCAGGCAGGCGTCCAGGGCCTGCAGGTTGGCGTGGATATCGGACATGAGGGCAAGTTTCACGCAGTCTCCTTTTGTATTTTTTGGGACACCCTCCATCATGCCGCATCTGACGGACAAAAATCCTGCCAGGGCAGCCCGCGGACTGTCATATTCCGGCCTATCCATGAGCCTTTCGTAGTCGAGTCCCCTGATGTCATTAGCGCAATGCCCTCGGGAATCTGGCCGGCAGCGCGGTGTCATTGCTGGCGAGCATGATGGCTTTCAGCAGTCAGCCTTGTTCATGTGCGGCCGAAGAATCTCTTTAGGAATCCGAAAACGGCTCCGTCGGGTTGAATGCGAAGTACGGTCAACGCGATCAATTTCAACAGTGTCAGCACTGCCGGTCGGTCGCCAAACTGCGCATTGAGACGTCGCCACCGCCACGCCGTGTCCGGGCAAATTCCTGCTGCCCGAAAGTACAGACGGGTCATGTGGTCCAGCACCGTTGCGCGTGCCTCGCCATGGCTATGGCGCAACAATGCATCGAAGGCCAGATCCACAGAGTCCATATCAGGCCGTTCCAACGGGAGTTCCCGCAGTTTCAAAACCTCATTGATCCAGGCCTGGTCGAGACCCAGTTCGAGAAACAGGAACTGCCAGTAGCGGCGGCGTATTTTTTGGGTCAGCACATCCGAGTAGGTTGATTCACCGACCGAAATCTGGCCCTGGTGCTGCCGGTACAGGAGCAGAACCTCTGGCACATTCGTCATTTTCCAGCCGTGGTGCGTTGCACGCTCCCACAAGTCATAGTCCTCTGCGACCTTCCATGCGTTGTCGTACCACAGCTGCCGCACCAAAGCCGTTTTCATCATGACGGTGGGCTGCGCAAACACGCAGCCAAAGAGCAATCCCATGCGGATGGCTTCATTCGATTGGGGGTGCTTGAGAATCCTGCTATCTGCAGTGCCAAAAAATTGCACCCAGGTTCCACAGATATCCGCGTCCGTTTGCCCTATCCAATGCAGCTGCCGCTCAAATCGGTTCGGCAGCGCGATATCGTCTGCATTCATGATGGCAATCCATGAACCGGACGCCATGCGAATTCCTTCATTCAATGTTTGTGCAATCCCCCTGTTTTCGCGGGATATGAGAATGATTCGACTGTCCAGATACTGGAATTCTTTCAGGATACCTAACGTGCCGTCCGTGGAGCCATCGTCAATTACGATGAGTTCAAAGTCACGAAAGCTTTGGTCGAGGATGGACCGGATGGCCGCAGAAATGAACCTCTCCGTGTTGTACACGGGCAGAACGACCGAGATGACCGGGGACAGTGCGCTCGCCGCAACTTCAGGGGTCATAGAACTGTCCATCCAGCCGGAATCAAGTCCTGGGTAGGCATCTCTTTTGCAAACCAATTTTTGGGTGCGATGACACATTTGCCCGGATTGGTGTTCAACCATGCGCCCCACCAACTGAATGAACTATTTGCGATGATGTTGTGCTTGCACATTGACATCAAGCGCATGTCCATAAAGCTGTCGGCACCCGTGTTGTGCGAAACGAAAGTACATGGAAAATCCATAGGCAGGTTGTCTTTCGCCCAATCGATATCGTCAGAAAACACAAAGAAGTGAGGCTGTGCAACCTGTTTGGAAATGTGTTGGACAGCTTTCTGATAGTAGTCCCTCGAACATAGTCCGTGCACGGAGTTTGCTGCCTGATTGGTCACATAGTCCCCCCTGCGAACGTGCAGGCTCACAGAGCATGTCCCGTTGATAATTTTTTCCGCAACTTCATTCGCGGCGTTCAGCGGTGTCTTGAAAGACAGGTCCTGTCGAATCGCATCGACGTGTGCACTGAAGTATCTTTCTGATTGCCAGTACCCGACCAGATACGCGTCCTGTGGGACGCTGTCAATACCAGACCAGTAGTTGTAGTGCGGTTCGATAACAAAGCTTTCACGTCGCAGCCACCTCATGGCCGGCCGCGACACTAGGCGTTTAGCTAGGTCCGAAGATTGCCAGCCGAGAACGCCCACCAGATCGGCATTCTGTGCAGTTTGGGCCGGACAATTGAATACCCGTTGCAGTTCGAACCCTTGATGCAAGCCATACTTTGAGAATCCCGAAATATCCAAGAGGAGCGTCCGTCCGCTGGAAAGCGACAGTGCGCGGGCGGCTGCGTACTGGAACATCTGGTTACCCAACCCGCCCAGGATTTGGGAAACGATCAGGGCCATCAGGCGCTCCCGGGGGCGGATTTGCCAGCGGGCAAGAGTGTGATTCTCATTGTCTGATGAAGTTAAAAATGCCCAAGTTGTGGCTTAGTTGACCCAGGCGTTCTAGGTCGTGCTCGATATCGCGTGATTGAACAATGTGCTGGTCAGGCTCGAACCATGCAAACTCTGTCAAGGTGAGCCCGTATTGCGCGGCGATCTTTACAAATGCAGATGGATTGAAAATTCGATGCGCATTGAACTCCACTCGTTCAAGCCCGATTGGAATCGATAGATAAAGGGTGCCGCCACGTTTGAGCATGTTGACCATGTTGGCCAAACCGTTCAGGTAGCCTTGTGCATCGATCGGGTCGCCGTAACGCCCCAGCCCAAAATGCTCAAGAGCATGTAGACAGGAGAGTGACTCGCAGTAGTCCCTATAGGTATCACTGGGGCGCATGAGGTCGACCTGGCGAAACCGGATTCCCGGAATCGATGTGGTGATCGGTCTGATGTCGAAAACTTCGATTTCCCGGAATGATGCTACGTGTGCCACAAATCCATCAATGCGCGATCCGACGTCCACGTGTCTTGGGGGTGCGCAGGCATGGATTTTTCGGGCTACATACAAGTCTTGCCAAAAATAGTCTGATTTGGAAGCCCCGCCTTCTTCAAACCAGTCATGCAGACAGGGATAAAAATTGATTTTCCCCTTGTAGTCTCTGCGGAACTGGACCCAGTGCCGGATGTATCTCGGTACGCCCCGAATTGACTGTAGCGTTCGCTTCAGATTGATGCCGAGTTGCACGCTGACCAGCCATTTGAATCTTCGGAGAACGTTCTTCATTTGTCGCTTCTCTTGAGCCACTCCAGGCTAAGTGCAAATCCAACTAAATTCATTGCCAACCAACCAAATGCTGCGCCTACAGTCCCGTGCCGGGCGATCAGGTAGGGTAATAAAACGATGCTTGCAACAAATGAAATCGCATTGACCGCCAGGATTTTGTGTGTCTTCTCGCGGGCCAGCCAGCTGGTGTAACCCACATTATAAAAAGCATTCAATGCGGTACCGATGAGCAATACCGTCAGCCACGGATAGATTTGCGCCACAGCCTGGGCATCGTTTAGCCAAATGGTGAGCAACCAGCGACCCATTACCCAAAAAACCAGAGCGCCTGTCCCACAAAGCATTGCGATCAGTGCGAACACCTTCAGGTTCAACGCGCGAAGCGCAGCAGGGTTTTCGCGCAAGTGAATTGCACGTGGAAGCACCGCTTGCATCAGCGGGTAAATCAGCTGCAATGAACCCAGTGAAACAGTTGCCGCAATGGAGTAGTAGCCCAACTGTTCAATACTCGCCATTCGGCTCAAGACAATTTTGTCCATTTGAACCGTCAGCGCTCCCAGAACAGTGGCTCCCGACATATAGGCTGCCATGCGCCAGACAGGTCGCAATTCGACCCAATTCCAATGTACGTGACCTCTCTGCCGTCCCAGCTTGCGCCACGCCAGCCAACCCCGCAAAAGGGTCTCAAGCAGCGCAGCCGTTGCCTGCCAGGACAGGTATGCGTAGAGATTGGGCCACAGGGTCACGACAGCAACGCCCCCTGCATGGCGGAGCAGCGTTCCGGCGAAAAGGGTTCCATTGAGTGCAACGTGAGCTTGCGTGCCTATGAGTACGCTCCTGTAAATGGACCCGGGAAACTGTGCTGCGAAAATGGCGGCTGCTCCCCAAACGGCATATTGGCCAACCGCATCAGGCAGTCCACCCAGATTGAGCCAGTGCAGAGCAATGGGCTGTGCCAGCGCAAGGGTGATGCCGCCTGCCCCCAGGGCAAAGAGGCAGTAAATGCGCTCAAAACCAAACAGCAGTGTTGACGCCTGCTGGCGTTCGGCGGCGGAGTCGCCGTTGCGAATCGCAAATTCGCGTACCAGTGCCTGGCTTAGGCCTGCGTCCAGCAAGGCCAGCAACGACTGCAGCATGGCTACAAAGCTGATCAAACCGTATTGCTTTGGACCCAGGGCCGCCAGATACCAGGGCAGGGCCAAAATGGGCGCTGCCGCTGCGACTCCTGCGCCAACATAGTTGGCAAAGATATTTCTCTTGAGTGTCATTCGTACGGGGGGAGTGCCAAGTTGTGCCGTTGGCACCAATCACGGATAGGGCCATCATTCGCCGATACGCCGTTGAAATTCCAAACTAGTGTACTTCTGCGGGGCTGCACCGGGGTACAGGTCAACTCCGACGCATTTTTCTATACTCGGTACTGTGGAGTCGGATCCGCTGATTGGCGGCTGCTGATTTGCCTCAGTTATTGGAGTAGATATGCCTAGATTGACTTCATCATTGAGTCCGCAAAGCCTCCCATGAAATCCAAATTGATGGAAAGGACATGCAATCACATGCGGCAAGTATGGGAACGAATAAATGCCTTGCGATTCAAATCTGCAGGCAGATCATCATGAATGCTTCCGTGACCGCTTTGGTGGCTTGCTGAAATGACAGGAAGGATTGCCGGCTGCAACGTGGGTATCCGGCACGCGCTCGATGCGGGCGCTGATTTCATCTGGCTCGTCAATAGCGACGCGACGGTTGCGCCCCAGGCCCTGCGTGCATTGGTCGACGTCGCACAACACAACACGCGGCTCGGTGCGGTGGGCTCAGTGGTGTACGAGCGCGGGGACACGGACAAAGTCCAGCTGTGGGGCGGTGGACGCATCAACCTCTGGCTGGGGCGGTCCAACCATTGCTTGGCCCCTGCACGCCTGGATTTCGTGTCCGGCGCCTCCATGTTGCTGCGTCGCGAGGCTCTGGAGCAGGTCGGTTCCTTTGATGAGGCAAGTTTTTTCATGTACTGGGAAGATACGGACCTGGGTTTTCGGTTGCGAAAAGCCGGCTGGGAACTGGGCGTGGCCGAGGCCTCACATGTCTGGCACGAGCAGTCTGCCAGTCTGGGCATCGGCAACCCGGTCCTGGACAGCTACGCGACCCGCTCCTGTGTCCGGTTTCTGCGGCGGCACGCGCCGTTTCCCGGGCTTTCGGTCCTGCTCATGCTGATCAGAATGCTGGTCAAGCGCGTGCTGGTTGGAAGGCCGGATCGACTGCGCGCCGTCTGGCGTGCGTACCGCTCGGCATGACGATGGATGTTGCACCGGTTTCCGTGGTGATTCCCTGCTACCGTTGCACCGCGACCGTCGAGCGGGCGGTTCAGTCCGTTGTGGCACAGACTCTGCGGCCCGCCGAATTGATTCTGGTGGACGATGCCAGCAACGACGGGACCGGCGCCCTACTGGCATCCATGGCGCAGCGCTACGGAAACTGGATCCGGGTGGTTACGATGCCGGTCAATGCGGGGGCGGCCTCGGCGCGCAACGCGGGCTGGAACGGCGCAACCCATGCGTATATCGCGTTCCTGGATTCGGATGACGCCTGGCATCCCCGGAAAATCGAGATTCAGCTCGGATATCTGCTGGCACACCCGGATGTCGCTTTGTGTGGGCATTTGTGCCGACAGTTGACGCCCGCCGAAAGCGGGGAACCGTGGTCGCCCATCGGGCCGGTTCAGGCGCATGCGGTGCATCTGACAGGGCTGCTGTTGCGCCACCCCTTTGTCACGCCGTCGGTCATGCTCAAGCGGGACCTCGGTGTGCGGTTTGCCGAAGGTCTGCGCCACATGGAGGACCACCGGCTTTGGCTCGATATCGTCGGTTCATCGATGCCGACCGTTAAACTGGCGGTGGAACTGGTTGCCGTATACAAACCGGTCTACGGTGCATCGGGACTGAGCGCGGATATGTGGCCCATGGAAAAGGCAGAGCTGGCCAATTACCGGTATTTTCATGCGCAGGGAAAGGTTAACTATTTACAGTACCGCTTGCTTCAAGCGTATTCACTCATGAAATACTTGCGTCGCTTGCTTATCGTGCGACTATCGTCCCGCGTTTGAACGGAATTTTCTTGTTGAACCACTCTTCTCCTTCAGTGGCTGTCTGCCTTGCCGCTTTTAATGGCGTGAGATACCTGCAGCAACAGGTGGACTCCCTGTTTGAGCAGTTGGGCGTCGAGGTCACGCTATTTGTCAGTGTGGACCGCTCATCAGACGGGACGGAGGAATGGTTTCGCGATTTGCAGGCTAAGAATGCCCGCGTCGTGTTGCTTGCATTTGGGCAGGTGTTTGGTGGCGCGTCGCAGAACTTTTTTCGCATTCTGCGGGAGGTTGATTTTTCCGATTTTGATTATGTAGCGTATGCGGATCAGGACGATATATGGCTGCCCGGAAAACTCCAGCAGGCTGTCACGCGCATGCGGGAAACCGAATCTGATGGGTATTCCAGTGATATTGTGGCATTTTGGGAATCCGGGCGTTCCACGTATATCAAGAAGTCCTATCCCCAGCGCCGATGGGATTATCTTTTTGAATCGGCAGGGCCGGGATGTACGTTTGTTATCACGCAAAAACTCGCAATGGCACTGCAGCAAACCTTGAAGGAATACCAGCAGGCTGCCGGGGAATTGGGTCTGCATGACTGGTTTACCTATGCCTACGCGCGTGCCCACGGGTACCGGTGGGTTATTGATGACTATGCCAGTTTGATGTATCGCCAGCATGACAATAACCAGGTCGGGGTGAATACCGGCGTGGCCGCCTTTATCTGGCGAGCGCGTCGCGTGCTGGACGGATGGGGTCTCAACCAGTCCCGATTGGTGGCCAGCCTGGTCGGTCAGTCTGAGGATCCCTTTGTGCACATATGGGTAGGCGGGGGCCGCATGGCCATGCTTTCGCTGGCTATGCAGGCGTGGCATTGCCGGCGCAAGCCGCGCGACCGGATCTGGTTTGCGCTGTCATGCCTTGCTCTGGCTGTGATTGGGTGGAAATAAGCATGGCCGCTACGATTGCCATCACGGGTGCCAACGGTTTCGTGGGTCGCGCGCTGTGTACCGAAGCCATCCGCCGTGGCATGCCGGTACGCGGGATTACGCGTACCCCCTGCATTCTTCCGGATGGCGTTGAGAACATTGCGGTTGGAGAAGTGAACGGAGAAACAGACTGGGAAGCCGCTTTGCAGGGGTGTGAGATTGTCATCCACCTGGCTGCGCGTGTGCACATCATGCACGACAAGTCCAAGGATCCGCTGGCGGAATTCAGGCGTATCAACACAGCAGGAAGCATCCGTCTCGCGCACTGTGCGGTAGATGCCGGCGTGCGGCGGCTGGTGAATGTGAGTTCCATTGGCGTCAATGGGCCGAGTACCGAGGGGGAGCTCGAATTTACGGACCGCGATGTTCCTGATCCCCATAACCCGTACTCGGTGTCCAAATGGGAGGCCGAGCAGGCACTCAATGCCATAGGACTGGCGGGTGATCTGGATGTTGTCACGGTTCGTCCTCCCCTTGTTTATGGTCCTGGTGTTGGAGGGAATTTCCTGCGCCTGCTCGGCGCGGTATACCGGGGTATTCCGTTGCCGCTTGGACTAACGCGGAACTACCGGGACCTGGTATTTGTTGGCAACCTCGTGGACTTTTTACTGGTGTGCGCACACCATCCTGCCGCGCGTGGCAACACGTATCTGGTCAGCGACGGGACTCCCGTCTCCACACATGCCTTGCTGCGCGGACTGGCACGATCGCTTGGAGTGCCGTCGCGCCTGTTTCCAGTGCCGCCCTTTCTCCTGCAAATGGTGGGCAACATGACCGGCTATAACGCCGAGTTCGAACGCCTGCTCAGTTCGCTGCGTGTCGACAGCAACAAGGTTCGACTGGAACTGGAATGGTATGCACCGTTTACCCTGCGCCAGGGATTGCAGGCAACGGCGGATTGGTACCGGACCACACAAAGCCGCTAGTTATCACGGACCCGAACATGAAACGTGTATTTGATTTGTTTCTGGCAGCTGTGGCCTGCCTGTTATTGCTGATTCCATGCGTACTGGTCGCCGTTCTGGTGGGTATCACCTCAAAAGGTCCGATTTTGTATTGGTCCGACCGGGTGGGACGGGAAAACAGAATATTCAAAATGCCGAAATTCCGCAGTATGCGCGTGGGGACGCCGGCTGTGGCAACGCATTTGCTTTCCGATCCTTCCAGTTATCTAACACCCATCGGGAGCTTCCTGCGCAAAAGCAGTCTGGATGAGTTGCCCCAGCTGTGGAGCATCATCAAAGGGGATATGAGTTTTGTCGGTCCTCGCCCCGCCTTATATAACCAGAATGACCTGATTGAACTGAGAACGCAATATGGTGTGGATAAGCTGGTTCCGGGTTTGACCGGATGGGCACAGGTTAATGGCCGCGATGAATTGCCGATTCCGCAGAAAGTTGCCTTTGACAGTGAGTATTTGCAAAGGCAGTCGATCGTTTTCGATATCCGGATACTGTGGATGACTGCGCTGAAGGTTATCATGCGAGCCGACGTAACCCATTAATATTTCAAACAGGAGCGCAAACATGAATAGTCTGGTTGATATTCAGAATCAAATTCAGAAGCTGCAAAAGCAGGCGTCCGAGATAAGAAATCGCGAATTTGACAAAACGGTTCAGGAAATCGTTGCCAAAATGCAGGCATTCGGTATTGCCATCAAGGATTTGCAGATCGCCATGGCCGGTGGGCGCAAACGCGCTGGAAAAGCCAAGCCGGCAGGCGCGACACCCACGCGCGTAAAAGGCCTAAAAAAGAGCAAGAGCGGTGTTGCCGTGGCGGCCAAGTACCGGGGGCCGCAGGGTGAAACCTGGAGTGGTCGCGGTCTGACGCCGCGCTGGATGGCGAGTTTGCTCGCACAGGGCAAAACCAAAGAGGATTTCGCCATCAAGGCTTAGTCGGTTCGTTTCGCCTTCAAATCCAACGCCATCTGGTAGAGGGTATTGCGGGGCTCGCCAGTGATATCGGCTGCCAGTTTGACGGCCGTTTTCAGCGGAAGTTGCTCCAGCAACAATTCCAGTATCCGCGTGTCCTGGGACGCGATGGTTTTCACGGGGCACGGGTGCAGCACCAGTGCGAACTCACCCCGCAAGCGGTTGGCGTCCGCAGCCAGCCAGGACGGCAAGTCCTGCACGCTCAGAGTCTGAATTTCCTCAAACTGCTTGGTTAGTTCCCGCCCCAGGGTGATGGTGCGCCCGCCCAGATGCGACAAGGCAAGGGCAAGGGCTTCGATCCGGTGTGGGGCCTCCAGCAGCACAACTGCACGCGCTTCCGATGCAAGCGACAGGACCATGCGCTCGCGCTCGGCCGACTTGCTTGACAGGAAACCTGCGAAAACAAACCCGCCCGGCTGGTCTTCCACGATCCCCGCAGCCGACAGAATCGCCGTGACGCTGCTGGGGCCGGGTAGCGGTATGCAGCGCAATCCCTGCTGGTGAATGATCGCGACCAACCGCGCCCCCGGATCGCTGATGCCTGGCGTGCCGGCGTCACTGGCATATGCCACGCGATGGCCCTGGCGCAAATGATCGACGACGGTCTGCGCGGCCTGTGCCTCATTGTGCTGGTGCAGGGCAATGAGTTGATTGTTGTTCCTGTCAATGCCATACGCGCGCAGAAGAGACTGGGTGTGGCGGGTGTCCTCACAGGCGATCACGTCCACCATTCCCAGAACATAGAGTGCCCTGAGGCTGATATCGGCCAGATTGCCAATCGGTGTGGCCACCACATACAGCGCTCCCTGCGGATAATGCTGTCCAGAGGCGGCCTCGGCGGAGGCAGCCAGTGCGGAGTTAAAAAGGGCGCTCATGGGATTCCTTGCATCAAGACCAGCACGATCCGCAGTCGCGAAGCCGACGACCAAACAGGCTGGCGACGGTGCCGAGGATGTGGCCCTGCATTATCTGCAGCAACAGGGCTTGCGCTTGCTGATGCGCAATTATCGGACGCCGGGCCGGGGGGGCGGTGAAATTGACCTGATCATGCGCGCGGGCGATGGTACGACCGTTTTTGTCGAGGTTCGCATGCGGGCATCGGACCGGCATGGCGGGGCAGCTGCGAGCGTGGGACGTATCAAGCAGCGCCGCATCATCTTTGCCGCACGCCATTATCTGATGTGCTTGCGCGAGGTTCCACCCTGCCGCTTCGATGTGGTTGTCGTGGAGTCCGGTGGCATCGAGTGGCTGCAGGCCGCATTTGATGCTGGTTAGTCAACCCATGTAAATTCATGTAAGGTTTGCGTGGCCGGGGGGTGTTGGACGGCGGGGGTATTGATGGCACGGTATCATCGCTGCCCATGCTGGAACAACGAATTCAACAACACTTCATCGACAGCGCAGACCTGAAATACCAGGCGGCGCAGGTTTTGAGCAAACCCATTGCGGCTGCGGTACAGGCCATGCTGGCCTGTGTCACCAGCGGTGGCAAGGTGCTGGCCTGTGGCAATGGCGGCTCTGCGGCGGATGCCCAGCATTTTGCAGCCGAGTTTGTAGGGCGCTTTGAGCGCGAACGCCCGGAACTGGGTGCCATTGCGCTTACCACCGACAGCTCCATCATCACGGCCATTGCCAACGATTACGATTTCAACGTCATCTTTTCGCGCCAGGTGCGTGCACTGGGCGCGCCCGGAGACGTCCTCCTGGCAATTTCCACCAGTGGAAATTCGGCCAACGTGCTGGCTGCTATCGAGGTGGCACATGAGCGTGAGATGGTCGTTGTCGGCCTGACCGGGCGCTCAGGCGGCAAGATGGCGCAGGTTTTGCGTGATACGGATGTCCACATTTGCGTTCCGCACGAACGCACCGCGCGCATACAGGAAGTGCATATATTGGCTTTGCATTGCATTTGTGATGCGGTAGATGCCCAGCTTTTGGGTGAACAGGAACCTTCCAAATGAGTTTTTCCATTCGACGCGCCGGCCTGGCGCTGGTCTTGATCGGCAGTTCCCTTGGAACATTGACCGCCTGTTTCCCTTTGGTCATGGGGGGAGCCGTAGTGGGTGGCATGGTGGCGGTTGACCGCCGCACGACGGGAACCGTGGTCGAAGATGAAGGAATCGAGCTGCGCGCAGCCAGCCGCATCCGGGAGGCTCTGGGCGAGCGTGGACACGTCAATGTGACCAGCTACAACCGGCAAGTGCTGCTTACCGGAGAAGTTGGTACCGAGCAGGAAAAACAGTTGGTCGACCAGATTGCCCGCGGCGTGGACAACGTGCGCCACATCGTCAATGAGCTGGCCATTTTGGGCAACTCCACGCTGACCCAGCGCTCGTCGGATTCCCTGACAACGGGTAAGGTCAGGGCCGCCCTGGTGGATGCGCAGGATCTGAGCTCCAGCGCGTTCAAGATCACCACCGAGCGCGGGACCGTGTATGTGATGGGCCGCGTCACAGCGCGGGAAGCCAAGCGTGCAACTGACGTTATCAGTGCAACGGCGGGTGTTCAAAAGGTGGTGCGCATTCTGGAGACGATCACGGAAGAAGAGTTGGCGCAGTTTCAGTCGCCATCCCCCGTCCGCGCGTCCGGCAAGCCCTGATTACCCGTTGGTCTTCTTCAGCCGCTTGATCAGGCTGGACGTATCCCAGCGGCGTCCGCCCATGGCTTGCACATCCGCATAGAACTGGTCGACCAATGCGGTAACGGGCAGTCGTGCGCCGTTTCGCTTGGCTTCGTTGAGCACCAGGCCCAAGTCCTTTCGCATCCAGTCGACGGCAAAACCGAAGTCAAACTGGTCGGCCACCATGGTTTTGCCACGGTTGTCGAGCTGCCAGCTCTGCGCCGCCCCCTTGCCGATGACGTCGAGCACCTGGTTCATGTCCAGCCCTGCCTGCTGGCCAAACGCAATGGCTTCACTCAGGCCCTGCACCAGCCCGGCGATGCAGATCTGGTTCACCATCTTGGCCAGTTGGCCGCAACCATTCTCACCCAGCAGCGTGAAGGCGCGTGAAAACGCCATGCCAACCGGCCGTGCAGCCGCAAAGGCTGCCTGGTCACCCCCGCACATCACCGTGAGCATGCCGTTCTGCGCGCCGGCCTGGCCTCCCGAAACGGGTGCATCGACAAAGTGGAGCCCCTGGTGGCGGGCTGCGGCACCGAGTTCGCGCGCAACATTGGCGGAAGCCGTGGTGTGATCCACAAAAATGGCACCCTGCTTCATGCCGGCAAAGGCTCCGTCCGGTCCGGTGGTGACGCTGCGCAGGTCATCATCATTGCCCACACAGCAGAAAACGATATCGGCCTGCTGCGCTGCCAGACGGGGTGTTGCGGCATGTGTGTTGGTGCCATTTTCGGCGCCAGCCCTTGCGAATTCTTCGCACCATGCTATTGATTTGGTAGCAGTCCGGTTGTAGACGCAGACCTGGTGTCCAGCCAGCGCCAGGTGGCCGGCCATGGGGTAGCCCATGACGCCCAGGCCCAGGAAGGCCACGCGGGTAGAAGGGGAGGGTTCGTAGGTTTTTGTGTTGGTGCTGGGCATGGCTTACATGATGGAAAAATGTTCGGTGCCGGCGCTCAAATCGGTTGACTTGGCGCGTTTGCTGTTGAGCTTGATCTGCAGGCGCAGGTCGTTCAGCGAATCGGCGTTGCGCAGGGCGTCTTCATAGGTGATCTGGTTCTTTTCGTACATATCAAAGAGCGCCTGGTCAAAAGTCTGCATGCCGATATTGCGGCTCTTTTTCATGATTTCCTTGATTTCGGAGACATCGCCCTTGAAGATCAGGTCGGAGATCAGGGGCGAGTTCAACATCACTTCGACGGCGGCTACGCGTCCCTTTCCGTCTTGCTTGGGAATCAGGCGCTGCGATACCAGCGCCTTGAGGTTGAGCGAGAGGTCCATCAGCAGCTGCGCCCGCCGCTCTTCCGGGAAGAAGTTGATGATGCGGTCCAGCGCCTGGTTGGAGCTGTTGGCGTGCAGCGTGGCCAGACACAGGTGGCCGGTTTCGGCAAACGCTACAGCGTGCTCCATGGTTTCACGGTCGCGAATCTCGCCCATCAGGATCACATCAGGCGCCTGGCGCAGGGTGTTTTTCAGGGCGGCTTCCCAGCTGTCGGTGTCCAGACCCACCTCACGCTGGGTCACCACGCAGTTCTTGTGCATGTGGACAAACTCCACCGGATCTTCCACGGTGATGATGTGGCCAAACGAATTTTCATTGCGGTAGTCCACCATGGCGGCCAGCGTGGTTGACTTGCCCGAGCCGGTGGCTCCCACCATGATGCACAGCCCGCGCTTGGACTGCACGATTTCTTTCAGGACTTGCGGAACGCCCAGGCCGTCAATGGTGGGCAACACCATCGGAATGACCCGCAACACCATGCCAACCTTGCCTTGCTGGATGAATGCATTGACCCGAAACCGGCCGATGCCCGGTGGTGAAATGGCGAAATTGCTTTCTTTGGTGCGCTCAAAGTCGGCGATCTGCTTGTCGTTCATGATGGACCGCGCCAGCGCCATGGTGTGCGCCGCGTTCAATGGCTGCGGTGACACCTTGGTTACCTTCCCGTCGACCTTGATGGCCGGCGGAAAATCTCCTGTAATGAACAGATCGCTGCCGTTGCGGCTGATCATCAGCTTCAGCAGATCATTGATGAATTTCGTGGCTTGATCGCGCTCCATAAGAGCTCCTCCTTTTCAATGCAGGGGTTGTGCCGGAGTGTGGGGGGCTAAATACCAAGGGTGCCGCGGAACCGGCTCCGCCGGGCCGCTGGCGCTGCCCCCTGCAAGGGGGAAAGCGTAGCGACACGCAGTGCGCGAAGCCGGGGGGTGTTTCATGATCATCCGGGGAAGTTTTCGGGAATTTTCGCCTTGGAGCGTGCTTCTGCCGCACTGATGACATTGCGCTTGACCAGATCGGTGAGGTTCTGGTCCAGTGTCTGCATGCCCACGCTGTTGCCGGTCTGTATGGATGAGTACATCTGGGCCACTTTGGCCTCGCGGATCAGGTTGCGAATGGCACTGGTGCCCAGCATGATCTCGTGAGCGGCCACACGGCCTTGCCCGTCCTTGGTCTTGCACAGGGTTTGCGAGATCACCGCCTGCAGCGACTCGGACAGCATGGCGCGCACCATTTCCTTTTCGTCGGCAGGGAACACGTCAATGATCCGGTCAATCGTCTTGGCAGCACTGGAGGTGTGCAGTGTTCCAAACACCAGGTGGCCGGTTTCGGCGGCAGTCATGGCCAGGCGGATGGTTTCCAGATCCCGCATTTCGCCCACCAGAATGCAGTCCGGGTCTTCCCGCAGGGCCGAGCGCAAGGCGGCAGCAAAAGACAGCGTGTGCGGGCCGACCTCGCGCTGGTTGACCAGGCATTTCTTGGACTCGTGTACGAACTCGATCGGGTCTTCCACCGTCAGGATGTGGCCGAACTCGGTCTCATTCAGGTAGTTGACCATGGCTGCCAGCGTGGTGGACTTGCCCGAGCCGGTGGGACCAGTCACCAGTACCATGCCACGGGGCTTGAGCGCCAGGTCGCCAAAGATCTTGGGCGCGTTGAGTTGCTCCAGCGAGAGGATCTTGCTCGGAATCGTGCGGAACACCGCGCCCGCACCCCGGTTGTGGTTGAAGGCATTGACCCGAAAGCGCGCCAGACCGTCGATCTCGAACGAGAAGTCGATTTCCAGGAATTCCTCAAAGTGCTTGCGCTGGCCATCATTCATGATGTCGTAGACCATGCTGTGCACCTGCTTATGGTCCAGCGCCTCCACATTGATCCGGCGCACGTCACCGTGGACACGAATCATCGGTGGCAGGCCTGCGGACAGGTGCAAATCGGAGGCTTTGTTCTTGACGCTGAAAGCCAGCAGTTGGGTAATGTCCACGGGGTCCTCTTTGGGTAAGGTCTATGTTTGTTACGCTTGAGGGATTATGACCATGATTGCCGCCAATCTTCAAACGATTCACGCCCGCCTCACGGGCGCCTGCCTGCGGGCAGGGCGAGAGCCGCAATCGGTGTCGCTGCTGGCGGTGTCCAAGACCTTTGGTGTTGACGCCATCCTGCAGGCCCATGCCTGTGGCCAGGTCGCGTTTGGAGAAAACTACATTCAGGAAGCGGTGGATAAGATCACGGCGTTGGCGCACCTGCCATTGCAGTGGCACTGCATCGGGCCGGTCCAGAGCAACAAGACGCGCCTGGTCGCACGGCACTTTGACTGGGTCCACACCATTGACCGCCTGAAAATTGCCCAGCGCCTGAGCGAGCAGCGCCCGGCCGATCTGGCACCGTTGCAGGTCTGCATTCAGGTCAATGTGGACGGTGGTCCTACCAAGTCCGGTGTCGCTCCGGTCGACGCGCTCGCACTGGCCCGGGACGTTGCCAGCCTGCCCCGGCTGGTTGTGCGCGGCATCATGTGCATACCGGAACCCGCTCCTGATTTTGTAGCTGCCTGTGCAGTGTTTGCGAGGGCCAGAAGCCTGTTTGACCGGATGAATGCGTCCGCAATGGGGCTTGACACCCTGTCCATGGGCATGAGTGACGATCTGGAGGCCGCCATTGCCAGCGGGTCCACCATGGTTCGGGTGGGTAGTGCCATTTTTGGTGTGCGCACCTATGCAGCGTCGCAGCCAGCAACCTTGGCGGGCGTGTGAAGCACTCGGTTTGCCGCGCTAGCGCAGCGTCAGGTGGGTTGTGTTCTTCACTTCCTCCATGACAGCGTAGGTGCGCGTTTCCCGCACCCCCGGCAATTGCCATAGTACGGTGCCGGCAAATTCTCGGTAGGCGCTCATGTCGGCCATGCGCGTCTTGAGCAGGTAGTCAAATCCACCCGCCACCATGTGGCACTCCATGATTTCGCCCCGCACCTGCACTGCGGCCTTGAAAGCCTCAAACACATTGGGGGTGGTGCGGTCCAGCAGCACTTCCACAAACACCATCATGCCGGCACCAAGCTTGAGCGGGTTCAGTCGCGCCTCATAGCCCAGGATGTAGCCGTCTTTGGTGAGCCGCTGCACTCTGGCCAGCACCGCTGTTGGGGAGAGTGAAACTGCTTCGGCCAGTTTCAGGTTGGAGATGCGGCCATCTTCCTGCAGGCAGGTGAGGATTTTGAGGTCGATGCGGTCAAGGTCCTGGGTCATTGTTTGGTCTTTCAATGGGTTTAGGTCTCTTTTTTGTTGCTTTTTGTCCCCACTCTCCCCCAACCCCTCTCGCCCCGCCGGGCGAGAGGGGAGTTCAACAGCCAGATTTGGCCGCGTATGCAAAGCCGCCACGTTCCACGCCACGGCTAACGCCGCATTGCCTCCGGTTGGCCCTGGCGAAGAACTCGGCAAGTTTTAAAACAAGGCCAAATGTGGCTGTTCGCTCCCCTTTCGCCCGGCGGGGCGAGAGGGGTTGGGGGAGAGTGGGGGAAAGGAATAGAAATAAATCACTAAACAAGCAACAAAATATAGTCAATAAATCAACAAACATTTGAAGATCATAGCGACTTAGACCAAACACACCGGAGATACCGATGCCCGTCGCCCAACGCCTGCCCTTCCCCTACCGCCCCGAGGCCGAGGTAGTGGCCCGCCACCTGCACAGCGTCAGCCAGGCGCTGGACTGGGCAGCAGCAGCCCGCTCGGCCACACCCTGGGTGCAAGCTGTGCGCGACAACCCGCCGCCATTCTGGGCGATGGAAAGCCTGCTCAAGGAATACCCGATCTCCAGTGCCGAGGGGCTGGCCCTGATGCGCCTGGCAGAAGCCCTGCTGCGCGTGCCCGATGCTGAAACCGCGATCGCGCTGACCGCCGACCAGCTGGGCCGGGCCGACTTTGATGGCAGTGGCGACAAGGTGCTGTCGCGGCTGTCCAGCACGGCCATCGCCATGTCCAAACACTTTTTGCCCCATGCGCAAACCGGCGACAGCCCCAAGGCCGAGCCGGGTTTGATGGCCAAGCTGGGCGCGCGAACCGTGGTAGCGGCCACATTGCGCGCGGTGCAACTGTTGGGCCGCCAGTTCGTGCTGGGCCAGACCATGCAGGAGGCGCAGCACGAGGCAGATTCGGCGCGCAAGAAGGCACCACTGAGATACTCCTACGACATGCTGGGCGAAGGTGCACGCACCGATGCGGACGCTCAGCGCTACCTGACGAGCTACACAAACGCTATTGAATCCATAGCTACTCGTGTAGATTCCACGAGGCCCATGGAAGAAAATGATGGTATATCCATCAAGCTCAGCGCCCTGCATCCGCGTTTTGAGGATGCCCAGAGTTCACGTGTCATGGCCGAGCTGGTGCCCCGCGTGTGGAGCCTGTGTGAGCGCGCAGCCCGCGCCAATATCAACCTGACCATCGATGCCGAAGAGGTCGAGCGTCAGGAGCTGACGCTGGAAGTGCTGGATGCGCTGGTGGCCAAGGTGGCGGCCGAGTGTCCGCAGTGGCGCGGCTTCGGCATGGCCATGCAGACCTACCAGACACGTTCGCTGGAATTGATCGAGGCCGTGACCGCCATGGCACGGCGCTACCAGGTGCGCCTGATGTGCCGGCTGGTCAAGGGCGCATATTGGGACGCCGAGATCAAGCGCGCGCAGGAACTGGGCCTGCCGCACTACCCCGTCTTCACCCACAAGCACCATACCGATGTGTCCTACCTGTCCTGCGCGCGCGCGCTCCTGGACGCGCCGGATGCCATCTACCCGCAGTTCGCCACGCACAACGCCGCCACCATCGCCGCCATCCTGCAGATGGCGGCCAGACCGGTCAAGGCTGAACCGGCCCTCGGTGACCAGACTTCTGGGCCACGATTTGAATTTCAGCGCCTGCACGGCATGGGCGAGGGCATTTACCGTGAGGTGCTGAAGAATCCGCTGGTGGCCTGCCGTGTGTACGCACCGGTGGGCGCCCACCGCGACCTGCTGGCCTACCTGGTGCGCCGCCTGCTGGAGAACGGCGCCAACTCGTCTTTTGTGCACCAGATGGCAGACCCCACGGTCGATCTGCAGGATCTGCTGACATCTCCGTTGCGGCTGGAGCCCCATTCCAGCCTGCCGCTGCCGCCCGACCTGTTTGGCACCCACGCGGGTGCGCGCAAGAACAGCACGGGCCTGGACCTGACCGTGCCCGGCATGCGCGATCCACTGCTGGCCGCGCTGGCGACGACGCCGGTGCCGGTGGTGCCCGAGTTCGACACGCACCGCACCGCCGAGGTGTTTGCCATCTGCGCTGCTGCCCAAAAGGGATGGAGCCGCACACCCGTGGCCGAGCGCGCTGCCATCCTGCGCCGTGCCGCCGACACCATGCTGGAGCAGACACCGATGCTCTGTGCGCTGCTGGTGAAGGAAGCGCACAAGACTTGGGGCGATGCGGTGAGCGAGGTGCGTGAGGCGGTCGACTTCCTGCGTTACTACGCGGATGAAGCCCAGCGCATCATGCAGCCTCTGGCACAGCCGCAAATCCACCACCTGCCGCCTGCACTGGTCGGCCACAGCTTTGGTGTGACCGGCGAGTCCAACACGCTGACGCTGACCGCGCGTGGCGTGTGGGTGTGCATCAGTCCGTGGAATTTCCCACTGGCCATCTTCGTCGGCCAGGTTGCTGCTGCGCTCGCCACGGGTAATGCCGTGCTGGCCAAACCGGCCGAGCAGACACCGGGCGTTGCCCAGGTGGCGGTGCAATTGCTGCACGCCGCCGGTGTGCCGGGCGACGTGTTGCAACTGGCACACGGCGCGGGCGAGACCGTGGGCGCCGCGCTGGTCGCGCAACCCGGCGTGGCGGGTGTGGTGTTCACCGGTTCGACCCAGGTGGCCAAGATCATCAACCGCGCGCTCGCTGCCAAGGACGGACCCATAGTTCCCCTGATCGCCGAGACCGGTGGCATCAACGCCATGCTGGTGGATAGCAGCGCACTGCCCGAGCAGGTGGTCGACGCCGTGGTGCAAAGCGCCTTCCGTTCGGCCGGACAGCGCTGTTCAGCGCTGCGGCTGCTGTGCGTACACGCGGCCATTGCCGATGGCGTCATCGAAATGCTGCAAGGTGCGGTCAAAGAGCTGGTGGCGGGTGACACCTCAGACCTTGCGACCGATGTGGGGCCGGTGATTGATGCAGAAGCCTTTGAGGCGATCTACCGCCACATCCAGCGTCTGAAGATCGAGTCAAAAGTGCTTGTAGCCCCCGTTGAATCTGTACCGATAGCTAGCAAAAATGTAGCAAACCTGATTGCGCCCCACGCCTTCGAGGTCTCCAGCATCGCTGATGTCAAAGCCGAAATTTTTGGCCCTGTCCTGCAGTTGCTGCGCTGGGACGGCGATCCTGTCGATGTGATCCGTGCAGTCAACGCGCTGGGTTATGGCCTGACCCTTGGCATCCAGACCCGCATCGACAGCCGTGCCCAGGCGCTGGCCCAGGCGGCCCATGTCGGCAATGTGTACATCAACCGCAACATGATTGGCGCCGTGGTGGGCGTGCAGCCCTTTGGCGGCGAAGGACTGAGCGGCACCGGCCCCAAGGCCGGCGGACCACACTATCTCTACCGGTTCTGTGCGGAGCAGACCATCACAGTGAATACCACGGCGGCAGGAGGGAATGCGGCACTGCTGGCCAGTGTGCATGGATAGCGGTTTTGACCAACCTGGGCGCGCTCATGTTCGACGCGTCTGGTTCAAGGCAATGCCGTCCTAGTCAAGACCAGGGCTTGTCCATTGCCCGTCTGCGCAGGTCAGATCAACTCGCCCAGCCCTTGGTGACGTGCCAGTTCGCCGCCCAGTCCGGCAAGGCAGCCGCTGGCATGGGCCTGGCAATGCCGAACCCTTGCACCTTGATACAGCCCATTGACAACAAAAGCGTCCCATGTGCTTTGGTTTCGACGCCCTCGGCAATGATGTCACGCCGAAAGGCGGCGGCCAAGCCAATGACACCCTTGATGATTGACAGATCGTCTGGGCTGTCAAGCATGTCGCGAACAAAGCTCTGATCTATCTTGATGACTTCAGCGGGCAAGCGCCGGAGGTACGTTAGCGACGAATAGCCCGTGCCAAAGTCGTCCAGTGCAAAGTGCACACCCAGGGCGCGGCATGCGTGCATGGCCTCCGAAACCTGTGCTATGTCCTCCAGGGCACTGGTTTCCAGGATTTCCAGCTCTAGGCTGGATGCATTTACATCCGGTTGGCAATCCAGGAGAGTCTTCAGTCGTTGGTCGAAATTGCCCTGTTGCAATTGATGCGCACTGATATTGACGCTCACCGGGAGATGCAATCCGATGGATTGCCAAGCCGACATCTGCGAAAGGGCGGTTGCGATTACCCATTCGCCGAGCTCGATGCTGATGGGGTGGTCTTCAATGACGGGCAGGAAGAGCCCAGGCGCCAACAGGCCGCGTTCCGGGTGTTGCCAGCGAATCAGTGCCTCTGCACCTGTCACTTCGCCGGTTTGCAGGTTGACCTTGGGCTGGAAATGCAGCACGAATTGCCGGTTCTCGAGGGCATGGCGGACGTGTGCCAGGCTTTCGCGCTGGCTTTGCACCGCGGCGTCCTGCTCCAGATCAAACAGGTGATAGCGGCTTTTGCCATTTTGTTTGGCCACGTACATGGCTTGGTCGGCATGTCGCAAGAGAAGGTCTGCGTCTGCGCCATCCTGCGGAAAAATAGTCACACCAATACTGGCTGAAATCCGCAACAGCAATTCACCCACCGCAACCGGATCGGCAGCTGCCTGCAGCAGTCGAGCCAGCACAGGCTCGCAATCATGTGCCTGTGGCAGACCTACCAGCACCGCAACGAATTCGTCGCCACCGATGCGAGCCAGCGTGTCCCCGTCGCGCAGGGCTGCGTTCATGCTGCGGGCCAGCGCCACCAGCAATTCGTCACCGACGGCGTGGCCATACTGATCGTTAACGGCCTTGAACCCATCCAGGTCAAGATACACCACGGCCAGGTATTGACCCCGTCGTTGCGTTTGCGCCATTCCCTGGTGCAAACGATCAGCAAGCAATACGCGATTCGGCAAATTTGTCAGCGCGTCAAAGTGGGCAATGTGCTCGAGTTGTTGCTCATGCTGCTTGATGGAACTGATGTCCGTGAACAACGAAACGTAGTGTTGGACTTTGCCGTCCACATCACGCACGGCACTGATAGAAAGCTGTTCAGCATAGACCTCTCCACTTTTGCGGCGATTCCATACTTCACCGGACCAGCGCCCCTGCTCTAGCAATTCCCTCCACATCGCTGCATAGTATTCTGGCGACTGGCGCCCTGATTGCAGAATGCGGGGATTCTTGCCTACGACTTCTTCACGTTCGTAGCCCGTGATGCGGATGAACGTGTCATTGACGTCAACGATATTGCCAGCGGCATCCGTGATGGATATTCCCTCATGCGCGTGGCTGAATACACTAGCCGCGAGCTGGAGTTTTCGCTCAGCCTCTTTGAAAGCCGTGACGTCCTGAAAACTCCAAACCCGGCCCATGACCTGTCCATCCAGCAACTGGGGAAGGGAGTGCCGTTGAAACACCCTGCCATCCTTGAAAACCAGCTGGTCGCGCACCTGCGCCGTAGGCGAAGCATAGGCCCGCGCATTTCCATCAAGGTACTCTGCGGGATTCTGAAGCTGATCCAGAAGCAAATTGCGCAATTGCGCCATGTCACCGCTGGTCAATACCGCCTCTGGCATCCGCAAGGCCACCGCCAGTAATGCGTTGTAGTGCTGAATGCGGCCATCATTGCCAATCACCAGAACCGCTTCCCCCGTAGCCTCCAGTGTTGCTTCCACCAGAGAAAGGGAACCAGCCAATTGCTGGTTGGCATCCTGGAGGCGCGTATTGGCCAGTGCAACTTCGGCACGTGCTGCCGCCATGCGAGAAAAACCGCGCCACGTGGCCCAACTGCCTCCCAGGATTAAAAACAACAAGACTGCAGTGCCGCCAAGGACGATGTTCCGCTGGGACTGCCATTGCGCCAGAGCGGATCGGAGTGGCATGCCAACCGACAGCAGCAGGCCCGCATACAACGTGGGGTGCACAGCCGTTACTGACGGCTCGGCCTGCAATCGTCCTGGCATATCCTGTGCCCCCGCGCCGCCTTTGAGGGATTCCAGCGCGGGGTGCAGCGTTTGTCCGATCAGAACATCCACCATCGGGTAACTCACCAGTAGTTGCCCCGACTCTTTTTCGAGCGTCACGGTCAGACGCTGGCTATCGTCTTCAGGGTTCAGCAATGCGGATAGCAGCGAGAGCTGCAGTTCGGCCACGACAGCGACCACCATGCCATCTGGCAGGCGTTGTGAGCGGGCCAGGTAGAGTACGCGCTCTGAATTGAGGGGATTCAAGGTGGGAGCGCTGACCATCAGTCCCGCATAAGGTTGTTGCAGCACGGCATCCAAAAATCCAGCCGGCATCGGCAGCCCCAGTCGTTGCGTGCTGGGTCGGGCGCCGATCAGCGCACTGCCGTCAGAAGCAATCACCGCAATGTCGCGCAGCATCAAATTTTGCTGCAAGGCGGCGCGAACAAGCCGCGACAGGTTTTTTTCAACTCCAAGCGTCTGCACACCCCTAGATGGAGGTGGTGTTTCTGTGCGCTCCTGTGTGATCCAGATACTCAGCTCGGCCAGCATCATGTCCACGCTTACCAAATTGCGGTTGATGTCGGCCTCGCTGTTTTGCGCGACACGGGTTACCAGTGTGCGAGCGCGCTCAAGCGCTTCTGCGTGGTCGCGATAGAGCAGCGTGGTCGCAAGTGCCATCACGATCAGGATCAACAACGTTGCCGCCGACAGGACGGCCCACCTCACGCGGCGCAGTGATCCCTGCATTGGAATCGCCCGGAGGGTGCAGATGGACTGTCCAGCACAACGCAGTCCATCCGGCAGCGCTAGGCGCTTTGAGCCAGCAATCCCGCGGGTTTCCGCCTTCTTATGGGTGCAGATCATGGCCTGGTCGCCTGTGTTTCAGCACGTATGCCCGTAACCGGAGCGAGAAGCCGATTCCAGACGGGAACACAGGTATTGCCACAACGCTGAACCCAGGCCGGCAAGACGCTGTCGCGAAAGGAAATACGAAGCTTGCTCTCGTCAACCGCATTGGTCTGAACTTCTTTCATGAGCCCGGTCTTGCCAGTCAGGCAGCTGCCGCGCCCGGTATTGCAAGCCACACCCTCATCGGTTTGGCGCTCGGAATCCGCCCAGATTGCGGCCTCCAGTTTTGGCAACTCCGTCTTGATCAGAGATTTCATATCCGGCGGAAGTGCCGTCCATGCACCCAGATTGGCACCAAAAACAGACAAGCCCCAAGTGGCCGCACTGGTGTGCAAATGGGACGCAACTTCCTGCAGGCCAATCGCGTTTCCGGACATGGCGCCGGTAATGGCACAGTCCACATTGCCGCTTCGCATGCCCGAGACGACCGCAGAAAACTCCGACTGTATGGGAACAGCTCCAAATGGGCGGATCAGATCTGCCTGCGACGGGTTGCTGATGCGTACACGGCGGCCCGCCAGGTCCGCCAGTCCGGTGAAAGAACGGCTACAGAAAGTGACCTGCGCTGGATACGCATAAATCGCCAGAACTTCGATGCCGTGGCGCTCACGCATCGTTTGCTCCAGGTGAGGCCGAAAAGCCGCGACCGAGCGTCTGAGGGCTGCCATGTTGGGGTTCATGCCCGCAAGATCCAGTGCCGCCAGCTCAGGGTCGGCCGACAAGATGCCGCCCATCAACATGGTTCCAAAAGGCACCACACCCAGTTGCATCAGGCGCAGCATTTCGTGGGTGCGGATCCCGGCTTTGTCAAACGGGACAATCTCCGTCGTGATTTGTCCGCGACTCAATGCAGGCAGCGTCTTTTGCCAAAACGGCTCTTCGTGGCGCGGAAATTGATTGGCTCCGGCCAAGCCACCGACGATGCGCAGGCGCAGCGGTGCGTTCTTGATGTCAGAGGGATGCGCGATCAATGGAAGCAGCGTGACTGCCAGCAATCCGGACTTCAGGAAAATCCGCCGGAGCTGATCGCCGCGAGCGACAGTCTGTCGGGGTAAATCGCCAAGGGTTGTCATCCTGAACCGTCTTGTTTCTGCAAAATTGAGAATCAGAGAAGCTTTTTTGCATCTTAACGCGGTTGGGCTACAACCAAATTCAGTTGGAACCCTGGCGTCGCCCGTATGGCCGCCTTGGTGGCTCGGGCAACCAACATCCCCTATTGTGGGGGCGTTGGTAATAGGCGGGCAAGGCGCAGGAATCTTTACTCAATACCGTGCTTTTCCCAAAACCCGTTGGGCGGAAACATGGGGTATTGCTCGGTCGAGTCTGAAATTTCGTACCAGGGCGCTTTTGACCCCACATGGAAATGCACGATGGGCCGGACCACGGGATCCTGGTCCAGTGTCCCGGCCGGAATGATGACATGGGCACCCTCTTCTTCAAGTACCGGGACGCGGGAGCCGCAAACCTTGCAAAATGGGCGATAGTTGCCGGGTGACGAGTTGTAGGCGGTGATGTGGTCTTCTCCGGCGGTCCATCTGAAAATTCGTCCATCGGCATGAAGGAAGCTTCCAAACGCTGCGCCGCTGGCCTTTCTGCACATGCTGCAGTGGCAATGGTTCAGAAAAGTGGGCTCGCCATCCAGTTGGTACTGAATGCGACCACATAGGCAGGAGCCGCTCAGCATGGTGTCTTTTTTCGATGTTCTGTGCAGAAAAGAATTGTCAGCGTAACACCATCTCGACCCGCCGGTTCTTGGCACGGCCAGCTTCGTCGGCGTTGCTGGCCACCGGCGCCAGTGGCCCCACGCCGTCAGCAGACATACGATCCTTGGCAATCCCATGCTGCGCCGTCAAGGCGGCCACCACAGCTGCCGCACGGTTGCGCGACAAACCCATGTTATGGTCCACCGTCCCCTGCATATCGGTGTGGCCGACGATGAAAACCTTGCTGGCCGCGTTGGCGCTGAACCACTTGGCCATCTCGGCCAGCGTGGCCGCGGACTCAGGCTTGATGGTGGCTTTGTCGGTATCGAAATAGATGCCATAGAACACCACCTTGCCACCGTTGCCCATGTCTTTGGCAATCTGATCGGCTGAAACAACGATGTCCTGTTTCATGGGTGCGACGCGCACGGTTTTATGGAAGACCGAGTTGCAGTTGGTTCCATCCGACCCCCCACAACCCACGATGCCCCAGAAATCACCATCGGGGCGCGGAATGTGAAACCGAACCTGGCCACTTCCCTCGTCAATCGAGAGCACGAAGCCATTGGCCTGCTTGACGGCGGTTTCAAAATTCCGTTGCACCTCCAGCTTGCTTGGCTTTTGCCCGCCGGCACCAGCAAGCCCGTTGTTGTTGTACCAGTACTCGCCTTCCACCTTGAAGTATTCAAGGTCACTTCGCGGGTTGTTGAGGTCTTTGCGGCGTGACAGACTGAGCGAGGCAAAGCGCGACTGTTCACAGCTTTGCAGATACTCCCCGGGGAAGCGGCTGAATACCGGGTCGGCAACGCATTTTGGATTGTCTTTGGGCGTTTGAGCCTGGACAGCAAAAGTGCCAGTCAGCAGGCAGATGGTCAGGAAAATAGCCGTAGCGAAATTCTTCATAGGAGCTTGCAAGAAGTTGGTAAAGCCGGGAGTGCCACGCATTCGGACGCCGCCGGCTCCGATCACCAAAAGTCTAGCACCGAACGGCTGTGGCGAATGCCGGTGCGAAAGGATGGATCTGCGGTTAGTCCCCGGGGTTAAAACTCCGGAAAAGCCAGTCTGGTCGTTGCCCATGTTGTGGGTGATCATTGCGCGCACGTACAAAGATGTACTGTCCCAGATCACGGCGCCTCCACGGAAAGAACGCTCTTGCAAGCAATTGAACAAGGACGCTTCGAAGGAGCACCAATCGGTGGCTGAAATGCACATTGGCGGTAAAACCAGACTCCACGGTAAATCCCATTGTTTGAAGCAATGCTGCAATCTCGGACTGTGTGTACTCACGGTTGTGTCGACCGTAAGGTCCGTATCCTGAATAGCGGTCGTTGATATTCTTTCCGGCTGCAATTTGGAAAAAATTGTCCAGTTTGGCGACATTGGGCGTGGTCAAAATCAGTCGGCCACCTGGTTTCAGGATCCGTTTAATCTCCTTGAGTGTAAAAAATGGGTCGGACTGGAGATGTTCAATGATTTCGCAAAAAATGACGACATCAAAAAGGTGATCTGGATAGGGAAACATATCCCGTTCCACATTGAAATGCGAGTACTCCAGGATCGTCGAGTCAGAGCTGCCTGATTGCATGGATACCCACTGAACTTTTTGTTGGCCGGACGTTGGAAGTAACTCTCCAAAATAGTTGGCCAGATGGACGTCGAGTTGGGTGAATTGGCGCAGTAGTCCCGTTGTGAAATACGGATTAGCACCTAACTCCAGGCAGCGCCCGCTTAAATCCTTAACCAAGCCCCATGTGTATAGAAACCGTCGCCAGTCGCGCTTGCAATATCCCTGTAAATCAAAATCCGGGGCATTTTCAACGCGAATGGAGTTCAGATAAGCGAATGCACTTGCCTGATCCAACTCCGCCGGGAGAGGAAGTGCCGGTTGATTGATATTGAGGCGATCGAACCAAGATGAATGCATGGTGCAGAAACAGGTTGAAACGCAAAAAACGGTGTTGCGCTATGTTCGGGAATTGCGATGTGTGGGTATTTTGCTTGCACAGTCCTGCATTGAAATCAAACCAACTGCAACAGGATAACCGTAGCGCTGCGCAGTGTCTTGGGACGATGCACAGCCCGCTGCCCCCGGGCCATTAACCCGAGGAGGTGGATGGCAGGCGGCGCACCCATGCCGCACAGCGCAGCAAGTACTCGGGTACCAGCAGGAAGATGGAAAGCGTCACGACCGCGTTGGCCAGACCGGTCAACAGGAAGATCTGTGGAATGGTGAAACCGCCCTGGAGTAGCGCACCGGCAATCACCGAACTGGCAATCATGAACAATGCATTGAGGATGTTGTTGGCCGCGATGATGCGGGCGCGGTGCGTGGGCTGGCTGCGTAGCTGGATCAGGGCATACATGGGCACGCTGTAGAGGCCTGCAAAAAGGCTCAGAAGTGCCAGGTCGGCCATCACGCGCCAATGTTCGGGTTGCGCCATAAATGCGCTCAACCCCATGATTTCGGAGGCTGGCAAAGCGCGGGATGCAAAGTAAAAATCCACGGTAAACACACTCATGCCAATGGCACCCAGCGGAACCAGACCGATCTCCACATGGCGTCGGCTCATCCTCTCACAAAGAAGAGAGCCTGTACCTATGCCGATGGAAAAAACCACCAGCAGCAGCGACGCCACCTGCTCGTTGCCGTGCAGCACTTCTTTGGCCAGAATGGGGAACTGGCTCAGGAACACGGCACCAAAAAACCACATCCAGCTGATCCCCAGCAGCGAGCGGAACACGACCAGATCGCCGTGCGCCAGTTGGAGGTTGCGAAGCGTTTCGCTGATGGGGTTCCAGTTAATTTTCAGGCCGGGGTCCGTGGCGGGCGTGTTCGGGATGTAGCCGGCAACGGCGCGTCCGGCGACTGCCATGACCAGGCAGGCAGCGGCCACCGTTTCTTGTCCGATAGATGGAATTGCAACCAGCAGGCCGCCCACCACGTTGCCCATCAGGATCGCGACAAAGGTACCCATTTCCACCATGCCGTTACCGCCAGTCAGCTCCTGCTCACTGAGCACCTGCGGCAGCAGCGCATACTTGACGGGGCCAAACAGTGTGGAGTGCAGGCCCATCAGGAAGATGCACAGCAGCAACACCGCAACCTGGTCGTAGACCAGACCCCAGGCCGCAACGGCCATGATGGCAATCTCCAGATTCTTCACCAGCCGGATGATCAGCGTCTTGTCGTACTTGTCGGTCAACTGCCCTGCGGTTGCTGAAAACAGCAGAAACGGCAGTATGAACAGCGCTCCAATCACCAGCCCCGCCATGGTGGCTGGCAGCCAGTCCACACTGAGCTGGTAGGTCACCATCACCGTGAAGGCGAACTTGAACAGGTTGTCGTTGGCTGCGCCGGAAAACTGGGTCCAGAAAAACGGGGCAAATCGGCGCTGGCGCAGCAGCGCAAACTGGTTGGGGGATTGCGGGTCAGTTGTCATGGTGCCTCCAGTCGTGCGCTATTGTCGGTTGCCGGCTCCACCCATTGGCGCGGGGGTGCACACCCCCGGGCCGTGGCGATGATAATGCGCTGCAAGCTCTCGCACCCCCTCACCCCAACACTGCGCCATCATGACCCTGTTTTCCCGCAATAGTTTCGTTGCAGTCTTGCTGCTGGCCAGTCTGCTGGGTGTGCAGGCTGCGCCCAACCTGGCTGACCCGCTGCCCATCGGGCCGCAGGTCAGCGTGGGCACGCTGGCCAATGGGTTGACCTACTACATCCAGAAAAACAGCCGGCCCGAAAAGCGCCTGGAATTGCGACTCGTGGTCAAGGCTGGTTCCGTTCTGGAAGATGAAGACCAGTTGGGTCTGGCTCACTTTGTCGAGCACATGGCCTTCAATGGCTCCACCCACTTCAAGAAGCATGAACTGGTGTCTTACCTGCAGTCGATCGGGCTCAAGTTCGGTGCCGACCTCAATGCCTATACCGGGTTCAATGAAACCGTTTACATCCTGCCGATCCCGACGGACAAACCGGAAAACGTGGAAAAAGGTTTTCTGGTGCTGCAGGACTGGGCTCAGGGCGTGAGTTTCAACGATGCCGACATCGATCTGGAGCGTGCCATTGTTCTGGAGGAGTTGCGCCTGGGCAAGGGTGCGCAGGATCGCATGAACAAGGTCTTGCTGCCCCGGATTTTCAGCGGCTCCCGGTATGCCAAACGCCTGCCGATCGGCACGGAAGACAGCCTCAAGGGATTTCGCCATGAGGCCATCAAGCGGTTTTACAAGGACTGGTACCGCCCCAATCTGATGGCCGTGGTGGTGGTCGGCGATATCGAGGTTGACGCCGCAAAGGCCCTGGTGGATGCCCACTTCAGCCAGCTCAAAAACCCGGATGCAGAGCGTCCGCGCACCTACCCCACCATACCGGCGCGCGACGCGACCGAGGCCGTTGTCGTCACCGACAGGGAGGCCACCAACAACGCCCTGATGATCCGCTACCCGGTGCAGGTGGCGCCGACCGTGCGTAGTCTTGGAGACTATCGCCAGTCACTGGTGGAGCAGCTGTTTGGCGCCATGCTGGGGCAGCGCATGCAGGAGCTGACCCAGCAGGCCAATCCGCCCTTTGTCGGTGGTGGCAGCGGAGTGAGTCGCCTGGTGCCGGGCTACCGGTCATTCCAGTCGGGCGCCATATTGGGTCGCCAGGGTGTCGATCCGGCCGCAGACGCGTTGCTGCAGGAAAGCGCTCGCGTGCGCCAGTTCGGTTTTGGTGATGCGGAGCTGGAGCGCAGCAAGAAAAACACACTGCGCACCGTCGAAAAAGCCTTTGCCGAGCGGGAGAAGACCGACTCGGCCCGCTACGCCGCTGAATACCTGCGCAACTTTCTGGAGCGTGAAACCATCCCCGGCATTGAGAACGAGCTGGCCTACACCCGCGCGTTGTTGCCAACGATTACGCTGGACGATGTGAATGCCTTTGCGCGTTCCGTCATCCCCGACAAGGCCGCCAAGCTGGTGGTCTACACCGGGACCGACAAGCCCGAAATTCCCACCCCGACCGACACCCAGCTTCTGGAGCGTGTTGCTGTTGCCGAGCAAAAGGACGTGAGTTCCCATGTCGAGAAGGCGGTTGCGTCCAGTCTGATGACTGCATTGCCCGCGGGTGGCAGTGTGGTGGCTGAGCGCCACAACGCTGCCCTTGGCGTGACCGAGTGGGACCTGTCCAACGGCATCAGGGTCATTCTCAAACCGACGGATTTCAAGAACGACGAAATTCTGGTCAGCGCCACCCGGTTCGGCGGGCAGTCGCGGTTTGGTCAGGCCGATATGTACAGCGCGGCTTACGCCAGTGGCGCCATCGCCTCCATGGGGCTGGGGGAGTTTTCTCCCACTGACTTGCAGAAGGTGCTCGCTGGCAAGGTGGCGTCCGTCAACATCGGCATGGGTGTGTATTCCGAGGGTGTCAGTGCTTCGTCCAGCCCGGCCGATCTGGAAACCCTGCTGCAAATGGTGACGCTAAAATTTGGCAACCCGCGCGTTGACGCGGCGTTGTTCCAGTCGTTCGTCAACCGATCGCAAGATGCGGCGCGCCATGCGACGGCACGCCCGGAGTCTGTCTTCATGGATGCCGTTCAAACCACGCTGTACAACGCCCATCCCCGGGTGTGGCTGACGCCGCGCCCGGCCAACTTTGATCAGCTCGATGCGCAACGCATTCGCGACATCTACCGCGAGCGGTTTTCCAGCGCCAAGGGCATGACGTTTGTGCTGGTGGGCAGCTTCACCCCGCAGGGCATCAAGCCACTGGTTGTCAGGTATCTGGCCAGCTTGCCAACGCCCGATTTGGCAGTGACCTATACCGATCTGGGCATTCGCCCGGTCACGGGCGTGGTCAGGAAAGAGGTGCGCGCCGGCAGCGAGGCCAAGAGCGTGGTGTCGATCACGTTCTCCGGGGCCGCCGCGTATTCCGAGGAGGAGCAACTCCGACTGTCAGCACTCCTGGAAGTACTCAACATCAAGATCATTGACGTGCTGCGGGAAAAGCTCACACTCATCTACGGCGGCGGCATACGTGGCGGTCTGGGGCGTGAGCCGTACGGGAACTTCACGCTGGGCATGTCCCTGCCGTGTGCGCCAGAGAATGTTGACAGGGTTGTTGCAGCGGCCTTCGGTGAAATTCAAAAGATCCAGGAGCATGGCCCAGAGGCCAGCGATCTGGCCAAGGTCCGGCAGAACTGGCTTACCCAGCACCGCCAGGACCTGCGCGAAAACCGCTACTGGCTGGGCAAGCTGCAAACCGCCGGGTTGTACAAGACCGACCCCGCGACCCTGCTGGACTATGCCAAACAGGTGCAAGCCCTCACGGTGGACGACATCAAAGCCGCCGCACAGCGCTACCTGACGCGCGACAACTTCGTACAGGTTGTGCTGCTTCCCGAACAGAAGTAGTGCTCCCACGCTCCGCCGCTGCGCGGGTCGCTGCCCCCCGGGGGGCGCAATTCGCCTTGGGGCGGCCCGGCGGCGAATTCCTATCTTTTCGGCGAATGGAGATGCAGGAAGCGACCGATCTCGTCAAACGCCTGGCGCGCTTCGGTCAGCGCGGGGTGGAAGATGTGCCACACGTGCACCACGTGCTGCCAGGTTTGCAGGGTGACGGGTGAGCCCGCTGCGCTGGCCTTGTTGGCGTAGCGCACGCTGTCGTCGAGCAGCATTTCAGATTCGCTGGCATGTATCAGCAAAGGCGGCAGGTTGGCGAGGTCGCCAAATATGGGCGACACCACCGGGTCGTTGGGGCGCAGGCGATGCTGAAACCACGCACCCCACAACAGCACGGAGCGCGGAAAGCGCGCCAAGGGACCGAAGAGAGGCCCCAGCATGGCGTCCGTCGCAATATTGGTGCGAAGGCTGGGGCTGCCCAGCGTGCCATCGGTCGCCGGAGACAGTGCGACCGCTGCGTTGGGTGTGCGCAAGCCCTGGTCACGCACCCAGCCGATGAGCGACAGCGTCAGGTTGCCGCCTGCAGAGTCGCCCGCCACGAACACGGCGCTGGCCTGTGCGCTGCCATCGGGGCCGTTGTCCAGCATCCAGCGGTAGGCATTGCGACAGTCTTCAATGCCGGCCATGCGGGTGTGCTCCGGCATCAACCGGTAGTCAATGGCCAGCACGGCACCCCCGGATATTTCAGAGAATTTGGCCGTGATGACCCGGTGGCTGAGCGGGCTGCCCATGATCCAGGCGCCACCGTGGATGTAGAGCGTGCGGCGCGCCGGGTCCGCGCCTGGTGCAAGTACCCATTCCGCCTCTACGCCACCTGCGTCGACAGGGGTGAACCGTGCGTCCAGTACCTGATCAGCGGCCATGGTGTCCATGTAGTTGCGCAACAATTTCAAATGCCTGGAGCGGGGGGCGCCCTTGAGCGTGGACGCAATGCCGCCCAGCGCGACCATGACCGCGCGATGCTCGTCGTTCAGCGCCGCGCCGCTGGAAAAGCGGGCCCGCTTTGAGCCCGCTCCACCATGGCGGTTGCTGTCAAAGGCCTGCAGGTCGACGCCGCGCAGCGCCCATGCACCCAAGAACCAGATGACCAGTACCAGAACCAGCCCGACAAAAATCCATTGAATCACGATGGCTCTTCCTGAAATAAGACCCCGTGGGCACCAGTCTTTGGGGTGCGTTGATACGCCGCTTTGCCCACGCCAAACGGCTGTGCGTGTGGGTTCGGTTGGCAGCTACACGGGTGTTTGCAGCGTGAAGGCCGGGCGGCGCTCGCCCACCAGAAGGCCGCGGGCGTTGATGATGGACTGGGCACGCCAGGGTTTGAGGGATTCTCTCTGCGCGTCATCCAGCCAGCCAAGCTGCTCCATCACTTCCACGCTGGCGGCAAACAGGGCGGGCTTGTTGGCGTCGATGATCTTGATCGCAAACGCTTCGCCCCGGCTCTTGCTGCCCACCACCTGCACGCCGTCTGCGCCGACCTTGGTCACCCAGTCACCCCCGCCCGCCCGCATGAAGGCCAGATCGTTGCGGCCCGTGCCGCTAACGATGTCGGGGTGGCTGGTCATGGCCGTGCTGAGCTGTGCAAAGCTCTCGCCAAATTCATTGTCCTGCGCACCGCTGGCCAGGCGCGCGTAGCCGGTGGCGAGCTTGGACAACGGCATGGCGTAATTGGGGGCGGAGCAGCCGTCCACACCGGCCTTCAGGTCGTTGGCGTCCATGCCCACGGCTCGGGCTACATCGCGGCGAATGGCCTGCTGCAGCGGGTGGTCAAAGGCCTCGTAGTTGTCCAGGCTATGCCCGTGCTGCACGCAGTACGCAACAAAGCCGGCGTGCTTGCCGCTACAGTTGTTGTAGCGTTCATCGAAGGATTCGAGAGGTCCGGGGGCCTTTCCGGTTACTTCGAAGTGGTAGGGCACGTGGCAGCCGCAGCGCAGCGCTCGGTAGCTCTGGCCGGCCAGCTCCAGCATGCCCTGTGCGGCCAGCACATGCATGGTCTCACCATTGTGGCTGGCGCACAGCATGGCGATGTGGTCCTGGGTAAAGCCAAAGTGTCGGGGCCCACCGGCCTGCACAAACGGCAGGGCTTGCAGCGCCTTCAGCGTGGAGCGGGTAAAGGTAAGCCAGTGCGGGTCGCCTGCATAGGCGCACAGTTCGCCGCGGGTGTTGGCCACGGCTACCGAGCCAAAGTGCAGGTTCTCCAGCGTGCCGCCGCGTGTCATCTCGATCAGGGGTGTGTGTTGCATGGCACCATTGTCACCCGCTTGACGGCTTTCGTGCAGACCCTGCCGCACAATGCCGCCATGCACCAACTCCGCTCCCCCCTGCAGGCCCAAATTGTTCAATGGCTGGTCGCGCCCGGTGACACCGTCTATGCCGGTGACGTGGTTGTCATTCTGGAAGCCATGAAGATGGAACACGAGGTGCGGGCGTTGGCAGATGGTCGGGTAGTTGAGTTGCTGTTTGCCCAGGGTGATCAGGTAGGTGATGATGACTTGCTATTGATATTAGAGCAAACTATTCATATTCCAAAAGGCTTGCATTCAGAAAATGCTCTTGAAGTCGGGCAGAGCCGGGTTGCGGGCCGTGCACCCGCCGAAGCGGACGTACCCACTGCGGCGGTCGCGGGCGGCGCGCCACGCACTGATCTGCTGCGCCTGCTGAACCGCCAGGCTTTCACACAGGATGCCAGCCGCCCCGACGCCATGGCCAGGCGCCACGCCCAGGGCTTGCGCAGCGCGCGCGAGAACATGGCCGACCTGTGCGACCCCGGCAGCTTCATCGAATACGGTGCGCTGGCAGTTGCGGCGCAGAGCCGCCGCCGCTCCGAGGAAGACCTGATCCAGAACACCCCGGCCGACGGCATGGTCACCGGTATCGGCAGCGTGAATGGTCACCAGGTGGTAGCCATGGCCTACGACGCCACGGTGCTGGCCGGCACGCAGGGCATGCGCAATCATCAGAAGACCGACCGCATGCTCTGGCTGGCCTTGCAAAACAGGCTGCCGGTGGTGCTGTTTGCCGAAGGGGGTGGCGGGCGCCCGGGCGATGTGGACATGCCCATCGTGGCCGGTCTGCATGTGGCCACGTTTGCCAGCTTTGCGCGCCTCAATGGCCAGGTGCCGGTGGTGGGCATTGCGGCGGGGCGCTGCTTTGCCGGCAACGCAGCGCTGTTGGGCTGCAGCGACGTCATCATCGCCACCCGGGGCAGCAACATCGGCATGGGCGGCCCGGCCATGGTGGAGGGTGGTGGCCTCGGTGTGTTCAAGCCCGAACAGATTGGGCCGTCCGGCGTGCAGCATGGCAACGGCGTCATCGACATCCTGGTGGACGACGAAGCCCAGGCCGTGGCCGCAGCGCGGCACTACCTGTCGTTTTTTCAAGGAAATGCCAAGGAATTCGCCGCGCCCTCTCTGTTTGCTTTGCGCGATGTGGTGCCGGAGAACCGCTTGCGGGTGTACGACACCCGCCTGGCGATGCAGGGAATGGCCGACGTCGGTTCGCTGCTGGAGCTTCGCACCGGGTTTGGCAAAGGCATCCACACAGCCCTGGCCCGCGTTGAGGGTCGCCCAGTGGGCATGTTGGCCAACAACCCTCTGCATCTGGGCGGCGCCATCGACGCCGATGCCGCCGACAAGGCTGCGCGTTTCATGCAGCTGTGCAATGCCCACGGTCTGCCAGTGGTGAGTCTGGTGGACACCCCCGGTTTCATGGTCGGGCCGGATACCGAGGCCACGGCGCAGGTGCGCCATGTCAGCCGCATGTTCATAGCGGCCGCCCATCTGCGGGTGCCATTCTTGAGCGTAGTGCTGCGCAAGGGCTATGGACTGGGCGCCATGGCCATGACGGCGGGCGGGTTTCATTCGCCGCTGTTCACCGTGGCCTGGCCCACCGGCGAGTTTGGCGCCATGGGCCTGGAGGGTGCCGTACGGTTGGGCTTCAAGAAGGAACTGGAAGCCGTTCCCGAAGGACCCGAGCGCCAGGCCCTGTATGACAAACTGGTGGCACAGCAATACGACCGGGGCAGCGCCATCCACATGGCAGCCACGCTGGAGATCGATGCGGTCATCGACCCCGCCGAAACACGGGGCTGGCTGCTGCGCGGACTGCAGGCAGGGCGCGTGGGTGAATCTGGCGTGGGTTGCAGCATAGACACCTGGTAGCCTGAGGGCTTTGCCGGGGTGTGTCGTGCAGCCCATGCTAAGCTGCTCGGCTACGCTGAAAACGCGAATACAACAGGAGACTGCCATGCCCGGACTTTTGCCCCATATTGACCCCGACGGACTGCTCGAATTTTCCGTCGTCTACACCGACCGCGCGCTGAACCACATGTCGCAGCGCTTCCAGGGTGTGATGAAAGACATCTCTGCCATTTTGAAAGAGGTCTACCACGCCAAATCCGCCGTGCTGGTGCCCGGTAGCGGCACGTTTGGCATGGAGGCCGTGGCCCGCCAGTTCGCCACCAACAAGAAAACCCTGGTCATCCGCAACGGCTGGTTCAGCTATCGCTGGACGCAGGTTTTTGATATGGGCAGCATTCCCAGCGCATCGACGGTGCTGAAGGCCCGCCGCGTGGGCGAGGGCAAGCAGGCCCAGTGGATTCCCTGCCCGGTGGATGAAGTCGTGGCCACGATTGCGCGCGAGAAACCCGACGTGGTGTTTGCACCCCACGTAGAAACCGCCGCCGGCATGATCCTGCCCGACGACTATCTGCGCGCGGTATCTGACGCCGTGCACGCCGTGGGCGGCTTGATGGTGCTGGACTGCATTGCCTCCGGTGCCATGTGGGTGAACATGGAAGCAACTGGCGTGGATGTGCTGGTCAGTGCACCGCAAAAAGGCTGGAGCGGCTCACCCTGCTGCGCCATGGTGTGCTTGAGCGAGCGGGCACGCGCAGCGATTGACGGCACCACCAGTTCCAGCTTTGCCTGCGACCTGAAGAAGTGGCTGCAAATCATGGAAGCCTATGAAGGCGGCGCCCACATGTACCACGCTACCATGCCCACCGATGCATTGACGCGACTGCGTGAAGTGATGCAGGAGACCCGCAATTACGGCTTTGAGAAAGTGCGTGCCGAGCAAATCGAATTGGGCTCCAAGGTGCGCGCGCTGTTCGAGAGCAAAGGCATGGTCAGCGTGGCAGCCGAAGGCTTCAAGGCGCCGGGTGTGGTGGTGAGCTACACCGAAGACCCGGGCGTGCAGTCGAGCAAAAAGTTTCTGGCGCTGGGGCTGCAAACCGCTGCCGGGGTGCCGTTGCAATGCGATGAGCCGGCAGACTTCAGCACTTTCCGCGTGGGGCTGTTCGGGCTGGAGAAACTGCACAACGTGGACCGCACCGTGGCGCAGCTCAAAGACGCGCTCGAGAAGATGGTTTAGTGGGTTGACGGCAGCACGTGCTGCCGGGATCGGTGTCAAGTTTGCCCTGGAAGGCCCAGGCTTATGGGATCGCCCGACCGTTGACAGAGGACCATCTTCCCGAATGGGTGAGGACATGGAAGCCCGCTGACGCGTGGTCGTAGTTGTGGTGCCAGGGCGGCTTACCCGGCCGCAACCACAGTATTGCGGCCCTGCTTTTTGGCCTGATAGAGCGCGCCATCCACCCGCCGGAACCACTCGGCCTGGCTCTCCGCCGACTTGAGCTCGGCAATGCCGAAGGATGCGGGCAGCGTGATGGTGTGGGTGCCGTCCACAATGGAGGCTGCCGCCAGGGTCTGGCGCAATCGCTCTGCCAGCGGCTGGGCGGCGACCATGTCGGTGGTGGGCAGCAAAACCAGAAATTCCTCGCCACCGATGCGTCCCAGCAAGTCGCCGTCGCGCAGCTGGGCACTGACGGCCCGCACAGCTTCCTTCAAGGCACGGTCGCCGGTGGGGTGGCCGTAGGTGTCGTTGATGGCCTTGAAGTGGTCCAGATCAAACATGATGGTGGATGCACTGGTGCCGTGGCGTTGCCGGATGGAAACCAGCTGCTCCATTTGCTCAAAGGTGTGGCGACGGCTGCAAGCACCGGTCAACGGGTCATGAACGACCAGTTCATTCAGACGGTCCACCAGGGCCGCATTGCGGGCGGATTGCTCGACATCGCGCAAAACGACCCGTCCCAGTTCGCGGGTGTAGCCCAATTGAACCAGCAGCCCGACCAACAGCCCCACCTGAATGAAAGTGGCCTCGGGGCTGGGGTGCAAGGCGGCATGCACAAGCAGGGTCAGATAGATGCCACCAAAAAACAGCACGGACGCCGTTGCATACGACGACATGGTCACCATGCTGACCCCCGCGACACCCATCAAAATCGTCAGGGTTGCGAGGTAGGACCGGATGTCGCCGTCAGTCCAGACGAACCACACGGCACAGCCCCAGGCCACGCCGGCCAATGCGGCCAACACGAAATGCATCCGCATCCAGAATTCGGGCCGCCCATGGCCGGCCAATGCGCGGCGACAATTCAGACCGACCCAGAGGATGCCCACCTCGACCATGCACGTCAGAATGGCCCAGGAAATGGCATTGGCAGGCCCCGCCGAAGCCCACAACACCCACCCCAGTAACGCGATTCCCGCCGACGCGCTGATCGCACCAATGATGGAGCGTTCGTTGAACACCCGCAGGCGCCCGGTCTGCACTGCCCGTGCCAGTGCAACTTCATCCAACGCATAGTGCCCAGATTTGACCATTTGGTTTCTGATTCGCGCTTTGCTGACTTCCTGAAAAGATTGTAGGCGTGCGCAACCTTCCGGGGCGAAATACGGTATTGCTCAGGGTTTCCCCCGGTGAAATACCCCACCCAATTCCGGGATGGCTGGCTATAGTCGTTTTGGGATGGGCGTCTCCATGCATACCCAACCCGTTGGCCTGGTCTTCAATTGCAGGCAGCGCCGATCCGGTCTTTTGAATGCCTTTTTGTGCAAGGAGAACAACCATGTGTGTCGTATGCGATGAGCGTAGCGCTTCCCGGCGCGGCTTCCTGTCGGCCGCTGCTGCGGGTGCGCTGGTGGGTTTGGGCGGGTTTGCAACGCCCGTGTTGGCCGCCGGTGGTGCCACAACCACGGTAACGTCTGCAGAGGCGCTCGCCAAGCTCAAGGCCGGGAACGAGAAATACGTCAAGGGCCCGGAAGTGTGTGCGGCTCAGTTGGCGGTGCAGCGCGACCATGTGGCCAAGAGCCAGGCGCCGTGGGCCACCATCGTTTCCTGCGCAGACAGCCGCGTGCCACCGGAGTTGCTGTTTGGGGGACTGGGTCTGGGTGAACTGTTTGTTGCGCGTAACGCGGGCAACATGGTTGACACGGCCACGATGGGAACCATTGAGTACGGCTCGGGCGTGCTCGGTGTGCCGCTGATCCTGGTTCTGGGGCATGAGCGTTGTGGTGCGGTGGCCGCAGCGTGCGAGGTGGTCGAAAAGAAGACCAAGTTCCCGGCGTCTATCGGACCCATGGTGGACGCTATCGTCCCGGCTGCCAAAGCCGTTGCCGGCAAGCCAGGGGACTTTGTGGACAACGCCGTTCGCGAAAGCGCCAAGCGCACAGCCGCCAAAATTGCCACGAAGAGCACGATCATGGCTGACCTTATCAAGAAAGGCAAGGTTCAGGTCATCGCCGGTCGCTACGACCTGGATGATGGTCGCGTCGAGTTTTTCTCCTGATTCTGTTTACCCGGACAGTCCAGCAGTCCACACGCACGCTGTGCGACGAAGCAGCGTCGGTGGCGTCTGTGCGGGATGGTAAGTTTGTGAAGAATCCGGGATTTGCGGGGGCTATTCCCTTCGTTGCGCCGCTGTTGCTTTTGGCCTCAATCGGTCTTTCACAAGCCCAGCCCGCATCTGGCATGGACACATGCGGCACTGTGATGGTGGTGGAGACCCACGACAACAGCACAACGCGGTATGCGTTTGTACCGCCACCGGAAAACGAGCAGCAACAAAGCCGGATCACGGTGCTGCTGCTTCCCGGAGGCTCGGGCCATGTCAATCTTGACGATAAAGCCTGTCCCCGTGCTCTGAAGGGAAATTCACTTGTCCGGTCGATCCCCATTTTCAATGCGTCGGGTTTTGGTACGGCGCTGCTCGACGCGCCATCCGATTTCCAGGGTGAAGATGGCCTCGCCGGATTCCGGTCTGCTTCCCAACATGCGGTGGATATTGGAAAGGTGATCGCCGATCTGCGCAGGCGCACGCAGGGTTCGGTCTGGGTTGTCGGCACGAGCCGGGGATCCATTTCCGCAGCAAATGCCGCCGCCAGGCTATCGGGTCCTGCGGCGCACGACGGGGTTGTGCTCACCTCGGCATTGATGTCGGGCCAAAGCGCAGCAAAGAAGACGTGGGTGGCGCAGACCGTGTTTGATCTGCCACTGGAGGCCATACGCCAGCCCTTGCTCCTGATCGGGCATGCCGCGGACAGGTGCGTCCGCTCGCCACCGGATGCCATGGAAAAGGTGACAGCCAGGACTCGGGGGGTACGACAACAGGTCGTCACCATTGCCGGTGGTCCGGCTTACGATGGCCCGCCGGGTATCAATGCATGCGAAGGGCGTTCGCCACACGGCTTTGTCGACCAGGAGGCCGAAGTGGTTGCCGGGATTGCCCGGTTCATTCGCGGCGAAAAGTTCTGATGAGCGATTTGCGTTTTCTGCAGTCGTTCACCGCGCATATGACCTTGCCGGAACACATCCTTGCTATGCAGGCGTGTCATTGCAGGGCCAGCACGCGCAGGCCCTGCGTGGATTGCGCCTAAAACCGCTCGAGGTCCGGGTGTTTGATTTGCCCGCCGCGCACCAGCATCTTGCCGTACTCGGCGCAGCGGTGCAGTGTCGGAATCACCTTGCCGGGGTTAAGCAGTCCCTTGGTGTCAAACGCGTGCTTGATACCAAACATCTGCGCGTTCTCGGCCGCGCTGAACTGCACGCACATGCTGTTGAGCTTTTCCACGCCCACACCATGCTCGCCCGTTACCGTGCCGCCCATGGCCACACTGGTTTCCAGAATCTCGGCACCAAAGAGCTCGCAGCGGTGCAGCTGGTCGGGGTCGTTGGCATCAAACAGAATCAGCGGGTGCAGGTTGCCGTCGCCTGCGTGGAACACGTTGGCGCAGCGCAGCTGATATTTCTTCTCCATCTCGGCAATGGCCAGCAGGATGTCAGCCAGGCGCTTGCGCGGAATGGTGCTGTCCATGCACATGTAGTCCGGGCTGATGCGCCCGCTGGCCGGGAATGCATTTTTGCGTCCGCTCCAGAAGCGCAATCGCTCGCCTTCGTCGCGGCTCACGGCGATGGCGGTGGCGCCACAGCGCGTCAGCACCTCGCTCATGCGGCCGATTTCTTCTTCCACCTCTTCAGGTGTGCCATCGCTCTCGCACAGCAAAATCGCCTCGGCGTTGAGGTCGTAACCCGCGTGCACGTAGTCTTCCACGGCGGCGGTCATGGGCTTGTCCATCATTTCCAGCCCGGCGGGGATGATGCCTGCGGCGATGACTGCGGCCACCGCGTCACCCGCCTTGCGCATGTCGTCAAAGCTGGCCATGATGCAGCGCGCAAGCATGGGCTTGGGCACCAGCTTGACCGTGACCTCGGTGATGATGGCCAGCATGCCCTCGCTGCCCACCACCAGGCTTAGCAGGTCATAGCCCGGTGTGTCCAGCGCGTCACTGCCAAAGGTGATGGGGTCGCCCTCGATGGTGTAGCCGCGGACCTTGAGCACGTTGTGCAGCGTGAGGCCATATTTCAGGCAATGCACACCGCCCGAGTTTTCAGCCACGTTGCCGCCAATCGTGCAGGCGATCTGGCTGCTGGGGTCCGGTGCGTAGTACAAGCCCAGGGGGGCCGCCGCCTCGCTGATGGCCAGGTTGCGCACGCCGCATTGCACCACGGCCGTGCGGCTGCGCTTGTCCATTTTCAATATCTTGTTGAACCGCGCCAGCGACAGGGTCACGCCCATGGCGTGCGGCATGGCGCCACCCGACAGCCCCGTGCCCGCACCGCGCGCCACCACCGGCACGCCCATCTCGAAACAGGTTTTGAGGACAGCCGATACCTGCGCCTCGGTCTCCGGCAGTGCCACCACCAGCGGGTGCTGGCGGTAGGCGGTCAGACCGTCGCATTCGTAGGGCGTGGTGTCCTCACGGTTCCACAGCAGTGCGCTTGAAGGTAAATGGGCTTCCAGCCCTTTTACTACCTTGCTTTGCAGCTCTGCTTTTTGTAGCAACTCGGTTTCGGATGGGGATGTGGGTGCGTTCATGCGATGACTGTACGCCAATCTGTGTGGTGGTGGCGTGAAGAAATTGAACCGCCATCGTGAAATTTGGCGGCATGGTCGACGCCGGGCCGCCTCAAGACGACCAGCGCCCCCTTGGGGGGCAGGGCAGTACGCGAAGCGACAAGCGTGGGGGCTTCATCACATCACCGCTTTTTTCAGCCACTCGGCAAAGGCCGCGCACTCCCAGCGGTCCATCATGCCGGTGCGCCAGCACAGGTAGTGTGCGTGCGGGCTGGGCACATTGGTACAAAAGACGTCATTGCCACCCAGGCGCACCAGCGAGCCGTTTTCCAGCCAGGGCGCGCCCAGCTTGAGGCGCACCAGCGCCACACCCATACCCGCAGCGGCGCCGTCGCACATCAGGCCGATGTCGTTGAACTGCGAGCCGTCGATGGGCTCGGGCCAGTCCAGACCGCGCGCCGCAAACCAGGTGCGCCACGGCTCCAGTGGGCTGCGCAGCAGGGGCACGCCTTGCAGATCGTGCGCCGCGTCAAACGGGCCGTGTTCGCGCACGAAGGCGGGTGAAGCCAGGGGCGTGACCTCGTCCTTCATCAGCAGCGCGTGTTCCATGTCGGCATAGCGCCCCGGGCCGAATCGCACCATCAGGTCGGCGTCCTCGGCCACCACGTCCAGCAGCGGAATGGATACCTGCAGCGTCAGGTCGATCTCGGGGTAGGCATCGGTAAACTGGCGCAGGCGCGGGATCAGGATGGAGCGCGAAAACGTGGGTGTCACCGCCAGGCGCAGCTTGCGCTTGCCGGGTGCCGCCGCCGAGCTGGGGAATTTTTGCAGGATAGCCAGCCCCTCGCGCACATGGGCCAGGTATTCGCTGCCTTCGGTAGTCAGCGAAAAATCAGCCCGGCCAAAGAGCTTGGTACCAATGATTTCTTCCAGTTGCCGCACCCGGTGGCTCACCGCGCTGGGGGTAACGCACTGCTCCTCGGCGGCCTGCGTCACGCTGCGCAGACGCGCCAGCGCCTCGAAGGTCAGCAGGCACTGGATAGGGGGGATTCGGGCGGCGGACATTGCGCAAACTGTGCTGGGTTCCTAGCTTCACCGCGAACCGTCGATGATGCCGGTAAGTTGTCGCCTCAAAATCGGCAATGCCGTTTGTACGGTTTCCCAAACCGTGTCCAGATTGATTTCAAAGTACCCATGGGCAATGCGGTTGCGCATGCCTTTCATGTTTCGCAACTGCAACTGGGGATGCGCAAGTGCGAAGTCCTCATGATCCTTCAATAATTTCGCGGCCTCTTCACCAATCAAAATGAGGTTAAGAACCACTGCCTGCTGGGTCTTCTTGTCTTCCAGAAAGTCTTCTTTTTGAAGCCCTTCGACATAGGCACAAGCCTGTGTAGCGGCTTCCAGCATGTGTCCCAAGTAATCCGGAATGCGATTGATCGCACTCATATAGGCCGAGCCTCCGCCAGCACCTGGGCACGAAACTTCTTGGGCAGGTCGCCAGGTGTGAGCAAATCAACGGGGACGCCCAGCAACTCCTCCAACTCAACCTGCAAACCACCCAGATCGAACAGCGTGGTTCCAGGCAAGGTGTCCACCAGCAAATCGATATCACTTCCCTCGGCATCGCGTCCGTAGAGGATAGAACCAAAAACGCGCGGGTTCGCCGTTCGGAAGCGTGAAGCCGCCTCCAATACCGCGCTGCGGTGGAGTTCCAGAGTTTGGGAGGGTTTCATGACTTGTCGTGGGCAATCATGGTGAATGGTAGCCCAAAGCCACCGAAATACGAACCGGCTAGCGCACGCTTTGGGTTCAGAGAGAGCAGTCGCTGGAGGATTTGTGCATCGTGCATGTATAGGTGAAAGTCGCTCCCGGCGCCTGCCCCGAGTGCTCCCCGGGGTTTGCGTGTCATCCGCTCACTATAATCCGCCCGCACTCAGGCCTTGAGCCTGTCCGACCCATACCAACCAGAAGGAACTGCCGTGTCCGACACCCTCGCGGTATTGCCGCAGTACCTGATCCCCAAGCAGGCCTTGACCGCACTGGCCGGCAAGTTCGCCAACGCGCGGGCAGGGAACACCACCACGGCCGTGATCCGCTGGTTCGTCAATCGCTACCAGGTCAACATGGCCGAGGCTGCCAATCCGGATATTGCCAGCTATGCCACGTTCAACGATTTTTTCACGCGCGCGTTGAAACCCGGTGCGCGCCCTTTGGCGCAGGCCGACTGGGTGTGCCCGGTGGACGGCGCCATCAGCCAGTTCGGAGCGATTGCGCGCGACCAGATCTTTCAGGCCAAAGGCCACCACTATTCGACCACCGCGCTGGTGGGCGGCGACGCGGTGCTGGCCGCGCAGTTTCAGGACGGCCACTTCGCCACCATCTATCTCAGCCCGCGTGACTACCACCGCATCCACATGCCATGCGACGGGGCGCTCAAACGCATGATTTACGTGCCTGGCGACCTGTTCTCGGTCAACCCGACCACGGCGCGCGGCGTCCCGGGTCTGTTTGCCCGCAATGAGCGTGTGGTGTGCGTGTTTGACACGGCGCATGGCCCTATGGTGCTCTCGCTGGTGGGCGCCACGATTGTTGGCAGCATGGCCACGGTATGGCACGGTCAGGTCAACCCGCCCCGTCCGGGGCGGCTGTGGGAAAAAACATACGAGCCTGGTGCTGTCAGCCTGCGCCAGGGCGAAGAAATGGGCCGCTTCATGCTGGGCTCCACCGTGGTGCTGCTGTTCCCCAAATCCGCCATGGCTTTCAATGGCCAATGGCAACCCGCCACGCCTGTACGCCTGGGTGAAGTGATGGCGAAATTGCTATAAAAGTTGCAGCTACTGACGATGTAGCTGCGAGGGCAAAGAGGTTTTTTACTTGAAGATCACGGTCTTGTGGCCGTTGAGCAGCACACGGTGCTCGCTGTGCCACTTGACGGCGCGGGCCAGCACCTGACTCTCCGTGTCCCGACCCATTGCGGTCAAGTCATCCACGGTTTTGCTGTGGTCCGCACGTGCCACGTCCTGCTCGATGATGGGGCCTTCGTCCAGGTCCGCCGTCACATAGTGGGCGGTCGCGCCAATCAGTTTCACCCCCCGGTCGTGCGCCTGGTAGTACGGCTTGGCGCCCTTGAAGCTGGGCAAAAACGAGTGGTGGATGTTGATGGCGCGCCCAGCCAGTTTCTTGCAGAAGTCGTCGCTCAGGATTTGCATGTAACGCGCCAGCACGACCAATTCGGCACCTTCGGCCTGAATGATCTCGAACTGGCGCTCTTCCACCTTGGCCTTGGTGGCGGCGGTCACCGGAATATGGTGAAACGGCACGTTGTAGCTGGCGGCCAGCTGATAAAAGTCGCGGTGGTTGGAGATGATGGCGCGGATATCGAGTGCCAGCAGGCCGCTCTTCCAGCGAAACAGCAGGTCGTTGAGGCAGTGCCCCTCCTTGCTGACCAGCAGCACGGTGCGCATGGGCTGGTCCGTGCCGTGCAGACTCCATTGCATGGCAAAGGGCTTGGCGAACGTTTCGAGTGCTGAGTGCAGTTCGGCGTAGGCCAGGCGCACGCAGCTGAACTGCACGCGCATGAAAAAAAGTCCGGTGGCCGGGTCGTTGTACTGCGCGGCTTCTTCAATGTTGCCGTCGCGCTCCATCAGGAAGCCCGAAACGGCGTGCACCAGGCCCAGGCGGTCCGGGCATGACAGGGTGAGGGTGTAGGTCTGACTCATGGTGCGGCCATTGTCGCAGCATGGATCGAACGGTGGAAAGATCGCTGCGTCTCAGGCCTCAGTGCACCACCACCGGGTTTTGTGCCAGTTCGGCATATTGCTCCAGTGTGCCTTCCACTTCTTCCTGGGTGGGGGTGTTGATCTGCCAGGCCATGATGTGCTGCTGGAACAGTTCCGCCCAGGAACCATCCAGATACACCTCTTTCCCCGAACGCTTGTCGATGATCTCAAAGCCGTGGCGTGCCATCGCGGGCACACCCTCGGGGTACTGCTCGGTCTTGAAGACGCCGGGCGCCGGCTGGCCGTTGGCCTCGCCATTGGCCAGCATGTGGGTGACGGAGTAGGTTTCTGAATCGTAGAGCGTGTGCATAGTGAAGGATGATAGGTCTTCTATCGCAAGTAGGCACAGTCCCCCAAAAATCAAGGGTTTACGCGCTTGGGGCGTCGATAGCGGAGCTATCGCTGTGTGCTGAGCCACTGCTGGTCGACAAAGTCGCCATTGGGCTGCGTCAGTCGGATGCGCACCGGCAAATAGCCTACATCGGGCGCCAGCCAGATTTCGGCCTTGGGATCGAATTCTCCGGTGGGGTCACGCCACAGGCGCACAGCGCTGATGGCGCCACCCGGCATCTCCAGGGTCTCCTGGGTGCCCACGGTGAACACCCAGGACTCGGCTGAACGCGGTCCAATCGCCTGAAAGGGCAGGGTGCTGCCCTGCGCAAAGCCATTGGGGTCGCCTGCAAACAGTGCGGCGAGCTGGATGAATACGCTCAACTGGTCCTGTGCACCACTCTGCAGGGGCACGTCAGGGGTGTTGGCGCTGAAGCTCACCTTGTTTTTATCGCGCACAAAGTGGGCGGCAACTTCACTGCGCACCTTGTCACCAAATCGTGTGGGCTCCAGCCCGTTGCGCGTCAACTGTCCGGTGCTGGTCTGCACGCGCGAGCCGAGCAGGAAATGGCTCATTTCCATACGGGCGTTGTAGGTCGTCCCGTCCTGCATCCACACCAGTTCGGCATTGACGCTGTAGGGAAACCCTTTCACTTCGCCCTTGATCTCGTATTTCAGCCGGGTCGGGGGCGGTATGGCAATGCGGGGTGTCGCCCGGGTCACCGATGCCCTGGCCGGTGCCTCGGGCGTGGCCGCGGCCAGCAGCTGGGGAGGCTGCGCTATTGCAGAGCTGGGAGCAGGTGGAAGTGCTACAGATTCAATAGCTTTATGGTTATATTCCACGGGGGCTGCAGCGGCTGCAGCAGGTTTTTTCTCCACGTTGACCGCTGGTGGACGTGGTGTTGCCGGCTGTGGCGCAGCCGCACGGCGTTCGGTTGCAAGGGGGGCAGGCTCTGGCGGCAGGATGCGGGTGGAAAACCCCCACTGGACAGGGTCTGTGGCTGGTTTCTCATGAGTTTCCCGGTGCAGCGGCGCAGCGCGCAGCAGCGCCCAGTGTGCCAGCAGCACCAGTGCCGTGAGGGCGGCCAGGCGCCAGCGGTGGCGTTTGGCGGGGTGCGATTGGGTGGTGTTCATGGGGCGCTTGAGTTTAATTCAGAGCGACAATCCCGCCATGAAACTTGCAACCTACAAAGACGGCTCGCGCGACGGGCAGCTGGTCGTTGTCTCGCGCGACCTGAGCCTGGCGGTCTATGCCTCCCACATTGCCAATACCCTGCAGCAGGTGCTTGACGACTGGAATTACCGCTCGCCCCTGCTGCAGGACCTGTATGCCAGCCTGAATCAGGGGCGCGCCCGCCATGCCTTCCCGTTTGATCCCAAAATGTGCATGGCGCCCCTGCCGCGGGCTTACCAGTGGGCCGATGGCTCGGCGTATCTGAACCATGTCGAACTGGTGCGAAAGGCGCGTGGTGCCGAGGTGCCCGAGAGCTTTTACACCGATCCCCTGATGTACCAGGGGGGCAGCGACGACCTGCAGGGTGCCTGTGAGCCCATTGTGTGTGTGAACGAAGCGTTCGGGGTCGACTTTGAGGCCGAGATTGCCGTGGTGACGGGCGATGTGCCGATGGGGTGTGCTGCGGACCGTGCGCTGGACAGCATTCGCCTGGTGATGCTGGTCAACGATGTGAGCCTGCGCAACCTCATCCCGGCGGAGCTGGCCAAGGGGTTTGGTTTTGTGCAGAGCAAGCCGGCCACGGCTTTCAGCCCGGTGGCGGTCACAACCGACGAACTGGGCGATGCCTGGGTCAAGGGACGCGTGCATCTGCCTCTGCACAGCGTGTGGAATGGCCGCAAGGTCGGCATGTGCGACGCCGGCCCCGAAATGACGTTCCATTTCGGCCAGCTCATCGCCCATCTGTGCAAAACGCGTAACGTGCGCGCGGGTTCGATCATCGGCTCCGGTACGGTCAGCAACAAGGGCGTGACCAAAGGCAGCGGCGCCAAGCAGCGCACCGAATGGCCTCGTGGCTACAGTTGCATTGCTGAGAAGCGTGCCATGGAAACCCTGCAGGACGGGCAGCCCATCACCCCCTTCATGCAGGTCGGCGACACCATCCGCATCGAGATGAAGGGTCTGGACGGCCAAAGCCTGTTTGGCGCTATCGAGCAGGAAGTAACCGCTCCCCGTTGATCACGCGACTGCAGCGCGCGCCCTGCGCCGGCGGCTAACGACCGGGCTCGGGCGGCTTGCCGTCCTGCGGGTCGTCGAAGTGGGCCTCCACATCGCGCGGCAGCAGTTGAATGGTTGCGCGCAGACCGGGGACGGCTTGCATCAGTGCCTGTTCGACCTGGCTGCGAACCTGCGCTGCACGCCCCAGCGTCCAGTTGGACGGCATGTGCATGTGCAGGTCCACAAAGCGGCGTTGACCCGATCGGCGCGTCATGACATGGTCAAAGCGGATGGTTTGCTGGTCGAACCCCGCCAGTGTGGTCTGGATGTCGCGCAGCACATCGGGTTCTACCGCCTCGTCCATCAGTCCCTGCGACGAGCGCCACATGAGGTGGGCGCCCTCCCAGAGGATATTCAGTGCAACGCCGATGGCCGCCACCGCATCCAGCCAGAGCCAGCCGGTCAGCGCCACGCCGAACAGTCCTGCCACGACGCCAGCCGACGTCCATACGTCCGTGACCAGATGCCGCGCATCGGCTTCAAGCGCGATAGAGCGATGCACTTTGGCTGAACGGAACATGGCCCAGGCCAGCAGCCCGTTGAGTGCGGAGCTGATGATCGACAGGGTCAGACCCCATCCCAGCTCCTGCAGGGGTTGGGGCTCCAGCAAACGCGATACTGCCGCCCAGATGATTCCTCCAGCCACGCCAACAATCAGGATGCCTTCAAACCCCGACGAAAAATATTCTGCCTTGTGGTGACCATAGGGGTGGTCCACATCAGCGGGGCGCTGGGCAATGGTCACCATCATCAGTGCAAATATGGCGCTTGCCAGGTTGACAAACGACTCCATGGCGTCCGACAGCAGGCCCACCGAATCCGTGACATACCATGCCAGCGTTTTGAGCGTGATGGTGATGACCGCAACGGCGATGGATGCCCACAGCAAGCGCTGGGGTGTCAAGAATCGGGTGCTGCCAATCAAAATGTCTCCGAACGGCCTGAGCGTCTACCCGCGCATCAATTGCAAGGCAAAGGTCTTGACGCCGCGCAGCATCATCTCGATGGCCACCGAGACCAGCACCAATCCCATCAGGCGTTCGACAGCGGTGACCAGTCGTGTGCCGATGACACGCTGGATGCGCTCGGCGGACACCAGCACCGCGGCGCTGATGAGCATGGTGACGCACAGCGCGCCAATCCATTCCAGCCGGCGCTCGGGCTGTTGCGACACCAGCAGCAGCACAGTGGCCAGGGCGGATGGCCCTGCAATGGCCGGAACGGCCAATGGCACGATCAGCGGCTCGGCCAGCTGCTCGGCGTCCGCAGCCCCGGCGGGTGGCGGAAACACCATGCGCAGCGCAATCAGGAACAGGATCACACCGCCGCCGATTTGCAGCGCCAGCTCGCTCAGGTTCATTACGCGCAGAAAACTCTCGCCCACAAACATGAACGTCAGCAGCAGGGCAAAGGCGATGGAAATCTCTCGCAGGATGACCCGTGCGCGGCGCTCGGGCGCCACGTTTTTGAGCGCATTGGCAAAGATCGGAATATTGCCGATCGGGTCGGTAATGAGCACCAGCAGAATGGTCGCGGAGAGGAACGTGTAGTGCATCATGGCGGGAAAATTCACCCAGGTTAAGGGATGAGTCAGGACTCTGGATGATAATCGCGCCATGCAAACCCTGCGCCATTTCACATTTCTGAGCCGCCTTGTACTGGCCTGGTTTGTGTTGTCGCTGGGCGTTGCTGTGGCGTCGCCCATCGTCAAGCCGCAGGATATCTTGCTGGTCTGCACCGGGTCTGGTGCCATGAAAATGCTGGTGCAGGCCGATGACGGCAGCGCCACCGACGTAACGGCCAACACCATGGATTGCCCTCTGTGTGCCCCCATGGTGGCACCGCCTCCTGTAGCCCACTTGGCTGCAGAACCCGCCCAACCCCTGGCCTACGCCCTTCAGGCCATTCCCAGCGCGCACATTGCTGCGCGAACCGCTGCGCCCTTGCCGGCGCGCGGTCCTCCCAATCTGTAAGCTATTGAATTCGTAGCGTCTGATGCCCGTTATACGGGGGTTGGGAGCATTTTTGACGAATTTACGTTGTCGCCGAACACGTGGTGCGCGACTGTAACGCAGTGCATCACCATTCGGCCCAGGCCAGCGACGCCGCACCACGGCTGGCGCAGGGCGCGGTACCCAAAAATCCATTTTTACCAAGGAAGCACCATGAAACTCCAAGCAATCGCCATCATCCTTTCTCTCTCCAGCGGCGCCCTGTTGGCCCAAACCGTGGAAATCAAGGACACCTGGGCCCGCGCCACCGTGCCGGGTCAGAAGGCCACCGGCGCCTTCATGAAACTCACCGCCAAAGACGGTGCCAAGCTGGTCAGCGCATCCAGCCCTGTGGCCGGTGTGACCGAAGTGCATGAAATGAAGATGGAAGGCGATGTGATGAAGATGCGCGCCATCCCCGGTCTGGATCTGCCCGCAGGCAAGGCGGTTGAACTCAAGCCCGGTGGTTACCACGTCATGCTGATGGACCTGAAGAGCACCTTGCAGAAAGACACGACCATTCCCATGACGCTGGTGTTCAAGGATGCCAAGGGTGTGGAGACCAAAACAGAAATCACCCTGCCGGTTTCCATGACGGCACCCGGTGCCAAGCCGGCGGACATGCCTGCCATGGACCACAGCAAGCACAAGATGTAAAGACAGGCGTTTCTCCCGATGACAAAGTCACCGCATCGCAGCACGCTGCACCGCCCCTGGGTGGTGTGGCTGGTTGTGCTCATTGCGGTGCTGGGGGCCATTGCCCCGTCGGTCTCCCACGCCTTGGTGCTTGCCCGGGGGCAGGCAGCGCAAGGCATTGAAATCTGTACCACCCAGGGTTCCCGATGGGTGGTTGCCGACACTGCGTCGGCGACTCAGGACTCCGCACCCCAGCCCGAGCCGGTCGCCACGCTCGATCACTGCCCGTTTTGCCTGCAATCCACAGACCGAGTGGCATTGATAAACGAACCGTTGCCTTACCCCTTCCTGGTTCAGGATCGACAACGGGAGACCACGGTCTGGCAGGTTTTTTTCTACTCCGAAGCGCGCACTTTCGCGCCACCGCCGCGCGGGCCTCCGGCCTTTTCCTAAGCTATTGAATTCATAGCGTTACACGCCCATTCCAAAAGGGCTGGTTTCGCTTTTTATAGTGAAGAAGAGGTCCTGTTCATGCCATATTTCAAAGTCAATAAACTCTCCGTGGCGATGTCCTTCGCCATGCCCGCCCTGTGCATGTTGTGCGGCAACGCCATTGCCGCCGATGTCAAACCCATCACCCTGCCCGCAGTGACGGTCAGCGACTCCAAACTGGATAGCGCCGCACCCGGCGCCACCCAACTGGACAGGGCCGGCCTGGCGCCGCGCCTGTCCTCCACCAGCGACACGGCCAGCCTGCTCTCCGATATCCCCGGCGTCAGTCTGTATGGCGCCGGTGGCGTGTCCAGTCTGCCTGTCATCCACGGGCTGGCGGACGACCGCCTGCGTATCAAGGTCGATGGCATGGACCTGATTGCGTCCTGCCCCAACCACATGAACCCGGCGTTGTCATACCTCGACCCGACCAATGTGGGCGTGCTCAAGGTCTTCGCCGGCATTTCTCCCGTGAGTGCGGGCGGCGACAGCATTGGCGGAACCATTCTGGCGGAGTCGCGTGCACCCGAGTTTGCGGCAAGCGGCCAAAGCATCACCAAGGGCGAAATCGGTGCCTTCTACCGCAGTAACAACAGGGCGCGCGGCGCAAACGTGTCCGTCATGCACGCTACAGATGCATTCGGCATCAGCTACTACGGCTCCACCAGCAAGGCCGACAACTACGCCGCGGGTGCCGACTTCAAGACTTACGATTTCACGGGCCGTGCCGGGCGCAACTTGCCGCGCAACGAAGTGGGCTCTACGGCCTATGAGACACGCAACCAGACCGTGGGCCTGGCGTTCAAGAACGACAACCACCTGTTCCAGGCCAAGCTGGGTTTTCAGGATATGCCATTCCAGCTGTACCCGAACCAGCGCATGGACATGCTGGACAACACCCAGAAGAGTGTGAATCTGCGTTATGCGGGCCAGTTTGACTGGGGAGCACTCGAGGCACGCGCCTACCAGGAAAAGGTGGACCACTTCATGGACTTCGGTGCGGACAAGCGCTACTGGTACGGCAACGGTGTGCCCCCGGTGGGCTCCGGCGGCCCCACGGCGTTGTTTGGCACGCCCTGTGCACCCGTCAGTTCCACGTGCGCTGCGGGCATGCCCATGTTTACAGAAGGCAAGACCACGGGTGTCAACGTGAAGGGAGACATCAACCTCAGCGGGCAGGATGTACTGCGCGTGGGTGGAGAAGCCCAGCAATACCGCATCAACGACTGGTGGGCACCATCGGGTGGCGGCATGTCACCTGGCACGTTCTGGAACATCCGCGACGGCCAGCGCGACCGCAGCGCGGTGTTTGCCGAGTGGGAAGGCCGCAAGACCGCACAATGGATGACCCTGCTGGGCGCGCGCTACGAGCAGGTCACCATGGATGCCGGCGCAGCCATTGGATACAACCCCGCCGGAATGGGTTTTCAGGCGCGTGACGCCAATGCCTTCAACGCCCGCAACCACAAGACAACGGACAACAACACCGACCTGACCGCGGCGGCCAGCTACACCGCCAGTGACAACTACGCCATCGAGTTCGGCTTTGCCCACAAGACCCGCTCACCCAATGTGTACGAGCGCTTCACCTGGTCCACCTGGCAGATGGCGGCGCTGATGAACAACTTTGTCGGCGATGGCAACGGTTACTTCGGCAACCTTAACCTCAAGCCCGAGCAGGCCAACAAGCTGTCCGCCACCTTTGACTGGCATGCCACCGACGGCAGCTGGGGCTTCAAGGCCACACCCTATTACACCCAGGTTGCCGACTACATCGACGCCGTGCAGTGGAACGCCACCACCAACCTGGCGTCCACCACACAGGTCAAGAACCAGTTCAGCGTTCTCAAGTTCGTCAACCAGTCGGCGCGGATTTACGGGCTGGATCTGTCGGGCCATATGCCATTGGCCAAGAATGCCATGGGTGACTTCGGACTCAAGGGCCTGCTGAACTACACCAACGGCACCAACCAGGACACGGGTGATGGCCTGTACAACATCATGCCGCTCAACGCCAAGCTGGCGCTGACCCACAAGGTGGCGGGTTGGGACAACAGCCTGGAGCTGCTGATGGTGCAAGCCAAGGACACGGTGTCTGGCGTGCGCAACGAGATCAAGACCCCTGGCTACAGCCTGGTCAACCTGCGCACCAGCTACGCCTGGAAGCAGGTGCGCCTGGACTTTGGGGTGGAGAACCTGTTCGACAAGTTCTACTACCTGCCCACAGGCGGCGCCTACACCGGCCAGGGCACCACCATGACCAACCCGGCACTGCCCAACTACCCGCAGTGGGGCACTGCTGTGCCGGGCATGGGGCGCTCGGTGTACGTGGGTGTGAACGTCAAGTTCTGAGCGCCATGACCATGAAACACGATTTGCGTCGCCGGAAAACGCGCGATCTTGCCCAGCGCGAGACCCTCTCCAATACTGACATCCACACCGTGTGGCGCTTGGAGAGCGGCGCGGTGCGCGTCGACAGCGTTGGCGCTGATGGCTCGGAATCACTGGTGCGGCTGGCCATGCCCGGTGATCTGTTGGGCATCGAGAGTTTGCTCGGCGTGGAAGACCGGTTTGCGGTGCGCGCACTGACACCCTCACGTCTGGTGGCTGTGGAACTGCTGGAGGAGCAACTGCCACAGATGTTGATGGCTTCGGTCATTTCAGGCTACCAGCGCAGCCGACAGATGGTGCAGTTGCGCAGCGGGTCCGCCGAAGACCGTGTGAAGTGCCTTTTGGTCTTGCTGGCCGAAGCCGGGCAACAGGTCAAGCAGGGTGGCGCCACCTGTGCGCTGCCGACGTTGGCCGATATCGCCGGCATTGTCCACACGGCACCGGAGACCGTGAGTCGCGTTCTGACCGGTCTGCGCCAGGCCAGCTTTCTGCAGGATTGCAGTCCTACGGCGGCAAAACACAGAAAGTTGGAGCACCGGCAGCACCGCCTGTTACCACGCAGTGGTTTTGTCAGCGCGCATGCTGCATGGGTTTGAAGGCAGGCCTTTTCCACCAGTGGGAGGCTCTGCTGGCGGGTCGGGCAGCTGTTTTTGTGCAACATGGGTGGCGCGCATTGGAGTAAGCTGTTGGGTGTTCAGTTCAGACAACCGCCCATGGAGTGCATATGAGTGATACAGACGCAACCGGTTTTGGCAAGTTTGTTCCGGGTTTTGACTTTTTGCAAAACCTGGCCAAAGGTGCAACCAACAATATTCCGCAAATGCCCAATCTGGCCAATTGGGTGGCGCCCACGCTGAATCTTGAAGAACTGGAAAAGCGCATTGAGGAACTCAAGGCCGTGCACTTCTGGCTGGAGCAGAACTCTCGCGCACTCGGCGCCACCATCCAGGCACTGGAAGTGCAGAAGATGACCCTGTCCACGCTCAAGGGCATGAATTTCAATATTGGCGATGTGGCCAACGCCCTGAAGCTTAAAGCGGCGGAGTCCGTGCATACCGGTGTCCAGCGTGTTACCGAGCGCGCGGCCTCCACCGCCAAAACCATCACGGATGTCGCAACCGGCCACTCGGGCGCGGGTGCAAAGTCCGCCAAGACCCCTGTGGGTGCGGGTTCGATAGTGGATCCGTTGCAACTGTGGGGCTCGCTCACGCAACAGTTTCAGCAGATTGCCGCGGGGGCTTTCAAGGAAGCTACCGCCAAGACGGCCATGGATGTCACCAAGAATATGGCCAGCGGCATGGCCAAAGAGGCCATGAAATCGGCCAAGACGGCCGGCAAAAAAGCCGCCAGTGGTGCGGTCAAGCGTGCGACCAAGCCCGCGGCCCGCAAGGCAGCCCCGCGCAGCCCCCGGTAGGGTGCCGGCCGTGTAGCCCGCAACGAGGGCCGCAATGAAACTCTTTCCCTACGCCCATGCCACGCATCCGCAGTGGCAGATGGCCTGTGCACTGGTGCTGGCGCAGCTGCGTGCGCAAATGGCTTTGCACGGCTACGCCAGTGCGCCCACCCTGGCGCTGCTGTACATCACCGACCATTACGCCGCGGTTGCCCGGGACATTCTCGAGCATCTGGCGTCCGAGTTGCCACTGGTCACCGACTGGTCGGGCACAGTCGGGGTGGGCATTGTGTCCAATAACGTGGAGTACTGGGACGAGCCCGCGCTGGCCGTCATGCTGCTGGAGATTCCGGGCGACCAGTACCGGGTGTTTTCGGGTGTAGCGCCGCTGGGACTGGGTTTCGAAGCGCATACCGCCCTGGTGCATGCCGACCCCGAGACGGTCGATCTGGGCGAGTTGATTGGCGAGATGGCCCAACGCACGGACGCCGGTTACCTGTTTGGCGGGTTGGCCAGCAGCCGGGGTCAGTCGGTCCAGTTTGCGGTGGGGGGCAATGGCAACGTGCGTGGCCAGGGCGCAGCCAGCGGCGTATTCAGCGGTGGTTTGAGCGGTGTTGCGTTCGGGCCGGAGGTGGCCCTGCTGTCACGCGTGACGCAGGGCTGCATGCCGGTGTCGGCGGTGCATCAGGTGACCGAGGCGGAACACCATGTGGTTATTTCGCTGGATGGCGACCCCGCATTCGACGTGTTGCTGCGTGACCTGGTCATCTCGCTGGAGCAACCCCAGCAGGCGCTGGAGGTGGTGCGTGCCACGCTGGTCGGGTTGGTTGCAGCGCCGGGTGCTTCCCAGGGTGGCGCTGGCACGGCGTTGCGCAAGACCGGCAATTTCGGCGAAGACGTTCTGGTGCGCCATATCGTCGGGCTCGACACCGGTCGTCGCGCTGTGGCAGTGGCCGAGCGGGTGGAGGCAGGGGCACAGCTTGTATTCTGCAGGCGCAATGTGCAGGCCGCACGGGCGGACCTGACCCGCATCTGTGCCGAGATTCGCGAGGAACTGGAGCCGCAGGAAATCGCCCTGGAAACGGCGCATGCCCTGCAGGCCTCGGCGCTGGATTCGGCACCCCACCCTGCGCGTCGCATTGCCGGAGCGGTATATGTGAGCTGTACCGGGCGTGGCGGGGCGCACTTTGGCGGCCCCAGCGCCGAAATGCAACTGGTTCGCCGCGCGTTGGGAGATGTTCCCCTTGTTGGCTTTTTTGCCGCCGGTGAAATAGCCCGCAACCACCTCTATGGCTACACCGGTGTGTTGACGGTTTTTATTGCCCCGCAGGGTGATGGCCCCGGCTGACGCCCAAATTAGTCACGTTAATATTCATGCCATGGCAGAGTCACAGCAACTGAAACTGGAAGCCATTGAGGCGCTGATCAGCGCCCGCAATGTCAATGATCTTTCGATCCGCGAGATCATGGAAGACATACTGGATGACGCACAGATGGCAGCGTTCCTGCCCGACTCGGTGTGCCAGATTGACCCCCGCACGGGCGACGTGATTGTGTACAACTCGTCCCGCGCCGCCCGTCTGCATACAACCGCCCCCGAGGCACCGGTTGACAACCGTGACGCACATTGCCCGATCTGCGCGGCAAAGAGTACGGGGGTGATCGATCTGCAACCCCTGAGCGAGGGGTTCACCTTCATTAACAAGAATCTGTATCCCATACTCCACCCGGTCGAAAGCCAGAAGGGAAGCGCCAGGGGCATGCCGCTGTATCCGGATCCCTATCACCATGGGCGCAGCTCGTACGGCATGCACCTGCTGCAGTGGACGTCGTCGATACATGACCGGGACTGGCACAACATGCCGCTGGACGACTGCCTGATCTGTTTTGACCGGCTGGCGACTCTGGAACACAAATTGCTGACGGATTCGGAAGGCTTTATGCCTGCTTCGGACCGCGTGCTGCAAAAAATGCCGCGCCGCTCGGGTGAGCCGGACATGGCCCACGGCCCCAAGACGTTTGGGCATGTCTCCATCATCAAGAACTTCGGTCACGCAGCCGGTGCATCCCTGTCGCACGGGCACCAGCAAATCGGCTTCAGCAACATCATGCCGCAGCGCTATTTCAACAACTTCAGCTTCATGCAGCGCAACCAGCAGACTTTTTCAGAGTACATGCTGCGCGAGAATCCCCAGCGGCTGATGGTGCGTGACTTTGGCCATGTGGTGCTGATCGTTCCCTATTTCATGAAGCGTCCGTATGACATGTTGGTGCTGGTCAAGGATCACCACAAGCAGTACATACACCAGTTGAGCGCCGATGAACGCCGGGATTTTGTCAAGGCCATGGTCGCCGCCATGCAGGCAATCATCACCATCATGCCGCAAATGGGACTGGCACCGGCGTACAACATCAATATCAACAATGGCCCCGGTGCAGGCGTTTATCTGGAGCTGCTGGCCAGCACACAGCTGACCGGCGGGTTTGAGCATATCGGGCTGTGGGTCTGTCAGGCCAATCCCAATGATGTGGCTGCCCAGCTGCGACAGCTCATCAATGTCTGACAAGGCGGGTTAAAAAAATTCACCACGCTATTGACCCTGGCCGGCCAGGGGTTGACCACCCTATCCTGTGCGTCGGGGGGCCTTGGCATGCCGATTGAGAACCTCTCGCGGCACCAGCACGGTCACGTCTTTGATGCGGGCAGTGAGGTGGCCGAACGCAGCACGCGCACCGTGATGTGGATCACCGTTGCCATGATGGTCATCGAGATTGCTGCCGGTTGGTGGTTCAACTCCATGGCGCTGTTGGCTGACGGTTGGCACATGAGTTCGCATGCTGTGGCCATCGGCCTGTCGACTCTGGCGTACGCGACAGCACGGCGGTATTCAAGCGACCCGCGATTCGCATTTGGCACCTGGAAGATTGAAATCCTCAGCGGATTCTCCAGTGCGATATTCCTGCTGGGTGTTGCTGCGATGATGCTGGTGGGGTCAGTCGAAAGAATCGTATCGCCGCAGGTGATCCAGTACCGGGAGGCGATTGTGATTGCCGTCCTGGGGCTGAGCGTAAACATCGTCTGTGCGCTCATCCTCGGAAAAGCCCATCATCACGACCATGGCCACGGTCATGGACATGGTCACGACCATCACCCGGATGCAAGTCACCATCACGACCTCAATCTGAAGTCAGCGTATCTCCATGTCATTGCGGACGCCGCCACGTCGGTGCTCGCTGTCGTGGCGTTGTTTGGGGGATGGCTCTACGGCTGGGACTGGCTTGACCCGGTCATGGGTATCGCTGGTGCGGTGCTGGTGGCCGTATGGGCGAAGGGGCTCATCGTGGATACGGGCAAGGTCCTGCTGGACCGCGAGATGGATCATCCGGTGGTCGAAGAAATTCGGGACGTGGTGGAAACGGATGGCCCAGCGGGAAACACCCGCATTGCCGACCTGCATGTCTGGCGTGTGGGCAAGGCCGTTTATGCGTGCGCCATGACGGTGGTGAGCGACGATCCGGCGCTGACACCGGATGGTGTCCGTGAGCGTCTGTCCGTGCACGAGGAGGTTGTCCACGCCACCATCGAGATCCACCATTGCTTGGCGGAACCGGCGCACAGCGTCACACCATCCGCCGGTTCAAATTCCCCTTGACCGCTGTGCTTTGAATTGCGCCCGGAAAGCCGGGAACGTGCCCGCGTCCAGTGCCTCGCGCACTTCGCGCATGAGGTTCAGGTAATAGTGCAGGTTGTGCACGGTGGCCAGCATCGGGCCCAACATCTCGCCACAGCGATCCAGGTGGTGCAGGTAAGCGCGGGAGAAACCATCGCGCCCGCCCTGCTCCCATGACACGCCCGATGTGCCGGCACAGGCATGGCAGGTGCAACTGGGGTCCAGCGGCTGCGGGTCCATCTTGTGGCGGGCGTTACGCAGTTTCAGGTCGCCGTAGCGGGTGAAGATGGTGCCGTTGCGTGCGTTGCGGGTGGGCATCACGCAGTCGAACATGTCCACGCCCTCGGCCACGCCCTGCACCAGATCCTCGGGCGTGCCCACACCCATCAGGTAGCGCGGCTTGTGGGCCGGCAGACGGTGCGGGGTATGCGCCATGATGCGGTTCATCTCCTCCTTGGGCTCGCCAACGCTTACGCCACCTACGGCATATCCGGGAAAGTTCATTTCAACCAGCGCGTCCAATGACTCCTGGCGCAGGTTTTCGAACATCCCGCCCTGCACAATGCCAAACAGTGCATTGGGGTTTTCCAATCGGGTGAATTCAGCCTGGCAGCGCCTGGCCCAGCGCAGACTCAGCTCCATGGACGTACGGGCTTCCCTCTCGGTGGTGATGTGGCCCTTGGTGTCGTAAGGGGTGCACTCGTCGAACTGCATCACGATGTCGCTGTTGAGCACGGTCTGGATCTGCATGCTGATCTCGGGTGTCAAGAACAGCTTGTCACCATTCACGGGGCTGGCGAACTTGACGCCTTCTTCGCTGATCTTGCGCATTTCGCCCAGGCTCCAGACCTGGAAGCCGCCTGAGTCGGTGAGGATGGGTTTGTTCCACTTTTCAAACGCATGCAGACCGCCAAAGCTGGCCATTACGTCCAGTCCCGGGCGCATCCACAGGTGAAAGGTGTTGCCCAGGATGATTTGCGCACCCATTTCTTCCAGGCTGCGTGGCATGACGCCCTTGACCGTGCCATAGGTGCCCACTGGCATGAAGATGGGAGTCTGCACCACGCCGTGGTTGAGCGTGAGCGTGCCGCGGCGGGCGTGGCTGGTGGGGTCGGTCTTGAGAAGGTCGAAATGCAGCATGGGGAGTTCCGAAGGGTGGGGCATTTTACGGGGGTAGCGTGGGCAACAGGATTCCCTACACTACGGCTATGAAAACAAGCGCGACCGCACTTCCCGCCAGCATCACGGTTTTCGAACGGGGCTGGCTCTCATCGAACAATATTCTGATCACCGGGCAGCAGTCGTGCGCGCTGGTGGACAGCGGCTATGCCACGCACGCAGATCAGACACTGGCGCTGGTTGCCTCCGCACTAAACGGGCGCACGCTGGAGCGCCTGCTCAACACCCACTTGCACAGCGACCATTGCGGCGGCAACGCGGCCTTGCAGCAGGCGTATCCGCATTTGCAAACCTTCATTCCTCCGGGGCATGCGGACTTTGTGAAAGACTGGAATCCTGACGCGCTGACTTACAGGCCCACCGGTCAGACCTGTCCGCAGTTCCGCTTTGATGATGTATTGCAGCCGGGAACCCGGATGCGGTTGGGCGACACCGAGTGGGAGGTGCACGGGGCGCCGGGCCACGATCCGCACTCGGTCATTTTGTTTGAACCGGAGTCGCGTGTGCTGATCTCGGCAGACGCGCTGTGGGAGCGGGGGTTTGGGGTTGTTTTTCCGGAGCTTGAAGGGCAGGATGCCTTTGACGAGGTCGGACTGACGCTGGACCTGATCGAGACGCTTGCCCCGTCCGTGGTGATTCCGGGCCATGGGTCTGTCTTCACCAGTGTGGCGGCATCCATTGCAGCCGCGCGCGCGCGCTTGCGCAGCTTTTCCGAGAACCCGTCCTGGCACATCCTTCACGCGGCCAAGGTGTTGCTGAAGTTCAAATTGCTGGAAACACAGAGCCAGACGCTGGAGAGTTTCATAGGCTGGGCACAGGCCACGCCCTACTTCAGGCTGATTCACGAGAAACATTTTGCACAGACCGACTTTTCCGACTGGGCGCGTGGCTTGGTGGATGACCTGGTGCGTGTGGGTGCTGCCGCGCGCGCGGGGGACAGCATTCACAACGCCGGATAAGCAACGGCACCCACAGGTGCCGCTGGATCAAGAGGCTACACGCCAAGTTGGCAGTCAGCCCTTGTGGAATATGAATAGATTGCTATATTTTATATAGCAATCATGGGTCTCGGGTCGACGAGGCTCAGTCTGTCAGGCCGCCTTGACCTTCAGGCGCCAGGCGTGCAACAGGGGCTCGGTGTAGCCGCTGGGCTGCGCCAGGCCCTTGAACACCAGGTCGCAGGCGGCCTGGTAGGCCATGCTGGTCTCAAAATTGCCAGCCATGTTCTTGTACAGCGGGTCGCCGGCGTTTTGCTTGTCCACCACGGCCGCCATGCGCTGGAAGGTCTCGGTGATCTGTGCTTCGGTGACGACACCGTGGTGCAGCCAGTTGGCCATGTGCTGGCTGCTGATGCGCAGCGTTGCGCGGTCTTCCATCAGACCGATGTTGTGGATGTCGGGCACCTTGGAGCAGCCCACGCCCTGGTCCACCCAGCGCACCACGTAGCCCAGAATGCCCTGTGCGTTGTTGTCCAGTTCCTGCTGTTTCTCGGCAGCTGTCCAGTTGGGCGTGGCGGTGACCGGCACTTGCAGCAGGTTGGCCAGGATGCCGTCACGGGCTTTTTCGTAGTTGGTCTTTTCCAGGTCCTTCTGGATGTCGCTGACCAGCACCTGGTGGTAGTGCAGGGCGTGCAGCGTGGCACCCGTGGGGCTGGGTACCCAGGCGGTGTTGGCACCGGCCTTGGGGTGGGCAATCTTCTGCTCCAGCATGCCCTTCATCAGGTCGGGCATGGCCCACATGCCTTTGCCGATCTGTGCCTTGCCGCGCAGGCCGCAGCTCAAACCGACCAGCACGTTGTTCTTTTCGTACGCCTGGATCCAGGCGCTGGTCTTCATGTTGCCCTTGCGGATCATGGCGCCTGCGTGCATGGCCGTGTGCATCTCGTCGCCGGTGCGGTCGAGGAAGCCGGTGTTGATGAAGGCGACGCGGCTGCTGGCGGCGGCAATGCAGGCCTTCAGGTTGACACTGGTGCGGCGCTCTTCGTCCATGATTCCGAGCTTGACGGTGCTGTCCGGCAGACCCAGCACTTTCTCAACGCGGGAGAACAGTTCAGCGGCAAATCCGACTTCGGCCGGGCCATGCATTTTGGGCTTGACGATGTAGACCGAGCCTTTTCGTGAATTGCGGATGGCGTCTTTCTTGGTGCGCTTCAAATCGTGCATGGCGATGGCGGTGGTGACCACGGCGTCCATGATGCCTTCGGGGATTTCCTGCGTGCTGCCGTCCTTGGCGGTGTAGAGGATGGCCGGGTTGGTCATCAGGTGACCCACGTTGCGCACAAACATCAGTGAGCGGCCGTGCAAGGTCACTTTGCCTTTGCCGTTGGCCGCGGTGTACATGCGGTCAGCGTTCAAGCCACGGGTCAGTGTCTTGCCACCCTTTTCGAAACTTTCGACCAGTGTGCCCTGCAGAATGCCCAGCCAGTTGCCATAGGCTTGCACCTTGTCGGCGGCATCCACAACCGCCACGGAGTCTTCCAGGTCCAGGATGGTGGACAGTGCAGCTTCCACCACCAAATCCGACACGCCGGCCGCGTCGGTCTTGCCGATGGGCGTTGCGCGGTTGATGATGACGTCGATATGCAGGCCGTTGTGCTGCAGCAGCACGGACGTGGGAGCCTTGGCCTCGCCCTGGAAACCGATGAACTGGCTGTTGTCCTTCAGTTTGGATGTGCCGCCGTCCTTCAGGGAAACGACCAGCTGGCCGTCTTTGTTGACGCGGTAGCCGGTAGAGCCCACATGCGAGCCCTTCTTGAGAGGAGCGGTGCGGTCCAGCACGTGGCGCGCGTACTCGATGACCTTCTTGCCGCGCTTGGGGTTGTAGCCAATGACTTTTCCATTCTTCTCGGCCACTTTTTCGCAGCCCTTTTCTTCCGAAATCACGTCCGTGCCGTACAGCGCGTCATACAGGCTGCCCCAGCGGGCATTGGCGGCATTGAGTGCATAACGGGCATTGGTGATAGGTACCACCAACTGGGGGCCTGCCTGTTTGGCCAGTTCGGCGTCCACATTGAAGGTATTGATCTTGGCCTTCTTGGGGCTTTCGACCAGATAGCCGATTTTTTCCAGGTGGGCGCGGTACGCTGGCATGTCGGTTATGGGGCCGGGGTTGGCCTTGTGCCAGGCATCCATTTCAGTTTGCAGGCGGTCGCGCTCTGCGAGCAGCGCCACATTCCTGGGTGCAAGGTCAGCCACAATCGCGTCAAACCCGGTCCAGAATGCGTCGGATGTCACGCCAGTTCCTGGCAGTACTTTCTCTTCAATGAACTGGTGCAAAACGGTGGCAACCTGCAGGCCTTTGACCTGCGTGCGGGCAGTGGTGGTTGTGGACATGAGAGTGAGCCTTTCCAATGGTTCGAAGCGACGGGGTATGAAGGATTCAGCGCCCTTGTGCGCAGGCGCACAAAATTGCTAATCTAGGCGAGTACTGTATTGCATACTTAATAAGAAGACTATATGGAAAAATATCAATCTATTCATGACAAAAATCAATGCAATGAACGACGCCATGGCTGAGCACAAAGCACTTCCCCTGCAGGGCATCCGCGTGGTGGAGTTCACGCACATGGTGATGGGGCCGACCTGCGGCATGGTGCTGGCTGACCTGGGGGCCGAAGTCATCAAGGTGGAACCGCTGGCTGGTGACAGCACGCGCAAACTGTTGGGCTCCGGTGCGGGTTTTTATCCCTTGTTCAACCGCAACAAGAAGAGTCTGGCGATTGATCTGCACAGTGCGAGGGGCCGCGAAGTCATTTTGCGTTTGATCGCCACGGCTGATGTGGTGAGTGAAAACTTCAAGACGCAGACCATGCAAAAGCTCGGGCTGGATTACGCAACGCTGAGCAAAATTGATCCGCGCCTGATTTATGTCAGCCACAAGGGCTTTCTTCCCGGGCCCTACGACCACCGCACCGCTCTGGACGAGGTGGTGCAGATGATGGGCGGTCTGGCTTACATGACCGGGCGCCCTGGCGACCCGTTGCGCGCAGGCAGCAGCGTCAACGACATCATGGGCGGCATTTTTGGTGCCGTGGGCGCCATGGCCGCACTGATGCAGCGCGCCCAGACCGGGGTTGGTCAGGAAGTCCAGAGCGCATTGTTTGAGAACAACATCTTTCTGGTGGCGCAGCACATGTTGCAGTTCGCCGTCACCGGCAAGGCCGCCGCCCCCATGCCGGAGCGGATTTCACCGTGGGGCGTCTATGACGTCTTCAAGGTCAAGGGTGGCGAGCAGATATTCCTGGCGGTCGTGGGCGACGGGCAGTGGAAGACCTTCTGCGATGCCTTCGGGTACGCAGACCTTGCCGCTGACGGGGCTATTGCCACCAATAACGGTCGTGTGCTGGCGCGCGAGTGGCTGATTCCCCTGCTGCGCGAGCGGCTAGCCGTTCACACATCGTCCGAACTCTCCAGCGTATTTGAGCGTCATGGTCTTCCGTTCGCCCCCATTACGGACCCGCAGTACCTTTTTGACGATCCGCACCTCAATGCAACCGGCGGCCTGACGCCCATCGAATTGCCGGACGGGCGCACCACCAAAGTACCTTTGCTACCCATCAAACTTGGCGGCGAGCGGCTGGGTTTGCGCCTCAATCCGCCTAAACTTGGCGAACACACCGACGAGCTGCTGCGCTCGCTGGGCTACAGCGCGGCGGATGTGGAGCAGCTGCATGTGGATGGCATTGTGCTATGAAATATATAGCTATAAGATCAATATCCATAAAGGAAAAGTGCCAAAAAGTCACTAACTTCCCCCGTGACGGTCGCAGGCCGTAGCATGGACAAGTTCAAACAATTGGAATCATTTGTGTCGGTGGTCAACCGTGGCAGTCTGACGGCTGCCGCGCAGGTTGAAGGTGTGGCGCCAGCCATCATGGGTCGTCGGCTTGATGCGCTGGAGGAGCGTCTGGGCGTCAAACTGCTGCTGCGCACCACGCGCCGGATCACACTGACCCACGAGGGCAGTGCGTTTCTGGAAGATTGTCAGCGTCTGCTCGCTGACCTGGCCAATGCGGAAGCCAGTGTCAGTGCAGGTGGCGTCAAAGCCAGCGGCCACTTGCGGATCACGGCACCTGCCGGTTTCGGACGGCGCCATGTGGCGCCCCTGGTTCCCAGATTCCGTGCACTGCACCCCGAAGTCACTATTTCACTCAACCTCAGTGACCGTGTTGTAGATATTGCGGGCGAGGCCTATGACTGTGCTGTGCGGGTTGGTGATATGCCGGATTCTTCGCTTGTCAGCGTGCGACTAGCCGACAATCGGCGCCTGTGTGTCGCGGCACCGGCCTTTCTGGCGCGTCATGGCCGACCCCGCAGCCCGCAGGATCTTGTGCGTTTTGATTGCCTGACGCTATCGAGCGATGCATCCCAAACGCGGGGATGGGCGTTCAGCGTTGGCAGCGGCACTGCGCGCGAAGTCATTCACTTCAAGCCGGTCGGACCGTTGGATTGCTCGGACGGGCAGGTGCTGCACGACTGGTGCCTGGGCGGTTACGGTATTGCCTGGCGCAGTAGCTGGGAAGTCGAGGCCGAAATCGCCAATGGGGCATTGCAATCCTTGCTGGATGAGTACGCGGCGCCTCCAAACGGAATTTATGCGGTATTTCCGCAGCGCAAGCACCTGCCGCTGCGGGTGCGCTTGTGGATTGACTTCCTCAAAGAGCGTTACAGTGCGCCGGAATTCTGGCGGATGCTGCCTAATTTATAGCAATAAAGTTATATACGACGAGGCCTTAGAGGCCTTTAAGGTCAGCAGACCGCCGCGATCAGGATGCCTGCACTTCCATGTGGTACATGCCCCAGGGGCAAAGGGCAAACCGGTCTGCGAGAGACTTGGCCATCATGTCCGCAAACTTGTCCGCCTCGTAGACGGCCCAGACCGGGCCCAGGCCACCCAATGGCATGGGATGGCCATCGAGGTGGGTGGCAACGATATAGCGGTATTTGACCGCGTCGCCCAGGGGCAGCACCACGCTGTAGCCATCCACCGCACGCAGCAGCAACCGGGAACCCTCGGGAGCGCCTGCCGCCCGTGCCACATTGGCAAGCAATGGCCCTCGCAATGTGTGCACCTTGCCGTCGTATTCCAGTGTTGGCTTGATGGTTACCGCAGGCATGGCTGCGAGCGTGGCAAAGTCAAATGCATGCGCCTTGTCGAACTTGATCTTCTGCTTGACCATCATCTGGTCAAGTGCCGGATCCAGTGCGCCGCGGTTTCCTTTGCCAATGAGCCCCGAGACCGTCAATATGGACGGTCCTTTGAGTGATTTAGGCACCTGTTGTGCTGCGGCGTGGGCGGGCAGAGCCGCAGCGCCTATCGCGGTGGCCCATAAAAAATCACGTTTCTTCATTTTCGCTGTCTCCCGGTTAAGAAATGGTCACTAATTGGTGGCTGTGCTCAGAGCGCGCCTCAGAACACAGGGGAAAGCGGGTAGCAGATCCCAGTCAGGACTTGCCAAACTCGGCCCCTAACTCCCCTGCGCGTTGGTGGGCCGCAAAGAGCGCCTTGGTAAAGCGCTCCTTGATGCCACTTTCGTCCATGGAGCAAATCGCGGCGTAGGTAGTTCCACCCTTTGACGTTACACGCTGGCGCAAAATCTCCGGCGGTTCTTGGGAAGAACGTGCGAGTTCGCCCGCGCCAACGAAGGTCGCTATTGCCAATTGGCAAGCCTGCGCGCGCGTGAGTCCCATCTGAAAGCCGGCCTCGGTCATGGCCTCCATCAAATAGAACATGTAGGCAGGACCCGATCCGGAGAGGGCTGTCACCGCGTCCAGCTGCTCCTCGGAATCAAGCCACAGAAACTCTCCCATGCCCTGAATAATGCGTTCAGCGTGATCGCGGTCAGCTTCGGTCACAGCCGGTCTGGCAAACAGGCCGGTTATGCCTTTGCCAATCAGCGCAGGCGTGTTGGGCATGGTCCGGATGACGCGCTGCGTGTCTAGCCACTTGGCGATACTGCTGCTGGGGATGCCTGCAGCCACACTGATATGTAACGCGTTGCGTGAGTGGGATTGAACCAGCTGCGTGGCATCTGCAAAGGATTGGGGCTTGACAGCCCAAATCACAATGCTCGCACGCTCCAGAAAGGCCCCCGCCTTGGGTCGCGCCTCGATGTTGAACTGGGACTTGAGGCGTGCCTGGGCCTCAAAAAATGGCTCCACCACGTCGATCTGTTGGACCGGAAAGCCTTGGGATTTAAGGCCGCTGATCATGGCAGTTGCCATGTTGCCGCCGCCAATAAATGCAATGTGTTCCGACATGTATCACTCCAGGTGCCGACAGCAAGGGCGTTGCCAATACCGTCCTTGGCGCATTGTCGCAGGCGAATGAGGCTACCAGACACCCACAATTCTGCTTATGGCGTGAAAAAATATTTGCAGAGCCGGAAAACTTGTGGCATACTAGTGGGCTTCGCTTGAGAAAGCGCAAGTTTCTGCCCAAATGAATGTAGCGCGAGTGGTTTGCGTTGCAGACAGCGGGCCCAAGACTGACTCGGTGTCGGTGTTTGCCAGTGAGCTGGCGGATGCTGTTCCTGGTGCAAGTTGGGAATATTGAAATGATCCAGACTGAATCTCGATTAGAAGTTGCTGACAATACCGGCGCGAAATCCGTCCTGTGCATCAAGGTGCTTGGCGGCTCGAAGCGTCGTTACGCCAGTGTTGGCGACATTATCAAAGTGAGCATCAAAGAAGCTGCGCCGCGCGGCCGCGTCAAAAAAGGCGAGGTGTATAGCGCTGTCGTGGTTCGTACCGCCAAGGGTATTCGTCGTGGCGACGGTTCCCTGGTGAAGTTTGACGGCAATGCGGCAGTGCTGCTCAATGCCAAGTTGGAGCCTATTGGCACCCGCATCTTTGGACCGGTTACGCGTGAACTGCGCACCGAAAAGTTCATGAAGATCGTGTCTCTGGCTCCTGAAGTTTTGTAAGGACGCGCCATGAATAAGATTCGCAAAGGCGATGAGGTCATCGTTATCGCAGGACGCGATAAAGGCAAGCGTGGGACGGTGTCCTTGCGCAAGGATGATTCCCATCTGGTTGTTGAGGGTGTCAACTTGGTGAAAAAACACACCAAGCCCAATCCTCTTAAAGGTGCGGCCGGCGGCATTGTGGAAAAAACCATGCCCATCCATCAGTCCAATGTGGCAATTTTCAACGCTGCAACTGGCAAGGCGGACCGTGTTGGTATCAAGGTGCTGGCTGACGGAAAGCGCACGCGCGTTTTCAAGTCCAGCGGTGAAGAAATCAAGGTGGCATAAGCATGGCACGTCTGCAACAACAATACCGTGAAAAGCTGGCTCCCGAGCTGATGGCCAAATTTGGCTACACCTCGCCGATGCAAGTGCCGCGTCTGACCAAGATCACGCTGAATATGGGCGTGAGCGAGGCAGTGGCCGACAAGAAAGTTATGGATCACGCGGTGAGCGATCTGACCAAGATTGCCGGTCAAAAGCCTGTGGTCACGATGTCCAAAAAGGCTATCGCAGGATTCAAGATCCGCGAAAACCAGGCCATCGGATGCATGGTGACTTTGCGCGGCGTGCAGATGTACGAGTTCCTGGATCGTTTTGTGACCGTGGCTTTGCCGCGTGTTCGCGACTTCCGTGGTATTTCGGGTCGTGCATTTGACGGCCGTGGCAACTACAACATCGGTGTCAAAGAGCAGATTATTTTCCCTGAGATTGAATATGACAAGGTGGATGCCTTGCGTGGCCTCAATATCAGCATCACCACGACGGCAAAGACCGACGAAGAGTGCAAGGCGCTCCTCACTGGCTTCCGTTTTCCGTTCAAGAACTGAGGTGACCCTTGGCTAAAATGGCTTTAATCGAGCGCGAGCTCAAGCGTGACAAATTGGCTGCAAAGTATGCCAAGAAATACGCAGAACTGAAGGCAATTGCTGGTGACTTCAAACGCACCGATGATGAGCGCGCTGCTGCTCGTCTGGGGCTGCAAAAGCTTCCACGCAATTCCAATCCAACCCGCCAGCGTAACCGTTGTGCCATCACTGGTCGTCCTCGTGGAACGTTCCAGCATTTTGGCCTGGGTCGCGCCAAGATTCGTGAAATGGCCTTTGCCGGGGAAATTCCTGGCATCGTCAAGGCCAGCTGGTAAGCGACAGGAGAACCAAACATGAGCATGAGTGATCCCATCGCTGACCTGTTGACACGCATTCGCAATGCGCAAATGGTTGCCAAAACGACCGTTTCCGTACCATCTTCCAAGGTGAAGGTTGCGATTGCCCAAGTGTTGAAAGACGAAGGCTATATCGACAATTTCAAGGTAACTACGGCGGACGGAAAGTCCGAGCTGGAGATCGCCTTGAAGTATTACGCAGGTCGCCCTGTGATTGAGCGCATTGAGCGCGTAAGCCGCCCGGGTCTGCGTGTATATCGCGCAAGCGATGCTATACCCCAGGTTCAAAACGGACTGGGTGTCGCAATCGTTACGACCCCCAAGGGTGTTATGACTGATCGCAAGGCGCGCGCCACAGGTGTTGGTGGTGAAGTCCTGTGCTACGTCGCTTAACGCTACATTGAGGAGAAATTTGAATGTCCCGTGTAGGTAAACTTCCCGTAATCGTTCCAGCTGGTGTGGATGTGTCAATTAAAGACAGCCAGATCAGCGTCAAGGGCGCAGGCGGTGTGTTGCAAATGTCACTCAATGCATTGGTGACGGTTGGCAGCGATGCTGGAAAGCTGAGCTTCCAGCCTGCAAATGATTCCCGCGATGCGGATGCCATGACTGGCACGATGCGTCAGCTGGTAAACAACATGGTGATTGGAGTCACCAAGGGCTTTGAGAAAAAATTGAGCCTGATTGGTGTGGGTTACAAGGCCCAGGCGACCGGTGCCAAGTTGAATCTCGCGGTTGGTTATTCCCATCCCGTGAATATCGACATGCCGACCGGAATTTCGGTTGCTACGCCTACCCCGACAGAAATCTTGATCAAGGGTGCTGACCGTCAGCGCGTTGGTCAGATTGCTGCTGAGATTCGTGCTGTTCGTCCGCCAGAGCCTTACAAGGGCAAGGGCATCCGCTACGCGGACGAGAAGATTGCGATCAAAGAAACCAAGAAGAAATAAGGAGCTGCAACATGTTGACCAAAAAAGAGCAGCGTCTTCGCAGGGCACGTCAGACACGTATTCGAATCGCAACGCAAGGCGTTGCGCGTTTGACCGTGAATCGTACCAACTTGCACATTTACGCCAGCGTTATCTCTGGCGACGGCGGCAAGGTCCTGGCTACGGCGTCTACAGCCGAACTCGAGGTTCGCAAGGCTTTGGGTGCGGCTGGCAAGGGCGGCAATGTTGCTGCGGCACAAATCATTGGCAAGCGTGTGGCTGAAAAGGCCAAGGCTGCCGGTGTGGAGAAAGTCGCATTTGATCGTGCAGGTTTTGCGTACCATGGCCGCGTTAAAGCGCTGGCTGATGCAGCACGCGAAGCTGGCTTGCAGTTCTAAGCAGATCGGAATACAGAATGGCTAAAGTTCAAGCGAAGATGCAGGGTAAGGCAGAGGGTCCTGAAGACGGCCTGCGCGAAAAAATGATCGCGATCAATCGCGTTACCAAAGTGGTTAAGGGCGGCCGTATTCTCGGTTTTGCTGCGTTGACCGTTGTCGGTGACGGCGAAGGTCGCATCGGCATGGGCAAAGGAAAGTCTAAGGAAGTTCCAGCTGCAGTGCAAAAGGCGATGGAAGAAGCGCGCCGAAATATGATCAAGGTGTCCCTCAAGAATGGCTCTATTCACCACACGGTGAAAGGTCACCACGGTGCGGCCAATGTGATGATGGCGCCTGCTCCGAAGGGAACAGGCATTATTGCCGGTGGTCCCATGCGTGCAGTATTCGAGGTTGTTGGCATTACCGACATCGTGGCAAAGAGCCACGGTTCGACGAATCCGTACAACATGGTTCGTGCCACTCTCGATGCTCTGTCGGTATCTACCACTCCGGCTGAAGTTGCAGCCAAGCGTGGCAAGACCGTTGAAGAACTCTTCGTTTGATAGCGAACTTCGAAATGACTACACAACAAACCGTAAAAATCCAGTTGGTGCGTAGCCCGATTGGCTGTAAAGAGTCGCATCGCGCTACCGTGCGCGGACTGGGATTGCGCAAAGTTCGCAGTACCAGCGAGCTGGTGGATACACCTGAAGTTCGCGGCATGATTAACAAGATCAGTTACCTGGTCCGTGTGCTTTAAGAGGTTGATGATGGAACTCAATAGCATTAAGCCAGCAGATGGCGCCAAGCACTACAAACGACGCGTTGGACGCGGTATCGGGTCTGGGCTGGGAAAGACGGCTGGTCGTGGTCACAAGGGACAAAAGTCCCGTGCGGGTGGATACCACAAAGTCGGATTTGAAGGCGGTCAGATGCCCATGCAGCGCCGCTTGCCCAAGAGAGGTTTCAAGTCGCACTTGCTGAAATTCAACGCTGAGATCACGCTGAGCGCGCTGGAGGCATTGGGCTTGCCAGAAGTCGATCTGTTGACTCTCAAGCAGGAAAAACTGGTTGGGCAATTGGCAAAAGTTGTCAAGGTTGTCAATACCGGTACGGTTTCGAAGGCCGTCAAGTTGACAGGTATCGGCGCAACTGCCGGTGCCAAGGCGGCTATAGAAGCTGCTGGCGGCAGCGTTGCCTGAGTAAAGCTGAAAGACGAATAAGTGGCAACAAACGCAGCTCAAACAGCAAAGACGGACAAGTTCGGAGACTTGCGTCGTCGGCTTGTGTTTTTGTTGCTCGCGCTGGTGGTGTACCGCGTGGGCGCACACATTCCTGTTCCGGGAATTGATCCTGCTCAGTTGCAGCAACTCTTCAAGGGTCAGCAGGGCGGCATCCTGAGTTTGTTCAATATGTTCTCGGGTGGAGCCTTGTCGCGCTTCACAATATTTGCGTTGGGAATCATGCCGTACATTTCGGCATCGATCATCATGCAACTGTTAACCTATGTGCTGCCAACATTTGAGCAGATGAAGAAAGAGGGCGAGGCCGGCCGGCGCAAGATTACCCAATATACCCGTTACGGCACTTTGGGTTTGGCTTTGTTTCAATCGCTCGGTATCGCATTGGCTTTGGAGTCGTCGGCAGGATTGGTCATCGCGCCAGGATTTGGTTTCCGGATGACATCGGTTGTTACCTTGACCGCCGGAACGATGTTTCTGATGTGGTTAGGCGAACAGATTACGGAGCGCGGGCTGGGCAATGGAATCTCGATACTGATTTTTGGCGGCATTGCAGCTGGTTTGCCGAGCGCTATTGGTGGCTTGCTCGAGTTGGTTAGAACGGGCGCTATGAGCATCATCATTGCTCTGCTGGTGGTTGTTCTGGTTGCACTGGTAACCTATTTTGTGGTTTTTGTGGAACGTGGTCAGCGGAAAATATTGGTTAATTACGCCAGACGTCAGGTCGGAAACAAGGTGTATGGTGGGCAGTCGTCACACCTGCCGTTGAAGTTGAACATGGCTGGAGTCATTCCGCCGATTTTTGCTTCATCGATTATTCTGTTGCCCGCCACGATTGCCAACTGGTTTAGTTCAGGCGACTCCATGCGCTGGTTGAAAGACATATCCAGCACGTTGAGCCCGGGGCAGCCGGTTTATGTGATGCTGTATGCGGCCGCGATCGTCTTTTTCTGTTTCTTTTATACGGCGCTAGTATTTAACAGCCGTGAAACTGCTGATAACCTGAAAAAAAGCGGCGCGTTTATTCCTGGGATTCGCCCAGGCGACCAGACAGCCAAATATATTGATAAAATCCTGCTCCGCTTGACGCTGGCAGGCGCAATCTACATCACATTCGTGTGCTTGTTGCCGGAATTTTTGATCCTGAAGTACAACGTCCCGTTCTATTTCGGTGGAACGTCACTATTGATCATCGTAGTTGTGACCATGGATTTCATGGCCCAGGTCCAAAACTACATGATGTCTCAGCAATATGAGTCGCTGCTGAAGAAGGCTAATTTCAAGGCATCTTGAGCGGTTGCGGTGTTTGATGTCGAAAGATGACGTTATCCAGATGCAGGGTGAGGTTGTAGAAAATCTTCCCAATGCAACGTTCCGCGTGAAGCTTGAGAATGGTCATGTGGTTCTGGGTCATATATCAGGAAAAATGCGGATGCACTACATCCGGATTTTGCCTGGCGACAAGGTGACAGTCGAGTTGACACCGTACGACCTGAGTCGTGCACGGATTGTGTTTAGAGCAAAGTAAATAGCGCAGGTTCCGCGCGAATCAAAGTCGGAACGGAGCGAAGGGTTTTAGGAGAGAAATATGAAAGTTTCGGCTTCGGTCAAGAAAATTTGCCGCAACTGCAAAATCATCCGACGCAAAGGCGTTGTGCGCGTGATCTGTACAGATCCACGTCACAAGCAGCGTCAGGGTTAATTGCAAGAGTTTTAGAGGACGAAAATGGCACGTATCGCTGGCATCAATATTCCGCCGCAACAGCATTCCGAAATTGGCTTGACCGCCATTTTTGGTATCGGACGCACTCGCGCTCGCAAAATCTGCGAAGCCTGTGGCATTGCGTATTCCAAGAAGGTCAAAGACTTGACCGATGGTGATCTGGAGAAAATCCGGGATCAAATCGCTCAGTTCACGATCGAAGGTGATTTGCGTCGTGAGACAACCATGAACATCAAGCGATTGATGGACATTGGCTGCTACCGCGGATTCCGCCATCGCCGAGGGTTGCCCATGCGCGGTCAGCGCACACGCACGAACGCCCGTACCCGCAAAGGCCCCCGTAAGGCCGCTGCGTCATTGAAGAAATAATTGGGATTGAGAGACCACTATGGCAAAAGCTCCCTCCAACAACGCAGCTCAGCGCGTTCGCAAAAAAGTCCGCAAGAATGTTGCAGACGGCATTGCACACGTGCACGCTTCGTTCAACAACACGATCATCACGATCACCGATCGCCAGGGCAATGCGTTGTCTTGGGCATCTTCGGGTGGTCAAGGTTTTAAGGGCTCCCGCAAGTCCACTCCGTTTGCTGCGCAGGTAGCGTCCGAAGTGGCTGGTCGTGCAGCTCTGGACCAAGGGATCAAGAACCTTGACGTTGAAATCAAGGGACCTGGTCCAGGTCGCGAATCCTCGGTTCGCGCTTTGGCGGCACTGGGCATCCGTATCAATATGATTGCTGATGTGACTCCGGTTCCCCACAATGGTTGCCGGCCCCAAAAGCGTCGTCGCATTTAATTTTTAACAAGCCCACCGCCATCAGCCGCCGCTGGTGGCTCCCGCATTTCTGATGCGGCAGATGACATAAAAGGAAGATCAAGTGGCACGCTACCTCGGCCCAAAGGCCAAACTCTCACGCCGTGAAGGCACCGACCTGTTCCTGAAGAGCGCACGTCGTGCTATAGGTGACAAGGCAAAATTTGATTCAAAACCAGGCCAACACGGCCGCACCTCCGGTGCACGCACGTCCGACTATGGCCTCCAATTGCGCGAAAAGCAAAAGGTCAAGCGCATGTATGGCGTTTTGGAGCGTCAGTTCCGCCGCTATTTCGAAGAAGCCGATCGCCGCAAGGGCAACACTGGTGCGAACCTGTTGTTCCTTCTGGAGTCGCGCTTGGACAATGTTGTCTATCGCATGGGGTTTGGCTCGACTCGTGCTGAAGCACGCCAGATGGTCTCGCACAAGGCGATCACCGTGAACGGAAATTCTGTCAACATTCCTTCCTACATGGTTAAGGCCGGCGACGTGGTTTCCGTGCGTGAAAAGTCCAAGAAACAAAATCGCGTGGTTGAGGCTTTGCAGCTTGCACAGCAAGTTGGTATGCCTGCGTGGGTTGAAGTGAATGCCGACAAAGCAGAAGGCACCTTCAAGGCCGTTCCTGATCGGGACCAGTTTGGCGCAGACATCAACGAGTCGCTGATTGTCGAATTGTATTCACGCTAATTACGCTTGAATTGTTGAAATCGTTCCTTGGCCGTGGGGCACTGCAGTCAAGGTGCTTCACCAGCCTTACCGACGTAACGAGTCGGGGGTATTGAGAGGAAGTCTGCATGCAAAACAGTTTGCTTAAACCCAAATCCATCAGCGTCGAACAACTCGGTACAAACCGTGCCAAGGTCGCTCTGGAACCGTTTGAACGTGGCTACGGCCATACTTTGGGCAATGCCTTGCGGCGCGTTCTTTTGTCGTCCATGCCGGGATTCGCTGCGACCGAGGTCACGATCGCTGGCGTGCTGCACGAATACTCGTCAATCGATGGGGTTCAGGAAGATGTGGTAAACATCTTGCTCAATTTGAAGGGTGTTGTCTTCAAGTTGCACAATCGGGATGAAGTGACACTGAGTCTTCGCAAGGATGTTGAGGGACTGGTGACCGCTGCTGACATCCAGACGCCGCACGACGTTGAGATCATCAATCCAGGACACGTCATTGCCAGTTTGTCACAAGGCGGCAAACTCGATATGCAAATCCGGGTGGAAAAGGGTCGTGGCTATGTGCCGGGAACCATGCGTCGCCATGGCGATGAGCCCAATAAATCGATTGGCCGCATCGTATTGGACGCCTCGTTCTCCCCGGTTAAGCGCGTTAGCTACACCGTTGAGAGCGCGCGTGTGGAACAGCGCACCGACTTGGATAAATTGGTCGTAGAGATCGAGACCAATGGTGCGATCTCGGCAGAAGACGCCGTGCGCGCTTCAGCAAAAATCCTGGTGGAGCAGTTGGCTGTGTTCGCACAGCTTGAAGGAAGCGAATTGGCAGCGTTTGATGCACCTGCCCCCCGTGGAAACACACAGTTCGACCCGATCCTGTTGCGTCCGGTTGACGAGCTGGAATTGACCGTACGTTCTGCGAATTGTCTGAAAGCTGAAAACATTTACTACATCGGTGATTTGATTCAGCGTACTGAGAATGAACTGTTGAAGACACCGAATTTGGGGCGCAAGTCGCTCAACGAAATCAAGGAAGTTTTGGCTTCCCGCGGGCTGACACTGGGTATGAAGCTGGAAAGCTGGCCACCTGCAGCGTTGGAAAAACGCTGAATTCCGAACCCTCAGGGGTTCCACGCAAAGGGCAGTACCTGAAACGGCTGCTCACTTAAAACTCAAAGGAAAACTACCATGCGTCACGGACACGGACTACGTAAACTTAACCGCACCAGCTCACACCGCTTGGCGATGTTGCGCAACATGATGAACTCGCTTATCGCGCACGAAGTCATCAAGACCACAGTGCCCAAGGCCAAGGAGCTGCGTCGCGTGGTGGAGCCTATGATTACGTTGGCCAAAGAGGCAACCGTCGCCAACCGTCGTCTGGCGTTTGACCGCCTGCGCGACCGTGACAGCGTGACGAAGCTCTTTAATGACCTAGGCCCACGTTTCAAAGCACGTCCTGGTGGTTACACCCGTATTTTGAAGATGGGTTTCCGCGTAGGCGACAACGCACCGATGGCGTTGGTCGAGTTGGTTGATCGGCCTGTAGTTGCTGAAGCAACCACTGAAGCAGCAGCAGAATAAGCTATAATCTAAGTCTACCGCGAGATGGAGCAGTCTGGTAGCTCGTTGGGCTCATAACCCAAAGGTCGGAGGTTCAAATCCTTCTCTCGCAACCAACAAAGACGGGGTTCTCCCGCAAAGTTAACGCCCACTTCAAGTGGGCGTTTTGCTTTGTAGCCCAGAAATAGCCCATCGATAGCCCAACTGTAGCCCGCCGTGTTATTTGGGTTGACACTTTTGACCTTTGGGTCATAGACCATCTTGAGGCAAAATTTTTTATGTTGTAACCATTGCTGACAACGGTGTTTGACGTCTGGTTTTACAGCTAACTGCCAAAGAGCTTTAGTTTCCAGCCGGCCTGAGCCATCATGGATATACGGTCACATTGGGTTGGCTCGGGCCAGCTGGCGTCATAAACGAATGGCATGTATCTGGAGCCTGAAAGTTGATTGATGGTGTTGCCAGGAACCGGTCGCTCGCCAACGCCGCTTCGTGCCCTTATGTAGATCTCGACATAAGGGCACTTATGCAGAGGACCCATTTATGTAGAGATTGCGGAGTTGAGCGACCGGTTGGCGCATGAACACTGGCGGCTGGGTGTAGACGGCTTCGATAGG
>JBPOIP010000168.1:0-4152 GCA_052034395.1 Pseudomonadota bacterium
ACGTCGGTGTCGACGACCCAGCCGGTGCTGGCGTCGTAGTGCAACCGAGGCGAGATGGGGCGCATTGGTGGCATGGTGCTTCCGAGTCGCCTGGTCAGCAAACGTTACCGGCGGCGCCGGCGGTTGCGCTGCTTCTGTGCTCGGGGCCGTGGGGCCGGGGTGGGCCCAGGGCCGGGCGGCGATGCGGCGGCGACGGTCAGGAGGATGAGGCTCACGGGCTAGACCTTGTGCTCGTACAGGCTGACGCCGGTGATGGTCAGGCTGCCGGTCGGGTCGTAGGCCCATAGGTCGTACTTGGCAAGCGTCGCCGGGATGGTGCCGTTGACCGTGTACCAGCCCGGCGTGGTGCCGATGCTCAGGATCTTGAGCACGGCAGAACCGCCGCTGTCGACCAGCCAGACCTCGCCGTCGCTGCCAGACGAGCTGTAGCCCTCGGCGGCAAAGACCACGTTGACGCCGGCCTGGCCAAGGCTGGCCTTGTAGCGCAGGTCGACCGTGTAGCCGGGCGTGGCGGCGCTGACGGTCGTGCTGCTGCCATCGTTGATGTTCGTTGGTGTGGCCGGGCCGGGCAGCACGGTCGCCTCTCCGACGTAGTTCAGGATGTGCGCCCCCTGATAGTCCCAGGCGTTCACGGCGAGCTCGCAGATGGCCTGCCGGTCCTCGTCGAGGATCGGCGACGTGACCACGGTGCTGGTGCCGATGAAGCCGTTGGCCGTGTCGTTCACCATCGCGTCCTCGTAGACGCAGACGGCGATGGTGCGGGCGTAGTCCACGTCGGAGATCTGGCACTCGTAGGTGGTGTCCGCCACCAGGTCATCGGTGAACACGTCGCCCACGCCGAACTCGTAGAACAGGTCGGCGGGTGCGGCGACGGCCGGATCCAGGGCTCCGAAGTGAATCTCTTTGGTGATGGTCGTGCCGCCGCCGACGGGCACTGCCGTAAACAGCATGTGAGGGTCGGCGCCGCCGGCGATGTCGGCGCGGCCCATCATGTATGTGATCTTGAACCGTCGCGCCAGGAAGCCGGCGTGGCACCGGAACGCGAACCGGGGCAGCGTCCCAGCCGACGAGTGGGCGAGGCTGGTCAGGTCGCCGTGCGAGACAAAGAAGCACTTGCGCCGGCGCTTCGAGATGAAGTTGATCGCCCGCGCCAGTTTGTTCTGGAACACGGCCTGCGGGATGCGGCCGTTCTTCGCCCAGCGCATCTCATTGATCGTCGGCGGCGGGGCAAGTGGGATGGTCACCAGCGGCATCAGGTCCCCCGCTCAAGAAGTGAGAACCGGCCAAGGCCACGCTCGGCGGCGTTCTCGGAGCACTCGATCGTGACCCAGATCGGGGCGTTGACGAACGCCATGGACGTCTCGATAGCCTGGGCCGTCGCCGTCGCGTAGCTCGTGCTCGAGGACGTGAACGTAGCCTGCGCGTAGGGCTGCGAGAAAATGACGTTGACGAACTGCGCCTCCCCGGGAGCATCGGTCGGCGGCATGGTCGATAGCGTCACCCGCACCGAGGCAGACGCGCCGTCGGTGGAGCGCATGAACGGCGCGACCATAACCGACCGCTCGACGTTGACGCCGTCGGGGACCTGCTGCCCGACAAACTGCGGCATGATCCGCGTCGCCGTCCACAGCGCGCCGACCTTTGGCAGCGCCTCGTTGTCGATGATCGGCGTGTTCTGCGCCGTCTTGTGGTCGATCATCGAGTCCAGGAACCTCGACAGTTCCATGTCGGTTCCGCTGTCGTGGGCCGCCCCGTCGCCATAGAACTGCGAGTAGATACGCGCCACGGCGACGGTGTGGGATCCGAGGGTGAACGTCGTCGTAGACGGGTCCGCGCCGTACTCATTGGGGGCGGCGAGGTTCACGATACGATTGTCCGCGTCGTCGGCCTCGAACGCCTTTGCCCGCTGGGCCGTCGTGGCGCTGCCGTAGTCCGCATAGGTGAGCCGGTACTGCTTGGTGGAGTCCCATCCGGCCAGGCCCGTGGTCAAGACGATGTCCGTGCCAGAGGCACTGACGACGGTATCGGTCCAGGACAGGCCGCCGGCCTCATCCATCTGCACGACCTTGATCACGTCGCCGGCCGAGAAGTTCTCTGGGTCGGTCGCCTCGAACAGGCTGTAGCTGTACTCGTGCGACCGGCACCGCAGCGTCTTGGTGCCGGAGTTGTAGCCGCCCGCGAATCCGCCGCCGGTGACCGTGCTGTCCACACGGGCGGCCGGGGCGTAGGCGAACGTCCTGTCGGTGTCGAGGATGATGATGTCGATCTCGCCGACCATGGGCCTGACGCGGGTCGGGTCGCCGGCCTCGGCGCCGCCCCAGTCGAACGAATGGCCGACGACGAGCCCGACCACGTTGTCGACGCCGCGCGTTCCGGTGACCGGGTCGCGCGTGTACGGGTCGGTCAGCGTGACCACGTCGCCCGGGGCCACGCCTTCGAAGTAGCGCATATCGATCGACCGGCGCAGCTTGCGATACGGGCGCGAGAAAAACGGCATCCAGGCCAGGAACCCTGGGATGAGCAGCTCGACCTGCGGACCGGCGTTGAGGCCGGACGGGCCGCCGAACGCGTTGCGGGCCGGGATGGTCACCGGGTGCGGCTGCCCGCCGTTGTCGTCGATGCTGGTGCGGTCCTCGAGCACCATGACGGACCGGTACTCGCCGGTGGTCATGCTGCGGTTGAACTGGATCTTGATCAGGTCGCGGTGCCATTCCTCGGTGATGGTCGCGGCCGTGCGGCTGTTCTCCTCGGTGCCGAACGGGACCGCCTTGTTGCCGTCGTCGAGCGCGTGCTGAGCGTTGGCCAGCACCGGCGTCGACCAGCTGACCAGCCGCATGGCGCCGTTCTTCCACACGAGGTGCGACCGGCGCAGCACCAGGTCGGAACCGATCACGTCCGAGAACTTCGCCGGCCGGTCCAGGATGATCGTGATGGTCGACGCGGACTGTTCCAGCATCGAGCAGTCGGTCACAAAGTCATCGCCGAGCAGCTCCCATGGGATGCCCAGGCCCAGCCCCCGGCCCAGGCTGTCGTGGGTGGAGTGGTTGTAGCCGGTGGTGCCGGTGGAGAGGAACAGCGCCGGCAGCAGCTCACCGACGGCGCCGTGCAGGATGAAGATCTGGACCAGCTCGATCTCGGGCGACTGGCTGGCGCGGCGGCCGTACTCGCGCGCGGTGAAGTCGCGTGGCCCGTCCGTCTCCAGTTCTTGCAGCCGGACAACGTTGGCCAGAGTCGTCGAGCTCGTGCGGCGGCCGAGCAGGATGATGCCGTCCATCGAGAACAGGCCCCAGTCGCCGGCCGGGTTGGTCAGCTGCCAGCCGCCGACGTTGGGCAGGAATGACACCTGAGACACGAAAATGCCCTGCGTCGCCTCGAACGTGATCGGTTGGTCGTACATCGTGACGTACGGCTCCTCCTCGCCGACCAGCTCGTACGCCTGCCCGGCCGTGCCTCCGGCCTCGATGGTCCCCTGCGATGCGGCCAGCGCCGGATAGAAGCCGAGGAAGCGCCAGACGCGAGGAGGGCCTGATACGCCGATGGCTGCGTTCTGCCCGACGCCGGTGCTGGTCATCTGCCAGGACAGGACCGTTCGCAGCCCATCGCCGCTGTCGACCGGCGACGCGAAGTTCATCGACGCTACGATGTCGCCGGCCGAGAATGCGGTCGCCAGCCATTCGTTCAGCTTCGAGCAGATGTCGCCCAGCGGGTAGTAGCCCGGCTCGATCTCGTAGGCGGTGCTCGCCCCGACGGTGCCGACAAGCGGGTCGGCGTTGAAGCCAGTCGACGCGCGCAACATGGCGCAGTCGAACTGGTCGCCGTCGGCGATGTAGACGCCCTGGGCCAGGGTGCCGCGAAACTGGTCCGTGACTAGCCCGGCCTCGGCCACGCCGTCGAGGACGTGCTCGAGGATGAGCACGGTTCCGAGCCCGTTCGGGTCGTCGCGCACCTCGATGATCCGGCCGGCGAAACAGCACTGCGCCTCGGCCCTGGTGTCGAGGGTGCCGCCGAGGTCCCGGTGCATCCACAGCCCGACGTGGCGCCCCTTCCATGTCCGGTGATCGGCAGTGACCACCGGCTCGAGCGCGGGGCTGGACGAACTGTAGGCGCCAACGCGGTGGTACGAGCCGAACCGCTGCGCCAGCGCGTCGGCCT
>JBPOIP010000106.1:0-3859 GCA_052034395.1 Pseudomonadota bacterium
GCCTTGAACACGTCGATGCCGAGCGTGTCCGCGTCGCTGTCCGGGATGAAGAGCTGGATGGTGCCGCCCGGCTGGAACGGCTTGTAGGGGTCGATCGACTGCTTCCACTGGCCGTCGACGACAAGCCCGCCGATGGCCTGCGTCCACCCGGTCCCGGACCATGCCGTGATGGCCGCCGACGTGGTGGCGTCGGTCAGCAGGTACGGGTACCCGTAGATCGCGGCCACCCACTTGACCCGGGCCTGACCGGTCTGTATCTGCGCGAGGGTGGTGCCCATGTCAGGGCTCCTGGATCAGCTCTGGCGTGGTGATTCGCCAGCGCCCGTCCCATCCGGCGACCGACGGCTCCATGCCCACGCTGTCAGCAAGGCCTGGCATCTTCGCTGGCGACGCGGCAAGAAGGGTACTCGCGTCGGCGTCGGTGTAGAAGTTCACCATGGACCCAGGGGCGAAGTACGAGACGGTGCCAAGCTGGGTGCGGTAGACGAACTGGAACCAGTTGTTTCGCCCGCCCGCCGGCTGGGCCCGGCTCCTCGACACGTGCGACCACGTCAGGGGCGGGTGACGGAAGTGGGTGTTGCCGACGAGGGTGTACACGGCGCCCGTCGGCGATACGCTATCGCGTCGGTCGCTGCGCACGTCGAGGCCGTAGGAGGTGTCGCGCCGAGCCATGGGGCAGTCCGGGATCCAGACGCCGTCGAGGCTGCTGGTGCCGACCTGCGACGCGCTGACCGCGACGATGTTTCCGGTGAAACCCAGCGCGTTGCGCAGGTCGGTCGACGTCCATGTGATCGACCACGGCGTCGACGAGCAGTTGATCGTCACCAGGCCAGTTCCACCCTCGCCAAGGGATGCGGTGACGGTCCAGCCTGGCGGCCGGCTCGCGTTGAGCTGCGCCGCGAACGTGGTCAGCAGGTCGCTGCCGTAGTAGGTCCCGGCTGGCACCGTGACCACGGTCGGGCCGCCGCCGGCATTGGTCGCGGACACGGCCCAGCCGCCGACCGGGACCGTCATCTGCGCTTCGAGTCGGCCGCCCTTGCTCATTCGTACCTCACAGCATCGCGGCCAGAGACGTTGCCGGCAAGGGCGACGAGGCGACGGGCCCGGTTCTGACGCATCCGGTGAGAGTCGTCGGACATGCTGTCGCCGTAGCTGATGATCGTGGTGGTCGTGCCGCCGCTGTAGGCGCCGCCGCCGGAGCGGCCCGATCCGCCACCGTAGGCGCCTGCGCCTGACCCGCCGGCAGGGCCGATGGCTCGAGCGGCGGACCCCGCTCCGACGGCAACCGCGCCGTATAGAGCAGCAGCCTTGAAGTGGGACGCGGCGGTCGCGCCGGCGAGCGGCCCAAGGGCAAGCGCGCCGAACCCGGCCGCCGTGTGATAGACGGCCTTCTGCGCCGCCTCGAGCGCCAGGGCCTTGATGGACTCGCGGACGGCCTGCTTTGCAGCGTCGGCGATTCCGGTGCTGCCATCGATCCAGGCCGAGAACGCGGCATTCACGGCCGAGGTCAGCCCGTCGAACGCGACCCGGTAGCCGTCGATCTCGTCGACAGGACCGAGCATCTTGACGATCATCGACTCCGACACGGCGTCGACTTCACCCCAGACCTTGGCCATGTCGACCATGACGTCGCTGGTGCCGCGCAGATCCTCGAGCGATGCGCTTCCACCGGCCGCGGTCATGCGCGAGCGGCCCTCAAGGTTGCGGTCGGTCGGCATCCATGGCGTTCCGAAGTCGAGAAGCGAGGCCATGCGCTCCATCTCGAGCGCCTGCTCTGACGGGTCGAGGCGGCGTCGACGCGGGGCAGATCGCCCGGCGCCGGACCTTCCGCCGGACGGCTCGCGCAACACGATCGGGGCGGCCATCGTTTCCTGCGCGTTGTAGCTGTCGACGTACGTTTGCAGCTGGAACGGGCTCGGGGCGTACGGGTCGATCCGCTTGTAGGTCTTTCCGCCGGCGACGTACCCCGACAGCTCGGCGACCAAGCCGACGACATCGGCCAACGCGGCGATCAGCGGCTCGAGCGCGATCACGATCTCGCCCAGGCTGCGCTTGATCTTGTCCATGCTGTTCTGCATGTCCACGCCGAGCTTCTGCACCGATCCGGTCGTGCCCAGCGTCGCCGCCTCGCCCTCCTTGGCCTTGGCGCCGAGGGTCTCCATCATCGCGTTGAACTTCTCGCCCTCGGTCTTGGCCTCGCGGAACTTCAATCCCAGGTCGTCGAGGCCCTCGGCCTTGCCCTTGAGGATCGACTGCGTCAGCTTCTCGAACGTCTCCTTGAGATCGAAGCCCTCGCGCGACAGGGCAAACGCGGCCTTGGCCGCCGTCTCCATCTGCTCGGACGTGACCTTGCCGGCAAGCTTGGCCGCCATCCGCATGGCGTCCATGTTCGTGACCAGGCCCTTGGTGCCGGCGATGATCTTGTCGACGGCGACGGTCGACGCGCGAGCCGACAAGGTCTGATACTCGGCCAACTCGTCGAACCCCTTCTTGAGCAGGGCCACGGCGGCCGTCGGGGCAGCAAGGCCGGCGAGCTTGTCCATCAGGCCCATGAACTTGGACCCGGCCTGGCTCGCGCCCTCGAGGCTCTTGCCGACGTCGCGCTGCTGGTCCGCCAGGCGCTGCAAGTCGCGGACGGCGCCGGTGACGTCGGCCGTGTACTTGGTGCGGATTTCTTCGTTGCGGATCATGGCTTCTTGCGCTCCTCGGCCCGGTGCGCCTCGAGCAGCGCCGCCGACGAGTCCAGGATCTCGATGCCGATCATCAGCTCGTCGCAGGGCGCGCTACGGGTGAAGCTGCGAAGCTCGCCCTTGTCCCAGTGCTTCCGAGCTCGGCTGACCTCGGTCACCTCGGGCAGCATCACGGTGTGTCCTGGGCAGACGGTCAAGTCCTCGTCGAACGGCCAGCCGCTCGGGTGCCACGGCGCGACGTGCTCACCGCGCGGCAGGTACGCGCAGCCCATCAGCGAACGAATCGCCGCCGGCTCGCGCTCCTGGCACTTGGTGCAATCGCTCAACGTGGCCATCGATGCTGGCTCCTTCCGTCGCGCGTCTTGGAACCAAGGGAGGACGCGCAAGCCCTCTACGATTTTGGGTCGATACCCTTGAGCGAACGAAGCCAGATGAAGCCGCCGATCTCGCCGACGATGCCGGGGGCGATCGCGTCGAGCTTGTCCATGGTCTCGGCCGCCACCTGCTTGGCCACCAGCTTGAACCCGAGGTCGGGCCAGTTGCTGACGCGGCTGACGCATGCGCGAAAGGCGATGGCGCAGGCCTCCGACGAGCCGACGTCGCCGGCCTGCTGCTTGTCCAGCGTCGACCGCAGCAGCTCCGACGGCATCCGTCGCACGGTGAACAGCGTCGGCGGCTCGTCGCCGAGCTGGATCGGCTTGTAGTCGCCGAGGTCGCGCGCCGACTCGAACCGCTGCGCGTAGTCGGGTAGCGACTGATCGAAGGCCGGGTCCTGCGACCAGGCGACGTCAAACTCGTGCTGGATGGATGGGGTCTTGATCATGCGAAGGCCAGGATCGCCGCTGCGGCGGTGAGGTCGTTGGTGGTGGTGGGACCGGTCACGGCCTTGAGCTCGATGGCCACCCGGTTGATCCCGCCGTCGTCTCGCTGCTGCGGCCGCTGACCGACCACGACCAGCTTGCGGAAGTAGATGGCCATGGCCTTGGTGGCCTGCGGGTTGAGGGTGCAAAGCATGTGGTAGCGGTTGGTCGAGTCCCAGAACCCGTCCAGGGCCGGGGTCGCCGTCGCCGCCTCGCTGTCCTCGAGCAGGGTAACGCGGATGTCATCCGGCACGCGAACGGCGCCGACGATGCCCTGGTATGCGTTCACGCCGCCGACACCCATCAGCG
>JBPOIP010000063.1:0-4619 GCA_052034395.1 Pseudomonadota bacterium
ATACCAACGAGACTACAACCCAAATAGGGTGCAATCACCGCAAAACACAACAAGCAAGACCGTCGGACCCCGCAAACCACACCAACTCCCTCATACAGTGGGGTGCCGTGAAATATGCGGGCTAGCAGTCGGCACCGCCGCGCTGCAGCCCCGGCTCTCGCGGCCACCGCCACCGGACGCACACCGGCTGGCACCTCCCCCGTCCTCCCCGCCTTCTGACCACAACCAACTCAGCCATTGCCTTTTGTGCACAGGTGTTGGACACGTGCGTCTGCAAGGTGGGGCAGGGTCGTCGGCTTGGCTTGGTTGTGGGGTGGCAGCAACAGGGGGTAGCACCGGCTGAAACTCTCCGTTCGGCCAACTCAACGTCGCGCATTCTTGCGAACTCATATGCCAAAGCTCGTAGATTCAGCATCGGATTTTCGAGCACTGCTTGCAAGCCTTCGGATTTGCAGGATCGCCAGGACTCAGAAATCGGGTCGTCAAAACTATTTCAACCTGGACCACAAATCACTCTTGCATTCGCAGCCGTCTGACCCCATGATTCAGTGTGCTGCTGGTCATTTTGTGATCGTCAGAACTTATCCACTTTGTCAAAATTGGCGTTGTGGTGCGACACACGTGCGTTAGACGTGCCTGTCGGTAATTATGTATTTGCTTGGCCGATGACTATCGCGGGCCAAGTGGATCGGCTGAAATCTTGATCGCCACCGTTGCTCATGCGGGTAAACCTGATTCAGTCTGTGCAAGTGCATTACGAGACACCCCCCTCACGATCGGGGGTACATGAACGGCAGGCGTAGACGTCCTTATTCGTCATCCGCTCCGTTCATGCTTGCCTGACTATCTTCCTTAATTGCGGGTGCTCTTTGTAGGAGCATCAATGCCTCTTGAAAATCCAGAACCGGCGCCGTCGGTTCAGCCAACTATGGTGTCTGTTGAGACACCTCTCGTTACTCAGCCAGTTCTTGCACCAGTGCTGAGCCCATCTAACCCAGTACCGCAGTCGATGGCGGAGAATCTGTCAGCATCGACGTTCCTCCTGGAGCTGCCAGATTCCGTGGCCGAATCCGTTGGCGTTTTCCCAGCGCAGGCACATCAGTCAAACGCAGTCACCACGGTTGCCGGTTCCGGTGCGCAGTTTGCGCTGAATACAGTCGAGGTGCACCCGGATGATGCAGCTTCGTACCTAGAGCCACAGGTTCTAAGTGAAGTACGGAAGTCAGTTCTAGCGGGGTGCGTGACCACCAGCGATGCAGATTCCAATAGTCTCGATGCGGCGGAAGCAATTCCTGCCCATTCGTTTCCCAATACCCCGCCATCGAAGTATGCCCCGCTGCCTACCACCATTGCCAACATCAAGTTTATGTTCGACACGTATGGAATCAAAGCGCGTTACAACGTCATCAAGAAGAAGCTGATGATCCGCATGCTCGGCAAGGCAGGATTGACAGACAACGCGGACAACACCGCCATGACGACCATCATGAGCTTGGCCACTTTGAACGGTATGGCTGCGGCTCCTGTTCCGGCGATTGTCGAAGTGCTGGGTGATCGCAATCCGTATAACCCAGTAGCCGTGTGGATTCTGAGAAAGCCCTGGGATGGTGTAGACCGCATGGCTGATATGTACGCCACATTGACAGTGCGCGAGGGTTTCCCGGAGCAACTCAAAAGGATACTGGTTTACAAGTGGCTACTGAGTGCTGTTGCCGCTGCATTAAAACCGGATGGCTTCAAAGGTCGCGGCGTTCTTGTATTCCAAGGCCCGCAAGGAATCGGCAAAACCAGTTGGGTTATCTCCCTGGTGCCCATTCCCAAGCTGCGTGACTTGGTTGTCAAAGTTGACCATCATTTAGATGCCAACAATAAGGACTCTATCCTGGGCGCAATCACCCATTGGCTCGTCGAAATCGGCGAACTGGATTCCTCTTTCCGAAAGGACTTTGCACGTCTGAAGGGCTTCCTGACAAGCGATACCGACAAAGTGAGAAGACCGTACGCCCGAACCGAGTCAGAGTATGGCCGGCGGACCGTTTTCTTTGCCACGGTGAACGACGAAAACTTTCTGGTGGATCACACCGGCAATACGCGCTGGTGGACCATCCCGTTGGTTGCCATCAACTTCGAACACGGCATCGACATGCAGCAGGTCTTTGCCCAGTTGGCTGTGGATTGGGCGAACGGCGCTCAATGGTGGCTGACCAAGTCAGAAGAGACTCTGCTTGAGTCATGCAACGGCGATCACCGTACCAGCAGCGTCATCCGCGATTTGCTGATGGAAATCATTGACCTGGACAAGAAGGACGCGCCTGGCAATCCCTACAAATCCACAACGGAATTGTTTGGCATGCTGGGCATCGAGCATCCGAAAAATGGTGATGCGAAGGAACTGACGGGAATACTGCGTGAGCTTCTGGGCGACTCCAAGAAGGTCAACGGTACCCAACGTTGGCGCATTCCACTGCGCAAGCCTGACCAAGATTTTCCGGGGCTGTAATGGCTCTGCGACGTCTTGATACGCCGTGGGCCAGGCTGGTTTGGCCCTGCCTAAGGGTCGCCCCCACCTGCTACCCCGCGCACGCGCTGCGGGCCTGTGAAAACGCGTTTGTATTCGAGGGCTTGCGGGAGGGGGAGGGAGGTGGTGGCGGTTATCACCATCTCTTTACTGGGATTTCAAAATTGATTGCATTCGATTTTGCGCCCCCTCCCCCCACTTGCGCGACTTGCCAGCGCGGCATGGCTGCGTGCTGCTGGATCACATCTACACCCAAGAGCTCTTTTGCTGGCGTCTCTGTGCGCCCTGGCATTGACCTCGTTTTTTCCTATGGAGTAACGATCTTGAAGAACACATTTACCAATACGGCTCGTCCGCTACATCTTTCTCATGGGCGCATCGGAACACGCGCGGATTTCTATTCCGGCGTTGTGCTGCAGGCAACCCATTCAACTACATCGGGAGTTTGATATGGCAGTGATTGAGAACTTCCAAGCCTTTCTGGTCAGCGGTGGTCTTGTTTGCCCATCAGACAAGGCCAAGATTGAATTTTCAGTTTCGGATGAACCCGGCCTATTTGCTCTCGTTCGAAACAATTCTGCAAGCGCACCTGTCTGGGTACAGCGCCTCAAAAACGCGCAGGGCACCAACACTTATCGAAAGCTCGGACTGGTGAGCCAGATCAGTTTGTCGGCTGCGCGCAAGCTCTCCCGGGAGGCCAAAGCTGAGCACTTGGTTGCGATGAAGGCGCAGGCTGCGACGGTGCACGCTGTTGCAGCGGACCTGACGTTGGAGCGCTTCTTCTACGACGTCTATTTGCCGGAAGCCAAAATTCACAAACGCTCATGGGACAAGGACGTTTCTTTGTTTCGGTTGCGCATTGCTGCCAAGTTTGGACACTTAACTTTGTCCCAAATTACGCGCAGAGATGTGCAGGCGTTCCACCATGCACTATTGGCCGAAGGTTTGTCGCCTGCAAGCTGCAACCACTATGTCGTATTGATGCGCCGTTTGCTGTCGGTGGCGGTGACGTTGGACATCATTCAAAAGAACGTTCTGACGGGCATTCAGCTTATGCCGGTGGACAACCTTCGCGATGTGTTTCTTTCGCCGGAACAGACAGAGCGCTTTGTGGAAGTGCTCACTACGGACGCGAATCGCTCGGTTTGCATGGCTTTGCTTTTTATGCTGAATACCGCTTCGAGAAAAATGGAAGCGCTCAAAGCCAAGTGGGTCGACATCGATCTGGAAAACCAGCTTTGGTACATTCCGGCGGTCAACAACAAGTCCAAAAGACCGAAGACTTTGCCGCTTAACGCAGGTGCCATTCAGGTGCTCATGCAACTGGAGTCAAAGGGAAAGAGTGAGTACCTTTTTCCCAGCCCTGAGTCTGGTCGGCCGTACACAACACTGGCCCGAGTATTTTGGCGCTTGCGTGCCAAGGCCGGTCTGCCAGCCAACTTCAGGGTGCATGACCTAAGAAGTTCTTTTAGTGCTCGATTCCTTGGGGCCGGTGGCAGCATCTTCTCGCTGCAAAAGCTCCTGGGGCATCAGGATGTGCGCACAACCACAAAGCACTATGCGAGACTCTCGGCGAAGTCACTGCTAGAGGCATCAAATGTAGGGGCGGTCGAAATGCCGCTGTTATACAAGGCGGCTGCCTAGGACCGGTGCACGGGTGGTGCCAAGCAGTGCAAGCAGACACTTGGCACCACCTGCCACCACGCCAACTTTCGGGTCGCCGCTGGGTCGCCGCAAATCGCCGCTCGATATGGACATTGAGTGCCTCTAGCTTGGAAAAACTGCAATCGCCATACCCCTCGAAGTCGCAAAACCAGTCGCTGCCAGGTTCGCCACGAGCACGGAAGAAGGTCCAAAAAACGGAAAATTCCTTACGTTTCTTAGGCTTAGTGAGCGAGCACTTACACCTGTGCAATCTATTGAAAATCCTTGTGTCGGTGGTTCGATTCCGCCCCAGGCCACCAAATTGATCAACCCATCACCGTGATGGGTTTTTCTTTGATCACCCCGGTGGTCAATTCGCGGGAATAGCTCAGTTGGTAGAGCGATACCTTGCCAAGGTATAGGTCGAGAGTTCGAGCCTCTTTTCCCGCTCCATATT
>JBPOIP010000160.1:0-5346 GCA_052034395.1 Pseudomonadota bacterium
CCGATATGGGTCGCATGGCACAGATGCTGCCCGGTCAAGGCCTTTGATTAACGACGTACAAGGAGTAACACAATGCCTCGCGTCAAACGTGGTGTAACGGCTCGCGCCCGCCATAAAAAAGTTCTGGTCCTTGCAAAAGGTTTTCGCGGTCGCCGCGGCAATGTTTTCCGTATCGCCAAAGAAGCGGTAATGAAGGCTGGGCAGTATGCCTACCGTGACCGTCGTACCAAGAAACGTGTCTTCCGTCAGTTGTGGATTGCCCGTATCAATGCAGCGGCACGTCAGTGCGGCATGACATACAGCCAATTTGCCAACGGTCTGAAGAAAGCCAATATCGAGATCGACCGCAAGGTTCTGTCCGATATCGCCATTCACGACATGGCTGCTTTTGCCGGTATCGTGGAGCAAGTCAAGGCCAAGCTGGCTGCTTGATTTTCGCCCTGTATGCTATCGATTCGATAGCTATAGGAGCAAATAGAACAAGGGCTAGAGCTTGAAAGAGCGCTAGCCTTTTTTCATTGATCCCAGAATATATGAACGATCTGAACGCCATCGTCGAGTCTGCCCAAGCGGCCTTTGCCCAAGCCACCACGCCCGCCGTTCTGGAGAATGCCAAGGCACTGTTCCTGGGCAAATCCGGGCGTATCACCGAACTGATGAAGGGCATGGCTGCCCTGAGTGTGGACGAGAAAAAGTCCCGTGGTGCCGCCATCAACCTTGCCAAGCAGGCCATCGAGGCAGCGCTTACCGCGCGTCGCCAGGCACTGGCTGATGCTGACTTGCAGGCCCAGTTACGCGCAGAGGCGCTGGATGTGACTCTGCCCGGGCGCCAGCGCGGGCAGGGTGGGCTGCACCCGGTGTCGTTGACGATGGAACGCATCGAGGCGATCTTCGGCTCCATGGGTTTTGACGTGGCGCAAGGCCCAGAGATCGAGTCCGACTGGTTCAACTTCACAGCATTGAATACGCCTGAGGACCATCCGGCACGTTCCATGCACGACACGTTCTATGTGGAAGGCGGCTCTGAAACTGCCCCGAATCTGCTGCGAACCCACACCAGCCCCATGCAGATCCGCTACGCAGTGCAGCATGTCAAAAAATATAGCAGCAAAGCCAATAGCGGCGAGGGCCAGGGCCTGTTTTCTGGAGAGATGCCGGAAATTCGCGTCATCGCGCCAGGCCGCACCTACCGGGTGGACAGCGATGCCACCCACTCGCCCATGTTCCATCAATGCGAAGGATTGTGGGTGGGTGAGAACGTTAGTTTCAAGGATCTGAAGTTCGTCTTCACCGATTTCTGCCGCACCTTCTTCGAGTCTGATGATCTGGTGCTGCGTTTTCGACCCAGCTTCTTCCCGTTCACCGAACCAAGCGCGGAAATCGACATCCAGTTCCAGAGTGGCCCCTTGGCTGGGCGCTGGCTGGAAGTGGCAGGCTCCGGTCAGGTGCACCCGAACGTGATCCGCAACATGGGCCTGGACCCCGAAAAGTTCATCGGCTTTGCCTTTGGCATGGGGCCGGACCGTCTGACCATGCTGCGCTATGGCGTCAATGACTTGCGTTTGTTCTTCGACGGAGATGTTCGCTTCCTGTCGCAGTTTCAATAAGCACGCCCTGTCCCGAACCGATTAAGTACCATGCAATTTCCTGAATCCTGGTTGCGCACGTTCTGCAACCCGAACCTTTCGACACAGCAGTTGGCCGACACGCTGACCATGGCCGGACTTGAAGTTGAAGACCTCAAGCCAGTGGCACCGCCGTTCAGCAAGATCGTTGTCGGTGAAATCAAGGAAGCCATACAGCACCCCAATGCCGACCGCCTTCGGGTCTGCAAGGTCGATGTGGGGCAAGCGGAACTACTGGACATCGTGTGTGGTGCGCCCAATGCCCGTGTCGGCATCCGTGTACCCTGTGCATTGGTGGGGGCCGAGTTGCCTGCGGGCGAAGACGGCAAGCCCTTCGTCATCAAGGTTGGCAAGCTGCGAGGCGTGGAGAGCCAGGGCATGCTGTGTTCGGCCAAGGAACTACAGATTGCCGATGACCATGGTGGCTTGCTGGAACTGGCTGCTGATGCGCCTGTGGGACAGAACATCCGCGAGCACCTGAATCTGGACGACAGGCTGTTTACCCTCAAGCTCACGCCGAATCTGGCACATTGCCTGAGCGTTTACGGTGTCGCCCGTGAGGTGTCGGCTCTGACCGGCGCACCACTGCAATCGCCGAACTTCCCGCCTGTAGCTGTTGGCAATGCCGACAAACTGCCCGTTAAAGTCAGCGCGCCCGATTTGTGTGGTCGCTTTTCTGGCCGCGTCATTCGCAATGTCAATACCAAGGCTGCGACGCCGCAGTGGATGGTAGACCGTCTGGCACGCTGCGGCCAGCGTAGCGTGACCGCCTTGGTCGATATTTCAAACTATGTGATGTTCGAGCTGGGACGCCCCTCCCACATCTTCGATTTGGACAAGATTCACGGCGGTCTGGACGTTCGCTGGGGCAGGGCGGATGAGCAGATCAAACTGCTCAACGGCAATACCGTAAGCGTCGACGACAAAGTTGGGGTGATTGCTGACGACAACCAGGTTGAGTCCCTGGCCGGCATCATGGGCGGCGATGCCACTGCGGTGTCCGATGACACGCGCAACGTCTACGTCGAGGCCGCCTTTTGGTGGCCGAAATCCATCGCCGGCCGTTCACGCCGCTTCAATTTTTCCACGGATGCCGGTCACCGGTTCGAGCGTGGTGTAGACCCTCAACTGACAGTTGAGCACATCGAACGTCTGACGCAGTTGATCATTGATGTCTGCGCGACGCCCGACACCACTTGCGGCCCGATTGACGACCAGCAACCAAACATGCCAGTTCCCGCGCCGGTCAGCCTGCGCGTGGCACGTGCCGCCAAGATCATTGGCATGCCCTTGACGCAGGTTCAGTGTGCGGGCGCACTACAGCGCTTGGGCCTGGATGTCACACAATCTGACGGGCTGTTGACCCTGGTTCCGCCGTCGTACCGCTTTGACCTGCAAATCGAGGAAGATCTGATCGAAGAGGTAGCACGCATGGTGGGCTACGACAACCTGCCTCACACGCCACCGCTTGCCCCCATCACCGCGAAAATCCGCACGGAAGCGCAGCGCGGGCCATTTGCCGTGCGCCGCTCGCTGGCTGCGTTAGGCTACCAGGAGACGATCAACTTCAGCTTTGTCGAAGAGAGTTGGGAGCATGGTCTGGCCGGTAACCCGAATCCCATCAAACTGCTCAACCCGATTGCGAGCCAGATGAGCGTCATGCGGTCAAGTCTGCTGGGCTCGCTGCTGCAGGTGCTCAAGTTCAACCAGGCGCGCAAGCAGTCGCGCGTGCGTGTTTTCGAGCTGGGACGCGTATTCCTGCGCGATGCATCCCTGAAGAGCAGTGACACCACCGTTGAGGGATTCAATCAGCCCATGCGGGTCGCTGGCCTTGCCAGCGGCAGTGCCGATGTGCTGCAGTGGGGCCGCAAGGAGCAGGGTGTCGACTTTTTCGATGTCAAGGGTGATGTTGAGGCTTTACTGGCACCGTTGCATGCCAGGTTTGTGCCAGGCAGCCATCCGTCCATGCACCCCGGACGATGCGCTCAGGTCATGCTGAATGATCAGCCTATCGGTTTTGTGGGTGAGTTGCACCCGCAATGGCGACAGAGCTTTGACCTGACCCAAGCGCCCGTTGTCTTTGAACTGGACCTGGATGCTGTGCTGCAGCGCCCGGTTGCTGCATTCCAGCCGGTGGCAAAGTTCCAGCCCGTTCAGCGCGACATTGCAGTGGTGGTCGCCGACGATGTGACCCATGCCGCGTTGATGTCGGCTATCTGGGCAGCGCCAACGGCGGGCCTGTTGCGGGATGCTCAACTGTTTGACGTTTTCCGCCCCAAGGTGGCAAAGGACATTGCCACCGAAGAAAACGTCATGGACCGAAGCCTCGCCGTGCGCCTGACCCTCAATAGCGATGAAGCAACGCTGTCTGAAGAGCAAATTGAAGGTGTTGTGAAGGCCGTGGTGGATCAATTGTCGGGTAGCGTCGGAGCGCGTCAGCGCGTTTGAACGCGTGAGTCGCTCACAACACGAATCGAGGACCCATGGATTTTTCTGTCGAAAGCCTTGAAACCCCGGCACTGACCAAGGCTCAGCTGGCCGACCTGCTATTCGAGCAAATTGGACTGAACAAGCGCGAATCCAAGGACATGATCGATGCCTTTTTCGATCTGATAGCGGCCAGTCTGGTGGACGGTACAGATGTCAAAATTTCAGGTTTTGGTAATTTTCAGATCCGCACCAAGGCGCCACGACCGGGACGCAATCCGCGTACCGGTGAGGCCATACCCATCCAGGCGCGCCGCGTAGTTACTTTTCACGCTAGTCACAAGCTGAAAGAGCAGATTCAGGACGAGACCTGATCGACACGCGGTCATTTTTGCAACAAACCGTAGGCTTTGTTGGTAGACCCGCAATCAGTCTTTGCACTCGGTCAAAAGTTAGAGTAACCTCTACGCTTCACCCCGTAGTGCATTGATTTCAATGGAGAAAACCCTTCTACCGATTCCCGCGAAACGCTACTTCACCATTGGTGAGGTTGGCGACTTGTGTGGCGTAAAGCCCCATGTGCTACGGTATTGGGAGCAAGAGTTCACGCAACTGCGCCCGATGAAGCGCCGCGGTAACCGCCGCTACTACCAGCACCACGAAGTGCTGATGATCCGACGAATCCGTGATTTGCTCTATGACCAAGGGTTCACAATCAGCGGTGCGCGCAACAAAATGCAGGAGTTGTTGCAAAGTGAGCGTGACAAAAAGCGCAACGGGGAGGTCATGCTCGATGGCGTTGAGGTTTTGGAAGTCGATGACGTCAACCTCGATGACTTTGATGACAGTCAGTTAGCCGAATCGTCAACGGAAGCCGCTGTGCAGTTGCAATATGTGCGACAGGAACTGGTCGAAATACGCGAGTTACTCATGGCAAATTGACGGCGAATTGAAAGCGCATTCAATGATGCGGGTTATAATTGCGGGCTTATTCGGTGTGTGGCGCAGCCTGGTAGCGCACTTGCATGGGGTGCAAGGGGTCGAAGGTTCGAATCCTTTCACACCGACCATTGAAAACGATAAGGGCCTCTAAGTAGCGATACTTAGGGGCCTTTTTCATTGGTAAATCAGGTGCCTACTTAATAAAGACCAACATAGTAGGGCACCATTACTCAGCAGTCCGAAATATAGGCGACAGATGGTGTTTTGAAGAATGATCGAACAAGTGCGCGATTCTTCTTCGTTGCGCGCAACTGCTGGTCGATTCGAATCTCTAGCTTTTCCCCGGCTCGCA
>JBPOIP010000230.1:0-15544 GCA_052034395.1 Pseudomonadota bacterium
TCGCCGTGGCCGACGGCTTCGCCGGCGAACACGCCGCGCCGGATCGGCAGTCTCTGCTCGCCGCGTCGCTTCTTCAGTCGCTCGCGTCGCGGTCGTAGAACTCTTCCCACTCGAGCTCGGTCCACCACTCGGCTTCGAGTCCCTTGCAGGTGTCGCCGTGGGCGCGGCACATGAAGCAGCCGTCGCCGCGCGTGAGCGCAGCGTCCTCGCTCGGCGGGTAGCGCAGCAGCAAGGCCGCGGCGCCCTCGCGCGCGGCCGCCTCGGCTTCGCTCATCGGCCGATCAGCAAGCTCACGCACGCCGCAGCGCGCGAGCCGCTCCGCGCCCTGCGGATACAGCACCGAATTCTCGGCGTCGATGTGCCGCCACAGCGCGCGCGAGTAGCGCGTTGCCAGGGCCTGAAGCCGGGCGCGCTCGTCGTCGGAGAGCGGCCCGCGTTCGAGAAGCGGCGTCATCTCGTGCAGCCACTGCGCCATCTCGGCGTGCTCGTGCGCGAGGGCGTGCACCGGCCCGCGCTCGGCCGGCAGTTCGGCCTGCGTGATCAGCGCGTGGAAGAACACGCGCTCCTCGCGGTCGTGATGGAAATGGCCGGCGAATTCGCTGAAGAAGGCGGCGAAGCGCGCGCCGTCCTCCCCATCCGCCGTGCCGTCGACGAGCGCGTCGACGTAGCTGCGAAACGACCCGAGCACCCGGTCGATGAGCGCGTGCTCGTCCTGCAGTGCGTCGAGCAGCTTCATCGCCGGGTCGCGGTTCAGCCGTCGAGCTTGGAGAGGTCGCGCACCGCGCCCTTGTCCGCGCTGGTGGCGAGCAGGGCATAGGCCTTCAGCGCCGCCGACACCTTGCGCGGCCGGGGCTGCGCCGGCTTCCAGCCGAGCGCGTCCTGCTCGCGGCGGCGGCGCGCCAGCTCGGCGTCGTCGACCAGCACGTCGATGCTGCGCTTCGGAATGTCGATGCGGATGCGGTCGCCGTTGCGCACCAGACCAATGGCACCACCGGCTGCGGCCTCTGGTGAGGCATGACCGATGGACAGTCCAGACGTACCACCCGAGAAGCGGCCATCGGTCAGCAACGCACAGGCTTTGCCCAGGCCCTTGGACTTGATGTAGCTGGTGGGGTAGAGCATTTCCTGCATGCCAGGGCCGCCCTTGGGGCCTTCGTAACGCACGACGACCACATCACCAGCCTTGACCTTGTCGGCCAGGATGTTTGCAACGGCTTCGTCTTGCGACTCCACCACGTGGGCTGGGCCTTCGAACACCAGCAGGGCATCATCGACACCCGCAGTTTTAACCACGCATCCATTCAATGCAATGTTACCCACCAACACGGCGAGGCCACCTTGCTGGGAGAAGGCGTGGCTGCCTGAGCGAATGCAGCCTTCGGCGCGGTCCGTGTCCAGGCTGGGCCATCGGGCGCTTTGGCTGAATGCCACCTGGGTGGGGATGCCACCGGGGCCTGCCATATAAAAGGTTTTGACCGCATCCGACGGGTTGCGGGCAATGTCCCACTGGTCCAGCGCGTCTTTCATGGTCTTGGCGTGCACCGTGGGCACATCGGTATGCAAGCGGCCCGCGCGGTCCAACTCACCCAGGATGCCCATGATGCCGCCTGCGCGGTGCACGTCTTCAATGTGGTACTTGTTGGTGTTGGGTGCGACCTTGCACAGCTGCGGCACGATCTTGGACATGCGGTCGATGTCGGCCATGGTGAAGTCGATTTCGGCTTCCTGCGCAATCGCCAGAATGTGCAGGATGGTGTTGGTGGAACCGCCCATGGCAATGTCCAGCGCAATCGCGTTCTCAAACGCCTTGAAGCCCATGGAGCGCGGCAGAATGCTGGCATCATCCTGTTCGTAGTAACGCTTGCACAGTTCCACGGCGAGGTGACCTGCCCGCTTGAATAGCTGTTCGCGGTCGGCGTGGGTGGCCACTACCGTGCCATTGCCTGGAAGGGACAGGCCCAGCGCCTCGGTCAGGCAGTTCATGGAATTGGCGGTGAACATGCCGGAACAGCTGCCGCAGGTGGGGCAGGCCGAGCGCTCCACTTCGGCGACATCGGCGTCACTCACCTTGTCGTCGGCGGCCATCACCATGGCGTCGATCAGGTCGAGCTTCTTGAACTCGATTTTCTGGGTCGCGGGGTTGAGCAGCTTGACCTTGCCGGCTTCCATCGGCCCACCAGACACAAACACCACGGGAATGTTCAGGCGCATGGCGGCCATCAGCATGCCGGGGGTGATCTTGTCGCAGTTGGAGATGCACACCATGGCGTCGGCGCAATGGGCGTTGACCATGTACTCGACCGAGTCAGCAATGATGTCCCGGCTGGGCAGCGAGTACAACATGCCGTCGTGGCCCATGGCGATACCGTCGTCCACGGCAATCGTGTTGAATTCTTTGGCAACCCCGCCTGCTGCTTCAATTTCACGGGCCACCAGTTGTCCCAGATCCTTCAGGTGGACGTGTCCGGGAACGAACTGGGTGAACGAGTTGACCACGGCAATGATCGGCTTGCTGAAGTCGTCGTCCTTCATGCCGGTGGCGCGCCACAGTGAACGGGCACCAGCCATGTTACGGCCAGCAGTGGAGGTCTTGGAACGGTAGATCGGCATGGAACAACCCTATGAATGGATTCGGCGGGAGACTGTCAGCAAGCACCAGTCAATTGAGGAACGCGGGACGAAATTATCGCCCACCGCCAGCATCCGCACCGCGCTCCGGCAAGGGAAAGACACCAATTGCGGTGTGGATGGCGCTGATCATCATTATTTTCATTGAGGACATTGAACTTCCCTATTAGCACTCGATCATAGAGAGTGCTAATATTGCATCCGACACACAAGGAGTTCTGGTATGTCCCTTCACATTGGATCCACATCACCCGCTTTGGCGTTGGCTAACCCTTGGGCGGTCGTTCCCTCGCTGGGCAATCTGGATGCCTACATCTCGGCAGCCAACCGTCTGCCCATGCTGACTCTGGAAGAAGAGCAGACTTTTGCTCGCAAGTTCAAACTGGAGAATGATCTGGAGGCAGCAGGTAAGTTAGTGCTCTCTCACTTGCGGCTTGTCGTATCGGTTTCTCGCCAATACCTGGGTTATGGCCTGCCACACGGAGACCTCATTCAGGAAGGCAACGTGGGCCTGATGAAGGCCGTCAAGCGTTTTGACCCGGATCAGGGCGTCCGCCTGGTGAGCTACGCCCTGCACTGGATCAAGGCCGAGATCCACGAATACATCCTGAAAAACTGGCGCATGGTCAAGGTGGCCACCACCAAGGCGCAGCGCAAGCTGTTTTTCAACCTGCGCTCGATGAAGCAGCGATTCAAGAGTGATGATGCCGCGGCAGATGCCGGCACACACCGCGACACCCTGAATCCCGGGCAAATTGAAGCAATGGCACGTGAGCTCAAGGTCAAGCCGGAAGAGGTTATCGAGATGGAAACCCGCATGTCCGGCGGCGACGTACTGCTGGACCCTAGCCCATCCGACGATGGCGAGGACGCGTTCGGCCCCATTTCCTACCTGACTGACATCAGCCATGAGCCGATCGCCAGAATTGAAGCGCATCAGCGCGATATTCTGGCGACTGACGGCATCGCTGCGGCGCTGGACACTCTGGACGCGCGGAGTCGGCGCATCGTGGAAGAGCGGTGGCTCAAGACAAACGACGACAACTCGGGCGGCATGACTCTGCACGATCTGGCGGCGGAGTACGGTGTCAGCGCTGAACGCATCCGCCAGATTGAAGTGGCAGCCATGAAGAAGATGAAAACAACCCTTTCAGCCTACGCCTGATCCGGAGCCGGCGGTCAGCCACGGGCGTTACTGAGCTTGCTTGAGCAGCAGGCGTATGTCCTGCGTCAAGCCCTTGGGCCCGCTTCCGTAGCGGGTAAACAGACGCAGTTGCCCCTTGGTGTCATAGACATAACTTCCGGCCGAGTGATCCATGGTGTAGCTGGTGGGAGTTTGCCCGTCAACGCGCTTGTAATACACCCTGAACTCCTTGGCCAAAGCCGCCAATTTGTCAGGCGGTACATGCAGCGCCAAGAATGTCGGATCAAAGTTCTCCATATAGGCTTTGAGCAACTCCGGTGTATCCCGCTGTGGGTCAACCGATACGAATAATCCCTGGAGGCGCTCGCCATCGCTTCCCAATGCACGCTTGACTTCCGCAAGTTCGGACATCGACGTCGGACACACATCCGGGCATTGGGTATAGCCAAAAAACATGACGACCACTTTGCCTGCGAAATCCCGCAGGTGCCGGACCTGACCGTTGTGGTCGGTCAGTTCAAAGTCCTTGGCGTACTCCGCACCCGTGACGTCGATCGACGAAAAGCTTGCCTGCTGCGGGTTACATGCAGAAAAAATGGCGATAGTCCCCGTCAATACTGCAAAAGTAGCTATGTTTTTTATAGCAGTTCGTTTATTCATGAAATGACTCTGGAATGTGCCCGGAGTCTCAGGGCACGTAGTGGTCCAACAGCAACGCTGCAAACAGGACACTCAAATGAATCAAGGAAAACCGGAAAGTGCGCCGGGCCAATTCGTCCGAGTAATCCCGCCAAAGGTACCAGGCGTAAAGGCAAAACCCGGTTCCCAAAACCATTGCGGTCACCAGATAGAGCCACCCGCTCATGCCGTAGACAAAGGGGAGCAAGCAGCCCGCAAACAGCACAAACGTATACAGCAGGATCTGCAGGCGGGTGAATTCACTGCCGTGGGTCACAGGCAACATGGGCAAACCTGACTTTCGGTAGTCCTCAACGCGGTACAAAGCCAGCGCCCAGAAATGCGGCGGGGTCCACAGAAAAATGATCAGAAACAGAATCAAAGCCTCGGGACCAACCTCGCCCGTCATCGCCGCCCAGCCCAGCACAGGCGGCATCGCCCCCGAGGCGCCCCCGATCACGATGTTCTGTGGCGTCAGGGGCTTGAGCACCACGGTGTAAATCACTGCATACCCCACAAATGTGGCGAACGTGAGCCACATGGTCAACGGATTGACGCCGACATACAGAATGATGGAACCCGCCAAACCCAGCAACCCTGAAAAAAGGAGTGTCTGGCTGTTGCTCAACTCTCCACGGGCCGTCGGGCGCCATGCCGTGCGCTTCATCTTGGCATCGATGCCCTGCTCGACGATACAGTTGAACGCTGCGGCAGCGGCCGCAACCAACCAGATACCCAAACAGGCCAGCACAGCCTGACCAGCCTGCCCCGGGCTTGGCAAACCAGGTACAGCCAAAACCATCCCGATCAGCGCACAAAAAACGATCAGCTGAATGACGCGCGGTTTGGTCAATGCATAAAACTGTCGAAACACCGACAGTGCAGCATGCGAATGGGTGCTGGGTGTCATGCCTGTAAGCCCATACGGATCGGTCCGGATGCCACACCAAGCGGTCGAGCCGTTGTTGAAGCCAGCATTCGAACCAGAATAACAACCAGCGCGCCAGCCCCACCCGTATGCAGCACGGCGGTAAAGAGAGGCCAATCCAGTACCACGTTACTCAGACCGGTTGCCAGTTGAAGAACCAGAACACCCCCCAACAACCAGGCCAACTTGCGCAGGGAGTCCATGGAATACAGCGCAAAAACCACGCGTGCCAGCAACAGAAGCGTTGCCATTGCCAGAATCCGATGCACAACATGAATCGCAGTCAACGCCTGAAAACTGACCGGCGCACCATCCTTGCCCAAACCCAGCGGCCGCCAAATCGAAAAGCCCTGCGTGAAGTCCATCATGGGCCACCAGCTACCCTGGCACATTGGAAATTCAGAACAGGCAAGAACAGCGTAGTTGGTACTGACCCAGGCACCCGAAGCCGACTGAAGAAAAAGCATGGCGAGCCCGATGCTGGCCCACAGGCGCAAACTGACCGGTACCGTCTGTACAGAAAGCCCACCATCCCGAATCGCGACCTGTACCCACTGGATAGTCAGTAGCGCCAAAAGGACATATCCACCCAGCAAATGCAAGGTGACGATGGCCGGAAACAACTTCATGGTCACCGTCAGCGCACCAAATCCACCCTGAATGCAAACCCAAACCAGGGTCAGTGTTGCCCACCACGAATCATGCCTGCCCGCACCCGTGTCCCGGGAACGAACCAGCCATGCGGATACGGCCAGCGCAGCGATCAGCACACCAACGGCCATGGCCAGGTAGCGATGCAGCATTTCAACCCACGCTTTACCAAGTGTGACCGGGCCGGTTGGCATGGCAGCTTCTGCCGACTCAATGCTGGACATCGCCCCCAGAGGACTGGCCTTCCCGTAACAACCGGGCCAATCAGGGCAACCCAGGCCACTATCGGTCAAGCGGGTAAATGCACCAAATAGCACCAGATCAAAGGTCAGAAAAAGCGTCATCACCGTTAGCGCATGCAATCGCCCCAGAGGACCCCGTCGGCGATGCCGCAGGTAAACCAGCAAAATCGGGCCGGACCCAAGCAATACCCCGAGCAGGAGCAAACGCACGAGGGGAGAAAGATCCAATGGATTGGGGCTCATGATTGACCGTCCGGATGCGCTAGCGCCCTGGCGTATCCCAGGTAGCCGAAGCGCGTAGCAATCGGTCGAGATCCCGTCTTGCCTTGGCTGCACCCGCGCCATCAAAACGCGCTGGAAACCGCATCATGGCGTTGCCCAGTGGATCAACCACGAAGAGAAACTCAGAATACGGCCGTTCTGAAGAAGCGCCCAGCCAGTGGTCCAGCGTGGACGGTTCCACGCGCAACACGATGGCATCAGCCAGTGGCTTGTGCATGCTCGGCGCAACCGGTGCGTCATCATTGATCAACCAGACCCAATCGACGCGCTCTTTGCCCTTGCCCAGAGTTTCCCGAAGTTGGCGTTGCAGGAACAGGCGTTGCTGACAATCCTGGTCGCAACTTCCACTGGCAACACTCACCAGCAGCCACTGCCCCTTGAGGGACGCGAGCGGGCGCACTGCACCGTTTAGCTCCAGTCCGACCTGCGCTCCAATGGGTCGTACCGGTGATATCAACTCACCCAAACTGGCGTGTCCTTGGGGCCGTACAACAAAATAGGCAAGATAGGTCGCGAGCACCGGCAACGAGCACAACACCAGAATCCCCAATAACTTCCAGCGACCTCCTGCGATGCCTTGCCTGGACGCGGTTTCCTGGAGTCCGGGCAGGGAATGCACGGTCAGACCCAATGGCTCATCCAGTTGCATCTTGCCTGTCATGCACTCTTCCCGCGATGTAAACTGGCGGCTCCATAAAAAACCAACAGTGCCAGCGCCATGCCAAACCACTGGTAGGCATAGCTTTGATGCCGTGCCACCCGGTCTTCCGGGGGCAACCACTTTCGAACCAGCCCGTCCGGTGTAGCGGCCTCGGACTGCAGCACGACTACCTGCTGAACGGGATAGGCCACCTCACGCGAAAACCGCTGTAGATCAAGTCGGTCCCAAAGGCGGGGAAATTGCTCGATATGCTCTGACATCATGAAAAACCGCTTGTTGACCGGGACACTTGCCACACCGTCAACCTGCACCAAGCCAATCGGAGTGGTTACAACAGGCAACGCATTGCGACTTTTGCCCCATCCGACCCATCCCCTGTTCACCAGTATCCGTGTTTCGCTACCGTCGATGCGCAACGGCGTGACCACGTGCAAGCCGGGCTGCCCCCCCTCCTGACGATTGTCAACGAAGAATTGGTTCTGCGGCTCAAACCAGCCGCGGACCAAAACCGGTGCATCCTGCAGCGCCGCAGGATCAACTGCGTGACTTCCGATAATAAACGGGCCTTGCCGCGCACGCGCGCTGTGACGCTCCATTTCGGCTGCGCGTCGGTCAGCCTTTGCGGCTTGCCACAGACCCAGGTTAATGAAAAGTACCAACCCGCACAGGGTTGCCAGCGTCGGGATCCATTGCGGCACAAAGCGCAGTTTTTGCATGAATTTTTTTCAACTGCATAATTGGGCGAAAACCACTTCACCGCTTGAACATGATTGCAAAAATATTCATTGTCGTCGTACTGGCACTCATTCTGCTCAGCCTGTTCAGCGCACTGGCCATGCTCTTTCGCAAAGACCACCAGAAGGCCAGAATGGTTCAGGCCCTCACAGTCCGCGTGGCACTTTCAATCGGCTTGTTCGTGCTGCTGCTGGCAGGATTTTACTTTGGCTTGATTCCCCGGCAGGGCCTGAGGTAGTCCCTGCCAGACATCCGGTACTCCCCGGTTACAACCAGTAAACGAACACAAACACAATCAGCCAGACAACGTCCACGAAGTGCCAGTACCAAGCCACCGCTTCGAATGCGAAATGGTTGTGCTCCGAAAAGTGCCCCTTCATGCTGCGGCCAAGCATGACCATCAGCATGACGGTTCCCAAGGTAACGTGCAAACCGTGAAAACCCGTCAGGATGAAGAACGTTGCACCATACACGCCCGCGCCCAGCGTCAGGCCGAGTTCGCTATAGGCGTGAATGTATTCGTAGGCCTGAAACCCCATGAAGATCGCACCCAGGGCCACGGTCAACGCCAACCCCAGATTCAGTTGACTGCGTTTGTTTTTAATCAGCCCCCAATGCGCCCAGGTCAAGGTGGCACCGGATGTCAGCAGCAGCAGCGTATTCAACGCAGGGATTCCCCAGGCCCCCATGGGTGTAAACGCCTCACCCAATGGTCCGCTACTGGGCCATGCACCCGTGAAACCTGCGTAAGGTGTCAAACTCTGTTCATAGCCCCCCAGTTCGGGCAATGCAATCCTGCGGATGTAAAACAGCACACCAAAGAAGCATGCAAAAAACATGACCTCAGAGAAGATGAACCAAACCATGCCAATCCGGTAGGAGCGGTCTTCCCACAAGGTATAGATGCCGCGTGTGTTCTCACTGATCACCTCCCCAAACCAGCCAAAGACAACATACAAAATCAGGGCCGTTCCCAGCAGCATGCTCCAGACCCCGGGAGGAGAGCCATTGAGCCGAAAAATGAAGCCCAAAGCAAGCAAAAATATGCCTGCCGACAGGTAGGTAGAGTAATTGCTTGCCGCAGGGACAAAGTAGTGCCCCTTGTCTTGCGGCGCATGCGTATCGGTCATAACTGGTTCCTTCTACCTGTCAAGTTAATTCAATTCAAACCCGGGGTTTCGGCGCTTCAAAAAATGTATACGAAAGAGTGACGGTGCCAAGTTCGCGACTCAACTCGGGATTGACGACAAAAACCACTGGCATAGTGCGACTCTCACCCGGCTGGAAAGTCTGTTGGCTGAAGCAGAAACATTCAATCTTCTGGAAAAAAGGTGACGCGATGGCCGGCGTGACGCTCGGAACCGCCTGACCCACAAACACGTCATTGCTCTTGTTCTTCACCACATAGTTGGTGTGAATCACCTCACCGGGATGCACCCGCATGGAAAACTGCTCGGGCACCAGTTCGAGATCGACTCCCGGCATGGAGTGGCTCAAAAACTCCACGTTCACCCACCGTGTCGTGTCGATTTGGGTATTCTTGTCAACCACGTGTGCCACCGCGTTGGTGCGCCCATTGAACCCGGTCAACTGGCAGAACACGTCGTAAAGAGGAACCAGCGCAAACCCAAAGCCGGCAAAAAAAACCGCCACCAGAACCAGTTTCCATGCCAGTCGCTGGTTCTCGTGGCTGCGCTGGATTGCACCAGCTGCGCTCACAACGGCCGGTATTTCCATATCGCCACCAAAAAGAGCACGAATGCGAACCCCGCAAAGATCCAGCCCAGACGGACATTGTTTTGCTTTCGGCGCTCCCACTCGGAGGCATCCGCTCCGACGGGAGTTGAGATTTCCGGCGATTTCATACCAAACGTGCTTTCGGGAACTTCACTCAACGACTGGTTGTTTGTCAAACGTGTGGTACGGGGCCGGGGACGGAACCGTCCACTCCAGGCCCTGCGCACCCTCCCAGGCTTTGGCTTCGGCTTTTTCTCCGCCTTTCACACACTTGATCACGTTGTAAATGAACAGCAAGTGCGAGGCCCCCAGAATAAAGGCACCCACGGTCGACAGCATGTTCCACTCCGTGAACATGAGTGGATAGTCAGGAATGCGCCGCGGCATGCCAGCCAGACCAACCAGAAACTGGGGAATAAACGTCAGATTGAATCCAATCATGACGATCCAGAAATGAAGACGCCCCAAACGCTCATCGAGCATGTGACCGGTCCATTTCGGAAGCCAGTAATACACAGCGGCCATCGCGCCCATCACGGTTGTGGGGTAAAGAGCGTAGTGGAAATGCGCCACCAGGAAATACGCATTGTGATATTGCGGATCAGCAGCCGCGTCCGCCAGGACAAGGCCTGTCAGTCCGCCCCAACCGAACAGGATGACAAAGCCAATGGCAAATAGCATGGGGGTCTCGAAAGTCAGCGACCCACGCCAGATCGTGGCGATCCAGCAGAAAAACATCACGGCAAGCGGCAACGAGATCAGCATCGTGCTGTACATGAAGTACAGCTGTCCACCCGTGGACATGCCGCTGGTAAACATGTGATGCGCCCACACAATCACAGACAGGCCGCCAATGCCCCACATCGAGTAAACCTGCGCTTTATAGCCATAGGTTGGTTTTCTGGAAAAGGCAGACAGCACGTGCGGAACGACACCGGTGATGGGCAGCAGCAGAACATACACCTCAGGGTGACCCATGAACCAGAAAATGTGTTGCCACAGCACCGGATCGCCGCCGCCAGCCGCACTGAAAAAGTGCGTGTCAAAGTGCCTGTCCATCAACACCATGGTCACGCCACCAGCGAGCACCGGCATGATGGTGATCAGCAAAATCGCCGTTACCAAAAAACCATGTGCAAACAATGGCATCTTGAACAATGTCATGCCGGGTGCGCGCATGTTGAGGACGGTCACAATGACGTTGATCGATCCCAGAATGGATGACACGCCCAACATGTGAACCGCAAAGATTGCAAAGTCCATGCCCCATCCACTTTGCACCGACAACGGCGCATACATGGTCCAGCCTGTATCCACCGCTCCAGGTCCGATGCCAACCAGCCCAAGGAAAAATGGCAACACCAGCATCAGTGCAGCCGGTGGCAAAATCCAGAACCCCCAGTTATTGAGTCGGGGCAAGGCCATATCCGGAGCGCCCAAAATAAGCGGCAACATGTAATTGGCCAGGCCCGTTGCTGCCGGCATGGCGAAGCCGAAAACCATGATCAGCCCGTGCAATGTGATGAGCTGGTTAAAGAACTCCGGCTGCATCAACTGCAAGCCCGGCCGAAACAACTCAGCACGGACACCGAGAATCATCGCCCCACCAATCAACAGCATGGTGATCGCGAAAATCAGATACATCACGCCAATATCCTTGTGATTGGTCGTCTGAATCCAGCGCATAAAGCCATAGGGGTGGTGCGCCTCGTGTCCACCGGCATGGGGCAAATCGTGTGCCAAATCGTGTGCCATGGGCAACTCCTTTTCCTGTTTCCTTGAATCTCAGCAGAACCGGGCAAACCACCCGATGGCGACCAATCAGGTCTTTTGACCACCGGTGCTACCGGCAGTGGCTTCTGACTTCTTGCTCTTCAGCCAGGCATCAAAATCGGCCTGCGGCACGACGTTGACAACGATCGGCATATAGGCGTGCTCCTTGCCGCACAGCTCGGAGCACTGCCCGCGATAGGTTCCAACGGTGTCCACCTTGGCCCAAAACTCCCTCAAGAACCCCGGCACTGCGTCACGTTTGACACCAAAAGCCGGCACCCACCAACTGTGTATCACATCATTGGACGTTGTTATGAACCGGATCTTCTTGCCAACCGGAAGGACCAGGGGGTTGTCGACCTCGAGCAAGTAGTTCTCACCCTTGGGTTGCTGGTTGGAAATCTGCTCGCGCGGAGTGGAAAGCCGACTGGAGAACTTCACACCATCAGCCGGAAACTCATACTGCCAAAGCCACTGGTTGCCGGTTACCTTGACGACCAGATCGGCATCCGTCTTGGTGTCTTCGTACATCAGGACGGCGTGGTAGGCCGGAATGCCGAAAACGCCGTAATCCAGAACCAGCAGGCCGGCAAAGGGAAGCAACACCCAGAACCACTGTTTGCGCGATTTGGGAGCCGTGAACGTTGCGGCCTGATGGCCACGCGACTTACGGTGCACCCAGAAGGAATACAGCATCAATGCCAGAACGCCGAAAAACAGGGTCAGCGCAATGACCATGAAAAGGTTGTGAACATGCAAGGTCTCGTGCGCGATGGGGGTCACAGGCGTAGGAAACGTCCACGGGTAGCCCGCCCATACCCCAAAAGGAACCAGGCATGCACCCACTCCCAGGACTGCCTTTTTCAAGCCTTGCATATACCAATTTCCTCTTAATCTTGCTGATCTTTGCATTACCTGTCGGCAGCAGGGGCTGATTTTAGCGGAACTGCACGTTTGTCCTGATCCGGCAAAACCCGCACTTTCCGAAGCCTATTCGGGTCAGGCAGGCTCACTTCAGGGCTGGAATACCGACCGCACCGTAGGCCAAACCAGCAGCATCACGATCACTACGGGCGCGAGCGCCCAACTGACTTCAACCGCAATCGAGCCGTGGAAATTCAGGTCCTCCCGGGCGCTGCCATGATGGTGCTTCCAGGCCGACACAACCATCCACGCGAACACCAGAACAAATATTGCCAGACAGACGATCATGAGGACACTTCGAACTTGAAGAGAAAAATCCGTCATTGCAAGCAGTCCCTTTTTTGATTCATGCCGAGAACGTCACGCATTTTCCCAAGGGAGATGCTGGAGCTTGCCTCAACCGGTACACCACTATGGGTCTTGATGGCATGCCCGTACACAATCTCAAATGTCAAACGGATCGCTTCACCACCCGTCGGGCCGGGCTCGGCAGTGCGCAATGCACCGAGCAGCTGCTCGCGCCAGCGTCGCCCTCTCAAGCCGGGGAATCGGTCCCTGTGCAGATTGCGCCCCAATTCGCGCAGTTCCAACAGCAATCTTTCCGGGGATGCAAAGGTCAGCGTGAGCTGCTCCATGTCCATCACCGGCTGAGAGAACCCGGCCTGCAACAGCATATCGCCCCAGTCATGCATGTCAGTAAACGCATGGGATGGCGGCGGCCAATTGTGCTTCGCATAGATCTGGTGCAGTTCCCGAACCGTATCCGGCCCCAGGCAGGAAAACATCAAAAACCCGTTTCGCGCCAGCAATTGGTGCCAGCGTGCAATCAACGCCTGCGGGTCAGCTGCCATGTGCAGTGACATATTGGCCCACAACATGTCCACCGGTTGTGCCGGCATGCCGATCTCAATGGACGGACCGCTCCAGCGGGCCGGGCTCCACCAGCGCGGCAACAGTTGGTTACTGGCGCGCTGGGACGACAGAGATTCGGCACCGACAGCGAAGCACTGTGCCTCGGGATAGCGTCTGGACACCAAACCATGCGCCTTGACCCCACCCCGAAGGGGGTCCCAATGCGCCCAGCGCTCAGGTTTCAGATTCACCCACTGCAACCGCTCTTCCATGCGACGGCCAATCTCTTCGTGCAACCAGGGTGAACCACCCGGCACCATGCGTGCCCAACGGCCTGCAGCCGCTGGTGAAATGGTGGGAGGAAGTTGGTTGACCATGGCCTTGTATTTTGTTGGCGAAAGCGGCGCCGAGTATATTGCCAGGGTGTTTCGCCAACTGATCCAAGGGTTTTTCGAACGCTTGCCGAGCCAGTGCATGGTATGCCATGCCTGGCCTGCCCGCCCCGTCTGTGACGTTTGTGTCAGCGAATTTGCCCAGCCTTCCCCGCGCTGCGCAACGTGTGCGCGACTGTTGACAGTCGACCAGCCGCAGTGCGGCGCCTGCGTCGTTGCAGCGCCACCATTGGACGCTTGTCTGGCCGCGGTTCCGTATGCATACCCCTGGTCGACCCTGATTGCCGATTTCAAATTCAGACAACACCCCGGCTGGGCCGCGTCCTTCGCGCGCTTGATGCGGGCAACGCCGTGGGTAGAACCCGCGCTTGATGCGACGCACTTGCTGATCCCCATGCCGTTGTCACGGCAACGATTGCGCGAACGCGGTTACAACCAGGCGCATGTACTTGCCAGCGCGCTGGACGCCTCGAAAGTGAACAACACAATTTTGTTGCGCACAAAAGATACGCCGCCACAAAGAACGCTGAGCCGAAACGAACGCCTGCGTGCAGTGGAGCACGCCTTCGCGGTCGACCCGCTGAAAATCCATCTGGTCGCGCATCGGCGCGTCATGCTGATCGACGACGTCATGACCAGTGGCGCGTCTCTGCATGCCGCAGCGCGCGCGCTGCGTGGCGCTGGTGCGGCCTACGTCTCAGCGCTGGTTCTTGCACGCACAGAGTGAACGGCGACAATACAAAGCATGTTCCATATCGTTTTGGTCGAACCCGAGATTCCACCCAACACGGGCAACATCATCCGTCTGGCCGCCAACACGGGTTGTCAGCTCCACCTGATCGAGCCACTGGGTTTTTCCATGGACGACCGGCACATGCGGCGCGCAGGGCTGGATTACCACGAGTACGCCACGCTCCACCGCCATGCAGACTGGAACACATTCCTGGCGACACAACAGCCCGCGCCTGATCGCATTTTCGCAATGTCGACAAAAGGAACTGGCGAGGTGTTCAAGACAACTTTTCACCCTGGCGACTGGCTGGTGTTTGGTGCGGAGACGCGGGGCTTGCCGCAAGCCGTGCGCGCCAACTTTGCACCCCAACAATGCCTGAAATTGCCCATGCTTGCCGGTCAGCGCAGCCTCAACCTGTCCAACGCAGTCGCAATAACCGTTTTTGAAGCCTGGCGGCAGAATGGTTTTCAGGGATAGTGCCGTGCAATCGACTCGGCGATACAGACCGGCTTGGCCGCACCTTCGCGCTCCGTGATCACCTCCCACGTCATCTGCATGCCGCTGTTGTCGATCGGATCACAGGCGAGCAGTTTCATGCGGGCTCGCAAACGGCTGCCCACCGGCACTGGCGCAATGAACCGCACCTTGTTCAGTCCGTAGTTCACACCCATGCGGGTCTGTTCAATGCGTATGGACGATTCAAAAAACCGGGGAAGCAACGACAGCGTCAAAAATCCATGCGCAATGGGCGCACCAAATGGCCCTTCACTGGCACGCGCAACATCCACATGGATCCACTGGTGGTCGCCCGTGGCCTGGGCAAACAGATTGACCTGCTCCTGGGTGATGGTGACCCATTCGCTGACGGCCAATTCCTGGCCAATCAACGGTGGCAGTTCAGATAGCACTTGAAAGGTTCGCATGGCCGCACTGTAGAGTCCTGCGTCGGGATCACGTGTCAAGCCAGCGACACAGGCTCTGCCACTGCTCCAGATCCTTTTCAACCCGGCTGGGAGCCACATCAAACAGGGTCAAACCGCGTGCAGCCAGATGCACATAGTTTTGCGTGTCACGCAGATAGCCCACCACTGGCACGCCAACCATATCGACGAACTCGTGCAAGTGGCCCGACGCAATGGTGCGCGCATCGACCCGCATACCAACCAGCGCAATCTGCGTCCTGG
>JBPOIP010000041.1:0-3486 GCA_052034395.1 Pseudomonadota bacterium
GTCACGAGCTGGACGCATCGATCGATCCGCATTCGGGTGTTTTCGATGTAGTCCGGCGCGCTCCGATTACGGAACGGGATGTCCTTGGGGACGTAGAGGAACCCCTGCTTGCTGTAATCGAACGCAGGCGGCAGCACCGCTGTCTTGGTCGGTTCCACCCCTACGACGTCGGCCAGGTGATCGAAGTTATCTCCCACCGCCAAGGTCGCGCTTGTGAGCACCGTTGCGTGGATGGCGCTGAAGTAGTTCTTCACGATGCCACCGACGTTGATGGGCGCGCAATTGACGTGGAAGCGTCCTCGATGGTCCGCGTTACCCGACGCGACCGTGTTCTCGAGGATGCGCCCCTTTCGCTGTTCGTATTCCTCCGGCCCTTCCTCTTCGTTAGGCTTGACGTAGCCCTGAAGCGTTCGAACACCCCGAATCAAGTCGGTCATCTTCCGACGACCCTGCGCTACCATCGCCAAGCTCCCCTTAACATCGTCGGGTACGTTGAGCGCCGCGAGCGTTTCCCAGAAGCCCAAGTCAGCCGGCGTTCCCTTCACGCCGTAATGCACGAGCATCGTCGCTAGCTCGTTGTCGATCTCCTCGAGGCCGTTGATGGAGTCCTCGGCATGGTGTGGGAACACGGGGATCTCCCGCGCATGAACGTCGCGCCAGTTCCGGTTAGGCAGCGCGTCGAACATCGCGGCCCACACGCTACGCACCCGTGCAGGCGCGTGAAAACCGAAGGGCGTTTTCTTGAGCGCTTCGTCCATGTCGGCGATGGCGTTCTCAGAGACCTTCACGGTGAAGGCCGCACGGATGCCCTCGGCAAGCTTGTGAGCCTCGTCGATGATGAGAACGTGGAAAGGGCCTCCCATCATCTTGCCGTGTCCGAAGTACATGTCGGATCCGAGCATGTGGTGGTTGACGACAACGATCTTCGACTGGGTGACGTTGCCTTTGAGCCGCATGTACCCGCACGTGCTGGCGTGCTTGCACCCGCGCCCGATGCAATCCTCCGCGGTGGCGTTGTTCCACCACACCGGCGGCGCGCCGGGGTATTCGGCTCGATCTCCGAATTGGCTCCGGCGCAAGAAGTCGTTGTAGGTCACGTCGACATGCTGCTTCTCGGAGAGCAGCCGGCAAGCGTAGTTGGCCTTGCCCTTGACCACCGTCGCCATGAGTTGTTGGGTGCCTTCTTCGTCGACGAGGAGAGCTGCGAGGTCTTCTCCAAGAACGTTCGCGATGGCCGGCAGATCTTTGCTCTGAATCTGGTCTTGGAGCTGTTTCTTGGCAGTGGCGATGACGATGCGTTTGCCTTCCGCCAGAAGCGCGGGAACCAAGTACGCGAGGCTCTTGCCGACGCCGACGGGTCCTTCGACGAAGAAGACGCCACCCTCGCGGATGACCGTCTCGACGTCCCCCGCCATCTGGAGCTGTGACTGGCGGACCTCTCGGACAAGCCCGAGCGACGGATCCGAAAGGAAATCAAGCGTGGATGGCATGTGTCCTCGATCTACCATGTCCGTTAGATAAACATCAACCAATTGCGTTGAATTACGCCACCGACGGTCAGTCCAAGGGCGTCGTCATATTCGCCGTCAGGTCCCGACACCGCAGCAGCACCGACAGATCCGCACCGTCAGCGAACTCCTTGGCGTCCTTGGCGTACACGTAGTACTGCTCGATCGATTCACCCGCCAGCCATCGCAAGCCATGGACATGAATGTAGTCGTCGATGCCGCAGATCGTGCTGCGCGGATCGTAGGTTACGATCGCTGTCGCTGCGAGGAGCGTGTACAGATCGTGCAGCGCGAAGCATGTCCGCACGGCGGCGCGTGTCTTGGCGAGCGTGGTGTTTAGTTGCTGTTCGAACTCGACCTTGGTCGCCTTGCGCTTCGGGATCGTGGGCGAGCGTGGCATCATCGTGTGTGCCTTGTGGATCAGATCCCAGGCGGCATGACGGATGAGGGATGCTCCCTGTACTAGGGACACAAGACCGGCGAGACCCTTGGTCTCGTAGATCCAGGTCCCACAGGTGCCGCCCCATGCGTCGTAGACATCTTGGTAGCCGATGATCATGTGATCGGGGACGGTGCGTGCCGTGTTCACGCGATCGGCGGCTGCGATGATCGCGGGCCAGTTGACTTCGATGACGTACCTTGCAGGAAGGATTTCAACAGACATATTGACCTTTATCGCTTGATTGCCTCCTGGCGCTACCAGTTGCGTTGAATTACGCAAAGTGGTAGCTAGGATCAGCTCTAACTTTTACCAAAAACCTCTGCCATCTACGGACGGAGCACCAATGCCCAGCGCGGAAGAAATCAAGATTGGCGACTTCTCGAAACCCCTCGTCGAGATGAAGCCAGGGGCCCAGCCCGGCGAGTCGCCGTCGAAGGCTCGGCTCGAGTCGGCCGAGAGCAGCCTCGAAGCAGAGGCACAGAACGCCGAGGCGGCCCTCAAGCCCATCAAGTCGTACGAGGACCGCCTGAAGGAGGCTGGGGTCACGAAGGACCAGGCCGCGGATATCATCGACTCCGTCATCATGAAGGGCTACTGGTCCGAGTCGATCAAGGTCACCAACCGCATCTCCGTCACCCTGCGTACGCGGTCGGCACGAGACGTCCGACGCATCCAGAACTACCTCGAAGTCCAGCGCCCGGTGTACGACGTGCACTACAACGAGATCCTCAGCCGCATGACGTTGGCGGCGTCACTCGAGGCGCTGGGCAAGGACTTGTTCTCTTTCCCCGGGAAAGACGCCAAGGATGTCGACTACGAGAACGCGTTCCAACAGCGCGCCACGTACATCGAAAACCTCGCCGATCCGGTGCTGCGGTTGCTGTTCCTCAAGCTCTGGACGTTCGACGAGAAGATCCGCGCCGTCCTGGCGGAGGGCACAGTCGAAAATTTCTAAGCAGCCCGGAGGGGAACGCTCGGGCTGTTCTATTCTCGCGTGGCCTCGAACTTCCTCCCCCGGGCTCGATCGAAGATCGCGTCTTGCGCGAGACGCTTTTCCGGGAACGACGCGAGCGCGTTGCGCTCGTGGAGACGTTTGGAAAAATGATCAGCCGTGTGCTTAACGCGGACTTCGAAAAAGCGTTCGGCGGGATTGTTGCGGAATACGCCGCCGAAGTCTTCCAGGAGACCTATGACGCCGAAGCCCTGAAGCGAAAGATCGAAGTGATTCGTACGGCGCAAGAGCGAATCCGCGCCAAGCGAATGCACGATGAAAAGATGATCGATCGCCTCGAGCGTATGGGCGAGTTCTACGACAAGGAATACGGCGCCGATTTGATGCCCAAGGCGCTGCAGAAGGCCCCGAAGGCACCGACGCGAGGGGGTCCGAAGTAGCTTTACGACGCCCTGATCGGCCCCTACTATCAAGTCGATGGCCGATCAACAAGCAGGGGGAGAAACCATCCGACAGATGCTGCAGGGCTTCAACACCATGCAGCAGCAGTTGGGACTCCTTCCGATGCAGTCGTCGCAAACGCC
>JBPOIP010000019.1:0-69971 GCA_052034395.1 Pseudomonadota bacterium
AACGATTTGGTGGGCTGCAAGCCCTGAGTGATGTTGGCATCAATATCAAGCGTGGACAGGTCTACGGCCTGATCGGTCCTAACGGCGCCGGCAAGACCACTTTTTTCAATGTATTGACCGGCCTGTACACGCCCGACAGCGGAAGCTTCGAGCTCGCCGGGAAAACCTACCAACCTACCGCAGTGCATGCGGTAGCCAAGGCGGGCATTGCACGCACGTTTCAAAACATACGCCTGTTTGCTGAAATGACGGCGCTGGAGAACGTGATGGTTGGGCGACACATTCGCACCCACTCGGGATTGCTGGGCGCCGTGTTTCGCACGGCCAGTTTCAAGGCCGAAGAGGAGGCCATCGCCAGCCGCTCCAGGGAGTTGCTCGAGTATGTTGGCATTGGAAAGTTTGCCGACTACAAGGCACGCACCTTGAGCTATGGTGACCAGCGTCGCCTTGAGATTGCACGTGCATTGGCGACCGACCCCCAGCTGATTGCATTGGACGAGCCTGCCGCCGGCATGAACGCCACCGAAAAGGTGATGTTGCGTGAACTCATTGACCGCATCCGCAACGACAACCGGACTATTTTGCTGATCGAGCACGACGTCAAACTGGTTATGGGCTTGTGCGACCGGGTGACTGTGCTGGATTACGGCAAACAGATCGCAGAAGGCACACCTGCCGATGTGCAGCGAAACGAAAAGGTGATCGAAGCGTATCTGGGCACGAGCGGCCACTAGGCGGCGTCAGGAGAACATGAGAATGACAAAAAAGACTTTGCTGAAAGTGACCGGGCTGAAGGTGTCCTATGGGGGAATTCAGGCCGTCAAAGGCGTGGATTTTGAGGTCCATGAAGGTGAGCTCGTTTCGTTGATCGGATCCAATGGCGCCGGCAAGACCACGACCATGAAAGCCATTACCGGGACCTTGCCGATCAATGCCGGTGATATCGAGTACATGGGCAAGAGCATTCGTGGGCAAGGCCCCTGGGATCTGGTCAAACAGGGTTTGGCCATGGTGCCGGAGGGACGTGGCGTCTTTACCCGCATGACCATCATCGAAAACCTGCAGATGGGTGCTTACATCCGCGATGACAAGGAAGGCATTGCGGCTGACATGGAGAAAATGTTCAACATCTTTCCGCGGCTGCGTGAACGCAAGGACCAGTTGGCGGGCACCATGTCCGGCGGCGAGCAGCAAATGCTGGCCATGGGACGCGCCCTGATGAGTCGCCCCAAGGTGCTTTTGCTGGATGAGCCCTCCATGGGTCTTTCACCCATCATGGTCGACAAGATTTTTGAGGTGGTGCGTGACGTCTACGCTCAGGGCGTGACGGTTCTGCTGGTGGAGCAAAACGCCAGCCGCGCGTTGGCCATTGCCAACCGGGGCTATGTGATGGAGTCTGGCATCGTCACCATGTCAGGTGACGCCGCTCAAATGCTCACTGACCCGCGCGTGCGGGCTGCGTATCTGGGGGAGTGAGTTGTTACCTGGCTTTGTCTGCTTCCGATGTGAATGAGTCTGCAAAGAACTCTTCGGGCGGCAGATGCGCCTGGGCGCAAAAGTCGGCTTTCGCAGATTCAATCACTACCGGAGCACCGCAGGCATAGACCTGGTGACCGCCAAGTTCGGGAAAGTCCTGCAACACGGCGCGGTGTACGAAGCCGGTCCGCCCGGTCCAGTTATCTGACGGCAACGCATCGGATACAACCGGAACATAAGTCAGATTGGGCATTGTCTGGATCTGTTCCTTCACCCATGCGTCGAGGTACAAGTCCTGCGGCCGACGCCCCCCCCAATACAGCGCCACAGGTCGGGTAATGCCCTTGTGCCGCATGTGCTCGACCAGAGACTTGATGGGAGCGATTCCGGTTCCGGAAGCCAGGAAAATGGCGGGCTTTTGGGACTCTTCGCGCAGGTAGAAGGAACCGTAGGGTCCTTCTACCCGAAGGATCTCCTTCTCCTTCAAGGCCCCGAACACATGGTCGGTGAATTTGCCACCGGGCATGTGCCGAATGTGCAACTCAATATGAGGCCCCAAATGTGGCGCGTTGGCCATGGAGTAGCTGCGCCGCGAACCGTCCCGCAGCATGAACTCAATGTATTGACCGGCGCGGTAGGCGAAAGTGTCGTTCGCTGGCAATTGCAACTGCACAACCATGACATCTGGCGACATCCTGTTCATGGTGGTCACCCGAACCGGCATCTTCTTGATTGGAAAGGCTCCAATTTCCGTCACCTGGCGCGACTCAACTGTCAGGTCAGATTTCGGAATTGCGCAGCACGTCAGCACCATGCCAGCGGCTTCATCTTCCCCACTGAGAGCCTTGTCCTGGTGGGGGCCATGGTGGACGGACCCGGACAATAACTTGCATTTGCAGGATCCACAGGCGCCGTCCTTGCAGCCATATGGCAGCCCTATCCCCTGGCGAATGCCGGCCGCCAGTACAGCCTCGTCATGAGCGACCTGAAATGTACGCCCGCTGGGTTGTACCAGAACGGAAAAAAGTGGGCTCGCTGTAGCACTTGACGTCATCTTGTGGGTATCCTTGGAACACTTGCAATTGAATTGACCCACGATTTTGCCTTCAAACCAGACCCCACTTGGATCCCTGCCTGCACGCTTTCGCCGCGAGCGTGTTTTGATTGTGGGGTGTGGCGATGTCGGATTGCGGCTTGCCCAGCAGTTGCATGGTCGCGTGCGCCTGACGGCGCTGACCTCCAGCCCTGAGCGTGTTGATGCGCTGCGTTCCCATGAAATCACACCACTGCAGGGAAATCTGGACACAAAAGCATCTCTGTGGCGGCTCGCAGGCATCGCCACGCGGGTCGTCCACCTGGCTCCGCCGCCCGCGCAAGGTTGGGTAGACTCCCGTACCCATGCTTTGCTTCAGGCCTTGCGCCTGCGAGAAAAGCCTGTTTGTGTCGTTTACGGATCCACGAGTGGGGTGTATGGCGATTGCGAAGGTGCCTGGGTCACCGAAACGCGTGCGACGAATGCCCACACACCGCGGGCGCAGCGCCGTGTGGATGCCGAAGCGCGGTTGCGGTTCTGGGGGCGATCCACTGGTGCGCGTGTCAGCGTTCTGCGCATTCCGGGTATATATGCCCAGGACCGGGAAGGGGGAACACCGAGGGCGCGCCTCCAGAAGGCTGTGCCGGTGTTGCGTACGCAGGATGACGTGTTTACCAACCACATCCAGGCCGACGACCTCGCGCGCGCCTGCTTCCTTGCCTTGTGGCGTGGTGCTCCGCAGCGAACCTACAACGTCAATGATGACAGTTGCATGAAGATGGGCGACTACTTCGATCTGGCAGCGGATCTGTATGGTTTGCCGCGACCACCCCGCATTGCGCGTGAAGGTGCCCAAGCACAGCTTTCCCTGATGCTGCTGAGCTTCATGAGCGAATCCCGGCGCATGGTCAATACCAGAATGAAGCGCGAATTGGGTTTGAAATTGACATATCCCACGGTACTCAGTGGGTTGCGTGAAGGTGGCTGAAAAGGAAATCTTTCCGCAAATCGCGCAAACAGCGGCCAACTACGGGCCGGTTGGCCGACTGTAGAGCCGTAGCAGCACGCTCCAGACTGTCCAGCTGCAAAGTAGCGTGATGGGACAGGCCCATAGCACGTCACTGAGCCAGTGGGCTCCATCGGCCATGCGCGCAAAACCGATGGCCAGGCCACTTGCGATACCCAAGGTGCCCCAGATTGCCTGACGCCTGCGGTGTACGAGCATCAGGGATGCCATGAAAAAACCGCAGGCCACATGTCCACTGACAAATGAGCAATTGTTGTCGCACTGGTCCGTCATGACCGCTGCACGGGTGAACTGCTGGGTTCCGCCAAATTGTTGAACCTGGTAGGGCCTGGCGCGCTGCCAGTTGTCCTTGAAGCCATGGTTGACCACCAGGCCCGGCCCCAATGCGCCTGCCAGTACAACAAACGCAAGCGGCAGTCGCCTGCGTTTGTCAATGATGCGCAGGCTCGCCGCCAGCCACCCCAGCAAAGCCAGAAGCACCATGATGCGGAATGCAGTGGGCACATTTGCGTTGATCCATACCACCCACCCCCAATTCACCGCCTCCACCGTAATGTTTGGGCCTAGAAAATGCGCTGCTGCCCGCAGGTCCAGAGGGGTCCAAATGGTTGGTATCAGCGCAAGCCCTATCGACACCGCCAAAATCCACCAGAAGAACGGTGGTGTCTTTTCGTGTGGGTGTGGTGGGGGTGCTGGGTTTTGCATCGCGTACAGGATTCTTTCTGGGGGTGCATTGTCGGCGATTGCGCTGCCGCAGGTCCCGCCAACCAGGTCGAATGCGGCATTCTGTCCCCCGCAGCCTATAAAAGCGCACAAATGGGTGCGAAAATCGCCGTCGGTATTAGCGTGACATCCATTTCAGGGACGGAATATTCCATGACCATTCTCGTAACCGGCGGAGCCGGATTTATTGGATCCAACTACGTGCTGGACTGGCTTGCGCAGTCGCGGGAAACCGTGGTTAATCTTGACAAACTCAGCTATGCCGGCAACCTGCAGAACCTGGCCAGCCTGAAAGATGATCCGGCCCATGTGTTCGTGAAGGGCGATATTGGCGACGCAACCCTGGTGCCCGAACTGTTGACCCGTTATCAACCACGCGCGGTGGTGAATTTTGCGGCCGAGTCGCATGTCGACCGGTCGATTCATGGACCAGGTGAGTTTGTCCAGAACAACATCGTGGGTACTTACCAGTTGCTGGAGTCGGTGCGCAGCTATTGGGTTGCTCTGGCAGCTCCAGAAAAAACTGACTTCCGCTTTTTGCATGTTTCCACAGACGAAGTGTATGGTTCGCTGTCAAAGGAAGATCCCGCATTTACCGAGTCCAATACCTATGAGCCCAACAGCCCTTACAGCGCCAGCAAGGCCGCGAGCGACCATCTGGTGCGTGCATGGCATCACACCTATGGCTTGCCGGTTCTGACCACCAACTGCTCCAACAACTACGGTCCCTACCACTTCCCCGAAAAGCTGATTCCTCTGGTCATCGTCAATGCCCTGGCTGGCAAGACTTTACCGGTGTACGGGGATGGCCAGCAAATCCGCGACTGGCTGTACGTCAAGGACCATTGCAGCGCCATCCGCCGCGTGCTGGAAGCCGGAAAGCCCGGTGAGACCTACAACGTGGGTGGGTGGAATGAAAAGGCCAACCTCGATATCGTGCGCACCATTTGCGGATTGCTGGATACATTGAAGCCGCGTGCTGACGGGAAGCCCTACGCCGACCAGATTGCCTTTGTGACGGATCGACCCGGCCATGACCGCCGCTACGCGATTGACGCCCGCAAGATTGAGCGTGAACTGGGCTGGAAACCTGCCGAGTCATTCGAAACCGGAATTGCCAAGACCGTTCAGTGGTATCTGTCCAACCAGGACTGGGTGGCCAATGTGCAAAGTGGCGGTTACCGCGACTGGGTGCAGACGCAATACGGCAACGCAGCGGCAGCAACATGAAAATACTGTTATTGGGCACCGATGGTCAGGTTGGCTGGGAATTGCAGCGCAGCCTGGCTCCACTGGGCGAGCTTGTTGTCATGGGACAGGACAGTGCCACCAATCCTGGCGGGCTGTGTGGCGACTTCACGCAGCTCGACGCGCTGGCCGCGACCGTGCGCACCATTCGCCCGGACGTCATTGTCAACGCTGCCGCCCACACGGCCGTGGACAAGGCCGAGAGCGAGCCCGATTTTGCCCGTTTGTTAAATGCTACGGCACCCGGCGTTCTGGCCGATGAAGCGCGAGCCCTGGGCGCCTGGCTGGTGCACTACAGCACCGACTATGTGTTTGATGGAAGCGGCGACCAGCCCTGGAAAGAGGGGGATTCGACCGGCCCTTTGAGCGTGTACGGTCAGACCAAGCTTGAAGGCGAAGAGGCTGTCCAGCGCTGTGAACGCCACCTGATTTTCCGAACCAGTTGGGTGTACGCTGCCCGTGGCGGCAACTTTGCCAAGACCATGCTGCGGCTGGCCAAAGAGCGTGAAACGTTGCAGGTGATTGATGACCAGTTCGGTGCTCCCACTGGCGCCGATCTGATCGCTGATGTGACCGCCCATGCGATACGACAGGTTATGACTGGCCAGGCTGGTGGCAATGTGGCACTGGCGGGCATCTACCATCTGGTGGCCGGCGGCTGCACCAACTGGAATGCATACGCTAAACATGTGGTAGCCCTCGCGGAATGTGCGCAACCAGCTATAAAAATAGTAGCGAAGGACATTAAGTCCGTGCCCACATCGGCCTTCCCCACCCCGGCAAAACGCCCCCATAATTCGCGGCTGGACACCACCAGGCTGCAAACCACTTTTGGCCTGACCCTGCCGCAATGGCAGACTGGCGTAAACCGCATGTTGAACGAGATTGACTATGGCCGTAACCAATAACCCCCCATCAACGTCCCGCCGGGGCATCATTCTCGCGGGAGGCTCCGGTACCCGCCTGCATCCGGCCACATTGGCGATCAGCAAACAGCTGTTGCCTGTGTATGACAAGCCGATGATTTATTACCCGCTCAGCACACTGTTGCTGGCGGGCATTCGCGACATTCTCATCATCAGCACGCCTCAGGATACCCCCCGATTTGCGCAATTGCTGGGCGATGGCAGCCAGTGGGGCGTCAACCTGCAATACGCGGTGCAGCCCAGTCCGGATGGTTTGGCGCAGGCCTTCATCATTGGTGACAGCTTCATTGGCAACAACGACAGTGCCCTGGTGCTTGGCGACAATATTTTCTATGGGCATGACCTGCAGTTTTTGCTGAGCAATGCCGATGCGCAGACCCAGGGTGCGACAGTATTTGCCTACCATGTGCAAGATCCGGAGCGCTACGGTGTGGTTGCGTTTGACGGCGACGGCAAGGCGCGCAGTATCGAAGAAAAACCCCTCAAGCCGCAAAGCAACTACGCAGTCACAGGCCTGTATTTTTACGACAAACAGGTGGTGGACATTGCCAAGGCCGTCAAGCCCAGTGCTAGGGGCGAACTCGAAATCACGGCAGTCAATCAGGCTTATCTGGACCAGAAGCAGCTCAGCGTGCAGATCATGCAGCGTGGCTATGCCTGGCTTGATACGGGAACCCATGACAGTCTTCTGGAGGCAGGTCAGTTCATCGCTACGCTGGAACGTCGCCAGGGGCTGAAGATTGCCTGTCTGGAAGAGATCGTCTGGCGCAATGGATTCATTGATAGCGAACAACTTGCCAAACTCGCACAGCCCCTGGCCAAAAACGGTTACGGCCAGTATTTGTTGGGGCTGCTTAAAGAAAGTGGTCAGCCATGAAGGTAACGCGCACAGCCATTGCGGATGTCATGCTGATCGAGCCGCGCGTGTTTGGCGACGCACGCGGGTTCTTTTTCGAAAGCTTCAACCAGCGTGCATTTTCTGCCGCAACCGGAGTTGAAACCGAATTTGTTCAGGACAACCATTCGCGCTCGGGGCATGGTGTCTTGCGGGGTTTGCACTACCAGATCCAGCAGCCACAAGGCAAGCTGGTGCGTGTGGTGTCAGGGGAAGTGTTCGATGTTGCTGTTGACATCCGCCGTTCTTCGCCCACCTTTGGTCAATGGGTGGGGGCTACTTTGTCCGCAGAAAACAAGGCCCAGTTTTGGGTTCCACCCGGGTTTGCACACGGATTTGTGGTGTTGTCCGACGCGGCCGAGTTCCTGTACAAGACAACGGAGTACTACGCCCCGGAGCACGAGCAGTGCATTGCATGGAATGATGCTTTTCTGAACATCACCTGGCCGGATCTGGGAGAACCTCCCAAGCTGTCGGCAAAGGATGCTGCGGGCGCGCATTGGGCGGATGCCCGCTTTTTTGACTAGTCCATGATGGTGTCACGACGATCGGGTTCCGCCCTCTGCCTGTTGGTATTCGCTTTGCTTGGTGGCTGCGCGGTGCAGGAAATGGCGCCGCCGGTTGTTCCTGTCGTGGCTGCGCCCAACCTGGATGTTGGAACGCTATGGGTCGCATTTGCGGTGGATGGTGTTGCAGAAGTCGTGCGGCCCAAGCCGACGCTGAAATGGGTGAGTGCCGACCAGATCTCGGGTTCGGGTGGATGCAATGGGTTTACCGGCAGGGCAGTCAGGGTTCAGGATCACCTGCGTATTGGGCCACTGGCACCCGCGGGCAAGCCGTGCCTGAGTTTGCCCGGTGAGCAGGAAGACCTTTTTTTCAAAGTGCTGGAGTTGACGCGCAAGTTTCGCACCGAACCAGAACGCCTGATACTGGAGGATGATTCTGGCAAGGTGCTGGCGCGTTTTCAGATCGCCAATTGATCCGGACAACAAAAAACCCGCCGTCCCAAGGGGAGAGCGGGTTTGCGAGTCTTTCTGAGACCTTCTGAAACACCTAGCTGGTGCCGGGGCCGCACACGCACACCGGGCTGCAACCCGCATGAATCCTAGCTTCTGGTCGTATGATGGTGAAATATGCCCCCAAATATGCCCCCAGAATGTGAAGGATACCCCCCGTGAAGCTGACCGACGCCCAACTGCGCAACCTGACAAAGCCTGGCAAACACTCTGACGGCTTCGGCCTGTACTTGGAAATCAGCCCCAGCGGGGGCAGGTACTGGCGCATGAAGTACCGCTACGGCGGCAAAGAAAAGCGCCTGGCCTTCGGTGTCTACCCTGGCGTCACTCTCAAGGACGCCCGCGAGCTGGCGACCAAGGCCCGGCAAGTGCTGAAAGATGGCGGCGACCCTGGCGAGCTGCGCAGAACCGAAAAAGCCAAGGCCGTGCATGAATCCGTCAACACCCTGGAGGCCGTGGCGGGCGATTGGATGACCCACCAGGCGGCTCGGTGGGACACCGAAACAGCGGGGCGCATCCGGGCGTCTCTGGCGGCAGACATTTTCAAACCGCTGGGTTCCCGCCCGCTGGCATCCATCAAGCCCGGCGAGATCATGGAGGCCGTGAAGAAGATCGAGTCCCGGGGCGCTGCTGACCAGGCCGGGCGCGTGTTGCAGCGTGTCAAGGCCGTGTATCGGTGGGCAGTGATCCACGAGCGTATCGAGGCAAACCCCATGCTTGATCTGGTGCCGTCCGAGGTACTCAAGCCCCGCACCGTGCAACACCGGGCCGCAATGACCGACAAAGAGTTACCCGACTTCCTGGCGAAGCTGGCAGCGTATGACGGCGACCCCCACACCCTGCACGGGCTGCGCTTCATGATCCTGACCGCTACCAGGCCCGGCGAGACACGCGGGGCGCTGTGGGCTGAGATCGACATGGATGCGGCGCTGTGGGTCATTCCAGCCGAGCGCATGAAGATGCGGGCAGAACACCGGGTGCCCCTATCAACGCAGGCCGTGGCGATCTTGCGCACCATGCAGCCCCTGAGTGGTGATTGTTCGCTGGTGTTCCCCAGCCCCGTGTATCGCAGCAAACCCCTGAGTGAAAACACGTTCAATTCAGCCCTGGCACGGATGGGCTACAAATACACGGCGACCGCCCACGGTTTCCGGGCACTGTTCTCCACGGTGGCCAATGAGTGCGGCTGGAATCCGGACGTGATCGAGCGCCAGCTTGCCCACAAAGAGCAAAACGAAATCCGGGCCGCGTACCACCGTAGCACCTACCTGGCAGACCGTGAGCGCCTGATGCAGTGGTGGGCTGATTACCTGGATGGGCGCAAGGCTGGCAACGTGGTGAAGATGCCCCAGCGGGCCGCGTGACCATGAAAAGCGGCGCAAATTTCCGCCCGGCGTGTGTTTTTGTAGGGGACACAGGGGACAAATTGAATCCCCCAATGAAAACAGGTAAAAACTGTAGGGGACAGTGTAGGGGACTAGTAGGGGACTGATAGGGGACAAACTCTCTATCTATCTTTTCTCCCTTTCCTGCTTTTGCCCATGCTTTCACCCACCCGCACCGCTTCGGATGCTTGCGCACATTGCCGGAAATGGCCGCAAAGTGGCCTTTCCCTGGCACACGTTACAGCGCCTGATATGAGCTGGCGTCCGTCAGTGTCCGACATTTGCAAGGGGGTGGTGAAACGCCACTCCCTTCAAACTGCGCATCGTGCCCCTGTGGATAACTTTGCCGTTTATGACCATCTGTCAATTGCACAAAAATTAAGCAATCCAGCCCCCATGCGTAACCTGTTGAATTCATTGAATATTCCCATAAATGTGCTAAATGTTGTCCACATTGCACACTTTATACGACGGGCGTTATGTTAAGTAATGTGCTAAATACGATCATTTTTGCACACTATAGGGAGTTTGTCATACAATCAAACACTACCAAGAATGAGGCACACCATGACCCTTGAAGAATTTGACGCTGCGTTGGCAGCACTGAGCTGGAAAGTGGCGGACTTTTGTCGTGCAACCGGCTTGCATCGAAACACCCCCAGCCGCTGGCGCACGGATGGCGTAGAAATTCCGGGCTGGGTGCCAAAGCACCTGGCGCTACTTCTTGAGGTAAAGCGCCTGCACGGCGCCTATCTGGTGCCCCCGAAAGACATCACCAGCGAATGATCACGCGAAGCACTGGTGCGCTTCAACCGGTCCAAATTGGCGTAGTGATCGCGTTGTGCACCTCCAACGGCAAGAGTTCTACATTCGTCAAATTGCGTAGTCAAAAGCGTTTGGCTGGGTCACAATACGAACTCTGTCCCGCAGTAAGCTGTGCTACTTGTCGGGTTACTTTTGAAAATCAAGGACTTAGCCCGGTCAATGACCTTTGTACGACGCCAGACGGTGGCCAGCGAACTGTTTTCCGAGCTGGAAGTACTGTTCCGTCAGGATGCTGTGCCAGACAACTTCACACTGGCAAGGTTGGAGCGCCAAGCTGCGGCGCTGCAACAAGCTGATGCCGCTGATGCCAGCATGGTCAGAGCCGGTATTGCCGCGCTGCGCTGGGATACCGACAAGGTGGACTACTGGATCAAGAATGCTTTGCTTCTTGATAATTCCATTCCAAACATAGAAAACGCAGCACTCAATTGGCGTCAGGTAGTGCGCATGGATAAGGCAAACGAACTCCTGCTTCAATGCTATGAGGCGGCACCGCGTGATACTGATGTGGTAAACAACGCTATCGAGTCGCTGGGATGGAATGGTCAGTTCATACGAGCAGCAGAGGTAATTCGCAAAGCCGTGTTGGATGGCATTAAATTGGATGCGGATGGACTTGATCCAACCGGCTATTTGCAAGACATGCAGGAGCTGGATATAGATCCAAATCGAATCGAATTCGAAATTCAGTCGGCCTACCGGGTGCTGGCCAACAATTGCCGCAGGATGCAGGCATTTCGCATTCAAACCTACACGGACCATGATGGAGACTCTTCCATTGTGGTTCAGTTGGCTTTTTATGGTACTTTGGATGATGAACTTCGGTTCGAGTCGCAGTTGGCAGAGCTTCTGTCAGACGAACCAGGCTGGAACCCATGTCGCTTGACAACCGAGCTGCAATACATGGAGGCACATGTCTTCGAGCCCGCTTGATGTGATGGACATTGCCGAGCGATTGCAGGTCGAGGTCGATAACGAAGCTGCTCTGCGTAGTGCTGTCTCTCGAGCCTATTACGCAGCCTTGCTGACAGCAGACCAAACTTTTCCGCACCGCGATAACGCCAACCAAGGTGGCGAGAGTAGCCACGAAAAGATTATTGCCCGAGCCCAGGTCTATGGGGTTGGTGCCAACCCGGGGCGCGGTCCAGCTACTTCCGTGGCAAAGCTACTCCCTAAGATCAAGCGCGTCCGCGTGAAATCGGATTACCACCTTGGGGATACAGTGTCAGAGACAGAGTGTCAAGATACCGTCGTCCGTGCCAAGCAGGTGATCTCCTGGTGCGATGAGGTAACTGATCGGATTCAAAAAACTGCTTCTGCTGCATCAGAGCGAACGGTTCCACAACCTACTAGCGGCAAACCCTCTCTCACTAGAATCCGTTAGTCAATCAATAGCATGGCGTTTTTCTTGGCCAGTTCAATAACGTCACTGTCGATCATGGTTCAAGGCGTGTGGGTGAAAGATGCCGGATTATCGATTGTGATGAGCTGGCAGTTGACACACGGCCCCCAACACATGCCATAATCCCCCCAAGCCAGCAATGGCCCGGTGCTTGAAAACACCATTGGATAAGCGGTGCAACCTCCCCGACAGTGAGGTTTTGTCACGTCTGAACACCTGAAATACGGCGCATTGCCGCATTTCAAATACCCGCAATCCGGGTATTCAAATGTCCCTTACACGGACATTCAAGGTTTTGGGCGGGGATGGCCAGAACGGTAACGCCTGGCGCATGGCTTATCCCATGTTTTCAACATCCTCGTCCACCCGTATTGCTTGAGAACAATGCGAGTGGTTTGAAGTCTCGATAAGGAGCAAGAAACCATGACCAAGGTCATTCACCTACCCAGCCCACGCGCTGGCACCCGCAACGCACCAGGCGTGCAAACGTGTGTACCCAGCACCATTGATCCAAGCCCCAACAAAAGTGACGTGCGTTCACCTTTGGACAATGTTTTCAAAGGTAGACGCAGCCCGCATTTACCCGATGCAGTTTCACGGCAACAGGCCATAGAGAACGCCCTGAGCATGGCGCTGTACTTCATACGCCAGCCGGGCGACATGGCGGCAAACGTATGGGCCGCTACCGCCCGCACGAATCGGGCGCTGACGCTGTTAAAGCAGGCTAGCGAAGGCAATGCCCTGGCCAGCCCTGCAAACACGCTTGGGAGGGCCTGAGCCATGAAACCGCAAAACGAAAACCCGCTATCACTTGACCTGGCCAGTTACGCAGTCTTTTCGGTACCAGGTGCCCAGCCTGTGGCGATCTTGAATGAGTCCAGTTCGTTGACCGACAGATTGCAATACTGCCATCGGGCAGTTGAAAACCTGGAAATGCTTGCGTCACTGTGCGGTGATCACGATCACATCGATGTGCAAAATTTATCTGGTGTATTTGCGAATTTGCTTGAGCCATTGTCAAAAATACTCTGGCAACTGGTTTTGAATTCAGAATCAAATGGGAGGGCTTGAGCGATGATTAGAGACGTGCAAGGGATTTTCATCAAACCCATCTATTTGAACCGTGAATCAGTGGCTGCGCTGGTCAGTTTGTCTGTACCGACCATGGAACGAATGGTTGCTCAGGGCATGTTCCCGGCGCCACGGCAACTGACTGGCAAGCGCGTTGGTTGGTTGGTGCGCGAAATTGAAGAGTGGGCAGAAAGCCGCCCTATATCGACAAATTTGCCGGTAACCAACTGCGGTAGGAGGGTTTGACAATGGCCGATACACCCGCTGAATTGTTTGAAGAAAAAGGCCTAGTCATACTGAGTAAAGCACGCCACTTGGTATGCATGGAGGCGGTGTGGGAAATTGAGGCCCTGGCGGCAACGCTCCCGACCGTAACGGTAAATACAGACTTTGAATCTACCCAATCCGGTTGGGTAGTCCGCGGTATTGCTGGCCGCATTAAAGAGCTTTCGAATGCGCTTGGGGCAGGGCTTCATGATGAAGTTGTTACGACCGAAGATTTGCAGAACACTGTGATGGTGTCCTAACTCATTCGCCACGCCTACCCCGCGCCTGATCCGCAAGGGGGAAAAGTCGGACACCTTCACCGACCTGGCGCTGGCACCCAATGAAGGCCGCACCTGAAGGGGCGCAAACGATGGCAACGCAAGCGAAAAGGGCGGGCAGTAGGCGGGCCGGTCTTGCTGAATTTGTTGCGGCGATTGATGACGTCAATCAACTGGCCAAGGTGCTGGAGAGCACGCCGATAGATGCAAAGACGCTTCGCGCACTGGTTGCCCACTGTGTGAATGCGGCGACTGTCAATCGCCAAAAAGCAGCGGCAAACAAGAAGCACGCGAAGAACCAAGAAGCGCGAGTGTTTGCCATTAACGTGTGGCACCAAAAACGATACAAATACAAAACCAACAAGGAGTTTTCAGAAGCAGCCGCACAAGCCGTGTTCAAGAAATTCGGGGTTAGCGTCCTGGGTAGCACCATTTCACGCGACTGGTTAAGAGGCGTTCCGCCGTCACGTTCAATGGCAAGTAAAAATGGTGCATTGGCTTACGTTGATGGCCGATTCATTGGGGGTAAATCGTAGCAACGTTGTTGCTGTGGTTAGCGGTGTCCCAGCACACCAAGTTTGTCAACATGTGGTGTCCCGGCACACCAAGTTTTGCTACATAGGATTTCTGAGCATGATCGGGGCCTTCTTCATCCGCGAAAGGCCGCACAAATGCAAGCGAATCCGACAACTTCCGAACCCCAGCGATTGCTAAGACTCCCGCAAGTTGAAGCCCTTGTAGGGATCCGCAAAACATCAATTTACGATGGCGTTAAGGCGGGCACATTTCCAGCCCCTGTAAAACTTTCCCGTCGGGTCGCGGTCTGGCCAGCGGCGGCAATTGATGCCTGGATAACGGAGCGCATCAAAGCAGGGGCGAAGTAATGCGCACCAGGAAGCGCCAGCCAGTGCCGCCGGAGTTGATTCGCGTTCGGCACGAGTCCTGGCAATACACGTGCAAGAAACCGCACAGGGCACCACCCGCCGATTCGCCTAATCGACCCTTTCTTGCCCGCCTTTGGTGGGAGGCACACAAGGTGATTCAACGTAACTACAAGCGCCGCACCTTCACCCTGTGGGGCGTTCGCTTCGGTGTGGTCTACGTGGGCGAGCGGTTGGGGGTTCTTGACATTCGCTGGCGTTGTGTTTTGGTGTTGTCCCCCACGTCGATAGCCGCGCTGGTGGCAATCGTCAATCCTGAGGGGGTGCAGCGTGGATAACGACATCCGACCAGCCGACACCCGTCCGGCGCAAGCTGAACGCGTTGCTGATTTTCTGGAACTCCACCCCGACAGCACGGCAAAAGAGATTGATTTGGCGTGTGATGCGGGCAGCATTACTAAGGTGCTTTCCGATATGCCCCGCATGGGCTACGGCGTGCGCAAAGCCTGGCGATCTGTGACGTGTGCCGGTGGCGACCACACACGCAGTGTGCGCACATATGCATTGCTTCACCGACCCACGGCCCAACCCGACCTATTCCGCATTGCATGAAAAACAACATCACCCCCGAGCTGATCCGGGCCGCACTGCAACACATCCCGGCAAACCTGTCCCGTGACGAATGGGCACGCGTTGGCATGGCGATCAAATCCGAGTTTCCGGACGATACAGGCCGCGACCTGTTTACCACCTGGAGCGCATCCGGCGACAGCTTCAATGCAAAGAACGTAGCCGACACCTGGCGCAGCATCAAGGCAGGGGGCGGCGTGGGCATTGGCACACTGTTACACCTGGCCAAAGAAAACGGCTTTGTGATGCCGCAAGCCAACCAGGCACCCAGCAAACCAGACCCCACAACAGCCGCCCGCCTGGCATGTGAGCGGGCAGCAAGCCAACAGGCAGAACAGGCCCGGCAACAGGCCGCACACGCTGACGGTGCGCTTGATGCGGCGAAGCTGTGGGACAGTGGCGGCGACACGGGTGAGAGCGCCTACCTAGCCCGCAAGGGTGTGCAGCCCTACGGTGTGCGCTTCGGTGCTGACGGCTGGCTGTTGGTACCCGTGCGTGATGCATCAGGCAAGCTGTGGAACGTGCAACGCATAGCACCAGGACACCCAGCCAGCGGGCCGGAAAAGCTGTTTTTGAAGGGTGGGCGCAAGTCCGGGCTGTGGCACTGGTGCGGCGATCCGGCGGGCGCTGCGGTGCTGCTGATTGCCGAAGGCTACGCCACAGCGGCAAGCCTGTACGAGGCAACAGGCCGCCCTGTGGCTGTGGCCTTTGACGCGGGCAACCTGGCACACGTTGCCAAAGCCCTGCACAAGTCGTATCCATCCGCTTTGCTGGTGCTGTGCGGTGACGATGATGTGCAGACATTTGCACGAGCTGGCCACAACCCCGGACGCGACAAAGCCACAGCGGCGGCGCTGGCAGTGCATGGCCTGGCAGTGTTTCCCGAAGGTTTGCCCGAAGGTGGCAGCGACTTTAACGACCTGCACCAGGCGGCGGGCGTTGAGGCGGTGCGCCTTATTGTGGACAGTGCCATAGACAGCCACGAACCCCACCAGAGCACGCCACACGCCACGAAAGCGACCAGGACGGGCAAGCGCAGCCAGAGCGCAAGTCGTGAGCGCACAGGGCCGCGAAACGCAGCCGATAGCGGCAATGTGTTTGACCGCTTTTTTGTAGTGGATGGCGATGGCGTGTACTACACCCCGCCCGGTGATGACAGCGGCAGCGCCCGCAAGGTGTGCGGCGTGTTGCGTGTGGTGGGGCTGGCGCGTGATGCGCATGACAACCAGGCGGCGTTACTGCTGGAGTTTGTTACGCAGTTTACAAAGGTGCGGCGCTGGCTTATGCCGCTATCCATGTTGGCAGGCGATGGCAACGCCTACCGCACAGCACTGCTGAGTCAAGGCTTCATGACCCCCACCAAAAGCGCACAGCGGCAATGGTTGACCGAGTACTTGCAAAGCCGTGCCCCTGAATCCCTGCAACTGGTGCGGCACGTGCCCCGCGTCGGGTGGGCTGGGCGTTGCTACGTGTTGCCCAATGAAACCTTAGGCACCAATGCCAGCGGCGAAACCGTGATCTTTCACAGTGAGGCAGGCATTGAAGCCAACTTTAACCAGCGTGGCAGTGCTGACCAGTGGCGCGATGACCTGGCACGCCTGTGCGTGGGCAATTCAAGGGCTGCGTTTGCCGTGGCTACTGCCCTTGCCGGGCCGTTGCTGGCGTGGGCGCAAGGCGTCACGGGCGGAGGCATCCACTTCACCGGGCAAACGTCTATCGGCAAAACCACGTGCTTTCTATTGGCCGCAAGCGTGTGGGGCAAGGGCACCGAAAAAGACCCCGACAGCTATATGCAGAAATGGCGGGCAACCAGCAACGGCCTGGAGTACCAGGGCGAACAGCACAACGATTGCACGTTGATCCTTGACGAGCTGGGACAAATGGACGCGGGGGACGCTGGCAACGCGGCGTACATGCTTGCCGACGGCATGGGCAAGACACGCGGAAAAGGGGCTGGTGGCTTGCGTCCTAAGCCTACTTGGCGGCTGTTGTTCTTGAGTAGCGGCGAGCTGACGCTGGCGCAGCACATGGAGACGGTGGGAAAGAAAATGAAGGGCGGGCAAGAGGTGCGGCTGATCCCGATTCCCACCGAAGTTAGGGAAGGTTCAGCCCTGGAGACATTCCACGAGTTTGCAAGCGGGCACGAGCTATCGAGCTTTGTGCAACACAACGCGGCACGGTGTTACGGCACGGTAGGTCGTGCCTGGCTTGAATATCTGGTTGCCCACACCGACGGCCTGGAGGCTGCGCTGCGTGAGCGCATGGACGCGATAGAGGCCCAAATCGTGCCCGCTGGGGCATCGGGTCAAGTCAAGCGGGGCGGGCGGCGCTTTGCCCTGATTGCAGCCGCTGGCGAGATGGCCACGGCGGCGGGCCTGACAGCCTGGCCAGTGGGCGAAGCGATCCTGGCAACACGCGCCTGTTTTGATGCCTGGCTGAAGTTACGCGGCGGGGCTGGTAGCAGCGAGAAAACGAACATGCTCAGACAGGTGCGGGCCTTTCTAGAGACGCACGGCGATGGCCGCTTTGCTATGTGGCATCGAGCTGCTGACGACCACGCAGCCAAGACCCTGCACCGGGCCGGTGTGCGGCGCATGTTGAACGAGGAAGGCGAGCCCATCAAGACCAACAGCCAGCACGGGGCAGAGTACGGCGAGCGGATGCCCGCTGCATTGGGGGAGGGCGTGAGTTTTGAGTACTTTGTCCTGGCAGAGACATTCAAGGCAGAGGTGTGCAAAGGGTTTGATGTGCAGGCCGTGTGCGCTGTGCTGTTGGAGCATGGATCGTTGATCGTCAAAGAACCGGGCCGCTACAGCATCAAGACCAAGTTACCAGGCATCGGGCCTGCACGGTGTTACCTGATCCCGCCCGCGATCTTTGACCTTGATCTGTGAGCCGGTGCGGCGGCGGCTACTTTCACATTTCCATTTTTTGATAGGCAATACGATGGCAGATACAACACACGTCAAGGGCCTTGACGATCTTCTAAGGGCGCTAGGTGAGCTACCCAACCGAATACAGAAAAACGTCATGCGCAGCGCATTACGTGCCGGTGCTGTGCCGATTGCAGAGGCTGCCCGCCAGCATGTGCCCACGCACACCGGGCAACTGAAGGCGTCTATCCGGGTGGACGGCGGCATCCTAAAGGATGGATCTCCGGTGGCCTTTGTCAAGGCGGGGGCTCGCTTCACTGTCTACGCTATTGGCAAGAAAGGCCGCAAGACCAAGGGCAAATACAAGACTGTTGGTGCGGACGGCAGCGTGAAGTATCACGCTGCCTACTATGCAGCATGGATCGAATTCGGGACCGCAAAGGCGAGGGCAAAACCATTCATGCGTCCCGCTTTTGATGGCCGTCAAGCCGCCGCACTACAGACCATAGGTGACTACGTGGCACAGCGCCTACCTGTTGAACTGGAAAAACTGAAGGTGCGGCGATGAGCGACGTACACCAGCAAACCCGGGAAGAACTTATTGAGCACCTGGTGACGGTTCTTGAAGGCTACGCAGAGCACGCGGCTACAGGCAAGGAAGTGCAATCCAAAACCCGCGCTGTTGCCGGGTTTTTGGCGGACATGATGATCCGCCTAGCAGCCGATAGTGCAGCGCACGGGGAGGGGAAAGGCATTCGCCTTGCGTATGCGGTCGCTTCGGATGTGGTGCATTAGGGTGTTCGGTCGCCCGAGCTGGCGGCACAACCGGAGCACTGGACCACGACCGATGGCACCACTGGGGCCGGTACGGTGTTGCCTGATCCCGCTTGCGATCTTTGATCTTGATATTTGAATCAAAGGTACCACACCGGGCCGCGCTGGGGGGCGGTACGGGCATGGTTTATTCGCGCTGAAAATGGGTGTTAAACGTGTCTTATGTCCCAAGGCAATACAAGCGCTGGACTTACCCGCACTTATGCGGCGTGAGTTGTCCCCTGTGTCCCCTGTGCTGAAAAAGTACCGGGGACCGCGCAAACCCGCATGGATAGGGCTTGTCCCCTGTGTCCCCTGTGTCCCCTACAGAAAAACGGATTGCTGGAGTCGTGTCGCATGGTGGGTGGCGCTTGATGTAACTGGATTACACGTGGCCGCGCCTTGCGGTGCAGCGACCCCATCAATGGGGAAACCCATAGATCACTGACCCCATTGATGGGAGCAGTTGACACGTTGACCTGATGGCACGGGCTGGAATGGCCTGGGGCTGATCGTGACCGCTCTTTTGGGAGTTACCCCTTGGGGGGAGGGGGGTCAAAAGTCTGGGAGTTATAGAGCGGAAACCGACTGCTTAACCAAATTTTTACGTGCGGGAGTATTGGGGGGAGGGGGGTACCCCTTGTTGCTTTGCTGACACGTCGTCCCGTAGGCTGGGGCAGAGGGGCAAAGCGACCCATATCCAGCCCCGCCGCGCCTGGCACAAATGCCCCTCAAATGCGGGGTATCTGAGACTGCCCCCATTGATGCCCCCATGCCCCCACTTTTCGGAAAGTTGCCCCCATAAGTGCCCCCCAAGTGCCCCGGAACGTGGCACACTCACGCGGACGCTATCGCACGACTAAAAGCAGGTTTTCAGAGGGGAAAAAGAAAAAGCCGGAAGGTTTTGAACCCTTCCGGCCTAATTCATGGTGCCCGGGGCCGGAATCGAACCGGCACGCCTTGCGGCGGCGGATTTTGAGTCCGCTGCGTCTACCAATTCCACCACCCGGGCGACGCGATAACCAAGACGCAAATTATGGCACATTTACGGACATGAAATACCCAACTATTGAAGACGCGATCGGTAAAACCCCCCTTGTTGCATTGCAGCGCATTGGCGCCGCTGAAAACACCGCCCGTCAGACGGTGATACTGGGCAAGCTCGAGGGCAACAATCCGGCTGGTTCGGTCAAAGACAGGCCGGCTTTGTCGATGATTCAGCGTGCGCAGGAGCGCGGTGATATCCAGCCGGGCGACACGCTGATCGAGGCAACGTCCGGCAATACCGGCATTGCACTGGCCATGGCTGCCGCCATCAAAGGTTATCGCATGGTGCTCATCATGCCTGAGGACCTGTCTATTGAGCGCGTGCAGACCATGAAGGCATTCGGTGCCGAACTCATACTCACGCCCAAGAGTGGCGGCATGGAGTATGCGCGCGACCTGGCCGAGCGGATGCAGCGCGACGGCAAAGGGGTGGTGCTGGACCAGTTTGCCAACGCCGACAATCCCCGAATTCACTATGAGACCACAGGCCCCGAGATCTGGGCCGACACGCACGGCCGCATTACGCATTTCGTCAGCGCCATGGGCACGACCGGCACGATTACCGGCGTGGCCCGTTTTCTCAAGGAAAAGAACCCGGCGGTACGAATCATCGGTGCCCAGCCTTCGGAAGGTTCGCGCATACCCGGAATCCGCAAATGGCCAGAGGAGTATTTGCCCAAAATTTACGACCCGGCCAATGTGGACGAACTGGTCTATGTCAGCCAGTCGGATGCGGAAGACATGTGCCGGCGACTGGCGCGCGAGGAGGGGATTTTTGCGGGTATTTCTGCTGCTGGCGCATGCTGGGTGGCACAGGAAATCGCCAGGCGTGAGCCTAACGCCACCATTGTGTTCATTGTGTGCGACCGCGGAGACCGCTATTTGTCCACCGGCGTATTCCCCGCATGACAAACGCGTTCAAGTTTTGCCCGCAGTGCGCGACCGCGCTGGCATTCATCAGCCAATCCGAGGACGGTGGCGAAAAAATACGCCTGCGCTGCCCGGCCTGTGGCTACACGCACTGGAACAATCCGGTTCCCGTGCTGGCGGCTGTCATTGAGTACAACGGGCAGATCCTGCTCGCACGCAATGCCGCATGGCCAGGCAAGATGTATGCTTTGATTACCGGTTTTATGGAGGCCGGGGAGACACCCCAGGACGGCATCGCCCGTGAAATCGCTGAAGAAACCGCCCTGACCACCGAGTCGCTGGACCTCATCGGGGTGTATGACTTCCAGCGCATGAATCAGGTCATCATTGCCTACCATGCCGTATGCTGCGGGGATGTGCGTCTTTCACCCGAGTTGGTGGACTACCGACTGTATGCACCGCAAAGCGTCAAGTGCTGGCCCGCAGGAACGGGCTATGCGCTGGCCGACTGGCTGACATCGCGGGGACACACACCGAGCTTTATAGAATTTCCCAAGCGGGATTAAACCTGCGCGAATGTGCAAGCGCTGCCAAGGAACCTTATGCCAACCAATGCAATCCACACCGACAAAGAAATTGATGCCCGTGGCTTGAACTGCCCCCTGCCCATCCTGAAGGCAAAGAAGGCCCTGTCGGAGATGACAACAGGTCAAATTCTGAAAGTAGTGGCCACGGACCCGGGCTCCACACGCGACTTTCTGGCGTTTGCCAAGCAGACCGGAAATGAACTGGTCCGCCAGGAGGTTGTCGGCGAAGATTTCATTCACATCCTGCGTCGCCGGTAAGGGCCATTTGCCCCCGGGCGCATTGTCAGGGGTTGTGTCTAGCCCAGCCGGGCCAGTTGCTCACGCATTTTGGACAACGTGTCGGCAAAATCCTCCACACGTTTGCGCTCCAGGGCGATCACCGCAGGCGGTGCTTTTGCCACAAAGGCCTCATTGGACAGTTTGCCATTGGCCTTGGCGATTTCACCTTCCAGACGCGCGGCCTCCTTGCCCAGGCGCAGCTTTTCGGCAGCAACATCAATCTCCATGTGCAGACAGATGCGTGCTTCGCCCACAACGGCTACAGGCGCCGCCTGCGCGGCAGCCTGCCAGGCCACGGCATCGTCAAACAGGCGAACCTCATTGAGCTTGGCCAGGGCCTGCAGAACGGGTGCGGCAGCTTTCAGGAATTCAGCTTCCGCGGCCGTCTGCGCCACCACGAACAGCGGCAGCCGCGTCGCGGGGGACACATTCATCTCGCCGCGCAGGTTGCGGCAGGCGTCCACCAGATGCTTTAGCCGATCCACATGGGCAATCGCCGCGGCATCGATGCGCTCCGGCTGACTCACCGGATAGGCCGCGATGCTCACCGATGGACCTTGCCGCCCCGCAACGGGCGCCACTTTTTGCCAGAGTTCTTCGGTGATGAAGGGTGTAATGGGGTGGGCCAGACGCAGCAGGGTTTCCAGCGTGCGGATCAGTGTGCGGCGGGTGGCGCGTTGCTGTGCAGGGTTACCGCTCTGGATTTGTACCTTGGCAATTTCCAGGTACCAGTCACAGAACTCGTTCCAGGCAAAGTCATAAATCGTGCTGGCCACGTTGTCCAGCCGGTAGTCAGCAAAGCCCTGGGCCACTTGCGCTTCAGCTTTCTGCAGCAATGACACTATCCAGCGGTCCGGCTGGCTGAACTCCAGGTAGCCGTGGGCTTCGCCGCCGGGTGCGCACTGTTCCTTGGTGTGCTCCAGCAGTCCGCAGTCCTGCCCTTCACAGTTCATCAGCACAAAGCGCGTGGCATTCCACAGCTTGTTGCAGAAGTTGCGGTAGCCCTCGCAGCGCTTGCTGTCAAAGTTGATGCTGCGACCCAATGAGGCCAGAGATGCAAAGGTGAAGCGCAGGGCATCCGCGCCAAAAGCCGGAATGCCCTGGGGGAACTCTTTCTCGGTGTTCTTGCGAACCTGGGGCGCGGTCTCCGGCTTGCGCAGGCCTTCGGAGCGTTTGGCAAGCAGGGGGCCAAGTTCAATGCCATCGATCAGATCGACCGGGTCCAGCACATTGCCCTCAGACTTGCTCATCTTCTTGCCCTGCGCGTCTTTCACCAGTCCGTGGATATAGACATGCTTGAACGGCACCCTGCCCGTGAAGTGCGTGGTCATCATGATCATGCGCGCAACCCAGAAGAAGATGATGTCGTAGCCAGTGACCAGAACGCTGGATGGGAGGTAGAGGTCGTAGTCAGTGAGGCTGTTCGCTGTTGCCCCGCTGGCGGAAGCGCCGGAACCGGCCTGGCTCATACTCGCTGCGCTCGCCAAATCGCTGCGTCCGGCTCCGACGCCTCCGCCAGCTCCGCTTTCACCGTTGCCCCAACCCATGGTGGAGAACGGCACCAGCGCCGATGAGTACCAGGTGTCCAGCACGTCTTCATCGCGTTTGAGCGTCTTGCCCGGCGCCTGGGCTTGCGCCTCGGCCTCATTGCGGGCCACATAGACCTTGCCGTCTTCGTCATACCAGGCCGGAATCTGGTGCCCCCACCACAGTTGGCGGCTGATGCACCAGTCGGTGATGTTGTTCATCCACTGGTTGTAGGTGTTGATCCAGTTCTCGGGCACAAAGCGTACCTCACCGGATTGCACCGCATCAATGGCTTTCTGGGCAATGGATTTGCCAGTAGCGTCTTGCGGGCTGACCTTGTTCATGGCGACGAACCATTGGTCTGTCAACATGGGCTCAATCACCTGGCCCGTGCGGGCGCAGCGGGGCACCATCAGTTTGTGCTTCTTCACTTCCACCAGCAGGCCCAATGCGTCCAGGTCCTTGACGATTTGTTTGCGGGCGGCAAAGCGGTCCATGCCGACATAGGCGGCAGGTGCGTTGTTGTCGATCTTCGCGTCCAGCGTCAGCACGCAAATCATGGGCAGCTTGTGGCGCTGGCCCACCTGGTAGTCGTTCTGGTCATGTGCCGGGGTGACCTTGACCACGCCGGTGCCGAAAGCTTTGTCCACATAGTCGTCGGCAATGATGGGGATGGTGCGCCACGTCGCAGGCGTGTCACCCGACAGGGGCAGGGTGACGTGCTTGCCGATCAAGTGGGCATAGCGCTCGTCGTCTGGGTGCACCATGGCGGCCACATCGCCCAGCATGGTCTCGGGGCGGGTGGTGGCCACCACCAGACCCTCCACCATTTCACCGTTGACCAATTGGGGGCCGTCGGCAAACGGGTAGCGGATGTGCCACAGCGAGCCATCTTCCTCTTCGCTTTCCACTTCCAGGTCGCTCACGGCGCTCATCAGCACCGGGTCCCAGTTCACCAGACGCTTGCCGCGGTAGATCAGGCCCTGCTCATACAACTGAACAAAGGTTTCGGTCACCGTTTTGGACAGTTTGTCGTCCATGGTGAAATATTCGCGGCTCCAGTCCACGCTGTCGCCCATGCGGCGCATCTGGGTGGTGATGGTGTTGCCACTCTTTTCTTTCCACTCCCAGACCTTCTTGACAAATTCGGTGCGACCCAGGTCGTGGCGGCTCACTTTCTGGTCCTGCAACTGGCGCTCCACCACGATCTGGGTGGCGATGCCGGCGTGGTCGGTACCGGGAATCCAGGCCGTGTTGGCGCCCAGCATGCGGTGGTAGCGGGTCAGGCTGTCCATGATGGTCTGGTTGAACGCATGCCCCATATGCAGCGTGCCGGTCACGTTTGGGGGCGGCAGTTGGATGGCGAACGATGGTTGACCTTCTTTGGCAGCCTGCGTGCCCCGGTAACCGGCCACGCCGTAGCCACGCTTTTCCCACTCGGGTCCCCAATGGGCTTCCAGCGCCGCGGGCTCGAAGGATTTGGAGAGAGACTGCAGGCCGGGCTGGAGCGGAGTGGCAGGAGGAGTGGATGCGGTGTCGGTCATGGTGGGCTCAGTTCGGTCAGAGCCCACGATTTTACCGGGCGCAGGCGTATTTCCCGCAGAGTGCAGCAGGCCTGCGGGTACGATGCGTCTCTATCGTGGGTTCTCGCAGGGAGGCAGCACCGTGGTCGATTGTGAAACAGCGCGTCTGGAGCCGCAGCATGCAGCCGCGTACCGTGCCCTGATGCTCGATGCCTACGCACGGCACCCGGACGCCTTCACCTCCAGTGTGGCCGAGCGCGAAAGCCTGCCGTTGTCGTGGTGGGAGGGCCGCCTCAGCACAGCGCCCGATGCGAACGATGTGGTGTTTGGCGCGTTTCATGGTGGTGCGCTGTTCGGGGCGGCGGGGCTCGCATTTGACACGCGCGAGAAGGCGTGCCACAAGGCCACATTGTTCGGCATGGTGGTATTACCCGCTCAGCGCCGCCAGGGGCTGGGGCAGCAACTGGTTGCCGCAGCGCTGGCCTATGCACGCGCCAGACCCGGCGTGCTGGTCGTGCAACTCACTGTCACCCAGGGCAACGCGCTGGCGCAGGCGCTGTACGCGCGCAACGGTTTTGTGGAGTATGGCGTGGAGCCCTATGCCGTAGCGGTGGAGCAGGGGTTTGTGTCCAAGGTGCACATGTGGTGCAGGTTGTAGGGATAAGGGCGGCGATGGCATTTGCGCAGCGTGTGCGGCAACACACGGTTTCGTCTACGCACCGGCCTTACTCTGCTAAGAGTCCCTTAAGACCGATGTCCTACATTCAGCCTGAATGGACAGGGGCCAAGAGGTACACACCATGCAATCCCGCGGACTGACAACAGAGCAGGCGCAATCCCGTCTTGCAATGGATGGACCCAATGGGCTGCCGGCTTCCCGCAAGCGGGGGCTTCTCAAACTGCTGACCGAGGTCATTGCCGAGCCGATGTTTCTGCTGCTTCTGGCTTGTGGCGCGCTGTACTTGCTGTTGGGCGATCCGCATGAAGCGCTGATGCTGCTGGGCTTTGTCTGTGTCATCGTTGCCATCACCTTTTTTCAGCAGCGCCGCAGCGAGCGCGCTCTGGACGCGCTGCAAGATCTCTCCAGCCCCCAGGCGCTGGTCATGCGCGACGGCCATCCGGCTCGCATCGACAGTCGCCAACTCGTCACGGACGATCTGGTCATGCTGGCAGAAGGGGACCGGGTGCCAGCGGACATGCGCCTCACGAATGTCTCCAATCTCAGCATTGATGAGTCACTGCTGACCGGCGAATCCATGCCGCTGCAAAAGGACGTACTGTCCGACGACGGTGTAGACCACTCCAGCGACCTGAGCTACCGGCAATTCTTCGCACTCTCAGGAACCCTGGTGACACAGGGCACGGCTACGGGCCGCGTCATTGCCACCGGTGAACGCAGCACACTGGGCAAGATCGGCCAGTCACTGGGTGGCATACAGAACCTTCAGACGCCCCTGCAAATGGAGATTCGCGCCGTCGTCAAGCGGGTGGCGCTGGTTGGCCTGGGGCTGGCAGTCATCCTGGCACTTACCCACTGGTATCTTCTGGGCAACGGCCTGCAGGGTCTGTTGGCTGGCATCACACTGGCAATGGCCATACTGCCCGAAGAACTGCCGGTCGTGCTGACGCTGTTCCTGGGTCTGGGTGCCTGGCGCCTGTCACGTGAGAAAGTCCTGGCCAAAAGCATTCCTGCAATAGAACTGCTGGGTGCAACCACGGTTCTGTGTGTCGACAAGACGGGCACGCTGACCGAGAACAAGATGTTGGTGCGCAAGTTGTGGTCGGGCTCGGTTCTGTATGACACGCTGCCCACCGGCGATGCCACACTGCCGGAACCACCGCACGATGTGCTGGAGTTCGCCATATTGGCCAGCCACAGGCGTGCCTTTGACCCGATGGAAGCGGCGATTCTGGCGGCTGGAGCGCGTTTTCTGACCGGAACGGAACATTTGCACACAGACTGGACGCTGGTTGAGGACTACCCTTTGTTGCCAGACATGCTGGCCATGTCGCGCGTGTGGCAATCACCCAACCACAGTCAGCGAATGATTGCGTCCAAAGGCGCACCGGAGGCCATCGTGGATCTGTGCCACCTGGACCCAAATCAGGCCGATCAGATAGCCAGAGAAGTGGCCTCCATGGCAGGACAGGGCCTGCGCGTCCTGGGCGTGGCAAGGGCAATGTTCGACGCCAATGAGTTGCCAGAGAAACAGCACGATTTCTTGTTCGATTTTCTGGGGCTTGTCGCCCTGGAGGATCCCGTTCGCCCGGATGTTCCCCGCGCGATCGAGGAATGCCGGGCAGCCGGAATCCGGGTCATCATGATGACGGGTGACCATTCGGCTACCGCGATTTCGGTCGCAAAACAGGCTGGCTTGCGCGTGGATTCGCCGCCGGTAACGGGCGCCGAACTGTCAGGCCTCAGCACCAGTGATCTGGACGCGCGTGTTGCAACATCCCAGGTATTTTGCCGGGTGCAACCTGACCAGAAGCTGCGCCTCGTGCAGGCGCTTAGGGACCGCGGCGAGATTGTGGCCATGACCGGGGATGGCGTTAACGATGCACCTGCGCTCAAGGCGGCTCACATTGGTGTGGCGATGGGCGCGCGCGGCACCGATGTGGCACGCGAAGCTGCGGCGCTGGTTTTGCTCAATGATGACTTTGCTTCGCTGGTCACTGCAATCCGCTACGGACGCCGGGTTTTTGCCAATCTGCGCAAAGCCATGGTCTTTGTGCTGGCCGTCCACATACCGATCGTGGGGCTTTCGATTTTGCCCGTACTGCTGGGCTGGCCCATGTTGCTGATGCCGGTTCACATCCTGTTTCTTCAGTTGATCATTGACCCGGCCTGCTCCATTGTCTTTGAGGCCGAGCCCCTGGACAGCGATGCCATGACGGTGCCACCACGCAGTCTGCACGCACGCCTGTTTGATTCAGCTGTGCTGACCCGCGGGCTCTGGCAGGGCTCAGGGCTTCTGCTGTTGCTCCTGGCGCTTTTTGGTGGCTCCCGTGCACTCAGCGGTTCGGACGAGACTGCAAGGGCATTGACCTTTGCAGTGCTGGTCGTCTCCAGCCTGGCGCTCATCCACGTCAACCGGTCCTGGGGCCGTTCGAACTGTCTGGCAGCGGGCCCGTCGAACCCTTACTTCCGGTGGATGACTATTGCCAGCGTTGCCGTGCTGGGCATCATTTTGTATGTTCCTCTGGTCAGCAAACCGTTTGCATTCGCACGGCCGACCCCCACACTGATGCTGATCGGCCTGGGTGTCGTGCTGGCGAGCGCGCTTTGGTTTGAAGCCGTCAAGCGGGTTATTGGCGCGAAGCACAAGATGCACCCAATGCGCGGCTTGCACAATTGATTCAACGTTGCAAGCAGGGACCGGCAGCATGGCCCACTACGACGCACGCCGCCGTGAACAGGATTTGGCACGATAAGAAACCCTTAAGACGGTCGCCCTACTATCCCAGTTAGTCAAACACGGGATTGCTCCAAAACCGTGTCGATAGGTCAACCTTACGCAATGGAACTTTATGAAATGCCCTGTCTGCCCGGACTCCGGCCTGCTGATGACTGAACGCCAAGGCGTTGAAATTGACTACTGCCCCCAGTGCCGCGGCGTTTGGCTTGATCGAGGTGAACTCGACAAGCTGATTGAGCGGTCGACGACTGGAGCTGGCGCAATGCCAATTGCACAGCCCAACTACCCCCCCAATGCATATTCACGCAACGACGAACATCATTCGTCGCACCATGGTGGCTATGGGCGCGAACAACATCGCAAGAAGTCATGGTTGGGTGAAATTTTTGACTGATCAAGCAGAAGCCCCAGGCACAAGGCCGTCAATCGGCAAGGGCTGATGTTGCCCAGGGTTTCGAGGCACACGCCGAAGACCCGCAGGACAAGGGGATTCCATTACTGGTCCATGACCAGCAAGACAGGTCCTACCGCCCCATCAACTGGATGCTCCAAAAGGCCAGAAAACCACCGAATAGCACCAGAGTCGAAATAGGTCTCTCTTCTACTTCGTGCGCCTCCATCAACAACTCTTCGGTGACCAGGTACAGCAGTGCGGCTGCGCTGAAGGCGAGTGTGCCGCCGATCACGGCGTGGGACGCACCGGCAAGCAGGACATTGCCCAAAAGCGAAAAGACCAGCACCGTGGCACCCAGCCCTCCCGAGATGGCAATGATTTTGCCGCCTGATGTTGCCGCCGAAGTCAGAGCCAGGCCCAGAAACAAAAGCTCCACTGACAGCCCCAGCGCCAATATGGTTCCTGTTTCACCGCCTGCGGCAAAACCGGCGCCGATGATGAAACCGTCGGTTGCCACATCGATGAATGTTGCCAACAGAAGCCCGGTGCTGAGCCCCGATGCTGTTCCCGCCAGGCTGGCCGCATGTTCCATGCGCAGCGTCCACAATTTCAGACCGTACATGAACAGGCTGCCCAAAGCGAACGAGCCTGCCAGGACCAACCCGGGCGCGTGCTCGCGCTCAATCTCCGGAAGCAGTTCGACCGCAAGCGCGGCCAGCACCACGCCTGCAGCAAAGTGCTGGATCAGGCTGCGCGTGGCATGCCCCGGGGTCCAGAATGCTGCCAGCACGCCGCCGCCCAACGCCACCAAAGCCGGGATGGCCATGATCAAGAAGTTGTGGGTGTTCATGAAGATCAATCTGTTCTGGAATGCGCCACAGCTTAGATGCGCATTCTTATCGCAGCCTTAATCTTGTGCCAGCGCAATGACACGGCGGCGCCAGCTGACCACGACTGAATCTGCTTTTGGCATCGTTTCCCTCTCTGTCCCCTCATGGGGTGTGCGTAGTTAGCTATAAAATTGGTAGCAAACCATTTATTCCCTCATGTTCCTGAAATCCTTTCTTTTCCTGGCTTGCTTTCTCGTTTTTCTGTGGGCCATGCGCGCGGCGGCGCATGCGGTCATATTGCATGGTCTGCGTGCGCCACGGGTCTGCGCGCAGGTGACACCTGAGTCTCTGGGCTACGACGCGCAGTCCGTGCGCGTGCCCGGTCCAAACGGAAAGACGCTGTTTGCCTGGTTTGTTCCTGCCCGCGGTGTGGCAAAGGCACCGGCGGTACTGGTCATGCATGGGTGGGGTGCCAACGCCAGTCTGTTGGTCTCCAGCGCCGTGCCATTGGTGGATGAAGGATTTGCGGTGCTGCTGGTGGACGCCCGCTGCCACGGCGCCAGCGACGACGAGGCGTTTACCTCGCTTCCCCGTTTTGCCGAGGATATCGAGGCGGGGCTGGACTGGCTGGCCCGTGCGCCCGAGGTGGATGCCACTCGCCTGGGCGTCATTGGCCATTCGGTGGGTGCCGGTGCGGCTCTGCTGTGCGCCACACGGCGCTCTGACATTCGGGCAGTGATCAGCATCAGCGCGTTTGCACACCCGTATGAAGTCATGCGCCGCCTTCTGGCCAGTCACCGCATTCCGTATTTTGGCGTCGGATGGTACGTGCTACGCCATGTGCAGCGCGTGATCGGCGCGCGCTTTGGCGACATTGCGCCGATTCGCAGCATCGCGCGGGTTCGGTGCCCGGTGTTGCTGGTGCATGGCGAGGACGATGACCTGGTGCCATTTGACGATGCCCGGCGTTTGCTTGCCGCAGGGCAGGTGGGATCGGTCCAGTTGCTGGGCGTGGCTGGACGGCACGACCCGATCGATGCCTTGCAGGCCTCCCAGGGCCAGTTGGTGGGGTTTTTGCAGGCAGGGCTTGCCCCAGCACAATAACTGATCGGTGTCGCATGCTATAAAGGTTTGTCGCCAGACGGTTCGTCCCGCACCGGTTGACGGACCCTAACCAGGAGAAAAATATGCAAGTACAAGTACATACCGATGACCACATCCAGGGCGGCGAGTCACTCGCGCAATGGGTTCAGGACGAGACCAAAACCCGTCTGGCCCGCTTTACCGAGTATGTGACCCGCGTCGAAGCCTTTTTGACCGATGTGGATGCCGGCAAATCCGGCACCAACGACAAGCGTTGCCGCCTGGAGGCCCGCGTGGCTGGTCGCCCGCCGGTTACCGTGACGGCGGATGCCGACAAAATGGCTGTGGCGTTCACCGATGCCATCGACAAGCTCACACGCGTGCTCGACACCGAGCTCGGCCGCGCCAAAGACCGCAACGGTCGCGACACCATTCGCGCAGCGCAAGAGTAAAACGTCACAAAGATAGTCCGCAACAAAAGACCGGTGTGACTAGCGTCCACCGTTCTGTTTCATCCCTGCCGCTAGCTGGGTTATGTTGTGGCGCATCATTTGCAGGTAGGTCGCGCCAGGTTGGCCGTGGGCTGACAGGGCGTCGACGTACAGGCTGGCGCCCGGAGTGGTTCCTGCGTCCTTGCTGAGCTGGGCTAACAGCTTGGGGCTGCTCATGTTTTCTACAAAAACCGCCCGGATTTTTTCGCGCTTGATTTGGGCGATCAGTTGGCCCACTTGCCTGGCGCTGGGCTCCGCGCTGGTGTTGACGCCTTGGGGTGCCAGAAACTGCACGCCGTACTGTGCGGCAAAGTACCCAAAGGCGTCATGCGAGGTGATGACCTTGCGTTGGTCCACCGGAATGGCAGCAAACTGCGCTTTGGCCCAGGTGTCCAGAGCGACCAGTTCTTTGACGTAGCCTTCGGCGTTGGCCTGATAGAAGGCACTGCCGCTTGGGTCTACGCGGGCCAGACCTGCTGCGATGTTGCGCACGTAAAGCACCACGTTGTTGGGGTTTTGCCAGGCGTGCGGGTCGGTCTCACCGTGGCCAGCGTGTTGTTTTGCATCCGGCACCTGACGTGTCGTCACATCTTTGGATGCCACCACCACGTCACCCTTGTAGCCGGCGGACCGGGCGAGCTTGTCCGCCCAGGGCTCAAAGCCCAGTCCGTTGGTGACCAGGAGTTTGGAGTTCAGCAGGGCTTTGGCGTCCTGGGGCCTGGGTTCAAATGCATGTGCGTCTTCGTTGGACCCCACCAGCGTGGTCACCACGACCCGCTCACCACCCACCGCGCGCACCAGATCGCCCAGAATGCTAAAGCTGGCGGTGACAGGCACTTTGTCTGCTGCGTGTGCCTGCAAGCCCAGCATCGACAGGGCCGTTGCGCCGACCAGCAGCATGCGGCGGTGCAGGAATGAATTGGCGGTAAGGGTGTTCAGCACAAGAGACTTTCAGAGCAATGAAGAATAGGGTTCAAGCTACCCGGTGGGGTGCGGCGCGGCAACGCGGCAACCAGCCGCCGGGTGCCACCAGCAACGAGATGAAATACAACGCACCGGCGCAGCCGATGATGGTTGGCCCCGATGGTGTGTCGAAGTGATAGGAAAGCAGCAGGCCCGCCACACTGGCCAGCGCCGCCTGGATGCTGGCATTGATGAGCTGTGCGGGCAGGGTGTCGTGCCACAGCCGGGCTGACACGGCGGGCAGCATCATCAAGCCCACCGCCATCAGCGTGCCCAGCGTCTGAAAGCCCGCAACCAGGTTCACCACGACCAGCATCAGAAAGCCTTGTTGCCATACCCAGGCGCCCAGCCCGCTGCGTCGGTTGGCGTTCAGAAATACCGGGTCAAACGTTTCGAGCACCAGGGCGCGGTACATCCATGCCAGCGCCAGTACGCTAACGGTAGCCACACCGGCCACCAGCTGCAGCCCGGCCTGGTCCACGCCCAAAGCGCTGCCAAACAGGATATGCAGTAAATCCAGCTGGGTGCCCTGAGCGCTGATGAGCGTGACGCCCAGTGCCAATGCCACCAGGTAAATGGCCGCCAGGCTGGCATCTTCTTTGAGTGTGGTGAAGCGGCTCACCGCGCCTGCGATGCCCGCGACCACCATGCCAGCGAGCACGCCCCCCAACGCCATGGCTGAAAGCGACAGGCCACCCACCATGTAGCCTATGGCCACACCGGGCAACACGGCATGGCTGAGCGCATCCCCAAAAAGGCTCATTCGCCGCAACGTCAGAAATACACCGAGCGGTGCTGCACTGATGGACAGAGCCAGTGTGGCCACCAGCGCGCGGCGCATGAAGGCAAATTCAGAGAACGGGGCAAACAGAAGTTCCCACACGGTTGCAGCGGCTTGTATGTCCATCACGAAGTCACCTTGTCGGCAGACGCAGTGTTCAGCATGCAGACCGAAGCAGATTCGTCCCATGCCTGTGCCATGGCTCGCGCGCGGTGCAGGTTGGCCTCGGTCAGCACCTGGGCGGTCGCGCCCCAGGCCACCTGTTCGCGGGCCAGCAGCAGGGTTTGCGGGAAGTGCTGGCGCACCTGTTCGTCGTCGTGCAGCACGGCAACCACGGTGCGCTTCTGGGCATGCCATTGCTGCACCAGACCCAGCAGGGCCTCTGTGGTTTTGGCGTCCACCGCATTGAAGGGCTCGTCCAGCAAAATCAGTTGTGCGTCTTGCACCAAGAGCCGCGCAAACAGCACACGCTGAAGTTGCCCTCTGGAAAGCGTACCGATGGGCCGGCGCTCCAAACCCTCCAGCCCGACGGAGTGCAAAGCCAGTGCCACACGCTCCAACATCGCCGGGGGTGTGCCGCCAAAGGCTCCCGTGCGACCCCACAACCCCAGCAATACGCAGTCACGCACGTCGATGGGAAAGCTGGAGTCCAACTCGCTGTGTTGCGGCAGATACGCCATGTGCTGGCGTGCTATCGAAGCGCGGATGGCGCCTCCCGACTTTCCGCCCTCTACCGGGAGCAGTCCGATGATGCTTTTGAGCAAGGTGCTCTTTCCCGAGCCGTTTGGCCCCATGACCGCTGTCATTGAACCCTGCGCGAACGCGCCGCTGATGTGGTGCAAAGCCGGGTGCTGGCGGTAACTCACGGTCAGGTTGTGCAGCGCAATGGCAGGGGGCACTGCGGTGTCGCTCACAGGGGCAGGGCCTCCACGCTGGCCCACCACACTGCCAGCCAGAGCAGGCACAGGGCGGGCAACACCACCGCCATGCGCCACCAGGCGGACCAAGCCAGTACGCCTGGTAACCATGGGTGGTCGGCACGGTGGTCAATTGGCTCGGGGTGAACTCTGTGGGGTTTCAACATGGGTGATAATGCAACTTGATTGCGGTATAGTTTAACGCAACTGGGTTGCGTATTTGTAGTTAATGCAACACAATTGCATTTTTAGAAGACGATGTATGGCCACTTTGACCCCATCGGCAGACCCGATTGACGCGCTGCTGTCTGCCCACGGCCTGCGCCGCACGGCGGCGGCGCGCCAGGTGCTGGGCTGGCTGCTGGCCCACCCTGACACCAGCTACACACACGCGCAGCTGCAGACAGCGCTCACGGGAGATGGCGCTCTGGTGTTGGACCGTGTCACGCTGTACCGGCTGATTGATCGCCTTACGCAGGTCGGATTGTTGTTGTGCCGTGTGGATGCACAGCGCGTGCGCCGTTACCAGGCCATGCCTGCCAGCGTGCACGCCATTCCCCACTTTGAATGCCAAAGTTGCCACCGCGACAGCCCGCTGGCCGGCGCCCTTCAGGCCAGCGCCTTGGACCTGGAGCGTGCTGCCACGACCGCGCTGGAGGCTCTCAAGGCGTTGGGCTACCAGGGTATGCGTCTGGACTTTGCGGTGCGCGGCGTATGTGCCGACTGCGCCACCGGGAGCATGGCGAGTGACCCGGGCGGCGCCGGGGTAACGCCATGATCCAGACCCGCGGTCTGTGCTACCAGTACCCCGATGGGCCGCGGCTGGCGTTCCCTGACGCTGATGTGCCCCAGGGTACCGTCTTGCTGCTCAGCGGCCCTTCGGGCTGTGGCAAGTCAACCTGGCTGGCGCTGGTCGCGGCACTGGTGGCGCCCAGCGCTGGGAGTCTGGTTGTTGCCGGGCAGTCGCTGGGTGCTCTCAAATCCGTAGCGGCTGATGCATGGCGGGCGAGGGCTATCGGCTTTTTACCGCAAAAGCTTCACCTGAGTGCGGCGCTCAGCGTCTACCAGAACCTGGCCATGGCCCAATGGGCGGCGGGGCAGGCCGAAGACGCCAACCGTATCCATGCAGCGCTGCAAGCGCTGGGCGTGAAGGAGCTGGCACAGCGCCAGCCGGGACAGCTCTCCGGCGGGCAGGCGCAGCGTGTGGCGCTGGCGCGCGCGGTGCTGCTGCAGCCCCAGGTGATCCTGGCCGACGAGCCCACGGCCAGTCTGGATGATGAGGCCGCTGCCGACGCCATTGGCCTGCTGCTGGCCACGGCCAGCGCGCAGGGTGCGACGCTGGTGATTGCCACCCACGATGCCCGCGTGGCGCAGCTGATTCCGCATGATGTCAATGGTCAAATCGGCTTCCAGCCCTTGCAGTTACTGCGAGTATCGCTATGAAAACGCTAGCATTTTCGTGGCACTACCTGTGGTCCCGCCCCTTGGGCGCAGCGCTCAACGTCTTGCTGCTCAGCCTGGGGCTGGCGTCCATCACCTTTTTGCTGCTGGTCGGCCACCAGCTCACAAAAGCCTTCGAGCGAGACCTGGCCGGCATTGACGTGGTGGTGGGTGCCAAGGGCAGCCCCATGCAACTGATTTTGAGCGGCGTGCTGCACATTGACGTGCCGCCGGGCAATGTGCCACTGCAGGCGGTGCGTGCACTGGAAAAGCACCCGCTGGTTGCCAGCGTCATCCCCATCAGCCTGGGCGACAACTTTCACGGTTACCGCATCGTCGGCACCTCGCATGACTACCTGAGCCTGTACGGCGCCACGCTGGCGCAGGGTCGCCTGTGGGACCAGCCAATGCAGGTGGTGCTGGGCGCCACCGCTGCGGCCAAACTGGGTGTAGGCCTGGGTCAGACATTTACCGGCAGCCACGGGCTGGGGGCGGGCGGGCACGCGCATGGCGATAACCACTACACCGTGGTCGGCGTGCTGGCGCCCGGCGGCAGCGTGCTGGACCGGCTGATCCTCACCGACTCGGCCTCCGTGTGGAAGGTGCACGAAGACTACACCGCAGTGGACGACGACGACCGCAAGGTCCTGGAAGAGGAGCGCGAGGTCACCATGGCCCTGGTGCGCTACCGCTCCCCGATGGCCGCGCTAAGCTTTCCGCGCTTCGTCAACACCACCACCGAAATGCAGGCTGCCGCACCCGCGCTGGAGATCACCCGCCTGCTCAACATGCTGGGTCTGGGCACCGACGTATTGCGCGCCTTTGCCGGCGTGCTGCTGCTCACGGCTGCCCTGAGTGTTTTCATTGCCTTGTGGAGCGCCGTGCGCGAGCGCCGGGGCGACCTGGCCCTGTTGCGCATGCTGGGTGCGCCGCCCGGCAAGGTGGCCGCGCTGCTGTTATGCGAGGCGCTCTGGCTGGGTCTGCTGGCTGCCGTGCTGGGCCTGCTGCTGGGGCAGGGCTTTGCAGCCGCGCTGGGCTGGTTTTTGAAACTCGACTCCACGCTGCTCATTGGCGGCCTGGCCTGGCCGCCCGGGCTGGCTGTCGTGCCCGCGCTGGCGCTGGGTGTCTCGCTGGGCGCAGCGCTGCTGCCGGCCCTGGGCGCCTACCGCGTCAGTGTTCTCTCGCTTTTGCAATCCCGTTAAACCCACCAACCCAAGCCAATCTCTGGAGAATCTATGAAAAAACTGCTTCTGGCCCTCGTAGCCACTGTGTTTAGTGCTACTGTTTGTATAGCGGCTGATGCACACGGCGACAAGGAAGTCAAGGCCGACATTGCCAAACACCGGGCCATTGCTGCGGCCCATGAAGGCGCTGCCAAGTGCCTGGAGTCCGGTAAAAAGGACGACGTCTGCAACAAGGAACTGCAGGCGGCCTGCAAGGGACTTGCCATCGGCAAGTTTTGTGGAATGAAGCACGAGCATTAAGATCAGGAGATTCTGGAGTTCACCATGACCGCTTTTTTCACTCGCCGCGCGCCATTGCTGGCGGCGCTGTTTGCCCTTGTGATTCCGTGGAGTGCGATGGCGCAGTTGAGTTCGCCCATTGCTGGCTCCACGGGTGTTCCATCGGGCACGGGCGCAGGTGTGCACAGCCCCGACAGCCCGTACGCGCCCCTGCAGGAGCGCAATGACGTGGTGCCCTGGTCCGTGCTGACAAACGTCAAGACCAAAGTGGAGAAAAACCGCATCCTGCCGGTGTTTCCGGCAACCGTCATGGCGCTGAACCAGAAAAGCCAGCGCATCCAGGGTTTCATGATGCCGCTGGAGCCCGGCGAGAAGCAAAAGCACTTTTTGCTCAGCTCGGTGCCCCTCACCTGTTCCTTTTGCGTTCCCGGTGGCCCGGAGAGCATGGTTGAAATCAAGACCAAAACGGCCGTGAAATATTCGATGGAACCCGTGGTAGTCGAAGGGGTGTTTGCCGTTCTGAAGGACGACCCCTACGGACTGTATTACCGCATCAATGATGCGGCCGCTGTGAAATAAGGCTCGCGCTGAAAGCATCTTTCTTGGCTGACATGCGGTTGCACCACAACCCGGCACCCCGGTTCATCTTACGTCTGCCGGTTGTGTTGCTGGTGTTGGCCCTCCTGTGGGCGCAAAGCCTGGGCCTTTGGCACGGTGTGGTGCACGACGGGCACGCGCACTACAGCCAGGCGGGTGCGCAACCGGCACATGACAGCGGTCATCCGGCCGTTCATTCTGCATGGGAGCGGCTCTTTTCCAGCCACGAAGACGCTGCCGACTGCCTTTTCTTTGACCAGCTGAGCCATGGCGACGCTATCGCCGCGTTGCCCTTGCAGGCTTTGCCACTGGCCCCATTGTCCGGCGTTTTGCAATACAGCCATGCGCTGTTTGTTGCCCGCTGGCACGCGCAGTTCCAGGCGCGTGGCCCCCCGTTTTTCCGTTGAATCCCCCTGTTTGAAGTTGCTTCGACCGGCCCACGGGCTTGCCGGAGTGGTGTTATTGCTTTTCGTTTCAACGGACTTTCCATGAAAACTGCTTTCCACGGTGGCACGGCGCGTGCTGCCCATCTCCCTGCTTGTTCACCTCGACATTTCCCCAGGCATTCCCTCGCACTGGCCATCATCGCCCTGGCCGCATTGGCAGGCGCCAGCGCCGAGGCACAGTCGATCGCACGCCAGGGCAGCACGCTGCCCGCCGTCACCATCACCGCCAATCCTTTGGGTGCTACGGATTTGATAGCGCCCGCAGAAGCCTATTCAGGGGCTACACTGCTTTTGCGTTCCCAAAGTACGCTGGGCGAAACGCTGGACGGCACGCCCGGCGTCAGCAGCACCTACTTTGGCCCCAACTCCAGCCGCCCCATCATCCGCGGGCTCGATGGTGACCGTGTGCGCATTCTGCAAAATAGCGGCGCCAGCCAGGATGCATCGGGTCTGAGCTATGACCACGCCGTGCCGTCCGACCCGATTGCCGTGGAGCGTATCGAAGTGCTGCGCGGTCCTGGCGCCCTGATGTATGGCGGAAGCGCCGTTGGCGGTGTGGTCAATGTGATTGACAGCCGCATCCCGCAGGAGCGCCTGTTTGACGCCGCAGGCGGTGTCTCCGGCAAGCTTCATCTGGGTGCGGGCAGTGGCAACGCAGAGCGCTCGGGTGCTGCCCTGCTTGAAGCCGGGACCGACCGCTTTGCGGTGCATGCGGACGTGTTCAGCCGCCAGTCTGCCGACGTGGCCGTTCCGGTTGCACTGCCCTGCACCAAGCCCGGATCGGCTGAAACCGCCAACGCCATCTGCAACTCCAGCGCACGCAGCAGTGGTGGCGCAGTGGGTGGTGCGTGGTTCGGTGACCGGAGCCGCGTGGGTGTATCGGCCGCGACGTACCGCTCGGACTACGGAACCGTGGCCGAGGACGCGGTCACGATCGGCATGCAGTCTGATCGCGTGGCCCTGGAGTGGGATATCGACGAACTGGGCGGCTGGGTCCAGAGTTTGAAAGCGCGTGCCAGTCAAAGCGACTACCAGCACACAGAATTCGAAGGCGCTGAGGCCGGCACGGTATTCCGGAACAAGGGTTATGACCTGCGCCTGGTCGCCCGGCACGCCAAAGTGGGTCCCTGGGCTGGGGTGCTGGGGCTGCAAAGTGAGAATGCACAGTTCTCTGCCGATGGCACGGAAGCCTTTGCCCCCCACAGCCGTACCCTGCAAAACGCCGTGTTTGCCTTTGAGGAAATGCCCCTGCCGTGGGGACGCCTGAGCCTGGGTGCCCGGCTGGAGTCCGTACAGATCGAGTCCAGTGGAAACCCGCTGGTGCCTCGATTTGTGCCCGCCAGTCGCAGCTTTAATCCGCAGAGCTACGCCGCAGGCTTGCTCTGGAATGCAGCGCCCGGCTGGCAGCTCACCAGCAACCTGGCCTACACCGAGCGCGCGCCCAAAGACTATGAGCTCTTTGCCGACGGCCCCCACATTGCCACCAACGCCTATGAAGTGGGCAACCCGAGTGCGAAGCTGGAGAAATCCACCAACCTGGACCTTGGCATGAAATGGAAGAACGGTGCCAACAGCTTCGGTCTGAGCGCGTTTGTGAACCAGTTCGACAACTACCTGTCACAGCAGGCCACAGCCGTGCTGCGCGATTCAGAAGGTAACGGCGCCGGTGGCACGGGTGTCACCGACGACGGAACGGGCAACTCGGTCGAATCCGGCGGCACGGCCGGTGTTCTGCCTGAGTACGTTTACACGCAGGTCCAGGCCCGCTTCACCGGCCTGGAAGCCAGCGGCAAGTTGCGCCTGCTCGACGCCGGCCACACGCTGGACCTGGAACTGCGCGGCGACTACGTGCGCGCCATCAACACCAGCACTGGCGAGGCACTGCCGCGCATCGCCCCGGTGCGCCTGGGCGCAGCGCTGGTGTGGGCGCAAGGATCATGGGGTGCACGCCTGGACGCCACGCACGCCAAAGCGCAGACGGATGTGCCCGCCGGACAACTGGCCAGCAATGCCTACACCCTGGTGAATGCGTCGCTTACCTACCAGCAAAGGGCAGGGCAAACCAGCATCCTGTGGTTTGCCCGGGCGGACAATCTGGGTGATACGCTGGCCTACCCGGTCACGTCCATCCTGACGCAGACATCACCGGGCAAGGCACCGCTGCCGGGGCGCAGCCTGAAGCTGGGTGTGCAGCTGGTTTTCTAAGGGAAATGGGCCAAAAGACCTCGTGGAATGTGCGTGGGAAGCTATCAAATCAGGAGTGATTGTGCTACCCGGTGCGGTGGCCACCGCTGTGGGGTGACGGTGGCGACGCGCAGATGGGTAGGTCTGCGCAAAGGGCGCAGTACTGGCCTTGGGGCGGTTGAATGGCCGATCCGGTTTAGCCCAAAATTTCCTTCGAGGTGATTTGGTACTTGAAGTCGTCTGGTGCATAGGAGTTCAAGCGACCTGCTGAGTTTTCAGCAATGGGGTACATCAAAAACCCCATCTTGGCGCCCTGGGCATGCGGCAACTGCACATCGTGCGCCATGTTGTAGGCCATCCAGTTGCCCTCCCAGCCACCAAACAGGGCCTTGTTGACCGGTGCCACCACCGCGTGTTGGGCGTTCTTGATCCACTCCGATGTTTCCTGGCGCATCACCTTGGTCACATCGGCGGGGTCCATGGCCACCCATCCATAGCCCTTCAGATAGACCTCAGCACGGCAGTGCTGCGCGCCCTTAAGGCTGGCAGGGTTGCCGCCAAGCTCTTTGTAGCCAAAGGCCGAGGGGGCAAGGCGCAAACCATACACATCACGCGCGGGCAATCCCACGGAGCGGCACAAGCCGACGAACAAGGCATTCAGGTCAGCGCACTTGCCGCTCAGGTTGCCGGTTTCCAGCATGGTCTTGATGTCGCCTTCGCCACAGCCTTGCACCTTGGGCTCACGGAAGGTGTTGACCACGATCCAGTCGAACAGTTTTTGGGCCTTCTCCACATCGGTTGTCGCGCCTTTGGTGGCTTCCATCGCCGTATGGCGCACCACTCCATCGGTAGGCAAAAGGTGGGTGGGGGCGGTCCAGTATTTGAGGGTGGATGCATCCTCGGCGGGTTGGTTTTTTTGCGTCCAGTCCACGGCACGGTTGCGTGTCTGAATGCGGCTGGCCAGCTCGACGAAGGGAGTGGCTTCGCTCTCAGCAAACTCCACATACAGCATGCGCGCACCGTAGCGGTCGTCGCTGGTGCGCTCGGTTTTGCCGTTGCTGGAGTAGCTGCTTTCCAGCGATTTTTGCCAATCGGTATTGACACTTGGTATAGGCAGCCACACACGCGTTACGCCTTGGGGTTTGGCGATATTCACGCGGGTGGTCACCTCAAAAGTGCGCCATGGTCCGGGTGTGGGCGTAAAAGTGCGCGCAACCGGGGCCGCGCTTTGGGCGAACGAAAGGGCCGGTAGCGTCGCAGTGGCGGTAGTAGCAGCGACGCGTTTTAGAAATGAACGGCGCGCGCGCCCGTGAACGGTGGTCATACAAAGAACTCCGGATAAGGTGGAAGAAGGTGGCCGTCGGCGTATGTCAAAGTACCCCGCATTGGCCCCAGTCAAACCGGGCAGCCCGTCTTGACCACAGCAATTATCGTTGCTCGCCAGCAAGACGCTCCACCAGCTTGGCCGCCTTTTGGCCAGACCAGTCAAACTCGCCACGCACCACGCTGCGCGCACGGCCATCGGCCGCCACCAGCACAGTGGTAGGGAACACCGTGGCCCCCCACTCGCGAGCGATGGTGCCCTGTGGGTCAAGAATGATCGTAAGGCTCAGGCCGGTGCGCTGCGCATAGCGCTGAACCACCGGTTCCGACTCTTTGAAGTTCACCGCCAGCACCACCAGCTTGTCCGGGCCAAGCACCTGCGCCAAGGTATCGAGAGACGGCATTTCAGCACCGCAAGGCTCGCACCAACTAGCCCAAAAATTCAACAGCACGGCCTTGCCACGAAGCTGCGAAAGCTGCCAGCGCTTGCCCTGCAAATCGGTGCCGGTGAGCGCGGGCGTGGGCTTGTTGGCAGGCCAGTCGCGCAACTCATACCCCTGTGCTTGCGCGGCAAGTGCGCCCAAGCACAGTGCAAGAGCCGTCAGGCTGAAGGCCGCAGTCTGGCGAATCCAAGGGTGCAACACGAAAGCTCCAATGCAAAAGTTGAAAATGGTAACCGGCTCAGGAATTGCACAAGAAATACACCGCTAGCCCTGGCGCCCTCAAAAGTGAAGAGCAACACACCTTCCAATTCACTTTAAGGTGTGCGCATGAAATCAAAACCTCACTACATTCAGTTGGACTACCAAGACCGTCAAACCATTGCCATCAGTCTGCAGCAGGGTTTAAGCCTGCGTGCCATAGGTCGCGTACTCAATCGCAGCGCGGCCACCATCAGCCGCGAGATTGCCCGTAACAGTGGAGGAAATGGCTACAGCTGCCGTTACGCCCAACAGCGCCATGTGCGCAGGCGTCGCCATGCCAGAGCAGCCCCCAAGTTGGTTGCTGGCAATGCCTTGTTTGAATCCATCACTGAATTACTTCAACTGCGCTGGTCGCCCCAACAAATCTCAGCCCATCTGGCTAAACTGCATCCCAGCGATCGCCTTCAACGCGCCTCGCACGAAACCATCTACAACGTCATTTACGCCCAACCCCGAGGCGAGCTGCGCAAAGAGCTCATTGCCTGCTTGCGCATGGCCCGATCCAAGCGTTGGCCACGCTCCAAAGGCGAAGACCGGCGTGGGCACATGGCAGATCTTTTGAGCATTCATGTACGCCCACCCGAGGTGACGGATCGACAGTTCCCCGGGCACTGGGAGGGTGATTTGATCAAAGGAGCATTGAACCAAAGTGCGGTTGGCACATTGGTGGAGCGCAATACTCGCTTTCTTATGCTGGTCAAGCTAGCGCACCCCAACCCCTCGACAGCGGCGCACGTCCTGCAAGCCTTCACCGACAAGCTCAACGCCATTGCAAAACCCATGCGCAAGACCTTGACGTATGACCGGGGCAAGGAGATGAGTTATCACCAGCAACTCACGACTAACACCGGCATTGCTGTGTACTTCTGCGACCCCCACAGTCCTTGGCAGCGCGGCACCAACGAGAACACTAACGGACTGGTTCGCCAGTTCTTACCCAAGGGGACGGACTTGTCTGTGTACAGCCAGGAGCAGCTAGACGAGATTGCCGACATGATGAATGGCAGACCCAGGAAAACACTGGATTGGTGCTCCCCTCATGAGGTCTACAGTGCGTGGCTCGCCAAGCTCGAAGACCCAACCCAATCAATCCAATAAACTACACTTGTGTTGCACTTGAACTTGAGTGCGCCCCTCGTGGAATCTGCACATGGCGCTATGGATTCAGGAGAGATTGCTCTGGTGTTCGAGATGGGTGCAGACTCCGTCGACATTGGCGAGACCATTCGCCCTCGTCCCACCCTCGGGGAGCGCAATGGTACGACTCTGCAAGAGCCGCGCTTGGGGAATCATTCGCTCGCCGACCTTACACTTGTCCGCATGAACAATTGCCACCTCTTGCGCCGATGAGCGTTGACGCCAACAACATTTCGGTAGAGGAACGGGTTCGCCTGGAGCGGGTTCGGATGTTTTTTGGACTGGCAAAGGGCAACATGGCCGGCATTTTGCTGGGCACCATGCTGATCGGAATCATTCTGCATGTCGGTGGGACGTCGGTCAACGCGCTGGCGGTTTGGGTTGGACTCATCGGCGTCAGTTGGTTCGCGGTCGTTCGATACGAACACCACGTGCAGAACGTAGGCATTGCTGCGGACAACTGCGAGGCGCTGTTGCGGGTTCGGATTGTGCTGGGCGCAACCGTTGCCTTGCTGTGGGGTGTGGCGGGCTACCTGTTGCCCAGCGCAGGCACGCAGGTACAGGACACATTCATCTTTCTCATCCTCTCGACCTTGGTCACGGTTGGCGCGCTCGGTTACGCGGCAATGCCGTCCTATTACGTCACACTGAACTTTGTCAGCCTGGTCCCCCTGTCGGCCAAGTTTGCCTACCAGTACTGGGCGTCCGCCGACAGCTACTATCTTCTGTTGCTGGTTATGGCCGTCACCTGGCAAGCGGTGGTCATGAAAAAGGCCCATCAGGTCTCACGCACCGTGATCGATGCCATTGTCGTCAGCGAGCGACTCAAGGATGAAGTTCTTGAACACGAACGCACCAAGGCGGCACTGCAGTTGATGGCGCAGCAGGACCCGCTGACCGGACTTGCCAACCGGACACTTTTTTCTGATCGGTTGAATCAGACCATCGCACATTCCTTTCGGGTGCAGTCGCAGTTTGCACAGCTCTACATTGATCTGGATCGCTTCAAGCCGGTCAACGACACGTTCGGACATGCTACCGGTGACCATTTGCTCAAATCGGTGGCCGAGCGCATTGTCCGTTGCGTGCGTGATTCCGATACCGTTGCACGCGTTGGCGGCGACGAATTTGTCGTGCTTTTGCGGGAAGTCGATGGTGCGCAAAGTGCCATGCGCGTGGCCGAAAAGATTCGCTTGGCGCTCAGCGATTCGTTCGATATCAACGGAAATACGATTGAGATCGACTGCAGCATCGGCGTTGCAATTTACCCGGATCATGGACAAACTGAAACCGAATTGTCCAGACAGGCAGATGCCGCCATGTATAGCGCAAAACACGCAGGTAGAAATACCGTTCGGCTGGCCGACCCGGCCTGATCTTTTTGCCGACTCCAGGCGCATAGCGGGCGTTCTGCCTCTGAAGAGCACCGTGGAATGAATGACGCCAGGTTTTAGGCAGGTGCAAGACCGATGGACTTGGCGTGGTTTGTCGTTAACATTGGCGATACAAAACCCGTTCGAAGGGACAGCCATTTCTGCCTTAAGAATACTGATCGCGAGTCACGCCAACTGGGAAGGAATTTCCCGGTTACCGTGCCTGCTGTCTCAGGCTGACTGCAGCGTGGATCTCGTGTCGCCGGTCGACACCTTCATCACGCATTCCTCGTATGTTTCCACGCACTTTGCGGCGCCCCAGGAAATGTCGGCGTGTTTGACGTTCCTGCAAACGCACCTTGTGCAACATGGGGACAACTACGCGTGGGTAATTGTGGGGGATGACCCCTTGTTGTGTGCCTTGGGCAAGCGTCGAAGCGAGACCTGGGCCCGGCAACTTTTGCCTTGCCTCGCGGACGACCGTGCGATCGACTTTCTTGTGTCCAAGCTGGATTTTCTGGTTCAGGCGAAAGCAGCCGGTCTTCCATTGCCGGAGTTTTTCTTGTGCGAGGATCAGACAGCCTTGTTGGCAGCGGCCGATTCTCTAGGGTACCCTTTGGTGGTCAAACAAAGAGAAGGCTTTGGCGGCAAGACGGTTTCTATCGTGTCCGACCTGGCAGCCTTGAAACAACTGTCATTTGATGATTCGGTCATTGCTCAGGCCTTCATCCCGGGTCCTTTGGGCAGCGCTGCTGCGTATTTCGACCATGGGCGCCTGGTAGGCTTTTTTTCGTACTTTCGGCACCGTACCTGGGGGCAAAAGGGGGCCTCAACCGCTGTTTCGTTCCATTCGTTTGAGGGACTTGAGTCAATGCTCGAGGCATTGGGAAAGAACGCCGGATTTCATGGCCTTTGCGGCGTCGATTTCATTCAGCATGCGCAAACGGGGAAGGTCGTTTTGCTTGAGCAAAATTTTCGCCCGACACTGACCGTTTTGTTGGGGCGCCGTGCGGGTGTTGATTTGAGCGCCCTGATTCAACAGACATTGGCGGGAATTCATCAAGCTCTTCCCGTTCGTCAAAAGGCCATGCATGGAGCGCCCTCCGTCCCCCTGTTTCCAATCGACATCTTGCGAGCCATTGATGAGCGGGATGTCAGGGGCTTTCTGCGCTGGCTGGTCAAGCCATCCTATTGGTCCGAAATGAACTGGCATGACCGCCGGCTCCTGGCGTACCACGTTCGCTATGTGTCGGGGTTTCTTTTCAACAAAGTGAAGCGCCTTTGGAGTTGAGCGCGTTTCGTGGGGTTCAACCCTGAAAAATCGCCATGCAACATCCACTCCGTCGTATCCCGCCTGCCACTGCGTTGACTGCCGCTCCCGCTTGTGCAGCCAGTTTGCAAGAAATGTTGTCAGCGAAGTAGATTCGCCGGCCCATCACCCCTGCGGACGGGGTACTTCTGTTGCCATTGTCTGTCCCAGTTCCATCATGGCTTTCAGGGTGCTTTCCTGGGTGACTTCCCTGGGCACGCGCACCGTGAGCTGTCCTGGCGACCAGATGATGCGCGGCACCTGCGACGTGCTGTCAACAAATGCCTGGATGCGCCGCCGCACACTGTCTTTCAGGATTTGTCGGGCGAGTGATGCATCGGTTGCGACCACGCTGAAGCGTGCATCAAACGCACTGTCCCCGGTGGTCGCCATCGACGCGCGACCCGCCAGATCGCTCAGCGGTGTATTGCCCAGGCGTGCGGCAAATTGCATCAAGTTGAACGCGCTTTCCGTGCGCAGCCATTTGGGCGGCAAAGCAGCCAGAAAGATGGCCTGGTGCTCGGGAAAATCGGCAGCACCGGACCAGATGGTCTCGCCTCCCATGTTGAGATCAGGGTCCACACTGCCGGGGTTATGGAATTCCATTTTCCAACTCTTCCCCTGAACGGCAGGCGTTAGTACCCAGCCATTGCCCGCACCCCGTGCATAAATCAAACCCTGTTGGCGTGCAAAATTTTGAAGGTCCACTTCTGACGCAGCAGTGACGGCGCGCCAGATGGCAAACCCCGCTACCGCCACGCATCCGATCACGATAGCGCCAACCGCTAACAGCCAAATCAAATCGGACATTCGCCGTGTCTTCGTTGTAACAGGGTCTGGTTCATGCATGTGCCCGGGTCCACTCAGGTGCTGATCAATGTGTCGCAGCAGACTGTCAATCTGTTCTGTTGACGACGCCGATGCTGCCGGCAACTCTACTACTTTTCCTTTGGTGTATGAACCGATGCCGCGCTTGATTCAAACAGCTAAGTTTGCGTTACGTCAAACCCCAGACCGTTGAAAACCGGAACCCACCGGCGTACGATTCCCGTGTGATGGTTTTCATCATATTTCCAGGAATTAAAAATGCCCCGTTGGACCCAATCCACAGCAGATCAAGATCACATGGACACCATTTCGAAACATATTCCGGTTGGGGATATTGTTCGGATTGTGCTCAAGGACGGCACCACCCTTGAAGGGGTTTTCCGGCGCATGAACATTGAAAACAACGGCGGTGAAGGCGGCTGGAAGTTTCGTGGCGAGTGCGAGATTGAAACCAAAGACCATGCACGTCATGTGCTGGATTACTTTGATATCCGGTCTGCATCGAGCCTGTGGAACGACCCGGTCTCTGCCGAGTACCAGAGGCTGGGGCTGATCACCCTGGACCACAACACGTTCACCTGAAACACCGCGTACACAGGTATTTTGCGTGCTGCATCGGTGCAGCGGCCCGGAGTCCACGGGCCGACCATCAGGCTGACGTGAGTAAGGCAGCGGCGGGGCCACCCGCCTGCTTCCAGTCCGGAAAATTGGGTCCCGCCTGTGCAAAGTCGATGCCGACCTGCTCTGCGGCGGCTGCAGGCCAGAGCGCTTCGAGTTCAGAGGGCGTCAGCGATTGACTATCGGACCAGGCCTGCCAGGCAGCAAGTTGCACCAGGGCGGCCAAGGGTGATTGCTCCGCAGGGCTCAAGTCTCCTGCCGATGCCGCAATGGCATCCGAATACAGCGCAGGCAGCCTCCATTGGCGGCACAGCTCGGCACCCACATCGGTATACGCGTAGCCCCAGCGCGCTTTTTCTGCAGCAGCGCGAAGCGGCGAGTGGCGCTCGACCACTGCATCCACAAGCTCCATGGGTTGGGGTATTCCGATTTGCATCACGATTTGGCCTACACTGCGCAGCAGCCCGACGGTGTAGGCAATGCTTGGGGAATGTCCGGTTGCACCGGACCAGTGCGACGCCGCAATGGCGGTGCGCAGGCTGTGTTGCCACAGGGCATGCAGCGCGGACGCAGGCACACGGGCAAAGCACGACATGAGCCCCAGGCTGATGGCCAGACTGCGGGCGTTGGTCAGCCCCACATGCTGCAATGCCTGCGTGGTGGTGGACACCGGCTCGTTCAGCTGAAAATACGCTGAGTTCGCCAGGCGCAACAACTGCGCGCAGAGCGCGGGGTCGCGTTCCATCAGAGTGGCCAGGTCGCGCACGCTGGCGTTTTCATCGTTGAAGCTGTCAATCAGGTCGCGCAGCAGGGTTGGTGCCACCGGCAGGGCTTTGCATTGCTGAAAGAGGTCTGCAAACATCGTCATGACAGGTGCTCCTGAATGCTGGCTCTGGCGCTGGCCAGTCGTTCTGGCAGCGTCTGAACCAGGGCCGATGACGTCGCGTGGTCACCGTTGCGGGCTGCGGTTTCTATCGCCTGACAGGCTTCGCCCAACTGCATGGCGCCCACCGTGCGGGCAGCCGATTTGAGTGCATGCGCAGTCGAGCCGAGCGCGCCGAGATCGGCTGCTGTGCTGGCGGCAGTCATGTCGTCCAACTGCTGCGGTGCTTTGCCCAGAAACTTCTCCAGCAGGCGTTTATGCATCGTCGGGTTGTTACCCACTACCCGGTTCAGTGCCAGGCTATCCCACACCGCCGATGCGGGTGGCTCCGGGGACAGTGGCACATTCGCCGGCTGGAGTGGCGTGGTTGTGGCGCTCCCGGGTGAATCCAGCACGCCCAGGGGCAGCCAGCGTTGCAATTTGTCGTCGAGTTCCTGCATGCGCAGGGGCTTGGACAGGTAGTCGTCCATGCCGCGCTCACGGCAACGTTCCGCTTCGCCCTGCATGGCATTGGCCGTGATGGCAATGATGGGCAAGTGCGTGCCGGCAGGCTCCGCCTTGCGGATGGCTTCGGTGAGTTCGTAGCCATCCATGTTGGGCATGTGGCAGTCGGTCAGCAGCAGGGCGTAGTCACCGCTGCGCCACATGTGCAGAGCAACCACACCGTCGTTTGCCAACTCGGCCGCGTATCCAAGCAGTCGCAACTGTTCGGCAATCACATCCCGATTGATTTCATTGTCCTCGGCCAGCAGAATCAGCCGGCCCTGCGCACGGGCTTCTTCCACGGAAGGGGCCTGGCGCTGCGGCAGGCTGCCCTCCTTGTGAAGGACGATGTCGGTGATCACCTTGCGCCCACAGGCCAGCGCCACGCCATTGATGAGGTCGTGGTAAATCAGCGGTCTGGCGCGTACCTCGATCACATGGGTTTCGGTGCCACTTCGACTGCGACGCACCAGGCGCACCACCCGCTGTTCGATGCCCCAATCGCGCAGCATCTCTGTCGTGACTGCTGCATCGACCTGCTGGGCCAGATCCAGCAGCAATACGGTGTTGGCAGGCGACTGCGCCATGCGCGCGCGCGCGGCAGCGAGGTCAGCCACCACCTCCACCGAGGCGCCCGCTGAGCCTAAGTAGACCTGAAATACCGTCATGCAATCGGTTGACGGGGTCACCGCCAGAACGCTGACGCCGCCGAGGTCCGCAATGTCGGCGAGGTGTTGCCCCGCAGGCGCCTCAATGGCCCGCAACGGCAATTCGATCGAAAATCGTGAACCCCGCTGCGGCGTGCTGGTGACCGTCATGCTGCCACCCATCATGGTCACCAGCCTTTGCGTGATCGACAGGCCCAGCCCGGTGCCGCCAAACTTGCGCATAGTGCTGGCGTCGGCTTGCGTAAACGGCTGGAAGAGGTTATCCAGCGTGTTGGCATCCATGCCGATGCCGTTGTCGGTCACACTGAGCTGCAGGCAGGGTGCGCCAGTGGCGCTGGTTGCCGGCAATGCGCTGAGCAGGACTTTGCCTTCGCCCGGTGCCGAAAACTTCAGCCCGTTGCTCAGCAGATTAAGCAGCACCTGGCGCAGGCGTGTCGGGTCACCGTCAACCCAGGTTGGCAAAGCGGGGTCCACAAACAGCGACAGATCCACCCGCCGGTCGTCCGCCAGACTCACCATCAATTGCGCCACGCTCTCGACCACGTCGCGGATAGGCGTGGGTACGGTCTCCACCGCCAGTTTGCCGGCCTCTATTTTGGAGAAATCCAGAATATCGTTCAGGATGCTCAGCAGCGTCATGGACGACTTGTGGATGGTGTTGAGCATGCGGGTTTGCTCGGGCGACATGGCGGTCTGCTTGAGAACGTCCACCATGCCCACCACGCCATTCATGGGGGTGCGAATTTCGTGGCTCATGTTGGCCAGAAACTCGGACTTGGAACGGTTCGCACTGTCGGCCTGCAGTCGGGCGCTGTTCAGGTCTTCCGTGCGCTCGGCCACCTTGGCTTCGAGGTCTTTGCGGTACTGGTCGAGTTCGACTGCGATGGCACGGCGTTCGGTAATGTCCTCATACAGGCCCAGCACACCGAAGCACTCCCCTTCGGTGTTAATGAGCGGAATTTTGGATGTGCGAAGCCAGATGGTGCCGCCTTCCGGCGTGGTCTGCGGTTCTTCAAAATTAAGTTTGGCCACCCCACTCTGGATGACCGCCATGTCATCAGCGCGGTACAGATCGGCCTGGTTGGACCAGCCCATGGCGTAGTCGTCCTTGCCGATCAGGTCGTCGGGTACGCGCTTGCCGGCATCCTGTGCAAACGCGGTGTTGCACCCCAGATAGAGAAGATCGGGGCTCTTCCAGAAGACACGCATGGGAATGGCATCAATCACGGCCATCAGCAAATCGCGCGACTCTGCGAGACTGCGCAGGGTGTCCCTGCGCTCGGTGATGTCCTGAACCGTGCCCTTGGAAAACAGGGGTTTGCCATTGGCATCAAACTCGGTCTGACAGCGCTCCTGCACCCACTTGATGCGCCCGTCGCGCATCAGAAGCCGGTGCTCTACCTGGTAGGGGGACTTGTTGACCAGCGAGTCGCCGTAGGCCTTATTGACCAGTTCACGATCATCCGGGTGTATGCACGAAAGAAATCCCTCGTAGGTCGCCGAAAACTGGCCGGGGTCCAATTCAAAGATGCGGTAGATTTCGTCGCTCCAGTGCAGGGAAATGTCTTGCAGGTTCAGGGTCCAGTTGCCCATCTGGGCAATCTGCTGGGCTTCGTTCATGCGCTGCACGGCCACGACCAGGCGTTCTTCATTGGCGCTGAGTGCCATCTCGCGGTGCTGCAGCACCTTGAGCAAGGCATTGAACGCACCGATCAACTGCCCCACTTCGTCCGACCCTGCATTTGGCAACGCTTTGAGCTGCTCACCTTGGCTGTCGTGGGTCTGGTGGACCAGTGCCGCGTGCGCGGTGTGCAAGGGCATCAGCTGTCTGCGCACCAGCCACCAGGTCAATACGGCGCACATCAGTGTTGCCAGCAGTGCCATCGTCTGTATGGTCCGGGCGAGGTTGTTGACCAGCGCAAAGGCTTCGGATGTCGGCACGGTGGCGACCAGCAGCCAGTTGGCCACCGGTACCTCGGCAGCGGATGCCAGAACTTCGGTGCCTTGCGAGTCGCGCAGCACAGCATGCCCTTCCTTGCCCGGCGCGAAGACTGTCAGGATGGGGCTGTCTTGGGGACGGTCCAGTTCCCGCAGCACCTGGCGCCTGTCCTGCCCGCTGATCACCATGTTCCACTGGCGCGCGTAGAGTGAGAATCCACCGGTTTTTCCGTGCGGTGTCTGCAGAATTCGGTCCATGAAATGTGGGCTGCCCAGGTCAGTGACGCCCACCAGGGTGCCGATAATAGTCCCGTTGTCGTCGCGAACGGCTGCCGCCATGGAAACTACCGGTGAGGGGTGCGTCTTACCGATGACGGGTTTGCTGACAGTGCTTTTGCCGTCCTTGATTGCAATGGCAATCTCGTCGCGCTCCATGAAATTGAGACCCATCCGTTCAGCTGAAGCCGGTATAGACGCAATCACGGTGCCCTGTGCATTCGTTACATACATTCCGCCATTGAAAAACCGTGGCAGGGCAGGGCGGGCCTCCAGCGTCTGCTGAATGCCGCCGCCTTTGCCCTCCATGCCATCAGCCATCAGTGTGCCGGCGTTCTCCAGCAGGCGCAGTCGTTCCGTGATTTCGCGGTTCAGCTCGCCCGCGTGCATGCTCACCGTGCCCTGCTGCTGCTCGCCCAGCACCACTTCAAGGTCACGGTGCAGCCGGCTTTCGATCAGCGCGGTCAGCGTCCAGATGGCGGCAACGAAAACGCCCAGCGTGATGACGGTGACCCTTGTGGGCAGCGAGCGCCATGACAGGGGGTGGAGTGTGGAAGCGGATTTCTTCATGGAACGGTGTGCAGCGGCAAGGGGTCAGCGCAGCCAGCGCAAAGGTTTACATCATCAGTGAAAGCGGATGAGTTTGCGACCCTCCTCTTTGGCGCGGTACATGGCCGCATCGGCCCATTTCAGAACATCATCTTCGCTGGTGTCGGGATCATCAAACACCACCACGCCGATGCTGGCCGTGCAATGGTGCTCAACTCGGGTGTCCGGTCGGCCGGGCTGATGCAGGGTCAGAACGTAGGGGTCTGCGAGACTCAAGCGTATTTTCTCCGCCACGGCAAGGGCTTGGGTGGTCGATGTGGTTTTGTCGGTGTCGAGCTCGCTGAGCATGACCACAAATTCGTCGCCCCCAAAGCGCGCCACGGTATCGACCTGACGCACACAGGCGCTCAGGCGCTGGGCCACTTCCTTCAGCAGCAAGTCGCCCACGGCGTGGCCGTGCCGGTCGTTGAGAGGTTTGAAGTTGTCCATATCCATGAACATCAGGGCCGCACACCCCTTGTTCCGTCTGAATGCAGCCAGGGTCTGCCTCAGGCGGTCATGGAGCAGGCGGCGGTTGGGCAGATTGGTCAGCGGGTCGTAAAACGCCAGGTGATGGATTTGTGCATCGGCCAATTTGCGATCGGTGATGTCGCGCGCCACGGCCAGCATCACGGGTTGCCCCTGATCCTGCATGGGCACCGCATGCGTCTCCAGCCAGCGCCGCCCGCCTTTGAGGCCCTGCACCTCAAACGCCAGCACCGCCGACTCGCCCGCCAGCACCCTCTGGTGCAAGTCGGAAAACGCTGGGCGGTGCTCCGGGGTGACCAGGTCCAGCACGCGTTGCCCCTGGACTTGTGCCAGAGAGTCGGCCTCGATCATGGCCAGGCCGGCCGGGTTCATTTGTACCAGCCGGCCCTCACCGTCCACGATCTTGATGCATTCAGGTTCATTGTGGATGATGGTGCGCAAGTGGGCTTCGCTTTCCACCAGCTTGTTTTGCGCGAGTGTGCGATCGGTGACATTGGCGTGGGAAATGACCACCCAGTTGGCCTTGGCTTTTTGCAGGGGCGAGACCATCATCCTGAACCAGCGCTGTTCAGTGGCCGAGTGGCAGGGGTATTCCAGACTGAAGCCGGGCAGGGTGCCGGCCATCACCGCCTCAATGCCAGCGAGCACCTCTGCTGCCATACGGGCTTCCGGCGCTCCTGAGCTGGCGGTGCGCCGACAGACTTCCAGGTAATTGCTGCCTACATCGATGTGGCTGGCCGGTACGCCGGAGGGGGTGGGGTTTTCCTGCGCAAAGCGTTGCCAGGGCTCATTGACGGACTGGATGACGCCTTGCGCATCCAGAACCACTATTTCGTGGGGGAGCGAGTTCAGTATGGTGCGTTTGAATGCCTCACTGTCCGACAGGGTGGCCTGGGTACTCAGTAGTGCGAGGGTGACCTGGTCCAGTTCGCTCACACGCTGGCTCAGCAGGTCGCGTTGAATCATCAAATCCTTGCGCAGCCGTTCGCGTTCGAGCAGGTTGCGGATGCGCTGGCGGGTGATGTCAACGTTGATCGGCTTGGTAATGTAGTCCACCGCGCCCAGGGCAAGACCCACAGACTCCGACTCCATGGTGGTGTTGGCACTGATAAACACCACCGGAATGTCTTTGAGCACCGGGTCGGCCTTAAGCCGCCGGCAGACTTCAAATCCGTCCATCTCGGGCATCATGATGTCGAGCAGGATCAGGTCGGGCTGCGTCCGCGCTGTCAGTGCCAGCCCCGTTTGGCCCGAGGTGGCAACCTGCAGCTCAAATTCGCTCTGCAGTGCCCTGCCCAGCATCAACAGGTTGGCCGGGTTGTCATCAATCGCCAGGATCAGCTGTTTTTGATGGGGCATGGTGTTCAGTCGGTGTTCACTGTTCACTGTACATTGTCTGCCACTTCGCGCAGACGTTCCAATGCCAGATCAAACCGGAATGTTTTGAGCAAATCATCAACCGCCTGGATATCCGGCTCCAATGGCGTGCCTGCCACTACATCCTGCAGCTCCTTGACTTTCGACAGGGCGTCGAACTTGTTCGACGCCAGCATGGGCAACAGTTCACCAACCAATACGTCAAACAGTGCGCGGTCCAGCTTTGCCTGGGGAGTGGCCGACGGGCTGTCTTGGACTGTCGCAGCAGGGGCGTTGGGCAACCACTGCGTCAGGGTTTCGATCAGGGCATCGATGGACACCGGTTTGGTCAGGAATCCGTCCATTCCCACGGCCAGGCATTGCAGGCGGGTCTCTTCAAACGCATCGGCGGTCAGGGCGATGATGGGCACGTGGCGGCTGGTCTGGTCGGACTCCCGCTGTCGGATGTGCCGCGTGGCCGTGACGCCGTCCATCACGGGCATTTGCAAGTCCATCAAAATCAGGTCGGGAGGACGGTCCTGCAGTGCGTCCACCGCCTGCTGGCCGTTATGGGTCATGGTCAGCGTCAGCCCCAGTCTTCCCAGTATGTTCTTGATGACCATGCAATTCACCAGGTTGTCTTCCGCCACCAGCACATGTCCGTGCAGCAACGGTGCAGGAGCCGGGCTTGCCGGTTTGGTGTGTGCATCAGCCGGGGCGGGTTGGCTCTGGTCTTCGAGCTTGACACGGACACGAAACCAGAACCGCGAGCCATCGCCGGGCGTACTTTCCACCCCCGCCGTACCACCCATGGCGCGCGCCAGGTTGCTGACGATGGACAAGCCCAGGCCCGAACCGCCAAAGTTGCGGGTGGTGGAGTTGTCTGCCTGCGAAAATGGTTTGAACAGCAGGTCAAGTTTGTCCCCCGCGATGCCCATGCCGGTGTCGCGTACGCAAAACTCCAGCACGGCCTGGGTGTCATCGCGCTCCAGCTCACGGCATTCCAAGCGCACACCACCCTGTCGGGTGAACTTGATGGCATTGCCCACCAGGTTGGAAAGCATTTGCCGCAGGCGTTGGGCATCTGCCGCGTAGCGCGCAGGGGCTGCGCCATGCCAGCAGTTTTCCAGATGCAGGCCCTTGGCTTTGGCGGCCCCTTCAAACAGTGACTGGATGTCCACCAGCAGGCCAGCGGGCTGGAACAGGCCGGTCTCCAGCTCGAGCTTGCCCGCCTCGATTTTGGACAGGTCCAGAATGTCGTTGAGCAGCGTCAGCAGGGTCTGGCCACTGCTCAGGATGGTGTTGACATAGTCGCGCTGCTCCTTCGGGGTCACATGGGGCATGAGCAGCAGTTGGGCCATGCCCAGAATGCCGTTCATCGGGGTGCGGATCTCATGCGACATGGTGGCCAGAAACCGGCTTTTTGCCAGATTGGCTGCCTCGGCATCGGCCATGGACCGGCGCAGTTCCATGGCCACCGTGCGCTGCACATGTAGCGCGGCGAGGTGGTCGTTGTAGCCATTGACCAGCTGGGCAACTTCGTCCATTCGCGGGCGTTCAGGCAACGGGTTGTGTGGTGCCTCCGGGGAGGTTTGCAGGTCACGAAAGCCTTCGGACACCGCCTTGATCGGGTTGACCACTGCTTTCACAAAGTACCAGGTCAGGACCAGCACGCCCACGAGCGACACAAACAGCAAACCAAAGGTCACCATGGCCACCTGGTCGATTTTTTGGGTCAATTTCGTGCGCGGGGCGATGGTGACAAGCAGGCTTTGCTGGTATCCCGGGGCCACGTTCATCAGCACGTCCTGCCCATCGAGCACCAGCCTGGGAACCGCCGGCGTGGCGCGCACCAGTGCCAGCAGGTCCGGGCTAAGTGGCTGTCCAAAACGCGTGGTATCGGAATGCAACTGGATGTTGCCCTTTTGGTCCAGCTGCATCAGCTGAGTCCCAGAAGCCAGTGAGACGCCCTGAAGAAACTGGTGCATCACCTCGTCGGTGAGGTTGATCGACAGCACACCGACCCGCTCGTCTTTGCCGGTTCTTGAAGAAAAATGGTGAATGGCCCGCACCACACTGATGGCTTTTTGCCGGGGGGTGTTCTGGTTCAGGTTGTCATCGATGCCGCGCCACACCACGGGCGTGCTGGCGTGCTGGGCCTCGTTGAGCAGTTGGCGTGCGACTGCGGCCTGCACCGGACTGAAGTCCAGCGTTCGCCCCGCCTGGAAGTGGGCGCCGCCCACCGAAAAAACATGGATCGAGTCAAGCCCCTGGACGCGCACATAGTCATTGAGGATGTAGCCCATCTGTGCCCGCATGTCCAGCACATCGAAACTGTCGCTGGTGCTCTGGTCTGCGCGATCGAGTGCGTGGCCAATGGCCGGGTTGCCAGCCAGGTTGGCCGCCATGTCTTCGATCTGTCCCTGGTAGAGCCGCAGGTACGAAGAAAAGCTGGCCACCAGCCGCGTGTTATCCAGCTCAGCCTGCTCAATCACGATGCGTTTGGAGATTTCAAACGCCGCCAGCCCGAGCAACACCAACGGCACCACGCTGGTCACCAACAGGTAGACCAGGAACTTGGTGGTGATGTTCAGGCGCAGCAGCATGGGGCGGCGGGTGGATCAAGGGCTTGTTTTTGCGGTCACCAGCCGGGTGTCGATCAGCGTCACCGCTGGCACACTGGCGCCCTGACCCAGGCGGTTGGCCAGGGCTATGCCCTGGTAGCCCTGTTCAGCGGCCTGCTGGTCGATGGTTGCTACCATTTTGCCGGCCTTGATTTCGGTGATGGCCTCATCCAGTGCGTCGTAGCCAGCCACCTTGACCTGGGTCTTGCCGCTTTCCTGCAGGTACTTGATCGCGCCAATGGCCATCATGTCGTTGGCGGCAAAGACCAGTTTGACGTTGGGGTGGCGGGCAAACACCTGTCGGGTAACGTTATAGGCTTCGTCGATTTTCCAGTTGGCCGTCTCGGAAGCCACGATCCGGATGTGTTTGTTCTCGAGCAGGGCTTTGCGCGCACCACGGGCGCGTTGCTGCGCGTTGTCGGCGCTGCGGATGCCTTCGAGGATGAGTGCCTCGCTGGCGGTGGTGACACCTTCGCTCAGGAACTTGCCCACCTTGTAGGCCCCGGCCTCGTTGTCCACGCTGATAAAGGGAATGGCGGCCATGCCCGCTTTGGCGAGCGCTTCCTGGTCCAGTCGATTGTCGATGTTGACGATCTTGATGCCCGCATCGGAGGCTCTTTTCAGCACAGGCACCAGGCGCTGCGAGTCGCCCGGAGCGATCACAATGGCAGTTACCCGGTCGGCGATCATGTCTTCGACCAGCTGGATTTGTTGCTCTATGGATGTCTCCTGGGCCGCGGTTTTGACCTTGAGCGTGACGCCGAGTTCTTTTTCGGCTCGTCGCGCACCTTTTTCCATCTCCACAAAAAACGGATTGGTGAGCGTTTTCATGATCAACCCGATGTGCTGTTTGGCGGGGGGTGCCGGGGCGGTGACGGGCTGTTGAGCCGGGGTATTGATGCTGGGTCCTGCGGATTGCCCGCATCCCCACAGTCCAAAGCAGACCATGCAAGCTGACACCAGACGCGATAGGTTCATAAAGGCTCCTCGGTTTTACCCCAAGAATAACCAATAAGCTGCTCTGCGCACAGGGCTGGAACATGATGTGCATCAACCCGTGGCGTCAAACACGAATGGCCTCGGTCCGCCCTGGCGGGACGTGTCAGGTACAAGCTGGCTGGTGGATTCCGCCGGGGTCGAGACTCCAGCGGGTGGTTCAGCCAGGGATATATGAATATTCGGTTACCAGCCCGCATGCAATATGCATAGGTAGCTATCAATTCAGGAGCAAGCGGAGAATCCTGGTGCAGCAGGGGAAACCACTACCCGATTGCCATCTTCAAGACGGGCAAGTCGCAAGCCCTTGCGTCGCTTGAATACCGGGTTGTGGGCCAACACTGAATGCCCATTTCGCGATGTTTTGTAAGAACTGCTACGCTAAGCTGACCTATGGCATAGTGCCTCCCGGCCTGATTCCACATTGACAGAAAGTCCAACGTGAAGATTTTTAACATCCTGCTCATGAGCTTCGCCTTGACGGCGTCGGGCGCTGCCTGCGCACAGTCGGCCGCCGCCGCATCCGCACCTTCGGCGCCATTTCAGGACCTGAGTTTGCAGGCCCACAATATGGGCGGCGAGTTGTTTGCGCCCAAGTCTTTGCAGGGAAAGGTGTCCATCGTATTCTTCTGGTCGACATCTTGTGCGGTATGCCGTGACAGCTTGCCTGAGCTGCGCGCCAATCTGGCCGGTTGGCGCGACAAGCCGTTTGCGCTGGTGACCGTTAACGTCGACGCCAAAGCCAGCGACTGGTTGGCCTATGAGAGCATTTTGAGCAAAACCAAAATGCCACCTAAAACGTTCTACGCTCTGCGCCAGGACGAAGGAAGACCCGTGCCACCCAAGTTGCCGCTCACACTGCTGGTTAATGCGCAGGGCAAGGTGGTTGCCCGCTATGAGGGCCGCCTTGCGCCAGAAGCCTGGGACGGCGTTGCCGACCTCTTGCCCTGAACCCAAAACGATATCGGGTAGGTCTGGCGGCCGGAAACACGATGCTATTGATAGCAAACAGTCTAGCGATTTATGGGGCAAAAGGCATGAATAGTCAAAATTTCCCGTGCTGGCATGTGTCGCGGCCGGCTCGTTGCAGGGGGCATCCTGTTAGGCGGTGGTCGTCAACCCTGCAGGGCGAAGCAGAGTATTGGGTTGGACGTGTGTAGCAGCCGGCAGAGATTTTCTGAAAAAGATATAGTCGGTTTGGAATAAATCGGGGCTTACATGCGTTTATCTCATGCGTACCTGTTAATTTGTCCTCAACACCTATGGAGAATCCACTTGAAATCGAAACTGTTACTCGCATTGCTCGCTGCTTCACTGGCCACAACGGTCACCGCACAAGTCAAGCCCGAAGACGCCATCAAATGGCGTCAGTCGGCTTACACCACCATGGGATGGAGCATGGCCCGTATCAAGGCCAATGTGGAAGGCACCTACAACAAGGACGATGTGATCAAGGCGGCCAACGTCATTCAGGCCATCGCCAACTCCGGCATGGGCGCGCTGTACCTTCCGGGTACTGACAAGGGCACTGGTTGGGAACCAACACGCGTCAAACCGGAGCTTTTCACCAACGCAGAGGGCGTTGGCAAGGTCGCCATGGCCTTTAACAAGGAAGCCAACGAAATGGCCAAGGTTGCTGCCACTGGCGACGCCGCAGCTGTCAAGGCACAAATGGGCAAGCTCGGCGGCACCTGCAAGGGCTGCCACGATGATTTCAAGGCCAAGAAGTAAGCGCCAGTTCGGCGATTGACCGCTATAGGCGCCTGCGGGCGCCTTTTTTTTGAATTTGCAAGGGACCGCGCATGAGTACTAAACGGATTCGTCTTTGGGATTTACCGACCCGCCTGTTTCACTGGTTGCTGGTCCTTTGCATCGTGGCCGCGGTTGTGAGCGGTCAACTGGGCGGAAACCTGATTGAATGGCACGGTCGAATCGGGCTCTTCATAGTCGGGTTGATCGTTTTTCGGCTGGTCTGGGGCTTGATTGGCTCCACCTATGCGCGGTTCGCGCAATTTTTTCCGACACCCGCCAAGCTCAAAGCGTATCTGCGTGGGGAGTGGCGTGGCGTTGGACACAACCCATTGGGGGCGTTTTCAGTTTTTGGCTTGCTTGCACTGGTCGGTTTGCAGGTCAGCACCGGCCTCTTTGCCAATGACGATATTACTTTCTTCGGACCTCTGTTTGCACTGGTCAGCAAGGACGTGAGCAACCAGCTCACAGGGCTGCACAAACTGTCGTCTAATTTTCTGTTTGTCCTGATTGGTCTGCACCTGGCCGCCATTGCCTTCTACACGCGGGTCAAAAAAGACAAACTGGTCCAACCTATGGTGCTGGGCTGGAAAGAGACCGATGAAGGCGAGTCTGCCCAGGGTGGTGGATTCCTGTCGCTGGTGGTGGCGCTTTGCATTGCTGCAGGCGCGGTTTACGCCGCCAGCGGTGCGCTATTGCCTGCGCTACCACCGGCAGCGCCGGTGCCTGCTGCACCGGCACCTAGCTGGTAGCGACGCCGGGATTCGGGTAACCGGAGCCGGGCGACCGCTGGATTTGCCCGGCACTGGCGTGAGGGAGCGCTGCCCGCGAGCCGGTCTGCGGCTGGGACATGGCAGATTGCCCGCCTGTTTGGTGAAAAAAGATACAAAAGTATAGAGAAAACCAAATAATCGGTATCGAGTAAAGAAAAATCATTGCATTCTGAAAGTTGCGAAATAGCATCAATTTTTATAAATAAGTTATTGATTTAAAACATATTTATTTCTGTTTTTGTCATGTTGAACCAGTAGTTTTGTAGTTGAAAACCAAAAAAATCTGCCATGTGATACAAAAATCCTTGCAAAAATAAAATAGTAGTGTCATTATTCGGGTGTGGATCCAAATTTCTGACGGACCCACAACCCCACTACCAAACAGCAGGAGAAGACATGGCTATCAATAAAGAGCGCTTTTCGGACAAGATGGAATTTCCCCCGGCGATTGAACAACCCAACGTGTATCCCCTGTCGTGGGAGAACAAGACTGCAAAGTTGCAGGAAGTCTGGGAGGCAGCCCTGCGCGAGAACTGGGACCCGGAAAAGTTGCCCTGGGATACGCTGGACGTTGAAAGCTATAGCTGGGAGGAGCGCGAATCCATTGCCTACTGGTGGAGTCTGCTTTCAGTGTTTGACGCCTCGGCACCCCCGGTGTTTGCCGAAGCGCTGATCAAGACCTACGAAGTCCATGAAGAAGACCTGGTGCGCCGCTGCTTTTTCTCGGTCACCCGTGACGAGCAGAACCACGAAATCATGTGTGGTCTGGCGATTACCAAATTGCTGGGGCACCCGGATCCCATCACCTATGAGCCCAAGACCGAGCTTGGCAAGCGTCTACAGAAAAACGTCAAGTGGCTGTATTTCAATGGCTCGCGCTACTGGACAGGCTACAAAAAGGCCGTGCCAAAGTACGACCTGGCCGTGCTGTTCAGTTCCTTCCTGATGGGAGAAATTGCTGCCGCCACCATCTTCAAGCAGATGTTTGACAATTCGCGCGAAGCGGTATTCAAGGAAGGTTTCAAGAATATCGGGCGCGACGAAGGCCGCCACATGGCGATTTGCATGGCCGTGATGGAGCGTGACTACCCCGGCTTGCAGGCCGAGACCCGCTCCATTGTGACCAAGCAGATTCGTGCCGGGTATCTGTTCCTGTCTGCCGTGCTGTTTGAGCCGCCAATGGAGTTCTGGGACCTGCCCGCCGACTTTATCGGCAATCAGCGCGAAGCCGAAGAAGTGGCCCGCATGGCCGGCTTTGGTATTCCGACCTATGAGATGAAGCTGCAAAACTGGAGAAACGCCATGCTCAACCTCAAGGGTGTTCTGGACCGTTACAACATTCCGTTCCCGGCCATTCCAGAGGTTGGCATCAGCGGGCAGGAAATTTCCGACGTTGAAATGGACGACATCATTCCGGTGTTCTGACAATGGCACGCATCGTCATGCAGCCCTCGGGCCGGTCTGTCGACTGCCTGTCGGGAGACACCGTGCTCATGGGGCTGGAAAAGGCAGGGTATGCCCTGCCGAACAATTGCCGGGCGGGGGCCTGCGGCGAGTGCAAGGTCAAGGTCACCTCCGGGCAGTTCGATCAGGGCATGGTGCTGGACATGGCCCTGTCCCAGGAGGAGCGCAAGCAGGGCTTTGGCCTGATGTGCATGGCCAAGCCCATTTCTGAAGAGCTGGTGATCGAATGGGGTACCGAAGATGCACGGCCCAAGCTCTTTCCTCCGCGCGAGAACGTGCTCTTTGTGCTGGTTGACAAGCGCATGATCGCTGCGCGGGTGGTCGAGCTGCGCCTTAGGCCGGTGGGTCAACCCATTCGCTACTGGCCCGGCCAGTATGTGACGCTGGGTGATCCACGCAACGGCGTGCCCGCGCGGGCCTACTCCATCTCCAACGCGCCGCGACCGGACGGCGAACTGGTGTTGCAGGTGGCACGCTCGGACGGGGGGATCACCAGCCATTGGGTCCATGACCGTTTGCAGGTCGGTGAGAACATCAAGGTCAGCGGCGCCTACGGCACGTTCATCGGAGATCCGTCTGTTGATACCCCGGTGTTGTGTCTGGCGGCGGGAACCGGTCTGGCACCCATTCTGGCGCTGGCAGAGGCGGCCTTGCGCCGGGGCTTCAAGAAGAAGGTCACCATGGTGTTTTCGGCACGCACCGTCGAAGATGTCTATTGCCAGGGGATGATGGCCTTTTGGCGTACCAAACACCGCAACTTTGACTACCGGATCACCCTGACCCGCGAAGTGCGTGAGGGCCATCTTTCGGGTCGCATGGATGTCGCCTTGCCGACCCTGTTTTCCGACCTGTCCAAGCACACGGTGTTTGTCGCGGGCAGCCCGGAATTTGTCGATACCTGCGTGGCAACCGTACAAAAGCTGGGGGCCACCAAGCCAATGATTCATACTGAGGGCTTTTTCGCACAGCAACAGCTGGTAGTCGCCGATGCGGCGCACCTGTTGCCGAGCTGACAACCCTTATCGTGATTGCATCCATCCAAAAGCGCTTTGAAGAGTTCCGACAACAACCCCGCGTGCAGGCACGCTCGCTCATCATTTCGGTGTTTGGCGATGCGATCCTGCTGCGCGGGGGGCGCGTTTGGCTGGGCAGTCTGGTGCAACTGCTGGAGCCGCTCGACCTCAATGAGCGCCTGATCCGCACATCGGTTTTTCGCCTGGTCAAGGAGGAGTGGCTGGTTGCGCAGACCGTGGGGCGCCGGGCAGACTATGTTCTCACGGCGGTGGGGCGCCGCCGGTTTGAAGAAGCCGCCCGTCACATCTACGCCAGTCGTGCGCCCGCTTGGGACCATCGCTGGCGTTTGATCTTCACTATCGGCGAGTTGGATGCCCGGGAGCGCGAGCGTGTGCGCAGCGCATTGTTCTGGCAGGGATTCGGCCTCCTTGGAAGCGACTGCTTTGTGCACCCCGGGGCTGATTTGTCCGTAGCCTTTGACGCACTGGCTGCCGAGGGATTGACCGATGTGATTGGCCGTCTCATACCCATGCTGGCAGCGGATGCCGGGGCGGCACTGTCAGCCAGTGGGGCGGATCTGGTGCGCAGGGCATGGAGCCTGGAGCCGCTGGAGCTGGCCTATGGCGACTTTGTCTCTATGTACAACCCCATCCTGACGGAACTGCGTGCCGAACGCGCGGCGGACATTGCGCCGCAGGATGCCTTTTTGTTGCGCACCCTGCTGACTCATGATTACCGCCGCCTGTTACTGCGCGATCCTGAGTTGCCCGAGGTCTTGCTGGGGCGTAATTGGGCGGGGCAAACGGCGCGTGCGATCTGCAGAGATCTCTATCGCCGCCTGCTGATCGCATCCGAAACCCACCTGGACCGGCACCTGGTATTGGCGGATGGCACGCTGACCACCGCAAGCTCCGGGCTGGCTCAGCGTTTTGCACCTGACGATCCGCTGGCACCGTCCTGAGCAGGCCGGTTGCGCGCCACCCGTTCAAACCCGCAGCGGGCACAAAGGCGTGCGTTTGTTAAGGGAAAATGCGCTGGCTTCGGTCAGCCCGCCCGCATCATCCAACGTGTGCGCACAAGGGGCCACAGCAGGTTCAGCGCCAGCCCACCCATCACCAGCGCGGCAGCGGCGAGTTTCCAGCCGGGCAGACCTTCGCCCAGCCACAACGCCGAGCTGCCCATGCCAAACAGCGGAACGAGCAATGCCATGGGCGTCACCGTGGCTGCAGGATGGCGTGCGAGCAACCAGCCCCATGCCGCGTAACCGAACAGCGAGTTGCCCCAGGCCTGCCACGCAACCGCAGACCAGGTGCCAGCCGTGGCGCCCTGGAGTCCGGCAGCAACCGCATCCCATCCCTCGACAGCCAGACACAGCGCTGCCAGGGGCGGTATCGCAAACACACTGGACCACACCACATAGGCCACCATATTGACCCGGCCCGCCCGCCGTGAGGTGATATTCCCCCCCGCCCACGACAGGGCCGCCAGCAGGATGAGTCCGAGTCCCAGCACGGTGGTGCTGCCATCCGTATGCAGAATGATGATTCCGATTCCGCCCGTGGCCAGCGCCAGCGCCAGCCACTGCACCCGCTGCAGGCGTTCGCCCGAGAAACGCATGGCCAGACCGATCGTAAAAAATACTTGTACCTGAATCACCAGCGAAGCAAGACCTGGCGAGATGTGACCATTCATCGCCACAAACAGCAGGCCAAACTGTCCCACGCCGATGAGCAGTCCATACGTGGCCAGATTGCGCCAGGGCACGGCAGGGCGTGGCAAGAAGATGATGGCAGGCACAACGGCCAGCGTGAATCGCAGGGTGGCAAACAGCAGGGGTGGCATGTGCCCCAGCGCCAGCTTGATCACTACAAAGTTGGTACCCCACACCGCAACAACAGCGAGCCCGAGCAGGAAGTGCCGCAATGGCAGCGAGGCTTGCATCCGGTCGCGGCTAAGGGCGGGCGTTGCAGGCTATTGCGAGGCTCAGGGCGCCAGACGCTCGCGCAACCACTGTCCATCACGGGCCAGGGTGTAGCGCAGGCGGTCATGCAGGCGGCTTTTGCGCCCCTGCCAGAATTCCCATGTGTCCGGTTTGAGCCGGTAGCCGCCCCAATGCGGCGGACGCGGTGGTTGCATCAAGAATTGGGCGGCATAGCGGGCTGCATTGGCCACCAGGACGCCGCGTCCGGAAATCACTCCGCTTTGCGGCGACGCCCAGGCACCCAGACGGGAATCCAGTGGGCGACTGTGAAAATAGGCATCGCTTTCGTCTGCATCCACTTTCTCCACGATGCCCTCAATGCGAACCACACGCTCCAGCTCGACCCAGTGGAACTGCAGGGCAGCAAAGGGGTTACCCGCCATTTCAAGCCCTTTGCGGCTTTCATAGTTGGTGTACCAGGTGATGCCCCTTGCGTCGTAGCCTTTGATCAGCACCACACGGGTTGACGGGCGCAGGTTGCTCGCCACGGTGGCCAGCGTCATGGCATTGGGTTCGGGTACCTCGCCTGAAATGGCTTCCTTCAACCACTGATCGAATTGCTGCAGTGGATCCGGATGGGAGGCCGATTCGTCAAGTTCGGCGCGTTCGTAGCTTTTTCTAAGGTCAGCGATGTGGGTCATGCCCCCAGTATAGAAGTGCCGCTTGCCAACCGGTGCCAGGATGCATGAAACGGGACCTGCCCAGAGTGCCCTTCACTGAAGTCTCGGGGAAGAAATGACCATCAACCCTTGTGGAATATAACTATATTGCTATGCAAAACATAGCATTAGAGGCGGCGACGTGTCTTGATGATGAGCAGATTCGACGCTGTATCATGCACAGGATGGAACCTGTTTACCTGAATCTGGACACGTGGCCACGCCGCGCGGCGTTCGATTTTTTCCGTGGATTTGACATTCCGGTTTTCAACATCTGTACACGTCTGGACGTCACGCAACTCAAGCGGGTTGTCAGCGCCTCGGGCGTCGGAAGCCTGTCTCTGGCCTATCACTTCATTGCCATATCGCTGGCCAACGAGATTGCTCCGTTCCGATATCGTCTGGAAGGTGAGCGTGTGCGCGTCCACGACGTGGTGCACGGCAGTACCACGGTGTTGCGTGAGGACGAATCGTTTGGCTTTGCCACGCTTGAACATCAAGCAGACTTTGTGGCATTCGCTGAGCAGGGGGGCGCTGCGCTGCTGCAGGCCGGGCAAATCGGTGCGCCGTTCGAGCCAACCGCGTACGAGACCGCCACCATCCACCTGACGACCTTGCCGTGGATGCATTTCACAGGCTATTCGAATGCCCGCCAATGGGGGCCATACGATTCCATTCCCAAGATCGCGTTCGGACGCATGGACGCCGAGGGTGATCGCCTGTGGATGCCACTGTCTGTGGAAGTTCACCATGCATTGATGGACGGTTTGCATGTGGGGCGCTTTATCGAGGCTTTTGAAGCAGTCTTGCGCGAGCCGCAGGCCCGCCTGTTCAACACGAGTTTGACTTAGGGCAATGTCAGCTCGCGTCGGGCGCCCTAGCATGTGCACAGAATTTCAGAAAGTGAACCAACATGCTGGATCTACCCGTCAAGAGCCTTATGGAGTCCAAGAAGCTGATTACCGTGCCACCCGACACAACGGTCAGCGCTGCGGCTATGCTGATGGCGAGCAAGAATACGGGAGCCGTTCTGGTCGTTGAAAATGACCGCCTCCAGGGCATTTTCACCGAGCGTGATGCCGTTTTTCGCGTGCTTGCCAAGGGGCTGGATGCGTCCACAACGGCTCTGCGTTCGGTCATGACCAAGTCACCGGCCACACTACCACCGGGCAAGTCTTACGGCCACGCGCTGTTGTTGATGCAGGAAAAGGGGTTCCGGCATGTGCCGGTGGTGGACGGTGATCGCGTCCTGGGCATCATTGCGTCGCGCAATGCCATGGATCCGCAATTGGAGGAGTTTGTTTCAGAAGCGCGCCGTCGTGAGCATTACCGCGAGGCGGCGGTCAAATAGCGGAGCACGACCGCGTCAAAACGCCCGCTGGATCAACTCGATCTTGTAGCCATCGGGGTCCGTCACAAAGGCAATGACGGTGTTGCCGCCTTTGACTGGTCCGGCCTCGCGCGTCACGGTGCCTCCCGCTGCCCGGATCTTTTCACACGCCGCATGGGCATCGGGCACCGCCAGCGCAATGTGACCGTAAGCCGTTCCCATGTCATAGGAATCAACGCCCCAGTTGTAGGTGAGTTCGATTTCGGCATGGTCCGGATTGGTCCCGTATCCGACGAATGCCAGGGTGTACTTGTATTGCGGATTTTCAGACGTGCGGATGAGTTGCATACCCATGACCTGTGTGTAAAAGTCGATGGAGCGCTGAAGGTTTCCGACGCGCAGCATGGTGTGGAGAAGTCGCATGGTCAGTAAGATCGTGAATGTCATCAATCGGGGTTGGTGGTCGATTGTGGCGCACACCGAGGTCCAGATGGCGGGGTGGATGCATTGCCCGACATAATCCGGGTAATTTCCTCTTCTTTAAGTCATCCATGACCACCTTTACCCAAGTTGTTTTGTTTACCGATACCGATGGCCGGGCACGGTTTCGCGAGGAACTGATCGCGCTGGACCAGGGTTCGCCGCAGTCCATGCTGTCGCAGGTATTCGCGAGCGGCGGCTACCAGTTGCGCACCAGTCCGGTGGGGTTTCGCAGCGCGTTCCACTGCACAACGGCACCGCAATGGTGCTTTATCCTGGGCGGACAGATGGAAATTGGTATTCAGGGCGGGGTGTCGCGCATTTTCAAGCCCGGCGAGCACTTCTATTCGGCTGATGTATTGCCGGATGGTGCCGTTTTTGATCCGCTGGTGCATGGCCACTGGAGCCGCCAGGTTGGCTCTGAGCCGCTGATCACGTTGTTCGTCAGGGGATAAGCCCCGTCGGGAAAAAACAGGGCTCTACCCGCCCTGCATCTCTCCCGACATGAGGGTCACAACGCCCGGTGTGCCGGTCTTGACGTGCCGGATGAGTGCATGGGCGATGTCGCCGGCTGCGATGGCCCGGTAATTCGCTGGAATAAGGGTGCGCAATCTGCGCGCCAGCAGCAGGCCCATGCCTTCACCGGAACGCCCCGCCTGACTCAGGGCAGAGCGGTCGCCATCAATGAGGGAAGGGCGCGCAATCACCAGGCTTTTGAAACCCATGCGTGCCAGTGACAGTTCCATCTCACCCTTGATACGGTTGTAGAAGACAGACGAGTGGCTGTTGGCGCCCATGGCACTAACCACTCCCAATTTTGTAGCGCCAGACGCTTTGGCGGCGAGGGCTACGGCCTCTACCGCTTGAAGATCTATGGCCCGGAAGGCCTCCTGGCTGCCCGCCGCCTTGATGGTGGTGCCCAGCGCAATGAAGCAGTCATCGATCTGGGGAAGACCTTGCAGGGCCGCCAGGTCCACCACATGGGAAGAGAGTTTGGGGTGCTGCTGCGCCAGGGCGCGACGGCCCACGCAGTGGACCGCCGAATACGATTTATCGGCTAAAAGGGTCGCGAGAATTTCCTGACCCACGAGGCCGGTTGCCCCCGCCACCAAAGCCACCCGTGCGTGATCCGCCATTGCCGCCTCCATTGCGATTGCCTCCACCGTAACCACCGCCACCGCGGCGTTGACCCCGTTCGGTCATCATATCGACACTGGTGCGCATGGGGTCGGGCTGACCTGCTGGAGCGCTTCGTGGCGGACGCGGGTCCGCTGTGATGCCGGATGCGAATCGACCCTCATGGCTGCGCGGCTGGGCGTCACCAACCGGCGGACGGTTGCGGTTCTGTCCCTGACCTTGCGGGCCGCGCGCTCCCTGCGCTCGGGGGGCTTGTTCGCCACCGCGGCCCTGTCCGCCATTGCCGCGCGGACCCTGGCCGCCGCGGTTGCCTGCGCCCTGGCCACCGCGCTCACCTTGGCTTGCCTTGTTTTCGCGTACGCGTTGCATCATTTCGGTTCGCGCTGCGCGGGCTGCCGCCTGCATGACATCCCGGCTGGGCGGTTTGCCGGCGCCGCCCCAGATGGTCTGGCGTCCCATCGCAATGGGCTCACCCTGCTCACCCGGTTCCGGTCCGAAACCTTCAACGACTTGCACCGGTATGTTCTGTTTGGTGAAGCGTTCGATGTCCTGCATGAAGCCTTCTTCATCCAGGCACACCAGATTGATGGCGGCTCCATCGTTTCCTGCGCGGCCCGTGCGACCGATGCGGTGCACATAGTCCTCGCTGACATTGGGGATTTCGTAGTTCACTACGTGCGGCAAATCGTCGATGTCAATGCCCCGGGCAGCGATATCAGTTGCCACCAGAACGCGCACATCGCCACTCTTGAAGCCTGCCAGCGCCTGGGTACGCGCAGCCTGGCTTTTGTTGCCGTGCAGGGCCATGGCCGTGATGCCGTTTTTTTCCAGGAATTCGGCAACATTGTTGGCGCCAAACTTGGTCCGTGTAAACACGAGTACCTGGCTCCAGTTGTGCTCGTTGATGATATGGACCAGCAGGGCTTTTTTCTTGCCACGGCCCACCGGATGTATTACCTGGGTGATGCGCTGTACCGTCGTGTTGCGCGGGGTAACCTGAACACTTTGCGGGTCCCTGAGCAGGCCATTGGCCAGGTCGCGGATTTCATCACTGAATGTTGCCGAGAACAGCAGACTCTGTTTTTCCTTTGGAACAGCGGCCAGCACCTTCTTGACGTCGTGGATGAACCCCATGTCCAGCATGCGGTCGGCTTCGTCGAGCACCAGCATCTGGACCTGCCCGAGGTCGGCCATGCCTTGCTGCATCAGGTCCAGCAATCTGCCCGGTGTCGCCACCAGGATGTCAACACCCTTCTTCAGTTTGGAAATCTGCGGGTTCATGCCCACACCGCCAAAAACCACGGTGCTGCTGAGTTGCAGGTACTTGCCGTAGGTGCGCACGGACTCTTCCACCTGTGCTGCCAGTTCGCGTGTGGGAGTGAGTACCAGGGCGCGGATGCCGGTACCGCCAAATTTGTTCTGGGCGCTGCGACTCATGCTGAGACGGTGCAGCATGGGCAGGGTAAAGGCTGCAGTTTTACCGGTTCCGGTCTGGGCTCCCCCGAGCAGATCGCGGCCGTCCAGAATCAGCGGGATGGCCTGAGCCTGAATGGCTGTGGGTGTTTCGTAACCCTGCTCGCGCACGGCTTTCAGGATGGCCGCAGCCAGATTCAATTCTTCGAAGTTCATTGGTATTGGCGCCCATCCAGGGCGCTTGGGATATCAGCCTGTCCTGGCGCCGAAACGCCAGATCAGTCAAAGGCAGATAGATTCAAAAGCAGGACGAAGGTGTGATTCCAGTCCCCAGCAATTTGCTGACATTGCAGGCAACTGACGCTCTGCAACTGCCCCTATTGTCGCACGTTGCCAGCCGGCGCGGAAAATATGCAGCGGCGCCGCAAAAACCGCGCTTGTCAGGAGTCGGTGGAGGTGCTAACGTTCCCCCGGATGCCCCACAATTGGTGCAGCGATTTGGAGGATTGCATGGAGTTGAATTTTGAGCAGGTTCACAACTATTACGAGCGTCTGGTGTTTGAGGAAGTCGCGCGCCATTCCGAAGACCATCCGGATTTCACCTCGGATATGCTGGGTGACGTTGCCTGCGTTGCCTTGAACCGCCTTCCGGCGCGCTACGTGCGTCACGATGTGGACTTGATGTTTTACCTGACCGAGCAGGAGCGTCGCACGATCGAGTTGTCGCTCAACGAAGTCCTGCAGTTCGCATTTGCCTTTGTGCGTGAG
>JBPOIP010000218.1:0-13723 GCA_052034395.1 Pseudomonadota bacterium
TTGGTCATGAGCTTTTCTACGCCGGGAATCGTTGGGGGGCAGCCGCTACAATCACGCGATCATATCCTGCGTAACCACCCATGCTTGACCCCTACTGCCGTTGTTTGCGTTTGAACTTGCTGGCGATTGCGATTGCCGGACTTTCTGGTTGCAGCAGCATTGACGGTGCCAGCAACCGCATCGCCGGAATCGTGTCGTCTTACACCATCGACGTCGTGCAGGGCAATGTTGTGACGCGCGAGCAAGCAGCCTTCCTCAAGCCGGGAATGCAACGTGCACAGGTGCGTGATGTATTGGGCACCTCGTTGCTGGCAAGTGTGTTTCATGCGGACCGTTGGGACTACGTGTTCACCTTGAAGCGTCAGGGAATGCCCTCCCAGTTGCGCAAACTGACGGTCTACTTCAAAGATGATGTGCTCGAAAGAATGGAGTCGGATGACCTGCCGAGCGAGGCAGAGTTCGTTGCCACACTGAAGACCACGCCTCCGTCCGCAGATCGGCCTGTGCTGGTGGCGTCCGACGAAGCTCTGAAGCAGTTTCCGTTGCCAAGCAGACCGGCGTCAGCGGCTGGATCTGATGTAGCAGCGCCACCGGATTACCCACCTCTTGAGGCTTCCCGGCCTTAGTTTTTTCATTGGATTTCAGGGATATGACCCACAAAATTGCTGTTGCCGGAGCGTCTGGCCGGATGGGGCAGATGTTGATTGAAGCGATCCGCGCGGCAGATGACTGCATGTTGTCCGGTGCGCTGGATGTGGCGGGCCACCCCGCGATTGGCCAGGACGCCGGTGCATTGTTGGGCAAGCCCACTGGAGTCGCCATCACCGCCGATCTGAGGCTGGGGTTGCAGGGAAGCGCGGTCCTGATCGATTTCACCCGCCCTGAAGGGACATTGCAGCATCTCAAGGTGTGCCGTGAGTTGGGTATCGCAGCCGTAGTGGGAACCACCGGGTTCTCAGACGCGCAAAAGGCGGAGATTGAAACGTTGGCGCGCGATATGGCTATCGTCATGGCACCCAACATGAGCGTGGGTGTGAACGTGACGCTCAAGTTGCTGGAAATGGCGGCCAGGGCGTTGTCTACCGGATACGACATCGAGATCATCGAGGCACACCACAGACACAAGGTGGATGCGCCTTCGGGCACCGCTCTGAAAATGGGAGAGGTCGTTGCAGAAGCCCTGGGGCGTGACCTCAAGGACTGCGCGGTCTATGCCCGTGAAGGCGTCACGGGCGAGCGCGATCCGTCGTCCATCGGATTCGCCACAATCCGTGGTGGTGACATTGTGGGGGACCATACCGTGCTGTTTGCCGGAATTGGCGAACGTATCGAAGTCAGCCATAAATCCTCCAGCCGGGCCACCTATGCGCAGGGCAGTCTGCGGGCCGTTCGTTTTCTTGCCACGCAGAAGGCCGGACTGTTTGACATGTTTGACGTGCTGGGCTTGCGTTGAGTTCATTGAGCCTGCTGCGCCAAAGCGACGCGGTAGGTACTGGCGTTGCACTGGTTCTTCTGTCCATGTCGGTGGGTAGCTGGGTCGTCATACTTTGGAAGTCATGGCTGTTATGGCGCGCAAGCCACGACGTGACCCGCAGTATTCTGGCTTTTTGGCAGGCACCCACCCTGGATGACGGGTTGCGCAATCTGCGCAGCTTCGATCGCGAAAATCTTGTAACCCCACTGGTGGAGTCAACCCAGGTCAACACGGCTGGTACCCTGGCCGCTGGGGGGGATCGTTCGCGGCAGTTGACGCGATTTTTGCGGAGCGCCTTGCATACGATCCTGCTCAGGCTGCAAGCCGGGCAAGTGTTGTTGGCCACCGTAGGCGCCACTGCGCCATTTGTCGGCCTGTTGGGTACGGTTTGGGGCATCTACAACGCACTGATGGGATTTTCCGGCGCGACCCAGATCAGCATCGACCAAATTGCGGGCCCTGTCGGTGAGTCGCTTCTCATGACAGCAGCCGGTTTGACCGTTGCCATTCCGGCTGTGCTGGGATACAACGTGTTGGGTCGGTACATAGGCCGCATCGAAGCGGAACTTGAAGGTTTTGCCCGCGACCTGCGTGACGTATTGGCGGTGCCATGAGCTTCGGGCGACTCGAAAACACGCCGGCACCACAACCCATGAGCGAGATCAATATGACCCCGCTGGTGGACGTCATGCTGGTGTTGGTGGTCATTTTTATGATCTCCGCCCCGTTGTTGTTGAGCGCTGTCAAGGTTGACCTGCCCAGAGCCAACGCTGCGGCATCCACACTGTCCCACCGGTTTTTAAACCTTTCCATCGACCGTTCCGGTCAGACATTTCTGAATGATGCGCGACTGGAGTCAGCTGCGCTTGTGCTGGCAATGCAGCAATCGGCCGGTCAGCATCCGGACACCGAGGTTCGCCTGCGAGCCGACTCTGCGGTGCCCTATGGCCGGGTGGTTGAAGTCATGGGCCTGATTCATCAGGCCGGATTGCATCGCATTGGCTTTGTTGCGCAGCAGCAGGGTGACGTGCCCTGACAGTGCACCGGATCCCGTTTGGGCGGGTCCATGCGTGTAAGCGCCTAAAATCCCCTGCAGGCATCTCACCAGGCGGCGTTTGACCGCACTCTCACCCATGCAAGACAAATACCAACACATTGCCATTGAAAAATCGGCGCAAGACCATTGGGCGCAGCCATTGTGGAACGGGCAGAACGCCTACCGGGTGACCGAAGACGCGCGTGATACGCAGGGTCAGCTCAAGAAAAAGTTCTACGCCTGCTCCATGTTGCCCTATCCCAGCGGCAAGCTCCACATGGGCCATGTACGCAACTACACCATCAACGACATGCTCGCGCGCTATCTGCGCATGAACGGCCAGAACGTGCTGATGCCCATGGGCTGGGACGCTTTTGGTTTGCCGGCCGAGAATGCGGCTCTGAAAAACGGTGTTCCACCTGCCCAGTGGACTTTTGAGAACATCGCCTACATGAAGGGCCAGATGCAAGCCATGGGACTGGCTATCGACTGGAGCCGTGAGGTCGCCACGTGTGATCCGTCCTATTACAAATGGAACCAGTGGCTGTTCCTGAAAATGCTGGAGAAAGGTATTGCCTACCGCAAGACCCAGGTCGTGAATTGGGACCCCGTAGATCAGACCGTGCTGGCCAATGAGCAGGTGATCGACGGCAAGGGCTGGCGCACCGGCGCGACCGTCGAGAAGCGCGAAATTCCGGGCTATTACCTCAAGATCACCGATTACGCGCAGCAGTTGCTGGACCACGTACAGACCGGTCTGCCTGGCTGGCCTGAGCGCGTCAAACTGATGCAGGAAAACTGGATCGGCAAGTCCAGTGGCGTGCGATTCGCATTCACCCACGACATCAGGGGCGACGATGGCGCCTTGATCGACGGTGGTCGCATGTATGTGTTCACCACCCGGGCCGACACCATCATGGGTGTCACCTTCTGTGCGGTGGCACCCGAGCATCCGCTAGCCGTGCATGCTGCGCGCAACAACGCCAAGCTGTCTGCCTTTATCGACGAATGCAAGGCGGGTGGCACCACCGAAGCGGAGTTGGCTGTCAAGGAAAAGCTGGGTATGCCCACCGGGCTGCAGGTGACCCATCCGCTGACCGGTGAGCCGGTCGATGTCTGGGTCGGAAACTACGTGCTCATGGGCTATGGCGATGGTGCGGTCATGGGCGTACCTGCGCACGATGAGCGGGATTTTGCGTTCGCCAAGAAATACGGACTGCACATTGACGATGTGGTGCACATTGATGGCCTGACCTACGAGCATGATCATTGGCAGGACTGGTATGCCGACAAGCAACGCGGCGTGACCGTCAACTCCGATGTCTTCAGCGGTCTGTCCTGTGCCGATGCGGTAGATGCAGTCGCCGCAGCCCTGCAGCACAAGGGATTGGGCGAGAAGAAGACCACCTGGCGTCTGCGCGACTGGGGCGTCAGCCGCCAGCGCTATTGGGGAACACCCATTCCCATCATCCACTGCGCCGAACATGGTGCCGTACCTGTACCCGAAAAAGACCTCCCGGTGGTGTTGCCGCAGGATTGCGTGCCCGATGGTTCGGGCAACCCGCTGCACAAGCACGAAGGCTTTCACGCGGGCGTGGTGTGCCCGGTGTGCGGCAAGCCCGCGCGGCGCGAAACCGACACGATGGACACCTTCGTGGACAGTTCGTGGTATTTCATGCGCTACTGCGACCCCAGGAACAGTGAAGCCATGGTCGGCTCCGGTACGGCCTACTGGATGCGCGACCCATCGCAAGCCACCGGCGGCAGTGGCATGGACCAGTACATCGGCGGCATCGAGCATGCCATCCTCCACCTGCTGTATGCCCGCTTCTGGACCAAGGTCATGCGCGATCTGGGCCTGGTGACGGTGGACGAGCCCTTCACCAAATTGCTGACCCAGGGCATGGTGCTCAACCACATCTACTCCCGCAAGGGTGACAAGGGCGGCAAGGAATACTTCTGGCCCAGCGATGTAGAACATGTGTTTGACGCAGCAGGGAAGATAACCGGCGCACGCCTGATCAAGGCTGTCGGTGATCTGCCTGTCGGTACGCCCATCGACTACGAGGGCGTGGGAACCATGTCCAAGTCCAAGAACAACGGCGTGGACCCACAGGATCTGATCGAAAAGTACGGCGCCGACACCGCACGTCTGTACACTATGTTCACCGCTCCGCCTGAGGCCACGCTGGAGTGGAATGACGCCGCCGTGGAAGGCAGCTACCGCTTTCTGCGCCGCGTCTGGAACTTTGGCTTCAAACTGTCTGCTATGAATTTGGTAGCTGCAAGAGCCCAATTTACAGGGGCCGGTGCGCTGAAAGACGTAGAACTTTCCAAGGAAGCCAAGGTACTGCGGCGTGAAATCCATAGCGTGCTGAGGCAAGTGGACTATGACTACCAGCGCATGCAGTACAACACCGTGGTGTCGGGCGCCATGAAGATGATCAATGCACTGGAAGACTTCAAGGCTTGGGAGTCACAGGGTGCCCTGGCCAGCGTGCTCGAAGGTTTCTCCATCCTGCTGCGTACCTTGTATCCGGCCACGCCACACATCGCGCACGCCTTGTGGAGCGGGCTGGGCTATGCCGAAACCGGTGGCGACTTGCTGGATGCCGCGTGGCCAGCAGTCGATCCGGACGCATTGGTACAGGACGAAATCGAACTGATGCTGCAAGTCAATGGGCGCCTGCGGGGTTCGGTGATGGTGCCATCGGGTGCCTCCAAAGAGGAAATCGAGGTGCTGACCTTGGCGAACGAGACCTTTATCCAGTTTGCTGCGGGTGCGCCTATCAAACGGGTCATCGTGGTTCCCGGTCGCCTGGTCAACGTGGTGCTATGAGCGTGCGCCGCCGCGCTGCTGTTGCCGCAACACTGACGGCCGCCATGCTGGCCGGTTGTGGCTTCAAACTGCGCGTGGCTCCCACGTTTGCGTTTGAAACCCTGGCTGTGACGCCAGAAAAAAATGGACTGGTTGCCGCAGACCTGATCCGCTACTTTGGCAAGTCGGTTGTGCCGCTGGCTCCAACGCCAGGCACACAAGCGCCCCAGGTGATTGTGGACATCCTGCAGGAAATTCGCGAGAAAAACGTGGTCGGTGTCAACGCGTCTGGCCAGGTGCGCGAGTTTCAGCTCAGGATCCGCATTCAGTTTCGCATGCGCACACCCGATGGACGTGACTTGATTGCCCCCACCGAAATTGCGCAGCAGCGCGATATCAGCTTCAACGAGTCAGCCGTGCTGGCCAAGGAGGCCGAAGAAGTGCTGCTGTTCCGGGACATGCAGGCTGATCTGCTGCAGCAGGTATTGCGCCGCCTGGCGGCCATCAAGTCTCTGGACGGGGGCTGAATGCAAATCGGCCTGGGTCAGCTCTCCAGCCACATTGCACGCGGCCTGCACAGTCTGTACACACTGCATGGCGACGAGCCACTGCTGCAGCAGGAAGCACTGGACTCCATTCGTGCAGCGGCGCGGGCCCAGGGATTTACGGAGCGCACGTCGCACACCGTAGCGGGCGCCCATTTTGACTGGAGCGACGTATTGGCCTCCGGTGGGTCGCTGAGCCTGTTCGCAGACAAGCAGATGGTGGAAATCCGCATACCGTCGGGCAAGCCTGGAAAAGACGGCATTACGGCTTTGCAGCAACTGGCCGATATGTCCCAGGGAAACGATTCGACGCTGACGGTTGTCTTGCTGCCGCGCCTGGACAAAATGACCCGGACCAGTGCCTGGTTTTCCGCTTTGGATGGCCATGGCGTCACCCTGCAGGTAGACCCGGTGGAACGCAGCGTGTTGCCCCAGTGGATCGCCCAGCGACTGGCCGCACAGGGGCAGCGTGTGGCCGCGGGAGAAGAGGGCCAGCGCACGCTGCAGTTTTTTGCGGACCGCGTGGAGGGCAATCTGCTGGCAGCACACCAGGAGATCCAGAAGTTGGGTTTGCTGTTTCCGGCAGGGGGTGGTGGAAGCGTTCTGTCTTTTGACCAGGTTGAAAGTGCCGTGATGAACGTGGCGCGCTATGACGTCTTCAAGCTCAGTGAGGCCGTGCTGGGTGGGCATGCGTTGCGCGTGCAGCGCATGCTGGACGGCCTGCGGGCCGAGGGTGAGTCGGAAGTGCTGGTTCACTACACACTGAGCGAAGACATCCGCGCCCTCAAGCGGGTCAAGGATGCCATGCTCCAGGGGCGCCCCCTGCCCGTGGCATTGCGTGAACATCGCATATGGGGCCCCAGGGAGCGGCTGTTTGAACGGATATTGCCGCGTCTGTCCGATGCTGCGCTGTCGCAGCTGCTGCAATCCGCCCACGTAGTCGACGGCATCGTCAAGGGCTTGCGGCAGCCGGATTGGCCCGCCTCCGGTTGGCATGCTCTGCACCGGCTGGCGCTACAACTCTGTGCCCTGTGCGCTGTGCCCCAATCCGCGCGCCCCTTGGCGGGGCGCCAGGGCTGAATGACCCTGATTGGGGTGGGTGGTCTGCCCGCTTGCCTGAATCCGTGATGCGATATATTCTGTGTAACGGCTTGGCGCATACTTACTCAGTCAACTCATGAAGAATCGCTGGCAGCAGGTATACATACGCAAGTCAGTCTTGATTTTTGCGGTCCTTTGCCTGTTTGCCATTTCGGTTGCGCTGCTGGTCACCTGGCGGGTGGTGTCCCAGACCACACAGGAAACGGTTGTCGGTACCACCGCTGCGGCCAATCTCGCCATGTCGGAAATTTTTGCCTCAGAGGTGTGGCCGGAAGTCAAGCCCCTGTTGCCCCAAGGCGACGTCACGGCATCCCTTGCACGTGAAAACCCCAACCTGTCAGCCATTGACGCCCTGGTGCGGCGCTTCAGCCGCAACACCGACATTGTCAAGGTCAAGATCTTTGACCTCAAAGGCATGACCCTGTATTCATCCGAGGCCCGTCAGATTGGGGAGGACAAATCGCAGACCACCGGATACCGGAGTGCGCGCTCCGGTTCGGCTGTGAGCGAACTCACCTTTCGGGACTCCTTCAAGGGGTTTTCTGGTGACCTGTCTGACCGCAACCTGGTGTCGTCCTACGTTCCGGTCAATGCGGCGGGGGTGCTGGAGTGCGTTGCGGAGATTTACACCGACAGAACCCGCGAAATTGCCGACACCGAGAAGAAGTTGGAAGACATGTTGCGCAATCTGGCGCCCATATTTCTTGGGCTTTTTATTGCCATGTTGCTGTCGTTCAGGCAGGTCGACCGTGTGCGAAGCCGACATGAGGCGTCTCTGGTGGACCTGGCCAGGGAAAGCCAGGTTGCTCGCGATGCGGCCGAGCAGGCCAACAGCACCAAGTCCCAGTTCCTGGCGACCATGAGCCACGAAATCCGCACGCCCATGAACGGCGTGATCGGAATGGCCAATCTGCTGCTCGACACCCCGCTGAGTCCCGACCAGCGTGACTTTGCCCGCAATATTGCCATTTCCGGTGAATCGTTGCTGGCCATCATCAACGATATTCTGGACCTCTCCAAAATCGAAGCGGGACGCATGGAGTTTGAATCACAGCCCTTCTGCGTGGGCGCGGTGACCACGGCCATCAAGTCCATGCTCGCGGTGCGGGTGCGAGAAAAAGGCATTGCTTTCACGCTGGAGATGGAGGAAGGCACCAGCGGGTACTTTGTGGGTGACGGTCTGCGTTTGCGCCAGGTCCTGCTCAATCTCGCCGGCAATGCGGTGAAGTTTACGGACCAGGGTGGCGTGCACATGCAGGTTTCGCGTCGAGCGGGAGGGCTGCAATTCAAGGTTCAGGACACCGGTCTGGGTATTGCTGCAGATTCGCTGCCAAAACTGTTTGCCAGTTTTTCGCAGGTCGATGCATCCACAACCCGCCGCTTTGGCGGAACCGGGCTGGGCCTGGCCATCAGCAAGCGACTGGTGGAGGGCATGGGTGGCGTCATCGGTGTGGAGAGCGTTGAAGGCAAAGGCAGCTGTTTCTGGTTTGAGCTGCCGCTCGCACCGGCGCCGGACCCGGACGCGCTGGCGCCCACACCCGTAGCCGGGCCCGCAGCTGCCACGGTGCTGCCAGACCCGGCGGTGCCGCAGGCAGCCATGCGGGTTCTGCTCGTTGAGGACCATGTCATTAACCAGAAACTGGCCTTGACGCTATTACAACGCATGGGCTGTGAAGCGGATCTGGCCGAGAATGGCAAACTGGCGGTGCAGGCGGCATCGAACCGGGCCTACGACCTGATTCTCATGGACATGCAAATGCCGGAGATGGACGGAATCGAGGCGACACGCTGTATCCGTGGGCAGGACGGTGGCCCCAACCAGAAAACCTACATCATTGCGTTGACTGCAAACGCCATGCAGTCCGACCGGGACGCCTGCCGGGAGGCCGGCATGAATGACTTCCTGTCCAAGCCATTCAACCGGGAGTCGCTCGCACAGGCGATCGAGCGTGGGCTGGGCCGTCGAACAAGCTGACAGCCCCCCTCTGATCTGCCTGGTTTATCTGCCAGAATGGGTGCATGAACGCGTTCAACCTCAGCGACGATGTGCAAACCCTGGGTTCTCAGGCAAAAGTGGCCTCTGCCCTCATGGCATCTGCATCAAGCGCTACTAAAAATATAGCACTTCGCAAGCTTGCCGAGTTACTGCGGGCGCATATGGAGCCTTTGCAGATCGACAATGCCAAAGACATTGAGCGTGCCATCGCGGTCGGCCTGCCCGCTCCGATGGTGGACCGGCTCAAGTTGACACCCAAAGTCATCGAAACCTGCGCCCAGGGCTGCGAGCAACTGGCGGCCATGGCGGATGTGATTGGCGAGATTGTTGGCATGAAGCAGCAGCCCAGCGGCATTCGCGTGGGACAGATGCGCGTGCCCATTGGGGTGTTTGGCATGATTTTCGAAAGCCGTCCCAATGTCACCATCGAAGCGGCCAGCCTCTCCATCAAAAGTGGCAACGCCTGCATCCTGCGCGGCGGCTCGGAAGCGATTGAGTCCAACAAGGCGCTGGCCCGGCTGGTGCAGCAGGCACTTGCTGCGAGTGGCTTGCCGGCGAATGCCGTGCAACTGGTGCAGACCACCGACCGCGCAGTAGTGGATCAGTTGATTGCCATGCCGCAGTACGTTGACGTGATCATTCCGCGTGGTGGCAAAGGCCTGATCGAACGCATCAGCGCTGGCGCCAAGGTGCCGGTTATCAAGCACCTGGATGGCAACTGCCATGTCTATGTGGACGATCCCTGCGATATGGACATGGCGATCAAGGTGACAGACAACGCCAAAACCAGCAAGTACAGTCCCTGCAACGCGGCAGAAAGTCTGCTGGTTGCGCGTGGGGTTGCACCGGTGTTTCTTCCGCGTATCGGGGTGGTGCTGGCGGCCAAGGGCGTCGAGATGCGCTGCGATGCCCACGCCCTGCAAATTCTTCATTCAAATATGCCAATATCCCTTGTGGAACATACGCAGCATGCTATGCAATCAGGAGCAAGTGACGGGCAGCCCATGGCGGCCAAGCTGGTGCTGGCGACGGAAAACGACTGGTACGAGGAATACCTTGCACCCATCATCAGCATCAAGGTGGTCGACGGCCTGGATGATGCCATTGCCCACATCAACCGCTACTCAAGCCACCATACCGACACCATCCTCACCCGTGACCACATGCACGCCCAGCGCTTCCTGCGGGAAGTGGATTCTGCCAGCGTGATGGTCAATGCCAGTACCCGTTTTGCCGACGGATTCGAGTATGGGCTGGGGGCGGAGATCGGTATCAGTACGGACAAGTTCCACGCCCGGGGTCCGGTTGGCATAGAGGGTCTGACCTCGTTGAAATATGTGGTCCTGGGCAACGGCGAAGTAAGGATTTAACTATGGTTCCCCATCTTGTAACTGCCCTGACCGGGCCAACCAATGAACTGGAGCAGCGCATTCTGGACTCCATGCCGGCCATCGAGCGCTGGTTTCGCCTGGAATGGATGGAGCACACCCCGCCGTTTTATTGCTCGGTAGACGTTCGCAATGCGGGCTTCAAGCTCGCTCCGGTGGACACCAACCTGTTTCCTGACGGATGGAACATCCTGACGCCCTCGATGCTGCCCCTGGCGGTTCAGGCTGCTATGGCGGCCATCGAGAAAATCTGCCCCGAAGCACGCAACCTGCTGATCGTGCCGGAAAACCAGACCCAGAACACGTTTTACCTGAGCAACCTGGCGCAACTGCGCCGTATCTTCCAGATGGCTGGCCTGAACGTACGCATAGGCTCCATCAGTGCAAACATCAAGAAAAGCGTCACCGTACCCCTGCCCGACGGTGAAAGCATCACGCTGGAGCCCGTCATACGCACCAAGGGACGGCTGGGTGTCAAGGACTTTGACCCCTGCACCATCCTGCTCAACAACGATTTGCGCGCCGGTGTGCCCGGTATCCTGGAAGACCTGACGCTCCAGTACCTGTTGCCCCCGCTGCATGCAGGCTGGTCTACACGGCGCAAGAGCAATCATTTTCGGTGCTTTGAAGAGGTATCCAAGCGATTCGGCAAGCTCATCGGGGTGGACCACTGGCTGATCAATCCGCTGTTTGACAAGTGCGCCCAGGTCGACTTTTCCAGCGAAGGCGGAATTGAAGGGCTGGCCGCGCGTGTGGACTCCCTGCTGGCCAGGATCCGCAAGAAGCACAAGGAATACGGCATCAAGGAAAAACCATTTGTGGTGGTCAAGGCTGACAACAGCGACCCCCGAATGGGTGTTCTGACCGTGCGCGACGCCGCAGAGCTTGAAGCCCTGCGCCAGCAAGTGCCGGGTTTGCCGGGCGCGGGCAGTGCGGTTTCCAGCGTCTACGACGTCATTCTTCAGGAAGGCGTCCTGACCTGCGAGCGCGTCAACGATGCAGTGGCCGAGCCCGTGGTCTACATGATGGACCGCTACGTGGTGGGTGGCTTCTACCGCGTGCACGCCGAGCGCAAGGTAGACGAGAACCTCAATGCCCCGGGCTCCAGTTTTGTACCCCTGGCATTTGCCGAGAGCACGCACTTGCCACAACTAGGGGTCAAGCCCGGTGCCAGTGCGCCCAACCGGTTCTATATGTATGGCGTGATCGGCCGCCTTGCCATGCTGGCTTCCAGCTACGAGCTTGAGTCCACTGACCCCGATGCAGAGCATTACGACTGACGTGGGGCTTGCAAAATGCCACCAGGAGCGCGTCAGTTGTTGCATTGCAACACGTTGCGACAATCAAAAGGATTGGAGCTTCTTGTGCTTGCATGGCGTTGCTGGAAGCGCAAAATAGCGGTCCCAAATGAAATGGAATCCGCGCCGATCAGAAGCCGGGTGAACTTGTGTCAGCATCCAAATCGTCTTTACCTGCGCTAACGCTAGGCGCCATTGGCGTGGTGTACGGCGACATCGGAACCAGTGTCCTGTATGCGGTCAAGGAAGTTTTTGGCTCCGGTCATGTACCGTTTACGCCTGAAAACGTCTACGGCATTCTGTCCATCTTCTTCTGGACACTGACGGTCATTGTTTCCCTCAAGTATGTGACGCTGGTGCTGCGCGCGGACAACCACGGCGAGGGGGGGTTGGTCGCCATGCTGGCGCTGGCCTCACAGTCGGTCAAAGACCGCCCGCAATTGCGCAGCGTTCTGTTGCTGGTTGGCATATTTGGCACCTGTCTTTTCTATGGGGATGGTGTGATCACGCCCGCCATTTCGGTGTTGTCGGCCGTTGAGGGCATGGAGGTGATTTCCCCCGCGCTGCACCGGTTCATCATTCCCATTACCCTGGTGATTCTGCTGTGCCTCTTCATGATGCAGAAGCACGGAACCAGCGGCATCGGCAAGTTTTTCGGCCCCATCACCCTGGTGTGGTTTGCCTGCATCGCCATGTTGGGTGTGGTGCACATTCTGGACCGGCCCAGCATCCTGCTGGCCATCAACCCGCTGTACGCGCTGGGTTTCATGTGGGATCAGCCTGGCACCACGTTCATCATTTTGGGCGCCGTGGTGCTCTGCGTAACGGGTGGCGAAGCTCTGTACGCGGACATGGGCCACTTTGGCAAAAAGCCCATTCGCCTGGCCTGGTTTGCCATCGTGATGCCCGCGCTGACACTCAACTATTTCGGCCAGGGCGCGCTGTTACTCGACACCCCGGAGGCCGTCAAGAATCCTTTCTTCATGATGGCGCCGGATTGGGCGCTCCTCCCGCTGGTGGCCTTGGCCACCATGGCCACAGTGATTGCATCCCAGGCCCTGATCACAGGTGCTTTTTCGGTCACCAAACAGGTCATCCAGCTGGGTTATCTCCCGCGCCTGCAGATCCTGCACACCAGTGTCAAAGATACTGGCCAGATATATCTGCCCTTTGTGAACTGGGGCCTGTTCGTCTTGATTGTTCTGGCAGTCGTGCTGTTCCGTTCTTCAAGCAATCTGGCAGCGGCCTACGGCATTGCGGTGTGTACCGACATGCTGATCACAACCGTACTGACTTTCTTCGTGATTCGCTACAACTGGAAATATCCGCTGGCCCTGTGCATTGGCGCAACCGGCTTTTTCTTTGTGGTGGACTTCGCGTTCTGGGCATCCAACCTGCTCAAGCTGTTTGACGGCGGCTGGTTCCCTCTGGTCATCGGCGGGGCAATCTTCACCCTGATGCTGACCTGGAAAGATGGCCGTCGCCTGCTGAACGAGAAGTTGCGTGCCGATGCCATTGACCTGCCGAGTTTCCTAGAAGCGGTTTTTGTCAGTCCTCCCGCCCGCGTGGAGGGGACCGCCGTGTTCCTCACCGCCGACGTGGGAACGGTGCCCAATGCCATGCTGCACAACCTCAAGCACAACAAGGTGCTGCACAACAACAACCTGTTCGTCACCGTGCGCAACCATGAAGTGCCCTGGATTGGTTTGAGCAAGCGCCTGGAGATCGACTCGCTGGGTCACGACTGCTGGCAGGTGGTCATTCACTACGGCTTCAAGAACGATCCCGATGTTCCCAAGGCACTCGAGCAGATCAAGGGACGGGGTTGTGAAATGAACCCCATGACCACCAGCTATTTTCTTTCGCGCGATACCGTGGTTCCCTCCATTGGTGACGGCATGTCGTTCTGGCGCGAAAAGCTGTTTGCACAGATGCACCATAACGCCAGTGGCGCTGCAGACTTCCTGAATCTGCCCAACAACTCCGTGGTGGAGTTGGGCTCCAAGATCGAGATCTGATCCCTTGCAGTTTTTCAGGGACCTCAGCCTTGCGGCCTTTACAGCCGGC
>JBPOIP010000057.1:0-10195 GCA_052034395.1 Pseudomonadota bacterium
GCGGTACGGGTTATGTGGGTTCCACGGTAAGTGAAATGCTGGTCCGCAACGGTTACAGCGTGACCGTTGCAACCCGCCGCCGCAGCAACGCACGCCACCTGCAACACTTGCCGCCGGTTACGCTGGCAGAGGTGGATGTTCATGACCCGCTGGCGTTGGAGCGCCTGGTTGCCGGCCACGATGCGGTCATTAACCTGATTGCCATACTGCACGGGAGTCCTGATGCATTTGAAAAGGTGCATATTGCGCTGCCCGCCAATGTGGTCAGAGTGTGCATCTCGCAGGGCGTGCGGCAGCTGGTTCACATCAGTGCGCTGGGCGTCAATGCCGCCAACCCCGGATCGGGTCCCTCCGCCTATTTGCGCAGCAAGGAGCGCGGGGAATCTGCGCTCCTGCGGGGGGTGGAAGGCTCCGATCTGGAATTGACCATTTTGCGTCCCAGTATCATTTTTGGCGCCAAGGACAAGTTCCTCAACCTGTTCGCCAGGCTGCAACGGGTTTTTCCCGTCATGCCACTGGCCGGCGCAGATGCCCGGTTTCAGCCGGTCTGGGTGGATGATGTGGCAACGGCTGTGGTGCGCAGCCTGGAGCAGCGTGTTGTGCACGGTCCCGATCAGCCCGCCCTACGCATTCTGGAAGCCTGCGGACCGGAGGTGTTCACGTTGAAGGCGCTGGTGCAGTTGTCGGCACAGCTCAGCGGCGTGCGCAGCGGACTCGGTCGCCCGGTCATTGCGCTGCCGGACTGGATGGGGCGGCTGCAAGCCCGCATGATGGAGCTAGCGCCCGGCGAGCCGCTGATGAGTCGCGACAATCTGGATTCCATGCAAGTCGATAACGTGGAGACCGGGCAGGTTCCTGGCCTGGAGGCACTGGGCATCCGAGTCGCGGCGCTCAGACCCATTGCCGCGCAGTACTTGCGGCGGGGCTAGCTCAGCGGCTATTGACGCAAAGCGACTTGCGCACCATTGGATCGGGGGTCTGCCCACTCAGTGGCGTAACAGGAACTGCGGGCCGGTGTAGCGCTCGTGCGGACTGAGGCTGCGGCCCAGGACCAGTTCGTCGGCACGGGATTGGGCCTCGGGCGCGGGGCGGGCTGCTGCAATGACGGAAAGCCGGCCGCCGTGCACCAAAGACTCCTGAGCAGGCATCAGACTCTCGGCGCGTGGACGGTCAATCCGGCTATCGATTGTCTTTTCCACCGTGGCAGGAGATTGTTGCTTGCTGGTTTGTTGCGCAATCGGCAGGCCGATCAAGGGGCTTAGCCAGTCCAAAATTGGTAGCCATTGGGGCAGATCGCTTGCGCTGGCTGTTTTCGACAGGTCAAAAATGGTTTGTCCGTTTTCAAGGCATTTCACATACCACTGGGTTTCGCGCAATACTCCCAGAAACGGCACGCCCAACGCGTGTGCCCAATTCTCCAGGGCCTCTCCTGCGCGCGTTCGGGCATCGATTCGCATCCCCACAACACCCAGTTTGCAGCGCCCCGACGCAACGCGCGGCAACGGCAAAGCTCTGCATGGCAACTGGCCGCGGATTCCCGGTCAAACATGGAGTGGCACACGGGCATGATGACGACATCGGCCGACATAACCACCTTGGCCAGTTCAAACCCATGCAGTCCGCCTGGGGTGTCTAGCACCACGTGTGTAATGCCGGCCGGTGGCTTGAGCACATTCTTCTGGTCAATGGCCCACGGCATGATGGCTGGTAGCGCAGCATTGCGCCGTTTCAGCCATGTGCGGGTGGATTGCTGGCGGTCCACGTCACCCAGCATCACGGCAACGCCCTGGCGGGCAAGCCAGGCTGCGAGGTGGGTTGCCAGTGTGCTTTTTCCACTGCCTCCCTTGCGATTGACCACGGCGATGACCGGCATGGATGCTTGCTCTATTACATTGAGAAGTGCGAAGTTTGAAGCAGAAAGGGCCCAATGTCCAGTGAATACGTGGGTTTCCAGCTACAAATTGGCTAGCAAAAAGTTCCAGTTGCCGAAATGTGGTGAGCCGGAAATGAAGCAATGAACGTATGCTGACCACCGCTTTCTTCGTTCAACAGCGCCGGCTATTTATGCTGCTTCAGAGCGAGTGCCTGACGTGACCTTTGAGACATTTCAACATGCCATTTCGGTAGTTTTGAACTATGCCGCCTTGCAGAAGCGCCTGCACCGAGTCAGTCGCAGCCACAGCGTGTTTGTGATGCGTTGGAGCGTCGTTTAATGTTCCCGAAATTGCAATGTGTCGACACATTGTGCAATTCATGTCGTTAAGAACGACATGAACTTGGAACGTGTCGCTATTTACTAATATTTAGAACACGACATCCTGGCGTGTCGCTGGTAGCGACATGAGATGCACACATGTCGACAACAACGAGTTTGTTGCATCATGACTGACGCCCCCCGCTTGGCAACCTGGTGGATAAAGGCATTGCCCAGCGCCATGCTGCATCGCGTTACCTGCACGATCTGGCCGATATGGGCTGCTGCGCGAGATGCCGTTTGGCAAGGAAAAACTCTTCATTCACCCCAAGCTGATGCAGCTGATCAGCCGGGATAACAACCAATTCCAGCCTTACGCCTGATGGTGCAAACCCTGAGAGGGTATCGCCCGAGCAGCCCGCCGCCACCATCGCCCGCGACCCCAATGCGATCCAGACCAGCGTTTACGAGCGCACCGGCATCCTCCTGGAGCCGGTGGTCGTTTAATTGAGAAGGCCGGTTAGAGCACCTTGACCTTGCCCATCCACATGTCCTTGTACATGACCCAGTCGCCCATGAAGCTGTACAGCGGGCGCTTGAAGGACGCGGGCTTGTTCTTCTCAAACCCAAAGTGCCCGATCCAGGCACAGGCATAACCGCAGAACAGGCCCAGCAGCAGGTACAGCGGGTTGCCGGTGGCAACCATGACGCCCACGCACACCAGGCCCAGGCTGGAGCCCATAAAGTGCAGGCGGCGGCAGGCGATGTTGCTGTGCTCGCCCAGGTAGAAGGGGTAGAACTCGGCGAAGGTGGACATTTGTTGGATGTCGGCTTGCGGGGCGGTGGCGGTTTGAGCGGTGTCCATGGGGCTGTCTCCTTGCTATGTCGTCATTTTGAACCGATTGTTGGAAACGCAGGGCAACTGTTAAGCAGTACTTGACGGTTCAAACCGAGGATGAACTTGGTCGCTCTGCAGTCACTATGTTTTTGATAGCGTACTGCACATATTCCACGAGGGCTACAGGCTGATTTCTCCTAAGAGATGCCGTCAAACCGGCTTGCCAACCCACCTGATACGCTGTTCAAGCCCGCGTTCATACTAGCGCCAAATATTAAAGAATGCTTTAATGTGACTCAACTCCATTAAAGGACTCTTTCGCACCATGCGCACCACCGGCACCTACGCTATCTCCACCACGCTGGGCGAGTCTGTGCAGGCATTTGTGCCGCACGCACTGCCACCAGCCAAGCCCGTGCTGGCACCCGAGTGTTATGTCGAGGCCAACCGCGCGGCAGAACTGGCGTTGGCCCGACTGTCGGGAGTGGCCGGGCTGGTGCCGTCGGTGGATTGGTTGCTCTACAGCGCCATCCGCAAAGAGGCACTGCTGACCTCGCAGATCGAGGGCACCCAAGCCACGCTGGCCGATTTGTTTGACGAAGAAGCGGGCTTTGCGGTCAGCAACACCGACGACGTGGAAGAAGTCACCAATTATCTGCGTGCCTTCCGGCTGGTGCAGTCGCAACTGCGCGACGCGGCGGGGCTCCCTTTGAGCGTGCGTTTGCTATGCGATGCGCACCGGCTGCTGATGGACGGCGCGCGTAGCAACGGCAAGCAACCGGGCGAGCTGCGTCGCTCGCAAAACTGGATTGGCGGCACGCGGCCTGGCAATGCCGTGTTTGTGCCACCACCACCCGAGCGGGTGTCTGCGTTGCTGGCAGACCTGGAGCGCTTCATCCATGACACCGCGCAGCCCTTGCCGCCGCTGGTGAGGACGGCACTGGTTCATTTGCAGTTTGAGACTATCCACCCCTTCCTGGATGGCAACGGCCGTATCGGGCGGCTGCTGATTGCCGCGCTGCTGGAGCATTGGCGCTTGCTGCCCGAGCCCTTGATGTATCTCAGCGGATACCTGAAACAACACCAGGCCGAGTATTACCGTCGCTTGTCCAACGTGCGCACTGAGGGCGACTGGGAGGGCTGGGTGGCGTTCTTCCTGGAAGGCGTGGCCGTGGCTGCGCAGAACGCGGAGCGCAACATCGTGGACATTGCCACGTTGCTGGCTACCGACCGCCGCAGTTTGCTGGCCGCGCCCAAGGCCGGGCCCAGCAGCTACCGTTTGTTTGAAATGCTGCCCATGATGCCGCGCTTCACGATTGACCAGGTGCGCCAGAGGCTGGCCACCAGCTTCCCCACAGCCACGGCGGCGGTGAAGGTGCTGGAAGATTTGGGTATCGTGACCGAGCTGACCGGGCAGAAGAAGAACCGCAGTTACAGTTATGCAGCCTACATTGCGCTGCTGGCTGGATAAGAAATTTAAGGGTAGGGGAGCATGCTGATCAAATCAGGGGACGACAAGGCCGAACTGGCGCAATTGCTGCAAGATTTGCAGCGATCGCCCATGCTGGGAAGTTCAACTCTCTTGCTGTGCGTTAGGGGATATGCTTCTAAGGTTGTCGATCACTATTCCATTTCTCCCGAACCCAACCGGTTTCACTCCGTTCAGTCGAAAAGCGCGATCCTGTAGCCATGCCCTCATCCAAGTCAATCTACGACCAATCCCAAGGCTTGCCTCGTCACAGCGTCAAAGAGGGTGAGATCGAATACGGCTTCATCGGCAAACTCCAGAACCTCAAATACGAATACCGCGCAGATATCCGCGACCGCGCCACACTGGAGCGCAACTTCCGCGAAAAGTTTGAGGCGCTCAACCGCGTCAAACTGTCCGATGGTGAATTCGCCCGCCTGCTTGAAGAAATCGTCACCCCAGACGTATTCACCGCTGCCAAAACCCTGCGCAGCATCAACTCGTTCGTTCGCGAAGACGGCACCCCGCTGAACTACACCCTGGTCAACATCAAAGACTGGTGCAAAAACACCTTTGAAGTGGTCAACCAACTGCGTATCAACACCGACTACAGCCATCACCGGTATGACGTGCTCATTCTTATCAACGGCGTGCCCTGTGTGCAGATTGAGCTAAAGACGCTGGGCATCAACCCGCGCCGCGCCATGGAGCAAATCGTTGAATACAAGAACGACCCCGGCAACGGTTACACCAAGACGCTGCTGAGCTTTTTACAGCTCTTCATCGTCAGCAACCGCACCAACACCTACTACTTCGCCAACAACAACGCACGACACTTTGCGTTTAATGCGGACGAGCGCTTTTTGCCCATCTACCAGTTTGCAGATGAGGCGAATAAAAAGATCACCCAGCTTGACGATTTTGCTGAGCGGTTCTTGCCCAAATGCACCCTTGGCCAAACCATCAGCCGCTATATGGTGCTGGTTGCTGCTGAGCAAAAGCTGCTGATGATGCGGCCGTATCAGGTGTATGCGGTCAAACAAATCGTGGACTGCATTCACCAGAACTGCGGCAATGGCTACATCTGGCACACCACCGGTAGCGGCAAGACGCTCACATCCTTCAAAGCATCCACGCTGCTGAAGGACAACCCCGACATTGAGAAGTGCCTCTTTGTGGTGGACCGCAAAGACCTGGACCGCCAAACCCGCGAGGAGTTCAACCGTTTTCAGGAAGGCTGCGTGGAAGAAAACACCAACACCGCCACGCTGGTGCGCCGCCTGCTGTCAGATGACTATGCCGACAAGGTCATCGTCACCTCCATCCAGAAGCTGGGCTTGGCGCTGGACGAAAACAGCAAACGCAACAAACAACAAACAAAAAGCGGCAAGGCCACTTACAAAGAGCAGTTGGCACCATTGAGCGACAAGCGCATCGTGTTCATTTTTGACGAATGCCACCGCTCCCAATTCGGCGATAACCACGACGCCATCAAGAACTTTTTCCCCAAGGCGCAGCTCTTCGGATTCACCGGCACTCCAATCTTTGAAACCAATGCCACGGCCAAACAATTTGAGGGAGAAGAGGGTCAGTTGCGCACCACGGAAGACATCTTTCAAAAGCAGCTGCACGCCTACACCATCACCCACGCCATTGAAGACGCCAACGTGCTGCGCTTCCACGTGGACTATTTCAAACCCGAGGGCCCAAACTCCAAAGCCACTCCGCCCAAGCCGGGCGAGGCGCTAGCCAAACGGGCGGTGATCGAAGCCATTCTGGCCAAGCACGACACCGCCACTGCCAGCCGCCGCTTCAACGCGGTGCTGGCCACCGCCAGCATCAATGACGCCATTGAATACCACGCCCTATTTCAAAGCCAGCAAGAAGCGAAGCAGAAGGCTGACCCCAGTTTTGTACCACTGAACATCGCCTGCGTGTTCTCGCCCCCTGCCGATGGCGACGCCGATGTGAAGCAATTGCAGCAAGACCTGCCAACGGAAAGAGAAAACAACCAGGTAGACCCCGAGGGCAAAAAGGCTGCATTCAGAGTCATTCTGGCCATTTACAACGCCCGCTATGGCACAAACCACAGCATCGGTGAGTTCGACACGTATTACAAGGACGTGCAAAAGCGCATTAAAGACCAGCAATGGCCGAATGCCGACTTCCCAGCCGCCAAGAAAATCGACATTACCATCGTGGTGGACATGCTGCTCACCGGGTTTGATAGCAAATACCTCAACACCTTGTACGTGGACAAGAACCTCAAGTACCACGGCTTGATACAGGCCTTCTCGCGAACCAACCGCGTGCTCAACGGCACTAAACCCTACGGCAACATCCTGGACTTTCGTCAACAGCAAGACAATGTGGACGCCGCCATTGCCTTGTTCTCGGGCGAGAAGTCGGCCGAAGAGGCCCGCACCATCTGGCTGGTGGACAAGGCCCCGGTCGTCATCCAAAAGCTGGACGCAGCCGTCACCAAGCTGGCCGACTTCATGCAAAGCCAGGGCCTTGCCTGCACGCCCGATGCTGTGCACAGCCTCAAGGGCGACGATGCGCGCGCTGCCTTCATCAAAAACTTCAAAGAAGTGCAGCGCCTCAAGACCCAGCTCGATCAGTACACCGACCTGACCGAGGACAACGCCACCGCCATCGAGCACATCCTGCCCGCAGAAAACCTGCAAGGCTTTCGCGGCGCGTACCTGGAAACTGCCCAGCGCCTCAAGCAACAGCATGCCCAGCAAGACAAAGGTGGCGATGCAAAAGGCGATGATGCAGCCGATGTGGACCAGCTCGACTTTGAGTTTGTGCTCTTCGCCAGTGCCGTGATCGACTACGACTACATCATAGGCCTCATGTCCCGCTACTCGCAGGGCACGGGTAAACAGAAGATGACCAAGGACGAGCTGATCGGCTTGATCATGGCCGATGCCAAGTTCATGAACGAGCGCGACGAAATCGCGTCCTACATCAACACGCTGAAGGCAGGTGAAGGCTTGAGCGAGACCGCCATCCGCGAGGGCTACACCCGGTTCAAGAAAGAAAAAGACAGCGCCGAATTGACCGACATCGCCACCCGGCACCAACTGGCCCCCGCCGCCCTACAAACCTTTGTAGACGGTATCTTGCAGCGCATGATTTTTGATGGCGAAGTGCTGAGCGAGTTGATGACCCCGCTGGACTTGGGCTGGAAAGCCCGTGCTCACGCGGAAACGGCGTTGATGGAAGAACTTGTGCCGTTGCTCAGCAAGCGGGCACTGGGCCGTGAAATTGCGGGATTGAGTGCATATGAGTAGCAAAAAAAACGTCTCGCTGGTCCCGAAGCTGCGTTTCCCGGAATTCCGCGACGTACCACCTTGGGAACTACGCGAGCTTGGCTCAATGACATTAAAGGTCGGCAGCGGGATAACACCTACGGGCGGTGATAAGAATTACAAAATGAACGGTCGTCCATTTGTTCGCAGTCAGAATGTCGGCTGGGGGAAACTTATTCTTGATGATGTGGCTTTTATCGATGAAGAAACGCATCGCTCTTTCGCTGGCACTGAGATAGCGACCTTCGACGTTTTGCTTAATATCACTGGGGCATCTATTGGTAGAAGCGCAGTTGCCGACGCAAGAGTCGCCAAAGGCAATGTAAATCAACACGTTTGCATCATTCGCACCAGGTCAGACGAGCTGAATCCGCTTTTGCTGAATCAGTACCTAATTTCGGAATACGGTCAAAAACAAATTGACAGTTTTCAAGCAGGTGGAAACCGGCAGGGGCTGAATTTTGCACAGATTCGGACCTTTTTGATTCCGCTTCCTAGGACTCTGCCCGAACAACAAAAAGTCGCTGATTGCCTGAGTTCCTTAGACGTACTCATCGCCGCGCAAGCCCGCAACGTGGACGCGCTCAAGACCCATAAAAAAGGGCTGATGCAGCAGCTTTTCCCCCGCGAAGGCGAAACCCAACCGCGCCTGCGGTTTCCGGAGTTTCGGGATGCGGGGAAGTGGAAGAAGATGACCCTAGGTTCTGCCGCGAATTTTTTCAACGGCCGGGCATACAAACAGGAAGAACTTCTCGAAGCTGGGAAATATAAAGTGCTGCGGGTTGGGAATTTTTTCACCAACAACAATTGGTATCACTCCAATCTTGAACTGGATGAAACGAAGTATTGCGAAAATGGCGACCTTCTTTATGCGTGGTCTGCGTCATTCGGCCCACGCGTTTGGCACGGCGAGAAAACCATCTATCACTACCACATTTGGAAAGTTGTTGAGCAGCCCGGTATCGATAAACAGTTCCTCTTCATCATCCTTGAGCATGAGACCGAAAGAATGAAAGCCAAGACTACAAACGGACTTGGCATCATGCACATCACAAAGGGTGCGATTGAGAGCTGGGAGAGTTTTTTTCCGGGTGTAGCGGAGCAGAGAAAGATTGCTGACCGGCTAATGAATTTGGATGGTGCGATAGGTGCCGAAGCGCGAAAACTGGAATTTCTCACCGAACACAAAAAAGGACTGATGCAGCAACTTTTTCCGTCTATTGATGACATCAAAATATGAGTAAGGCATCCACCATCACCAGATTCAAATCTTTGGAATCCTTAGCACGGAAGTTTCGCAAAGACTTAAAGGGAATCCGAAAACGCAAGAAGACCCCTCAGCGCAAAGGTACTACGGCGGTTGCTGCCAATGACTTCGTTCTGGTGTTTGCCCACAATGGTGTGGGCAAAACCCGGCTGTCAATGGAGTTTAAGAATCTCGGCAAGGACGAGGAGAAGCGAGATACGCTCTACTTCAATGCCTTTACAGAAGATCTCTTCGATTGGGACAATGATCTCGATGAAGACAAGGATCGCAGGATTAAATTCAAGGCTGAGTCTCATTTCTTTGATGGACTCGATGGGATGGGTATTGAAGATCAGGTCCGACCTCTTCTGCGTCAGTATGCAGACTTTGACTTCAGAATCAATTACGCCGCAGCAGAGATACGCTTCTTTCGGGACGTAACGATTGCAGGCAACCGCAGGCGACTTGAGGACATCAAGATTTCGCGAGGTGAGGAGAATATTTTTATCTGGTGTTTCTTCTTGGCTATTCTTCAGTTGGCCATCGAAGCGGAGAAGGGGCAACCATACGATTGGGTGAGGTATGTGTATATCGACGATCCCATTTCCTCCTTGGACGAGCAAAACACCATTGCTGTTGCTGCTGGCCTCGGTAGCTTACTGAAACGTGAAGACAATTTTCTGAAGGTCGTTGTATCTACGCACCACGGTTTATTTTTCAACGTAATGTTCAATGAACTCGCAGGGAAAAGAACCTCTGAGAGCAAAGAAAATATCAAGAAGAAGGCATACATTCTTCACCGGTTGAATGAGGCCCAGACATATACGCTCGAAGATACAGGCGAATCGCCTTTTTTACATCACGTTGCGGCTTTAGAGGAACTGCGTGCGGTTGCAAAGTCAGGAAAGATCTCGCAATACCATTTCAATTCACTGCGAAGTATTCTTGAGAAGACGGCAATATTTTTTGGCCGCCAACACATTTCAACGTGCTTTGAAGGTCTGCCTATTGATCCGGCCTCATAAAGTTTGAACCTTTTAGGGATTTGTGTGTCGAAGAGCGTATGGACAAAGAAGACGCAAGATACCAAACACTGGAGCAACTCCACGAGCGGCGCAAGCAAGTCGTGCGA
>JBPOIP010000215.1:0-3225 GCA_052034395.1 Pseudomonadota bacterium
TAAAGGTGTTTTCAATACTGATGATGAATCTAAAAAATATTTAAATGATTTAAGTAATTCAAATGATTCTAAATATAAAATGGAAATCAAAAACAATAGACTTTATTTTTCAATTAAAGCAAAAGAAACTAAACCTATTGTAGAAAAACCAGTTTCTTCAAAACCTCAAAAACCAGTTAAATCAAATACAAGTTCTTCTGAAACTACTCAATCAACCGAAACTACTCCAAAGAATGATGTATTAATTTCATCTGATGGAACCAAATATAAAATTATGCCAGCTAATGAACAGGGATATTTTACAGTAACTTCAAAGAAATCAAATGAATCAAATTATTCTCCATTCCCTGGAAAAGATAAAGATAAAAACAGATTAATGGAATCAATTAAAAAAGAAGTTAAACAAGAATCAAGAAATAAAAATAAAATAATTAAAATAGTAAAGGAATAAAATATGAGTAAATTTAAAGAATATTTAGAAGCAACTAAAGGAAATAGTAAACAACAAAATTCATTAAAGTTAGCGAGGGAGTTTTTTAAGAAAAATAAAGTTAAATATGAAATAGATAAATTGTATCCCATTGAAAAAAGTGGAAACATTAAAATAGAAATTATTAATCCTAAACAATCAAATCATAAATATGATTTAGATATAGATTCAAATGGTCAATTTATTGCTTTAGGAGAACACTACAATGGATCAGAAAAACAATTAAAAAATATTTTTTCTAATGTTTTTATGTTTATAGAATCATCTGAAATAAATAACAACTTAAAAGAAAAAATAATTGAAATTATGGATAATACTTCAGAAGAACTTTTTAATAATTCAAATACAAACAATGGTAGAGATTATGAAGGTTTATTTATGGGTAATGGAGATTTTGATGTAGTGGCTGACAAAATAATAAAATTATTAATGAAAGAAGGAATAATAGAATGAATAAATTTAAAGAATACTTAGAAGTAGTAAGCAAGACAGAATCTCCAATGAAATTAATTTCTCAAGTGGTATTAAAAAGAAAAAGAGGAAATGCTGATAATGCTGAAGATTGGTTAGATGATAATGCTGAGTTTTTAAATATTTCAAATGTTAAAACATTAAAAGAAGCAGAAAATTTAATTACCAGATATGTTCAAAGTAAAGAATATCAAGAAAGACAAGAGAAGAAATATAAATAATGAACTTATTTCAAACTTATTTAGAACAAACAAACAAACAAACAAAAACATTTAACAGTTCAAGATTTAATAGATATACTTAATTCTGTTAATAAATCAATGCCAGTAGTTGTTTCAAATAATAAAGGTCATCAAACTTGTGTTACTAAAAAGACATTACGGTAATTTATGACTCATATTTTGGAAACGATGAAGTTGGATCAAATGAATTTGAAGATACTCAAAAAATTGAATTTTTAAATATTGGAAACGCTTAAATATTAGAAACAATCTAATCTCTTAAAAAAGCCTATTAAAAAATAGGCTTTTTTTATCACTAAAATTAAAGGAAAAACAATGGAAACAAATCAAATAAATTTCTTAGAAGAAATGTCAAATTTCGTAAAATACGAAGATGTTAAAAATATAAGTCTTGAAGAGTACTATAATGGTTCAGCTCTTCAAGTTAATGTAATAAAAAACAAATATTTAATTGAAGAACTTGGAGAAAGAACAATAGCTGATATTTTCCAAAGAGTTGCGAAATATGCTGCAATTCCAGAAATTGAAAATAAAGAATATTGGGAAAGACGCTGGTTTCATGAAATGTATACTAACATCTGGATTCCAGGAGGATCAATTTTAAGTGGAGCAAATAATCCAGCTAAAATTTCATTATCTAATTGCACTCATTTAAGTATAGAAGAAGATACATTAGAAAATATTTTTCATGTATCATATCAGGTTGCTAAAGTTGCCGCATATCGTCAAGGTCTTGGAGTTCATTTTCCATTAAGACCAAAAGGAACTGCAATACATAATTCATCAAAAGAATCTTTGGGAAACACTCATTGGATGAAGTTTATAAACAGCATAGGAAATTATGTTGGTCAAAAAGGTAGAATACCAGCTATGTTATTTTCAATTAGAGCTGACCATCCCGATTTTCCAGAATTTATAACAGTTAAATCAGATCAAAAAACTATAGATAACGCAAATATTTCAGTTCATATAACAGATGAATTTATGAAAGCTGTTATTAATAATGAAGATTGGGAAATGAATTATATAACGGATTCTGGAGAAGAAGTAAAGAGGATGGAGAAAGCAAATGTATTATTTGATATGTTTGTTAAAAACAATAAACAATTTGCCGAACCTGGAGCTCAATTTATTGATACAATAAAAAGATATTCTAATTCTGATTATTTAGGAAGTGATGATTGGAAAGTTAAAGGAAGTAATGCTTGTTCCGAGCAATTTTTGGAATTTAAAAAAGATAAATCTTGTGGATTATGTGTTTTAGCTTCAGCTAATTATTTATATTTAGTAAAATTTAAAGACAACGAAAAAGCTATTAAATTTTTAAGATATGAAGTGGCACCTTCAATGTTAAGATTTCAAGATAATATAGTTGAAATGGAAATCAGAGATAAAAGGTATCCAATAGAAGAACAATTACACTCTTTAAAAAACTTAAGAAGAGTTGGAATTGGAATAACAAATGTAGATGGATATTTAATTGAAAATGAAATTGGATATGATACAGACGAAGGAATTGATTTAATTTTTAAATTAACTGATTCTTTAAATCTTGGGCTTTATGAAACTTCAATTAAATTAGGAAAAGAAAAAGGTAATTTTTTAGCATTCAATAAAGAAAATTATATTCAATCACCTTTTATTAAGCAAATGATTGAAAGACATAAATTAGAATTTGACACCATGAGAAATGTTTGTGTTAGTTCAATTGCTCCAACCGGAACATTATCATTGGTATTAAAAAAAGCTTATACTTGGGGAATTGAACCAAATACAGCTTTATGGTGGTGGAAAAGAGAAAGAACTTCTGGTAATTGGAAATGGTATTTTGTAGTGGCTGATTTCGTAAAAGAAATCTTAGAAAAAAAAGATATTAAATTAAATATGAATGGAAATTCAATAGAAGATCCAGATGGATTTAAAGGTGAAGAAATAATAAAAATTATTAACAGACATTTTCCTGAAAATAAATTTAAACCCGCCCATGAAATAAATCCATTTAAGAAAATTAAATTAATGTCT
>JBPOIP010000179.1:0-11096 GCA_052034395.1 Pseudomonadota bacterium
AGAGAATTATCATCACGACAATCCAGAAATTTCCGATGATCGTTGATACGATCGGTGAACTCTGAGGTCAAAAATTTGCTATCATCATCGATGAGGCTCACTCAAGCACGAGTGGAGAAACTATTGGAAAAATGAATGAAACGATGAGCACCGAAGAGGATGGCGAAGGTATTGAGGGATTGACTGATGAAGATATAGTTCTGGAGACTCTCCAGGCTCGAAAGATGCTTCCAAATGCTAGTTATTTTGCCTTTACAGCAACACCAAAGAATAAAACCATTGAGATATTCGGAATACAGTGAGAAGATGGGAAATATCGAGCATATCACAACTACACGATGAAGCAGGCTATCGAAGAAGGCTTCATTATGGATGTGCTCTTGAACTACACGACCTATAAGAGCTATTATGAGCTGACTATCGTGTGAGATAAGGACAAGGAATATGATAAAAAGCGAGCCAATAGGCAACTCAAGGGATTTGTAGAAACACACTCAGCAACGATTGAGATAAAAGCGGAAGCAATGCTTGATCATTTCTATCACCAAGTCTATCTCAAGGGGCTCGTGGGATGAAAGGCAAAAGCGATGGTTGTATGTGGAAGCCGAAAGAGTGCTGTAAAATACGGCTTTGCCTTCAAAAAGATTATTCTACAAAAGAGTCTTCCACTTGCAGTGATCGTTGCTTTTTCTGGAGATGTGAATCTTGATGGTACTGATTGGAATGAATCAAATATCAATAAATTTAGCTCTAGCAAAATCCCTGATGAGTTTGAGAATGGGAACTATCAAATACTCATATGTGCGAATAAATATCAAACAGGATTTGATCAACCACTTCTTCAGGCGATGTATGTTGATAAGAAGCTCGGGTGAGTGAATGCGGTACAAACTCTTTCACGACTCAATCGTGTTCATAAGGACAAGGAGAGTACTTTTGTATTGGATTTTTATAATACAGAAGAGGATATCCAAAGAGCTTTTGAGCCGTATTATAAAAGCACCATACTTTCCAAGTGAAGCGATCCAAATAAACTCCATGATCTCAAAGACGCTCTTGATGCCTTCGGCGTGTACGATGAGTATGTAGTCAACAAATTTTCGACTGATATTCTCTCAGGTGTTGCAGTTGAAAAACTTCATGCAATGCTCGATAGTGTTGTTGAAAATATCAAAAAGCTTCCAGTCGATCAGATAGATGATTTCAAAGATAAGGCAAAATCATATACAAAATTCTATAGTTTTATCTCACAAATCGTGACCTATGAAGTGGTGGAATTTGAAGAACTCTATCAATTTCTCAAGGTCTTGAACAAGAAAATTATTGAGCTGTGATCGAGAGAAATTGCCATAAGCCAAGATGTTCTCGATTCGATAGATTTTGAGTCGTATAGAAATGAGAAAGTAACATCGAATGCTCGTATCAGTCTTGCGGAAGATGGTGAGATAGAGCCAATGCCAACAACTCTCAAGGGATCTGGAACGGACATCCCAACAGACATTCTCGAACATATCGTCACGGAGTTCAATACTCGATTTGGTACGAATTTTAGCAGTGAAGATAAGGTACGAAAGATGCTTGGTGATATATCTGATGAAATAGTTGCTGATCAGAGAATGCTGGACTCTCTTCAGACTGATAGGGCTAACAGAAAACTCGAATTCAAGAAGCTCCTTGATGAGAAAATCACAACGAATGTTGATGACCATCTGGAGTTCTATAATAATTACCATGACAATGGCGATTTCCAAGAACATCTGATTCGCTATCTTGATCGAATGGTGAGTGAAAAACTCAAGGAGAAGATATAGGTCTTACTTATGCTAAAACTGTATGATTTTCAAAAGACCAAAAACATCGAATAATTTCTGATTCTATTATTCTGGTATTTCTGTTGAAGATGAGTCTTGTGAACAGCAAAGAGCAGAAAAAGATTTTGATTTGGATTGGTATGGGGTACTTCAAGATCCTATCTATTTTTGGTATCTTCTACAGATATTTGAACACTACCAAAGTGAAAAAGATGATATAACTCTCTCGCTTGGGAACATACTGAAAGTAGAAGGATATCGTACAAACGTTATCCCATTTGATGAGGCAGTTTGGAATGAATGAAGCCTTTGGGATTATCTTTTTATGTTTGATGCGAAATCTCTGATCTTATGTCGAATCGCAAATTTGACGCAGTTATTTTTTGCTTTTGATATAAAGGATGTCTTCATGGGTAGGTATCTTGATGACATTGGGCGTGATATTATAAGAAATTTTCTGACACGCTCTGAAAACCCTCTCTCAATCAGTGACGATACTATAGATGATCTCTATTGCGTGCTCTGAGAGCTTGGAAGACTCGATGAGTTCCTTACATCAAGGGCGATAGCAAAATACCATTATGTACAGGAACTTAAAGAAGAAAGATCTTTTGATTGAGATAAAAGTTATATAAGTTTCTTTCCGAAATACCTATGAAAGACTCTTAAAGGCGATGACTTATGGCAAAAGATATCTTATTTTGGTGAATATGTTCATATTGAACTGGAGTGTAATACGTGAAATATGTGAAAACTCCAAAAACTCATAGATGCTCATATTTCTGATAGTTTTGAGAACTCGGATGGAATAGAATCAGTTGCTCGAAAATTTATAGCTCTTGCGAAGAAATCGGAAATCATAGGAAATACGGTATTTATGAAATTTGGTGATATTGTAAATGCTGATTTTGCTTGTTTTCAATATATGTACTGGCTTGATAAGATCGATGATATATCTGTTGAGTCTTGGAATATTAAGGATGTATTTGTTGTAAAAATTTACAGTGATACGATAGCACACATTCTTGGTATGGGTCCCGAATCAGGAAAGCAGAAGGAAAACATAGGCAATATCAGTTATAATCAAGAAAGGGAAGTTCTTGAGCTGAACGGAAGAAAGATTGCCCTTTGAGAAACAAATGAAGGTTTTGTAAGGGAATATTTTGACCTGATGTTTCATATTGATTCAGGTGTATGAATCGATGAAATAGTAGAAAGGCTGGAACCAAATATTTGAGAACTCAAGAATGATGAAATGAGGAAAAGAAAAAAGAGTTTGAGTTATGATCGAGTGAAACTTCTCAATGGAAGGATAGCAAAGCTCACTTGAGTGACTGGTCTTTTTAAGATAGGGAATGGCTATATAAAACTCACCTCAGCAATTCGAGTCGAAAAGTAGTCGACAGCACTCGAAAAATGCTCGAATCCAATTGAAAAAAATCGAAATAGAAAAAGTAAGATCATCGTATCTTATTTTTTTGTGTCTCAATGTCTGAATCTGAGAATCGCTCTATCACTATGGAACGGCGAATGGAACTCGCTGGCCTTGTATGACTGTTTGAGATTCTTATAGAAGAAGACAGAAGACAAAGCATTATTCAACAATATGAACATAACTGTCAGTCAAATAAGGATATTCCCAGTTAGATCTCAAGATGGGTTAGTAGCATTTGCAAGTGCTATCATCAATGAGAGCATCTATATAGGGTCCATAGCTATTCATAAAAAGAGAGATGAATCTGGATATCGTCTCACATACCCAACACGAAAATCAAAAGGGAAAGACCTCAATATTTTTCATCCCGTTACTCAAGAATGCTCTCGGATAATTGAGTGCTCGATCATTGCAGAGTATCTTCTTATTGCTAAAAATGTAGAAAATGATTGATACTATCATACTCACACTCCCAGTTCATCATTTTAGAATTACAGATGGATCGCTCTTTCAACCCAATACAAGGGGTCTCAATACTCCACCCTATATTGCTCGTGTCAATGGAGTGCGAAAGTGTGTGCAAAATCCTACCAAAGAAGATGAGCGAAATTCTATCTATAAACCAAGGCTTACATTGTTGAGTCGATGGGATGGAACGAAGGATGTCATCAGTCTCAAGATTGAATTTTCAATACCAAAGCTTCTTTTTGGAAATAATTTTGATGAATTATCCGATGATGATTTTCCACGTGTTATTCATGTTTTGAAAGAATGATTGAAGGATATGTGAGTGATTGTCAGGGATGGAAAGCTCGAACAAGCGATTGTATCAACTATTCACTATGGAAAAAATATTGTTTTGTATGACTATACAAGCGTGAGTCGTGTACTGGGATTGATAGCAAAAACAAATATCTCTGCACGGTTTGACACAACAAAAACTGATTATCAAAATGGATGAGAAGCTTTTCGGCTCCATACAAAAAGTTTTCAAATAATTCTCTACGATAAAATTGCGGACCTTCGCAAAACAGAAGATCGAGGAGTCGATAAAGATATGAAAGGAATAAACTATCAAATGAGCTTATTTGAAGATATTCGGAAGAATGAAAATCAACAAAATAAAAAATCATTCGATGTTTTGAGGATAGAAGTTCGATTTATGAATAAGGTAAAATTGAAATCTATTTATACAGATCTTGGTATTACTTTTGCTGATCCATTTACCTTTCAAGATGCTTTTTGTATGGAAACAGCAAGAAGAATTGTAGAGCAACATTGGAACCTTATGATGATTGATCTGAAGATACTGGAGTTTATGGAAATAAAATCAGTTGATAGATGGAATATAATGATGCGACATGCAAAAAAATATACACCTACAAAACTCCTCGCACTTGCACAGCTTGCCGAATTACTCTCGAATGATGACTATAGGGATATAAGAAAACAATTTGAAGCTCAGTACAATCCAAGGACTCTCAAGCGTCTCTATAGTGAACTCAAAGAGTTTCAGGGCACTACAAATACATTCACATTTATCCCTATCATACATGAAGCATTGAGCTTGTATAAACCTTTGCAGATATCCGAATATAAGTATACTGGTGTTAATAATAGTAAATAATGATTTTTATGAAAAAACCAATTTTCTACAAAGTAGAGCAAGTAGCAGGTATGCTCCAGGTTACAAAAATGACTATCTATCGCTACATCAAAGCGAAGAAAATCAAAGCATACAAAATCGGGAAAGAAATCCGTATAGACGGAGCTGATTTTGATGCATTTATGGAAAGTATAAAAATCTAACTATTAGAATATGAAAGCAATCGGTATTGCTCGTGTATCTACAAAAGAACAAGAAGAGCAAGGATTTTCAATACCTGCTCAAGTAGCTCGTATTCAGGAATATGCACAAAAGTATGGCTATACTGAGGTTGAAATATATGAATTAGCAGAATCATCAACAAAGGAGACAAGAAAGCAATTTGAGGCTATTGTGAAGGGGATTGAGGCTTCTCATGAATGTGTTGCTCTTTTTGTTGAAACTATTGATCGACTTCAGAGAGATTATAAGGAGAGTGTCGTGCTTGATAGTCTTCGAAAAAAATGAAAGGTGGCAATGTATTTTTTGAGGGAAAATCTCATCATTGATCAGGATTCAAATTCCTCTGCAATTATGCGATGGGATATGTGAGTTCTCTTTGCAAAACAGTATGTTTCTCAGCTCCGCGATAATGTAAAGCGAAGTTTTGATCGGAAGGTCCAAGATGGTGAATGGATTTGAAAAGCTCCGCTCGGGTATATCAATATCAACAAGGATGACGGGAGTATAAGCAAGAAATCAAGTGCAAGAGAGTGATCAAAATGGATCGTGCCAGATCCTGATAGAAATTATTATATTATCAAGGCATTCGAATTATTTTCCACGGGTTTACATAGTGTTGCAGGAGTGGCAAAAGAAATCACAAAAATGTGATTTACTACACGTGAATGAAAGAGAATATCCAAAAGTGGTATGCACTCGCTCCTGAGAAATCCTTTTTATTACGGACAAATGATCGTGAAGTGAAATATATATGATCATCAATACAAACCTCTGATTTCGTATAAACTCTTTACTATATGCCAGGATATTCTCGCAGGACGTGCATCAAATGAAAGATGAACACAGTACAATAAAAAAGAATTTATTTTCAAGGGTATACTTCATTGTAAGCAGTGCTGAAATAAATTGAGTAGCTATACTCAGAAGGATATAAATTATGTACGATGCCATACTTGTAAGGCAGTACATGAAAGAGAGGATATACTTGAAGGGCAAATTATGAATGTATTCAAGCAAATTCAGATTCCTCAGGATGCTTTGATGGATTTGGTGCAAATATTATCAGATAACCATAAGCAAGAGCAAGATTTTCTAAAATTACAACAAAAAAATCTCCTTTCTGAACAAGTAAGAATTCAAAATAAAATGGAAGTTCTTTATGATGATCGACTTGATAAGCGTATTACAGTCAATGAATATGACAAAAAGATACAAAAGCTCAAGAAAGAGGAACGAGATATCTATGAACAACTCAAGGACCATTCTCGATGAGATGAGGCATTCCTTTTATCGTCTTCATACATACTGGAACTAGCAAATCGGGCTTATACGCTTTTCAAAGGTTCGCAAATTTCGAAAAAACGAGAACTCATCAATTTTATATTTGCGAACTTGGAAGTAGACGGCAGTAACCTAGTATACAAAATAAAAGAGCCGTTCAATGAACTACTCTTTTGTGGGCAAAGTTGAAAATGGCTGTCCTTGGCGGACTTGTTTCGAACAAAATATTCACGTGAGATTTTAGATCTTGGGGAGTTTATCAAATACAGTAAGATTGATTCAATAATGGGGAAATCTTCATTTATACATCAAAATGTTTTGGGAAAATTATCCTCAAACTTGGTGCAAATCTAATCTTCTATATACTGATTTTCATAATGTTTTCCTCAACTTTACTGTCACTATATGACTCAACAAAATAACTCAATTATCGTGAATTTTATCTGGCAGGTTGCTGATGACATTCTCAGAGATATTTATGTGAAAGGCAAGTATCGAGATGTTATTCTTCCAATGACTGTCCTTACTCGTATCGATAGCGAACTTATTGAGACAAAAGAAAAGGTACTCGCAGAATATGCAAAATTCAAAGACAAAATTACGAATATTGAGCCAATTCTTGAAAAAGCTACTGGGTATGCTTTTTATAACATCTCACCATTTACTCTCAAAAATCTCCTCAAAGATCCAATAAACCTTAAAGCAAATTTCAAGCAGTATCTCAATGGTTATAGCTCCAATATCCAAGATATTATTTGAAAGTTTGAATTTGATAATCAAATAAAGAAACTTGAGGAAGCAGATATTCTTTTTGCTCTCATTCAGAAGTTCTCGGATGCGAGTGAGAAGCTATCCCCAAAATCTCTATCCAATCACGATATGTGATATGTTTTTGAAGAGCTGATTCGCAAATTCAACGAGGAAAACAACGAGGAAGCTTGAGAACATTTTACTCCTCGTGAAGTTATACGATTGATGACAAATCTCTTATTTCTTCCCGTACAAGATCAGATAAAAAATAAGCCACTCTCTATCTATGATCCATGTGTAGGAAGTGGTGGTATGCTCTCCGTTGCTAAGGAGTTTATACAGTGAGATGAAAGCAATATTCATTCGAATGCGAATATCTTCACCTTTGGACAAGAAATCAACCCGGAGACCTATGCTCTCTGTAAAGCTGATATGCTTCTCAAATGAGAAAGAGACAACAAAGTTGCCTTTGGTTCGACTCTTTCAAATGATGGCTTTCCCGATGATCGATTCGACTTCATACTTACAAATCCTCCCTATGGAAAGTCTTGGAAGGCTGACCAAGATAAACTTGCTACAGGAAAGAAAAAAGAAATTCTCGATCATAGATTTACCGTTGGGACTCCTCGTATCAATGACGGGCAATTGCTCTTCATTCTTCATATGCTCTCGAAAATGAAGCATGATACTCCTCTCGGAACTCGTATCGCATCGGTCCACAATGGATCAGCCCTTTTCACGGGAGATGCAGGAGGCGGAGAGAGTGATATAAGAAAGCATATCATTGAGAACGACTACCTCGAGGCTATCATCGCCCTTCCGAAGGACCTCTTCTATAATACTGGAATCGGGACCTATATATGGGTGATGACGAATCGCAAACCCACTCACAAAAAAGGAAAGATTCAACTTATCAATGCAACGAGTAATGAGTTTTTTACGAAGATGACCAAGAGTCTTGGGGATAAGCGAAATGAGATCAAGGATGCAGGTATTCAAAAAATTTATGAGCTTTTTGATAGCTTTCATGAGAGTGAATACTCGAAGATATTTGATAATGAAGACTTCGGATATACTCAGATTATCGTCGAGCGACCAAAACGAGACGAGAGCTGAGCTATCATCATGAAGAAGTGAAAGTCAGAGCCAGATGCAGACCTCCGGGACAAGGAAAATATCCCACTCAAAGAAGATATACAAGCATATTTCGAGCGAGAAGTCCTGCCATTTGCACCTGATGCATGGATAAGTGATAAGGAGAGAAAGAGATGATATGAAATCAATTTCAATAAATACTTCTACGAATACACTCCACCACGAAGTCTCGAAAATATCACGAGAGACATACTTGCTCTCGAAGTAGAGACCAATGGAGTACTCAAAGAAATAATTTCATAATTGAATTTTTATCCCTCAAATAATCCTATGGAAATTATAGCAGTTATAGCAATTATTATTTCAATCATATCACTCATTGTTTCAGCTGTGTTAGCTATCTTTACTTGGCACAAGAGCCGAGCAAATTATTGAATAGAGTTTGTAAAGTTTTCACCTGAAAGCGAATATGAGAGTGAGGTAAAACAACTCGAAGAAAAACTCAAAGACGGAAAATATTCAATTTTACGAGTTGACAAACAATCAGAGCAGTGAGGTTGATATATTGCTACCTTGATAAAGATAAAGAAATAATAATTGATCCGAATAATATGACTCAAAATCCTAAAACATCCCTCAAAAAAACAAATATTCCTTGGATCTGAGAGATACCAGAGGATTGGGAAGTTAAAAAATTGAAATTTGTATTCAAATATGTAACTTGATGAACTCCAAGTAGTGGAAAGAGCGATTATTATGATTCTGAGAATGGCTATAATTGGATGACTATTGCTGATCTGGATTGAAAATATACTGGGGAATCCAAGAATAAAATTACAGAGTTAGCTGTAAAAGAGACTAATATGCGGATTGTACCTAAATGAAGTCTTTTATATAGCTTCAAACTATCTGTTGGACAATTAGCATTCGTATCAGAAGATACATATACAAATGAGGCAATTTTATCTATATTGCCGAAAGAGTGATTGAATCTTGATTTTTGGTATTATGCTTTGCAAGCTTATTTTATAAGTAATGCCAATGAGAATATATATTGAGCAAAGATATTCAACCAGTTTACGATTGATAACGGATTGGTAATAGTTCCTTCGTATTCAGATCAAATCGCAATCGCTAATTTCCTCGACCAAAAAACGGCTGAGATCAAGAAATTTGTCGAGAACAAGAAAAAACTCATCAATCTCCTCAAAGAACAAAAACAATCTATCATCCATCGTGCTGTCACGAAAGGCATCGATCCGAATGCAAAGATGAAAGAGAGTGGAATCCCGTGGATCTGAGAAATTCCAGAAGATTGGGAAGTGAAGAAGCTGAAATTTGTATTCAAATACGCAACTTGATGAACTCCAAGTAGCGGGAAAAGTGACTATTATGATGCTGAGAATGGTTATAATTGGATCACTATTTCTGATTTGAATTGAAAGTATACTGGAGATTCAAAGAATAAGATAACGGAACTTGCCATAAAAGAGGCAAATATGGAGATAGTACCAAGATGAAGTCTACTCTATAGTTTCAAGTTATCTGTCGGGCAAGTAGCCTTCGTATCAGAAGATACTTATACAAATGAGGCTATACTATCAATATTTCCAAAAGAATGACTCAATCTTGATTTTTGGTATTATGCCTTACCTGCCTACTTTATAAGTAGCGCTAATGAGAATATATATTGAGCAAAGATATTCAATCAATTTACCATTGATAATTGATTTGTAATATGTCCGCCTTGAGAGATGCAGAATATAATAGTTGAATTTATCAATAAAGAAACCTCTCAAATCGACTCTGCTATAGCAAAAATAGAACAAGAAATCGCTCTCATCGAAGAATATCAGACCAGCCTCATCTATCAGGCAGTGACAGGGAAAATCAGTATTTCATAATCGTATATCTATGTCTACTAATACTCGTGAATCAGGATTCGAAGAGCTCTTCACAGAATCTCTCATCAAACAAAATGGATTCGTCCAGAAATTCTACTCTGGAGAACATTCGGGACACTATGACCGTAAGGAATGTATGGACCTTGTGGCATTTTGGGATTTCGTAGAGCGAACACAGTCAAAAGAGATCGAAAAACTCAGAGTAAACTATGGAGAATCATATCAATCAAAATTCCTTCAGAGATTCCAGAAGGAAATCACAGAAAAAGGAATCATACACGTGATGAGAAAATGAGTGAAAGATAGAGATGCTCATATTATGGTTTTCTTTTTCGAGCCAAACTCAACTCTAAATCCAGATCTCATAGCTCTCTGGGAAGCAAATACCTTTATCGTGACGAGACAGCTATTTTTTAGCCTCCAGAACAACAAATCCATCGATATGGTGCTCCTTATCAATGGACTCCCGATCACAACTCTCGAACTCAAAAATCTCCTTACAGGGCAGAATGTAAAAGATGCAATCGAACAGTACAAGACAGATCGAAGTAGTCGTGAAGAACTTTTTCGATTTGAGCGATGTCTCGTGCATTTTGCAGTAGATACTGAGCTTGTCTATATGACAACGCATCTTGAAGATGCAAAGACTTGGTTTCTTCCATTCAATAAGGGGCATGATGAGTGAGCTGGTAATCCACCAGTCGAAGATGGTGTTCGTACAAGCTATATGTGGGAAGAGATACTCACAAAATCGAACCTCTCAAAACTCCTTCGAGATTTTGCTCAGGTAATCGTTGAAGAGAAGCGGGGGAAGCGAGTCAGAAAACTCATATTTCCTCGCTATCATCAACTCACCGTTGTGAATCAACTCCTCCAAGACTCAAAAGCGAAAGGAACGGGGCAAAAATACCTCATACAGCACAGTGCAGGAAGCGGGAAGAGTAACTCTATAGGATGGCTCGCTCATCAGCTCGCAGGGCTCTATATGAGCG
>JBPOIP010000077.1:0-4352 GCA_052034395.1 Pseudomonadota bacterium
GGCCTGGGCGGTCAACTGAGCCCGGCGTTCAAAGGCTTCGACGGCATGAGCCCCGAAGCGATCACGCCCGGCCACATGGAGCTGGCGCGTGCCAGCCACCGTGGGATGGCCATGCAAAGCCTGAAGACGCTGGCACCTTCGCTCGCGGTCGCAGGCGGCCTGGGTCTGATGCACCACATGAACAAGAAAAAGGAAGAGGAACAACTGGCGGCACGCCAGCAAGCTGGGGTGTACTAGAGCCCCTGTGACCACCCTCGGCGAACACCTGGTCGACGACATCTTGCCTGCGGAGTACCGCGGGCGGGGTGTTTTGACCAAAGCGAAGCTCAACGAAATTCTTGTTGAGATCGCAAAGCAACATCCGGACAAGTACCCCGACATCGTCACCAAACTCAAACGCATGGGTGATGAGTTTGCGACACTCGAGGGGATCTCCGTCGGTCTCGACGACATCGCACCCAATTACGCAGTACGTGACGCCTTGATCGCGCCCTACCAGGCCCGCTTTGCCAAGGAAACCGGCGCCGACCGAGAGAAGACGCTGCTCGAAGCACAGAACGCCGTGCTGGGGCATACGAAGGACAACAAGGGGACGATGGGCGAGATGGTTCGGTCGGGCGGGCGTGGCAACGCGGCCCAGCTCATGCGAATCATCGGAGCGCCTGTATTGGCGCGAGATGAACGAGACCGCATCGTTCCGTGGTTCATCCCGCGGTCGTACGCAGAAGGCCTGCGTCCCTCCGATGCGTGGGTGGCAGGAAACGAAGCACGCATCAACGCCATCAAGTCGAACATCTCGGTGGTGGAGCCTGGAGACCTCGCCAAGATCCTGATCAACAACATGGGCGACAAGCTCATCACGATGCCGGACTGCGGCACCACCAACGGCGTGGCCATGAACGCACGCGACGGCCACGCCGTGGACCGTTACCTCGCGAAGCCCGCAGGAACCGTCGCCGCCGGGATTCTGCTCACTCCGCAAATCCTCCAGAAGCTGGGTGACACGACCCTGATCGTTCGTTCGCCGATGACATGCGAAGCTCCTCACGGCATTTGCCAAAAATGCCAAGGTGTTTCTCCAACAGGGCAACTGCACCGTATCGGAACAAACGTCGGAATGCGTGCGGCGCAAGCGCTGTCTGAGCCGTTGACGCAGTTCTCGTTGAACGCCAAGCACGGCGGGCGTATCTCGACGAAGGAAGAGGATGCCAAGAAGCCCGAGGGCATCAAGGGCGTACGGCAAGTTCTCGAGGTACCGCAGTCATTCATGCACCGCGCAACGTTGGCGGAGCACAACGGAACGGTTTCGAAGATCGAACCAGCACCACAGGGCGGGACGTACGTATGGGTCGACCAGGAACGGCTCTACGTCCCACCCGACCTACGCGTGCTGGCGGTGTCAGGTCAACGTGTCGAAGCCGGTGATGCCCTGTCGGACGGTGTTCCGAAGCCCGACGAAGTCGTCCGACACAAGGGACTCGGCGAAGGCCGTCGATACCTCGTGGACACCCTCCATGACATCTACAAGCGCTCGGGCGCAGACATCGACCGCCGCCACATCGAAACGTTGGCACGTTCGGTTTTGAACCACGTGTCGATCGAAGACCCGGGCGAAGATACGTCACACGGCTTCATCAAGGGCGACATCGTCAACTACAACCGGTATGCAGCCGCACTTGCTGCGAGCCAAAAACAAGTTCCGATTGACGACGCCATCGGCGAAGTGCTGGCGAACAGCACGCTTCACTTTACGGCGGGAACACGTGTTACTGGAACGATTCGCGATACGCTCGCCAAGAACGGAATCAACTCCGTAGGGATCGCGATGGCGGGGCCCCGCGCCGTCCCCGTGATGCGTGCGGCCTCACGCACCCCGTTGTTGAACCCTGACTGGATGGCGCGCCTGGGGCACCGTTACCTGAAGGAATCCCTCCTTGCAGGTGCATGGCGGGGTGATGTAAGTGATACTCATGGTGCCCATCCTGTTCCCGCTTACGCCGCGGGTACCGACTTCGGGAACGGCACGGAAGGGAACTACTGATGCTGCATGACGCATACCGCGAAGGCGTGAAGGAAGCGTATGCGCGCTACGGCATCAAGGAAGCGGCGCTCCAGCCGGGCGCTGTTGCGCGCTTCGGTCAAGGCGCGCTCGACGCCGTCAAGTCGATCCCCCGCTTGATGATCGGCCACCCCGAGAAGGTTCTGCAACAAGGTCGCGGAGCCTTTCGACCTGGTGGAATCCTCGACCCGAAGTCCATCCTGTGGCCCTCGGTCGAACGCGGTATGAACGGCGAACGTTTGCCGCAGATCATGGGCTGGCTGGGGCGTGCCAGCACCCTGTCGACAGGCTACAACGCCTACAAGGCGATGAAGGGCGAAGCCGGCGACCCCAATGAAGGTCGTCTGAGCAACACCCTCGGAGCAGTCGGTGGGTCTCTTGGCATGGGCTTCGGCCTGCCGGCCGCCGGAGCACTCGGCGCACCGATGCTTGCACGCGCCGGCCAGGCGTTGGGCAAAGGAATCGGACACGCGTTCGGAAGCTCGCCCGAGCCTCAACAACTCGACCCTCTGATGTACGGCCAGGGAGTGTATCAATGACCCTGAAAAACGCGTACGCTGAGGGCGTCAAAGCAGCGGTTATCCTCTTTCTAAAAGAAGGAGGAATTCCCCGAGCGCTGGAAACACTAAACATCGAGAGTTCTCCGGCATGGAGAACGCCGCGCCCCTACCACTACCCCGCGCACCGAATCGAAGCGCACACACAGGGTAAGGCGCTGCAGTCCATTCTTGCGGGCCCGCATCCATTGCCGCAAGAAACGGCATCCCTTGCAGAACAGATTCTGCAAGGGGCTCGGCAGTCCAAGGCGCTTGCGGGAGCGGCTTTGAAACGTGCAAACATGGTCCAGGGCGCCGCGGCGTACAATCCGTCACTCAACCCGGCACAATCTTCGGCGACCGCCATGCCGTCTTCGGTCCCGAAGCCTGCGACGCAACCTACTGCTCCTGTAGCTGCAGGCGCAGGCAAAGCAAACCTCCTCGGCTGATTTGGGTAACCGAGGATTTTGACCTACCATTTTACGGTCGGACAACCGCTTTAGACGGCTCGAGGAGACGACACCATGTTCAAGCAGGCATATGTTCGAGGCGTCGCGAACGCGCTGATCCAGAGCGGTCACGTGTCGTTCCCCGACGAAGACACCGCCACCAAGGTCGCCGACTACATCGGTGCCCGTGTCGAGTTCGATCCGAGCGCGCCGACCCGCGAGGTCACCGCGTCGATCGCTCGCCACATCTACGACGCCTCGGAGCACCTCAAGTCCCAGCCCGGCTACAAGGCCGCGTCGGTGACCAAGGTGGCCTCGCTCGAGGACCTCGGGGCACTGGCGCACGCGCACACCCTCCACCTGATGGAGAAGGCCGCGGAGGGCTCGACCATCGAAGGCGGCGACAAGGGCAACACCACGCCCAACTCGGCCGAGGGCAAGATGGACGCGTCGGACCGCCCGGCGGGTTACGCCGAGAACTCGCAGGGCTCGACCGCGGTCGACACGCGGCCGGGCGCCGTGGGCAAGGAGGAGACCCAGCCCAACGCACCGAGCAACTCGCCGTCGGGCTCGAACTCGATCACCGATGCCTCGAAGTCGGCGGCGGCGCTCACCACGCTGATCAAGAAGCTCGCCGAGGGCACCACCATCGAAGGCGGGGACAAGGGCAACACGGAGCCCACCACCGCCGAGGGCAAGATGGACGCCGCGAACCGTCCGCCCGGCTACGCGGTCCTGCCGAGCCAGGGCGACCTGGGCGAGCTGATGTCGCAGGTCAGCGGCGGCGCAGTCGTCGGTCGCGAGACGCCTCACCCGAGCGGTCCTGCCGAGTCGCCTTCCGGCACCAACTCGCTGATCGAGCACTCGTCCAAGGCGGCCTCCGAAGACCCGTACCTCGAGCTGTTCAAGAAGACCGCCGCCGAGGTGGTCCCGCACCTCCCGTCGGCGTACGACCAGGACGCCAAGGTCGCACACGTCCGCGCCTGCATGGGCATGACCCAGCTCGAGAAGGCGCACTACCTCGTCGGTCTGCAGAAGGAGGCCGCGGACAAGACAGCGGCCCAGGCACCGTCGGCAGCGCGCCCGTACCAGGGGTACAACGGCAAGAACGCCAACCAGAAGAAGGCAGGCGAGATGCCGGCGTTCCTCGCCGACAAGAAGGACGAGAAGAAGGACGACGGCGGCGGCGACGAGAAGAAGAACCTTCCGCCCTGGCTGATGGGCAAGAAGGACGACGAGAAGGGCGAGAAGAAGGACGAGAAAAAGGACGACGAGAAGAAGGAAGCCTCGCTCGCCCAGCACCTGCGC
>JBPOIP010000127.1:0-35717 GCA_052034395.1 Pseudomonadota bacterium
CACCCAGCATCCGCGCTGCGGGTCTGGACCCGGCCAACTTGCCCGAAAGCGACCCGAGCAAGATGAACTTTGGCGGTGACAAGAGCAAAGCCTGGAAGGACATCTGGGGTTGCGGTCAGGGGATTGGAGCCATCAGCAAAGTTCAGTCTGCGGGAGACTTCGTGGCCCAGCTCAAACGCGAATACGCCCAGGCCAGGGCACGTCTGGCGCTTTAACGCCGTTCTGGACCTTCGCACGGTTGCGCGAATGGGTGTCTGTGAGGCGCCTGGGCCGCACCGCAAACTGCAGGTGCGCCAAGTGCAGGCATGGAACCAGCCGATAGCCCTTGTGGAATATTGGCTGGCAGCTATTTATTTGATAGCGATTTACGGATAGACGCCCGTCAGCGTAGCCTTGCCAAGAATGAAGTCCTTGAAATCGATTTCAAATTTGGCCCGCGTATATTCCGGCTTGCCGGTGATGAATGGCATGGCAGCGGCCAACGCAAAAACAGTCAGCTTGTAGGTGTGCCCAGACGCTGCACTTGGCCCCATGTAGCCCACCGTTCCGGTGAAATTGGTTCCATACACCGCGCCGCTTTGCAACAGAAGGTTTTCCCCTTCGTTGATGAACGTCTTGGCAACCGGCAGGTTGAACACACCCCAGTGGCGACATGCACCCAAGCCGCTCTGGCAGGGTGCAACTTCGTCGTCCATGATGATGGCAAAGCGGGCGGTCCCGCTTGGAACATCGCCAATACTCAGTTGGGGCGTGACGTTGCTGCCGCCCACCGATGTGGCTGCAAACCGGATGGGAATGGAACTGCCATTCGCAAAAGGTGCCTGGGTGACGGACAGGTTGGTTGCACTCGCCGTGATTGCAACGGTGACGGCAGGACTGCTGGCTTTTCCGTCGCTAACGGTCAGGCTGACCAAATAAATGCCAGCCAGATCAGGAACGAACGTCGCTTTGGCGGAGGTTGAAGAAGCCAGGACTGCAATGCTGCCCGCTGGCTTGGAGACGAATTCCCATGCGTAGGTTAGCGGGTTGCCGTTTTGATCCGAACTGCCGTTTCCATCCAGGGTAATGGTGTTTGCCATCAGAACGTTTTGTGGGCTGCCCGGGTTGGCAACTGGCGGGACATTGCAATAATTTACCGCTGTAGAGCAGTCATTGCCAACTCCGCTACCACCACACCCCAAGAGAGCCGTTGCAACCAACCCATAACAGAACAGTGCTTTCATTTCATGCATCCCGTATTGATAACTCCATCATTGTGCATGACTGGAGGTGCCAACTCAACGAAAAGCCGGATCGGCGTTGAATTCTGTCATTTTCTTTCAACGGCCCCTTGCGCGTTATCCGCGCGCTCAACGCATTCGCTCAAGTCGCGACGGATGGCGCCAATGCCTCGCGGATGAAATCCAGCCGGTCCTGGCCGAAGAACATGGCATCGCCCACAAACACGGTGGGCGCGCCAAACACACCGCGCGCCACCGCGTCTTCGGTGTTGGCTTTCAGTTCGGCTTTGATTTCCGCATCGTTTGCGAGGGCAAAGACTTCTGCCGCGTCAAACCCCGCGTCCACCAGTGTGGCGGTTACCACTGCCGGGTCGTTCAGGTTGGCACCCTTTGCCCAGAGTGCGGTAAACACAGCACCCAGGAATGCTTCAAAGCGTTGAGGTTGGCGCAACTGCATGCCGATCAAGCCTCGCATCAGCTGCAGCGTATTGATCGGGAAGTGCGGGTTCATCCTGAACGCCACGCCGTAGCGTTTGGCAAAGCGGCCCAGGTCCACGGTCATGTAACGGCCCTTGGCTGCCACGGTTGCGGGTGAGGCATTGCCCGTGGCCTGGAACACGCCGCCCAACAGCATGGGCTTGTAGACCAGATTGGCACCGGCCTGGGCGCACAGCGCGGGCATCTGTGTCCAGGCCAGGTAGCTGGCCGGGCTGCCCACATCGAAAAAGAATTCTGCGGTTTTTTGCATTGCTGTCTCCATGAGTTGTTGCGTGGCGACCTAGCGTACCATTCCCAAAACAACCCGGAGAAGCCATGACTGCGAATGCATTTCAACCCAAAGTCGCGCTGGTCATCGGCGCCGGTGACTCCACAGGCGGCGCCATCGCCAAGCGCTTTGCCCGTGAGGGCTATATCGCCTGCATGACGCGCCGCACCGCCGACAAGTTGCAGCCGCTGGTCGACAGCATCCGCGCTGACGGCGGTCAGGCCTTTGGCTACGCCAGCGACGCGCGCAAGGAAGAAGACGTGAAAGCCTTGTTCGAGCAGATCGAGGCCGAGCACGGCCCCATCGAGGTGCTGGTGTTCAACATCGGCGCCAACGTGCCCTGCAGCATTCTGGAAGAAACGGCGCGCAAGTACTTCAAGATCTGGGAGATGGCCTGCTTCAGTGGCTTCCTGAATGCGCAGGCCGCTGCCCAGCGCATGGTGGCGCGTGGGCGCGGCACGATTCTGTTCACTGGTGCCACCGCGGGCCTGCGGGGTTCCGCCAACTTTGCCGCCTTTGCGGGCGCCAAGCATGCGCTACGCGCCTTGGCGCAAAGCATGGCGCGCGAGCTGGGACCGCGCAATATCCATGTAGCCCATGTGGTGGTGGATGGCGCCATCGACACCGACTTCATCCGCACCCAGTTTCCCGAGCGCTATGCCATGAAAGACCAGGACGGCATCCTGAACCCCGACCACATTGCCGAGAACTATTGGCACCTGCACAACCAGCCGCGCGATGCCTGGACGTTTGAGCTGGATTTGCGGCCCTATATGGAACGGTGGTAGGGCGATACTTACAGGTTTTCTGCTTGTAGCCCTTGTAGCCCTTGTAGCTTATGTATATGTAGCTATCAATAGTATAGCTAGCAATGCGATAGCTTTTCCCAACCCGGAAACAGCAGCGGCGCTTGACCTTCCACCCATGCAGCCGACCTTTCCATCACCCGCTGGTAGCGGTCGCTGGCCTCAAACGCTGCCAGCCAGCCCTGCAACCGTGGCCACGCCTGACTGGCAAACCAAAGGGGGTCGGTGTGCGCGAACTGCCGCACAAACGGAGCGATGGCTGCATCGGCCAAACCGAATGCTTCGCCGTTCAAAAAAGCGCCTTGGTCCAGGTGGTCGCTGAGCGTCTTCAGAAAAAGTGCTCCCCGATCCCGGTGTGCCCGTCCGTCATGGAGTTCGTAACGGGTGGGGTATTTGTAGCGATCCAGATTGGCCTTGAAGTCGCCGTCGCAGTGCGCAATCAAAGCCACCACCCGCTCCAGTTCCTGTGCGCCGCGTGGCAGCCACTGCTGCGGATCGTGGCCACGCAGGGCCCACAGCATGATGTCCAGGCTTTGTTCCAGCACGGTGCCACCGGGCAGCACCAGCACAGGCACCGTGGCCTTGGGAGAGGCCTGCAGGAGCGCAAACGGCTTGCGGGCCAGCACCACCTCGCGCAGTTCACACACCGTACCGCTGGCCGCCAGCGCCAGGCGGGCACGCATGGCATAGGGGCAGCGCCGGAACGAATATAGGATGGGGTAGGGCGCGGCGGCGGGCGCAAGCGCGTCCACGGTCATTGCTCGGGGCCGTTCGCGGCGGTGGCGACCCCAGGCGCAACGGGCTCGCCCAGGTGGGCCAAGTCCCGCGCCTTGGCACGTTCCCATTGCCGCTGGCGTTCACGCGCCCGGTTCTTTTGCACTTCACTGGTGCTGGCGTGGCAGCGCGGGCAACTCACGCCCAGTTCGAACAGGGGCGACTCCAGCGCGCCGTCTTCCAGCGGCATGCGGCAACCCCGGCAGAGCTTGTGCGTGCCCGGTGTCAGACCGTGGTCCACCGACACGCGCTCGTCAAACACGAAGCAGGTTCCGTCCCACAGGCTGTGCTCGGGTGCCACGGTTTCCAGGTATTTGAGGATGCCGCCCTCCAGGTGGTACACCTCGTCATAGCCCTGGGCGCGCATGAAGGCGGTGGACTTCTCGCAGCGAATGCCGCCAGTGCAAAACATCGCGACCTTGGGCTTTTTTCCTTCGGCGTTGGCGCGCAGCGACTCCGCCTGTGCGGTCCATGCTGGTAGCTCGGAAAACGTGCGGATGTTCGGATCAATCGCGCCGCGAAAGGTGCCAATCGCCACTTCATAGTCGTTTCGCGTGTCGATCACCACCACATCGGGGTCGGCAATCAGCGCGTTCCAGTCTTGCGGCTTGACATAGGTGCCCACGATCAGGGTCGGGTCGGTTCCTGGCACGCCCATGGTGACGATTTCCCGTTTCAGGCGCACTTTCATGCGATGAAAGGGCGGCCGCTCGGCCCAGGACTCCTTGTGCTGCAGGTCGGCCAGCAGGGGGTCGCTGCGCAGATACGCCAGCACCGCATGGATGTCGCGCGGCACGCCGGCAATGGTGCTGTTAATGCCTTCGCGCGCCAGCAGAATGGTGCCCTTGATGTGGTGGCGTTCGCACAGGGCCTGCAACGGCTCCTTGCGGGCCTCGAAGTCGGCCAGTTCAACAAACTTGTAAAAGGCGGCGGTCAGGTAGGCAGGAGTCAACATGCCTGCATTTTGCCTTGCACCCTCAAACCCCATTGCGCAAGGGGAACCCCGCAGGGGTCCGCATCGGCGCTCCGCCTGAATGTCACGGACCAAAAGTGGGCGTGAAAATTGCGTAGCAAAACCATGCAAACCATTCCTGCCCCGGCTCCCTTGACATCTGGCGCATGGCGCGCGCAGGAGTTTCTGCTGATGCGCGAGGTGATGCGCACGGTGGGCCGAAGCCCGGCACCGGGCCTGGCACTGCGCACCATGTTGCACCTGATGAGCGAGCTGCTGGGCCTCAACCGCGGGCGCATGGTGCTGGCAGACCCTGCTGGTGCTGACCCCGGTGCACCGCGCACTGCCAGCATTCAGCACGCCTACGGGTTGACCCAACAGGAGGCAGAGCGCGGCCAGTACCGGCTGGGGGAAGGCATTACCGGGCGGGTGCTGGCCTCCGGGCAGCCGGCCATCGTGCAGGACATTGACGCAGAGCCCCTGTTCCTGTTCCGTGCCGTGGCGCGTGCCCAATTGCCACCCGAGACGGTGGCCTTTATTGCCTTGCCCATAGCGATCAACAATGTGCCGGTTGGTGTGCTGGCTTGCCACCGCATCCGCAGTCGCCAGCGCCACCTCAACGACGATCTGTCGGTGTTGCGGGTGCTGGCCACCCTGGCCGGGCAGTTGCTGCAACTGGAGCAACTGGTGGCGGAGCAAACCGGGCAGTTGGAGGCACGCAATGCCGTGCTGGCCCAGGCGCTGAACACCAACACCGCGCGCTACGGGCTCATAGGCAATTCACCCCCGCTGTTGCAGGCGCTGAGCGAACTCGAACGCGTGTCGCAAACCCAGGCCACCGTGCTGCTGCTGGGCGAATCGGGTACCGGCAAAGAGCTGTTTGCCCGCGCCGTGCACCTGGCCAGCGGGCGGCGCGATCAGCCCTTCATCAAGGTCAACTGCTCGGCGATTCCCGACACGCTGTTCGAGTCCGAACTGTTTGGCTACGAGCGTGGCGCCTTCACCGGCGCCAGCACGGCGCGCGCGGGATGGTTTGAACAGGCCAATGGCGGCACCATTTTTCTGGACGAAATTGGCGAGCTGCCGCTGGCCATGCAGTCCAAGCTGCTGCGCACCCTGCAGGAGGGCACACTGGTGCGCCTGGGCGGCAAGCGCGAACTGCGTGTGAATGTGCGCCTGGTGGCGGCCACCAACCGCGACCTGGCGCGTGAAGTGGATGCCGGGCGCTTTCGCCAGGACTTGTACTACCGGCTCAACGTCATCCCGATCCGCCTGCCCAGCCTGCGCGAGCGGGTGGAAGACATCCGAGCGCTGGTGCTGCATTTTGTCAGCCGGGCCAACCAGGCGCACCAGCGCAACGTCTACCTCTCCACCGAGGCCCTGCAACGCCTGGAAGCGCATGCGTGGCCGGGCAATATCCGTGAACTGGGCAACCTGATCGAGCGCGTGGTGCTATTGGCGGACCACACCCACATCACGGCGCACGAACTCGAGCGCTTCATGCCCAGCGCCGCACTGCCTCTTGCCTCCGAGGCCCCTGTGGCGCCGCTAGTGACCTACGCGCGCGCAGAGGCCGAAGCCGGGTCCCCACTGGTGCGGGACTATGGCTTCGCCAACGCCCACAGTGCGCAGTCCCTGAAGACGGCGCTGGAGCTGTACCACGGCAACCAGTCGCGGGCCGCGCAGAGCCTGGGGCTGACTTTGCGACAGTTTGGTTACCGGCTGCGCAAGGCTGGGTTGCGCTAGGCTGGACAGCGCAAGGTTGGTTTGCGCCAGGAGCCTGGGCGGCAGAGCGCTTTGCTCCGTCTCCCCACGCCCGCTGTGCGGGCTCCTCCTTTACCTCCGCAAAACGCTCTGCCGCCCAGGCTCCTTGGGACTTCAATGTGTTGACACTTTGTTAACACAATGGGGATTTTGGCGTGGCAGGGTGCTGGTGCTGATTGCGCGATGCTATCAATTAAATAGTGACATACCCAATAACCACCAGGGCTATTGGCCAATTTTCCAGATGAATTCTGGTGGAGGGGTGTCCTGGCATCAGGCTTGCAATGGAAGTCGCAGGCTGATTGGCCCTGTGCTTTTGAACCATTGACACCCTATTCCCAAGGAAACCCCATGTCTGCTACCGACCTGATCGAACCCGTCACCACCATCACCACCTCGCTGCGCCCGATCGACCGCGACGGCTTGATGGTGTTTGCCGAAAAGGGCCGCAATAACCCCGCCTCGCGGGGCACCAACAAGGTCCGCACCGAGATGGAAGGGCAGTACCGCTCGCTGAGCTACGTGGGTAACCACGCGCCCGTGGTGGTGGACGAACCCCTGCACCTGTTTGGCCAGGACACGGCACCGGCGCCCGGCGAGATCGTGCTGTCGGGCCTGGGCGGCTGCCTGGCGGTTGGGATCACGGCCGTCGCCACCTGGAAGCAGGTCAAGCTAAGCAAGATCGAGATCCACATGGAAGGTGACATTGGCAACCCCGCCGCCTGGGGTGCCGGTGGTGCACTGGAAAAGACGCCGCTGCAAATGGGGTTTCAGGCGATCCGTGTGAAAGTCGTCATCGAAGGCGATGCCACCCGTGAACAGCTCGACGAAATCGTCAAGCACGCCAACTACTACTCCCCCGTGGCCAACACCATGCGCAACCCGATTCCATTCGAGATCAGCCTGGCTGACTGACCCCCCATCCCTGCTTAACCCCAGAAAGGCCCGCCATGAACGCCAACGACCTGCCCAAAGACATCGCCCAGACCGCCGTGCAGCACGACCTGTTGGGCGCCGTGCGCACCATTGCGCAGGGGCCGCTGGCCCAGCGGGCGCAGTCCATCGACCAGGAGGGCCTCTACCCGCAGGATCTGCTGCAGCAACTGGCAGCAGCCGGTGCCATGAGCGCCCACCTGGATCAGGCGGGCAAGGCCGGTGACTACAAGGTGGCCATCGCCGCCATGGCGGAAGTGGGCAAGGTCTGTGGTGCCTCGGCCTTCATGATGTGGTGCCAAGCGGTTTGCGGCCTGTACATGCAGTCATCGGACAACCCGGCTCTGACCGGCGAGCGCTTGCAGGGCCACATGCGGGGCCTGGGCCTCGGCGGTACCGGCCTGTCCAACCCGATGAAAAGCTTTGCGCAGATCGAGAATCTGTTGCTCAAGGCCACGCCCATAGAAGGCGGTGGCTACCGCGTCAACGGCACGCTGCCGTGGATCAGCAACCTGGCCGGCGACCACTACTTTGGCGCCATTGCCGCCGTCATGGATGGCGAGCACAGCGCCGGGCGCGAGGTCATGTTCATCCTGAAGTGCGATGCACCAGGCGTCACCCTCAAGGAATGCCCCAAGTTCTCGGGTATGGAGGGCACGGGTACCTACGCCGTGCAGTGCAAGGACCTGGCTATCACCCCAGCCGACATCGTGGCTGACCCGGCACGCCCTTACATCCGCAAAATCCGCGCAGCATTTGTGATGCTGCAGTGTGGCATTGCGGCCGGCATTGTGCAGGGCGCCATTGACAGCATCTGGGCGGTGGAATCACAGCTCGGCCACGTCAACCAATACCTCGACGACCGGCCCCAGGACCTGCAGGCCGAGCTGGATGACCTGGTGGGCCGGGTGATGACTCTGGCCGAAACGCCGTTTGATACATCCACCGAATTTTTCATTGATGTGCTCAACGCCCGCACCGAAGGCGCTGAGTTGTGCCTGCGCGCCAGCCAGTCGGCCTTGATGCACCAGGGCGCACGCGGCTATTTGATGAATTCCGACGTGCAGCGCCGCGTGCGCGAGGCGCAGTTTGTGGCCATCGTCACACCGGCCATCAAACACCTGCGCAAGGAAATTGCCCAGTTGAGCGCTGAGGACATGCCCGCATGACCCAGGCCGACTGCGCGCCCCAACCGGAGTACCTGCAGTACATCTGCAACGCTTGCGGCTACATCTACAAGGAGGTCGATGGCGACCCCGACAGTGGTCTGGCGCCAGGCACCCGCTTTGCCGATATTCCCGACGACTGGGAGTGCCCGCTGTGCGCGGTGACCAAGTCGGACTTTGTGCTGTACCAGCCGGTGGACCCGCGCACGCGCCAGGTCTGCACACCGGCGCGCGCCGCGCCGCGTGGCAAGGGTGCCCGCGCTGGCGTCGTCATTGTGGGCGCAGGCCGCGCAGGCTGGCAGATGGCGCAGTCGATCCGCGACGTGGATGCCGATGTGCCCATCACGTTGGTGACCGCTTGCTCGGGCGATGTGTACGACAAACCGCTGCTCTCCGTGGCCATGGCCAAGCACATTGCACTGGAGCAACTGGTGCGCGAAACCGGCGCGCAGGCTGCGCAGCGGCTGGGCGTGAATCTGCTGGCGCAGACGCAGGCCACCCGAATCTGCACGCGCACCCAAACTCTGCACACCACGCGTGGCAAGCACGCCTATGAACAACTGGTGCTGGCCCATGGTGCGCAAGCCGCACTGCCGGCCAATATGCCGGCCGAGTTGTGCTGGCGCATCAACCACCTGGACGCCTATCTGCGCCTGCGCGCTGCGCTGGGCGACGCACCCAGGGACGTGGCCATCGTGGGCGCGGGCCTGATTGGCAGTGAGCTGGCCAACGACCTGGCACTGGGCGGCCACCGCATCACGCTGCTGGACGTGCAGCCCGAGCCACTGGCGCGCTGGCAAGCCGAGAATGCCGGGCAACAGGTGCTGCAGGCGTGGAAGGATTTGCCCATCCGCTTTGTTGGCTCGGTGAGCGTCAGCAATGTTGAGAAGATCGATGATCGCATGCACGTCACCACCGCATGTGGCCAACAGTTCGTCGTTGATCAGGTGATTGCTGCAACTGGCTTGCAGACGCCCAACCGGTTGGCACAGGCCGCCAGCCTGGAGTGGAACAACGGCATTGCGGTGGACCCCATTTCCCTGCGCACCAGCAACGCCAGCATTCATGCGCTAGGCGACTGCATCACGGTGCACGGACAGGCCAGCCGCTACATCGAACCCATCACCCGCCAGGCCCGCACCATTGCCGCCAACATCTGCGGATGCGAGCCTGTTCCCTACGAAGCGCGCCCTGCGGTGGTTCGCGTGAAGACGACTTCGCTGCCGCTGACACTGCACTGATGTGTCAGCCTCGTCAACGCCCGAATCAAAGGCAATGCCAGGGGTACGGTGGTCTGGTGTTGCGGCGAGTCTTGGTGATGTCTAGCCGCAGTCCGTGTTTTGTGGTCTGACCTTTTGCCAGCACTGCTCCGGCGTGGCACTTTGAAGGCGGGGCGAGCCTTGGCGATTCAAGCGGGCTGCATGGGCTTTCCAGGCGAGCACGCCATCGCGTGAAACGTCCATTTGCACCAGCCAGCCGGTTGTCGTGGGCAAGCTGTCAAAACCATCAAAGACAAAATTGCCCAGGCTGTAGATGATGGGTTTGCCCCGATAGTGCTCGGTGTCCTGGATGACATGCGGATGCCCGCCCACGACCGCATCCGCACCGGCATCGATCATCAAGCGCGCCAACTGACGTTGGCGCTCGCTGGCCACGGTGTCATGTTCCCAACCCCAGTGCATCATGGGAATCACAATATCTGCGTGGTGGACCTTGCGGGCATTGTTGATGTCCAGGACCACCTGATCATCATCGCTCCAGGCCACGCCAGCGCGATCAACATCCGCTTCAAAGCTGCGCGGAAAGAATTCGTTGTAGCCCAGAAAAGCGATGCGTAACCCCTTGCGTTCTACGATGAGCGGCTCATGCGCTTGGGTCAGATTTCGACCGCCGCCAAAATAGCCAACGCCCTGTTGTCGCAGCAAATCCAGCATTTGCGTAAAGGCTTCGGGTCCAAAATCGCCGGAGTGGTTGTTGGACAGCGCGACTGCATCGAAATGTCTCTGTGCGATCTTCAGGGTTCGCGGATGTGCCCGGAAGGTGAATGGTTTCCCCGGCTCGGCGCGCCCCCTGGTTGCGATGACGCATTCAAGGTTGCCAACACGGATATCTGATTGTTTCAACAGCACCGCCACGTGTGCCAGGGGGTCCTTTCCTCGGCGGATGGTTTCGCCCGGACCATCTGCCAGCATGACATCGCCAACAAAGGCAATGGAGACGACAGGGGCAGCCGCCGCAATGGGCTCAGCGGCGCAAGTCCATGCAGCTGCCAGAAGCAGCGAGACCACAGCCAGTTGCCCTATGCGACGTTCAGGCATCCAAATCCATGTGCTTGGGGGGCCGTCTTTGCTCATGGCAACGCGCCAACTGACCGATTGAACAGCGCGCAACTGTATTGCAACTCGAAGCCATAAGGCGGGGCATAGACACGCTGAAGCCCGGTAAGCGTTGGTTGCTGCTCGTCGGACTGGACCACGGGCAAAGGGTAATGGGTCATGTGCGCGATGACGGGTCTGCCATGCGCGTAGTAGTAGGCATAGACTTTGACATAGTCAACTTGCTGCGCGTCGCCGATGACGACGGCATTGATCCGGAAGCGATTGAGGATGTCGATCGGGACAAAGGTGTACGGATCGCGCGTTGGCATTACTTCGTGGGAAAACGAACTATCTCCCTGCAGCATCTTGCATCGCAATACCGGACTGGCATATGCGTTCAAGACACCAAGGAAAGCGCAGGTGACACCGAAAGCGCGCGCTGCGTTGACCAGGAGGCGTGGATGCATGGGGCATTCTACCGATGACAGGGGCACAGCCCTGTCAATACCTCCAGATGATTGTTGGCATTGTTCCGTCAGCCACATAGATGCCCCGAACCGTGCCGGATATGGTCAGGTTCGATCAGGCAACCATACAGCACTTTGGGAAAGTGACCAAGGAGTGAGCAAGAGCGCTAGCAACTGCGTGAAGCGTCGTTCTAGTCGTCGACAACCGGATTGATGTCTCCCGCAGTTTTGCGATAGACGATTTCTCCTGACGGTTGGTGCACAACCCGGATCTCCTTGCCATAGGGCCTGGTTTCACTTTTGGCAGCAATCACGACAGCCATGGCACGGTCCGCAATATGAAGTGCCGTGTTGTTGAGGCCAGATATGAGCGGCCCAACGATTGGGTAAAAACTTTCTATGCGATAGCTTAGGGATGGCATTTTGACTTTGCAGTGATTCTTGACTGACGGGGCAAGCCTAACTCGTCGGCATGACCGCTGTGTATCCAGTTGTTACGCCAAGGTCAACCAGCAGCGGATCAGAGTCCAATCGGTGTTAGTCTTTACACACGCTTACACATTTTTTGCTCTTGCATGAAGCATGCCAATAATTTCCCGGCTGAGCCCTTGCCCCCAAACGGCATAGGCCAGTGGACCAGGGTGGAATCCATCGCTGGCAAGGCCACCTGGCAGTCGGTCCAGAAACGGGAAGTGCACCAACCGATTCGGACTGTCGGTTAGTGACTGCTTGAGGAGTCGATTCATCTCGTGCGCCCAACTACCCATAAACCACCGCAGAGGTTGCGGAAGGGCTGTAAATCTCTCCATTGGTGGCAGGGCACTATGAACCAGAATAGACGGTTCAAAGCGTTTCTGTATTTCATTTGCAAGTTGACCTTGCAAGCCCAGCCACCTGGACGGTGACATCAGGCCCGTTACATCATTGACTCCCATTGACATAACAACTACGTCGAATTTGGTGGTGTCAAAGTGTTCAAGCAGGTCAAGCATTCCTCGGGAATCAAGTCCGCTGACAGCCGCAAGTCGCCACGTCACCGTGAAGTGTTGTCCCAAATGCGCAACGAGCTGACCACTCAACGCCGTTTCCTGTGATTCGGCACCAACACCTGCTGCCGCTGAATCGCCGGTGATCAGGACACGAAGGAGCGGACCCCTTCCAGCAACTCCACTGCGTTCACCCGCAGGCTCGGGAAGTCGATGGGTTACCTTTCTGACATATGCACCCTGAAGCCACAGCACGGGAGCCATGAGCGCCAAAAGGCCATAGCGCTGCCACTCACGCATGTTCTATGCGCGGTGGCAAGGCAGCGGCATGGATTTTGTTCATTTCGTTGGGCGGGCTATTCATGGGACATTGGGCGAAATAGCGATCGCAGAATAGCACGGGGCAGGACACAATATGCACCATGCCACGTCTCATGCAAGCCCCCAATCTGGTCATGGCGACGCTTTGGGCGGATTGGTTAATAGCAGAAGGGATTGGTGCCAGCGTCCAGCGTGAATTCCTCCGAAGCGCGTCTGGCGAACTGCCCCCCGATCAATGTATGCCGGAAGTATGGATTGATGATGGCGATCACGAAGCTCGGGCGCTGGAGCTGTTGCAGATTCTTCGCCATGCGCCACAGCGGCGGTGGGTGTGCGCCTGCGGTGAATTGGTGGAAGGTGGCGTTCAGCAGTGCTGGAGCTGCGGCGCGATGATGCCATTGTGAGTTTGGAAGATGTTGATTGAGGCAGGAGCCGCTAAGGGGCGGGAGCGGTCAAGCATCTACACAACCCACTGTGCTATCTTGATGGTTTCGATGTCGTAGTGACCATTTTTAGGCTGACGCGCCGTTCACCGAATGTCTTTGGCATTCGTTGGCAAATCACTGATCAATCTGAAATCGGCAAACCCGGATGAAGTTTCGTCGGCGCCTACACCCAAAAAACGATGATTGCTGAAATTTACCCTTCGCTTTACCTGCTGCGCAATGCGTTGTCGGCCTCGCAATCGCAGTTCGTCTATCTGTTGCGACATGACGCAGGAGTGGTGCTATTCGGCACGAAGGCTGATCTCTCCGCGCACTATGGCGACCTACGCGCACTAGGGAAAATCACGCACGTCTTGCTGGGAGACCGCCACCACGCCAGCGCGTACACCGCGCAGTTGGCACAACACTTTGATGTCCCAATTGGCGCCAGTCAGATTGAGGCGTCCGTGTTGAAGGGAGTGACGATCCGCGCGATTGTGCCGTTTCGCCGAACGCAGATTTTGCCGGCACTGGAGGCAATCCCCACACCAGGGCATACGCCCGGCGCCCTTTCGTATCTGTGGACCCGTGAGGGCCGGCGGTTTCTATTTGTCGGCGATACGATCGTACCGGTCCATGGGGAGTGGCGATATTGGGTCAGCAAGGCTAACCAGAGCGTCATGCGCGAGTCGATGCGACTGTTGGCGACGCTCGACCCCGATGTAATTCTGTCGAATTCGTTTGCCGCGACGCCGACGGCATGGATCGAGGTCAGCCCACCCGCCAGGGCACAACTTTTCGCTGATCTGGACCGTTGCTTGGGGTCCTAACTGCTGGGTGCCAATCGGTTCAGGCACCGTTGAATGACTGCTACCGAAAAAATTGGATGACCACAATGCATTTGATTGAGTCATCCGCTTGTTCGTTGCACATTGACCCGGGCGGGTGACGGTCAGAACGCGTTGCTTGCGGGCACGCTTGCCGAATCTCGTGTGAAGCATTTTTGAGAGCGCGCCAACGGGGCATTGCAAGCATGCGCACTTCTCGTGCAATGCGCAGTGTTTGCGCTGCTGGTTGTTGGACTCATCTGTCGCGTTCCATATTGACAATCGGTTGTCGATTTGGAAAAATTGACAGCTAGTTGTCAAAATATCCACCATGGGCCAAGAACTACTCGATCCAATTTCACGTTTGGCACTTCACGTGTTTCGTGCTCAGCAGAGCCTCTCGAGCGTCGGCGACGATTTAACCGCGCAATGGGGCATGACTAGTGCCAAATGGAAAGTACTGGGAGCCGTAGCGCTTACAGATTCTCCCCCCACGGCATCTGGAATCGGACGGGTTATGGGGCTGACACGCCAGGCTGCGACGAAGCAAATTGGTCTGTTGGCAGAGCACGGGCTGCTGATTCCACACGACAACCCGCTGGATGCACGTGCGGCGGTTTACACCCTTAGCCCGAAAGGCACTGCCGTCTATGGCGCCATATCGGCTGCATGGGCACAGCGGGTAGAGGTCCTTAGGGAGTCTATCGGCGACATTGAAATTGCAAGCGCGCTCAACGTGCTGGAGCAGCTGGTTTTTGAGTTGGAAAAAGTGCGCGGTACTCCCATTCCAGCTCCAACACCAACAGGCCCTCGCAAACCCAAAGGAATCAAGAAATGAAATCACGCGCCCACGCAATTCTTGGCAGCATTGCCATGCTCTGCATTTTTTGCTTTTGGACATCGACGCTAGTCACAGAGCTGTTTATGTCAAAGGAGGCAATCGTCACAGTCAAGGGCATCATCCTGGAGGCCATGTGGATTCTCATACCCGCGATGGTGGCTACCGGTGGCAGCGGCTTCTCGCTCGCGAAAGGGCGAACGGGCAGGTTGGTGGATTCCAAAAAGAAACGCATGCCATTCATCGCGGTCAACGGGTTGTTGGTGCTCTTGCCCTCAGCCTTTTTCCTGCATTCCAAAGCGCTGGCCGGGGCGTTTGATGCCAGCTTTTACGCCATCCAGGCGGTGGAACTCGTTGCCGGGGCCATAAACCTGTGGCTACTATCCAAAAACATGCATGACGGCTTGAAGTTGGCGGGTCGTTTGCGCCCCAAAAAGGCATCCGCGTAGGTCGAAATTCGGCGACCTGTCGTCGACTTGCGCAGGTTGATCAGCGCAAATAGTGGCAGAGCAGGCGAGCGGCGGTATTGGAGTAGACCGATGCCTTTGAGTGCCGCGGGTGCATTTCACCCTTGATCAGGAGTAAGATGCGCTCACCGCTGCAATTTGCTTTCCTTTGCAGTGGTTGTAGTCTGACAGGCTCTGCGGCACCTCCCACGCTGCACCCGCACCATTTTGGCCGATAGTCTCGGCCCTCCCGGTCGTCAAACTCCCCTTTGCGGCGAGCTTTACTCCACCCATTTCCCCCCTGCGCCGCGCGGTTCATTGAAACTGCGGTCGCTTTTTTGAAAGATCCCACTATGGGCAAGAAACTTTACGTTGGCAACCTCTCCTACTCGGTAGATGACCATTCCCTCAATCAAAACTTCTCCGACTTCGGCACCGTTTCGTCTGCCAAGGTCATGATGGACCGCGACAGCGGGCGCTCCAAGGGCTTCGGCTTTGTGGAAATGTCCAGCGACGCTGAAGCCCAGGCGGCCATCAGCGGCATGAACGGCAAATCGGTCGATGGCCGCGATATGGTGGTCAATGAAGCCCGGCCTATGGAGCCGCGTACGGGCGGCGGTGGCGGTGGTCGTTCTGGGGGAGGTGGTGGCTATGGCGGTGGCGGCAACCGCTACTAAAACCTGCTCCTCAGCGAAAAAAACCGGCCTTCTGGCCGGTTTTTTCTTGCGGGCACACGGACCCGGTGAGCGAGTCCGGCTCAGTACTGCTTGTAGGGCAGGAACTTGCCCGACAGCACCACGTTCACGCGGTCACCCTTGGGATCGGGCTGGCGCACGATGTCCATGGAGAAGTCGATCGCGCTCATGATGCCGTCGCCGAACTCTTCGTGGATCAGTTCCTTGATGGTGGTGCCATACACGCTGACAATTTCGTACCAGCGGTAGATCAGTGGGTCGGTTGGCACGGGCGTGGGCAGTGAACCTTTGTAGGGCACGACCTGCAGCCACTTCTGCTCTTCGGCGGTGAGCCCAAAGATCTTGCCCACCACCTTGGCCTGGGCAGCGTCCAGCGTCATCTGGCCGAGGCAGGCTGCAGTAACCCATTCCTTGGACAGGCCAACTTTCTTGGCGACGTCGGCCCATTGGATGCCTTTGGCAACTTTGGTACTGATGATTTTTTCGGTAACTTCCAAGCGGTTCATATTCGGCTCCTGGTGAATCATGTGAATAAAGAAGGGAACAAAAGAACTAGTGGGCCTTGGCTCGGCTTACCAAGAAGTCCACGATGTGGTTGCGCAGGTCGTAGTAGCCGTTCAGGTGGTGCAGCTCCGCGCGCTTGCGGCTGCGTGGCAAGGGGTTGACCACCACTTCGGCAATGCCGCCGGGCTTGTAGCCGGTGTCGGTCTCGGCACCATTGCTCATGAGCAGGATGCGGTCAGCCAGCAGGATGGCCTCGTCCACATCATGCGTGATCATGAAAACGGTCTGCTGCGTTTCGCGCACGATGCCCATCAGCTCGTCCTGGATGGTGCCGCGCGTCAGCGCGTCCAGCGCGCCAAAGGGTTCGTCCAGCAAGAGCATCTTGGGGCTGATGGAAAACGCCCGTGCAATGCCCACGCGCTGTTTCATGCCGCCGGAGAGCTGGCTGGGCTTCTTGTCAATGGCGCCGCTCAGACCCACCATGGCGACAAATTTTTCCACCTGTGCAGTGACCTGGGTGCGCGACCATTCGGGCCAGCGAGACGCCACGGCAAACGCAATGTTCTGACGCACCGTGAGCCAGGGCATGAGTGCATGGCTTTGGAACACCACGCCACGCTCCAGGCTGGGGCCTGAGATCTCGCGCCCATCCATGAACACATAACCCTCTGATGCAGTGTCCAGCCCGGCCAGCACGTTCAGCACGGTGGTCTTGCCGCAACCCGAATGGCCAATGATGCAGACAAACTCGCCGCGCTCCAGTGTGAAGGACACGTTGGCAAACACCGGCTTGCCCGGCACATAGGTCTTGCCGAGATTTTCGATTCTGAGTAGACCATCCATGGAAAATGCCTTGGTTTTTTGGGGGCTGTGTGCGGCAGCAATCTGAACCGGACCACCAGCAGTTGCGACACGCGATGGCACGTCACTCCACATAGGTCACCGCCTTTTGCAATTGGCCAAAGGCCAGGTCCAGCAGCATGCCCACCACGCCGATGAGCACGATGGCGAAGATCACATTGGTCAGCGACAGGTTGTTCCACTCGTTCCACACAAAGTAGCCAATGCCGGTGCCGCCCACCAGCATTTCCGCCGCCACGATGACGAGCCAGGCAATGCCCATGCTGATGCGCATCCCCGTCAGGATGGTGGGCGCGGCTGCCGGCAGAATGACCTGAAACGCCTTGCGCAAGGCACTGACTTCCAGGGTGCTGGCCACATTGAGCCACTCGCGCTTGACCGAAGCCACGCCAAATGCCGTGTTGACCAGCATGGGCCAGATCGAGCAGATGAAGATGACAAAGATGCCGCTGATGGACGAGTCCTTGATGGTGTAGAGCGCCAGCGGCATCCAGGCCAGGGGACTGATGGGTTTGAGCACCTGGATGAAGGGGTCAAACGCCTTGCGCAGCAGTGGCGACATGCCGATCACAAAACCCAGCGGGATGGCCACCAGCATGGCCAGCCCAAAGCCCAGCGCCACCCGCCCCAATGAGTGCGCCAGTTGGATGGCAATGCCTTTGTCGTTGGGTCCGTTGTCGTAAAACGGGTTGGACAGATGCCCCCAAACGGTGGTGCCCATCTGCCCCAATGTGGGGAAACCGCCGGACTTGGCGTTGCCGGGGTCCTTTCCCATCATCTTGGCGTACTCGATCTGCTCGGGTGTCATGCCCGCCGAGCTGGTAGCTGCCGAGGTGGAGCCAGTGGCTGCATACCAGATGCCAAGCAGCACCAGAAGAATCAGAACCGAGAGCAATCCGGCCCGAAAGTTGAGGGAACGCCAGGGGGTATCCATTTCAGGCAGCCTTGCTGATGGCAAAGCTCTTGGCATAGGCGGCGGCCTTGTCGGCGTCGAACTCCTTGCCCATGATCTTGAACTTCGGGTATGCGCCGTCAGGCACTTTCTGGTCCAGAGACTTCATGTGCTTCTTGGCGTCGGTCAGCAGGAACACTTTCTCGGCAATCTGCTTGTAGTTGACATCACCCTTGACGTAGCCCCAACGCTGCATCTGCGTGAGTATCCACACCGCCATGCTCTGCCAGGGCATGGGATCAAAGTCGGCTCGGTCTGGCACGTTCTTGATGTTGCCCAGGCCGTCGGCAAACTTGCCGGTCAGCACCTGGTTGAGCACGGCTTCCGGCTGGTTCAGGTACTGCGCGGGCGCAATCACCTTGGCAATGAGTTCGCGGTTGGCGGGGTCGCGCGCCATGGCCGCCGACGTGAGCACGGCACGGTACAGCGCGGCAAACGTGTTGGGATTCTTCTGGATGAATTCTGCGCTGGTGCCAAACGCGCAACAGGGGTGTCCATTCCACAGGTCCTTGGTCAGCAGGTGGATGAAGCCGGCCTCTTCGTAGACAGCGCGCTGGTTGAACGGATCAGGTCCCAGGAAGCCGTCAATGTTGCCAGCCTTCAGGTTGGCAACCATCTCTGCGGGTGGAACCACACGGATTTGCACATCTGTGTCAGGGTTGATGCCTGCTTCTGCCAGGTAGTAGCGCAGCAGGAAGTTGTGCATGCTGAACTCGAAGGGGATGGCAAACTTGAAGCCCTTCCAGTTCTTGGGATCGCGGTTGTTCTTGTGCTTGAGGGCCATGGTGATGGCCTGGCCATTGATGTTCTGGATGGTGGCCACATTCATGGGCGTGGCGTTGGAGCCAAGCCCCATGGAGATCGCCAGCGGCATGGGCGACAAAAAGTGCGTGGCATCGTATTCCTTGTTGATCATCTTGTCGCGGATCAGCGCCCAGCCCGCCGTCTTGGTCACCTCTACCGTGAGGCCCTGCTTCTGGTAAAAGCCCAGCGGGTGCGCCATGATCAGCGGCGTGGCACACGTGATCGGTATGAAGCCGATCTTCAGGTTGGTCTTTTCCAGCGCGCCTTTTTCCTGTGCCATGGCCTGCATGCTGGCCACGGGCAACACACTGGCGATGGCCGCCATGGCGGTGTTCTTGCCTACCGCTTTCAGAAAGCGGCGGCGCATATCGTCTTGCGGAAAGATGGCCTTGACCAGGGTTGCTTCAATGAATTCGTTGCTGTAGGCCTCGAAGGTGCTGCTCAGGCTGCGCTTGCGTAACTCCGTGGCGGCTGCGCCGGCTGCCACTTCGGCCTGGTGATCCGCCACCGAGTGTTCACGGCCACAGCTGCACTTGAGCATCAGGGGACGGTCGGCATCATAGGGAGAGAAGAATTCGGACATGGTGTACCTCGGTGAAGTGATGTACGTCACTCAGCAAGGTGCGGGCCAGTTTCGTGCTGTGTGCGGCAGCGAATGCAATTCGCACCGCTCTCTACGACGCCGTGTAGGGCCAGCCCTACAAAATTGCGGCTTATTGCGCGGTTGGAACCGATCAGGTCTGGCGCTCCGCGAAAAGAGCCAGTTCCACATCGTTCTTGGCGCCGGTTTTTTCCAGAATGCGGGCGCGGTAAGTGCTGACTGTATTGGGGGCCAGCTTGAGTTGCGCACCAATTTCGCTCACGGTGTGACCCGTGGTCAGCAGGCGGAAGACCTGGTATTCACGGTGCGACAGTGCTTCCACACCACCTGCACGGCTGCGTGAAGCGACGCCACCGACCGTTGCTGCCAGGGCTTCTGCCGTTGCTTGCGTGACGTACATGCCTCCACGGGCGACCTTGCGAACTGCAGCCACCATATCGTCGGGGTCGGCACTCTTGTTCAGGTAGCCCCCGGCTCCCAATTTGATGCAACGTACAGCATATTGCTTTTCCGGGTAGGTGCTGAGCATCAGCACCGGCAGAGTGGGGTATTCGCGGCGCAGGATTTGCAGCACCTCCAGTCCATCGGCGCCGGGCATGGCAATGTCGAGCAGCACCAGATCCAGGCCACTGATGCCGCCCAGTTTTCGCACCTGATCCAGTACATCGGTGCCGCTGTGTGCCTCTCCCGCAACGCACACATCTGGTGCGTCAGCCAATATCTGCTTGAGGCCTTCACGCACGATGCGATGGTCGTCGCCCAGGAGTATGCGGATCATATGGCGTGCCAGGCCTGCTGCAGAGGAATGCGCAGCTGGAACAGGGAGCCCTGACCAACTTGGCTGGTGATGGAGAGACGTCCACCATGGTGGCGGGCGCGTTCGCGCATGCCCATCACACCGTAGGCGGTCGCCGCGTCAAATGCTTCGGCCGGCGCGCCACAGCCGTTGTCGCGCACCAGGAGATTGAGCGACGAATGGTTCACTTCGACATTGACCAGAATATGCGTTGCGCGGGCATGGCGTGCGACATTGCTGAGCATTTCCTGGAAGATGCGAAACACGGACATGGCCAGATTTTCTGGTAGATCAATCCGATCGGTGCCAACCATGCTCCAGTCCAGCGACAGTTCTGCCGACTGTGAAAACTCATGTGCCTGCCATTCCAGCGCTGCCCACAGGCCCTGATGGTCCAGGATGCTGGGACGCAGGTCCGTGATGATGCGCCCCACATTGACCACCGCGTTCTCAATCTGCTGGCTCATGCTCTGGCACTTGCCACGCAGGCGGTCTCGCATGGACTGCGCTTCGTTCGGGTTGCGCTGCTGCTGTTCTGCCAGGCGCTTGTCCATCCAGTTAACGTCCATCTTGAGGGCGACCAGAAGGCTTCCGAGTTCATCATGCACCTCACGGGCGATACGGGTTCGTTCTTCCTCGCGTATCGTTTCGGAATAGGCGGCGAGTTCGCGCAGCTGGCCCAGGGCAGCCGACAGCTCGCGGGTGCGTGCGCCCACCCGCAGTTCCAGTTCGTCGTTGGCCCGGGCCAGGCTGGCGTTGGCCTGTTGCAGGTCCTGCGCTGCTTGCCGGCGTGCGGTGATGTCCACAAAGGTAATGACCGCACCGCGCACGTCGACGCCATCGATGATGGGGTAGCTGGAGTATTCAACGGCGAACGAGCTGTGGTCCTTGCGCCAGAACACCTCGGTGTCAATCCGACACGCCAGGCCCTGTCGAAACGCATTGAAGATGGGGCACTCGCTGTCCGGGTAATGCGAGCCGTCGGCGTGCGAGTGGTGTGTCAGCACATGCATGTTGTGGCCGAGCACATCCGCTGCGTCCCAGCCCAGCATATTTGCACCGGCCCGGTTGATGAAAACGCAGTGTCCAACCAGGTCGATGCCAAAAATGCCTTCGCCGGTGGAATCCAGCAACAAATTGAGCTGGTGCTGCCAAGGGGAACTGTTGCCCTTGTTATCGGCGAAGGAAAATGGTGATGTCTCCAGTAGCATGCGCTGTACCAAGCAACGCTTGTGCCAGGATGGCTACATGCCTCGTAAGTACTGAATAGATAGCTATTATTTTGCTAGCAATCCACGTCTAGCACGGCCAGGTTGACCCATGCTCCGGCACCATGGCACGCCAACCCAGATCATGCTCTATGCGCCCCCGCAAGGCGTCTGACGCAGACAGGTCGCCATGTACCACATACACCTGGTCCGGACGCTTGGGCATGCTACGCAGCCACTGCAGCAACTGGCTCGCATCGGCGTGGGCTGAGGCGGACTGCAACTGCACAATTTCTGCATTGACCTCGACATCGCGCCCGTGAATACGAACGAACTTGGCGCCGCTGGCCAGCGTGGCGCCGCGCGTTCCTGGGGCCTGGTAGCCGGTCAATATGATCATGTTGCGGTGGTTGCCCGCACGCTGCTCCAGGTGGTGCAGCACGCGCCCGCCGGTGGCCATGCCACTGGCTGACAGAATGACCATGGGGCCGTGGCGGGCGGCCAGGGCCTTGGATTCGTCGGTGCTGTTGATCATGGTGGCGCAATGGGTCATGGCGCGGGTTTCGTGTGCGTCCAGACGGTGTTCGCCGTGGTGGGTTTCAAACAGGTGTGTTGTGTGAACGGCCATGGGGCTGTCCAGAAATATGGGCAGGGCGTTGGGAACCTGGCCGCTGGCTTTGAGCTGGGCAATGGCGTGCAAAACGGCTTGCGCCCTGCCCACTGCGAACACAGGCACAACCGCCACACCGCCTCGGGCGGCAAGCCGTTGCAGGGCGAGACCCAGTTCAGCGGCCAGGTTCTCTACCGGGTGCTGGCGGTCGCCGTAGGTGGACTCAATTAGAACGGTGTCAGCTGCGGGTGGCTTGTCCGGCGGGAACATGATGGAGTCGTCGGGGCGGCCCAGGTCACCCGAGAACAAAATGCGCTTGCCGGCCACTTCCAGCAGCACGCTCGACGCTCCCAGTATGTGACCAGCCCCGCTCAACGTGACTCTCCATCCCGCTATGGGCTGGAACGTGGTTCCCACATGCACGGCCTTGATCTTTGACAGGCAATCCAGCGCGTCCTGCCGGCTGTAAAGGGGTAGGGCAGGCGCGTGCCTGGACAGACCATGGCGGTTGGCAAAGGCAGCGTCTTCTTCCTGAATGTGGCCACTGTCGGGCAGCAGGATTTTGCAAAGGGCCTGCGTGCCCGCTGATGCGTAGACCGTTCCGGTGAAACCTTCCTTGACCAATAAAGGAAGGTAACCACTGTGGTCCAGGTGGGAGTGCGTCAGGATCACGGCGTCTACTGCGTCCGGCGCGATGGGCAGTGGCGTACGGTTGCGCAGACGCAGTTGCTTGTAGCCCTGGAACAGACCGCAGTCGATCAACAGGTTGTGGCCGTCGTGCCGGACGAGGTACTTGGAGCCGGTGACCGTGTTCGCTCCACCGAGAAATGTGATGTTGACGCCCATGGCATGCCTCCTGGAAATAAAAATGCCGCCGGATCCTTTATAGACCGGGCGGCATGGTTTGGTGGCAACTATGTGCCAAGTTTGATATGTATCAACTGAAAAAGCTTTTCAGTCTGTCCGTCCAACTGTCTCCAGACGGCGAGTGTTTGTTGCCACCTTTCTTGAGCGATTCATCGAGCTCGCGCAGCAAGCGGCGCTGGTGCTCGCTGAGCTTGACCGGCGTTTCCACCGCAATGTGGCAATACAGGTCTCCTGGATAGCTGGCGCGCACACCCTTGATGCCCTTGCCGCGCAGGCGGAACTGCTTGCCGGTCTGGGTACCTTCAGGGATATCGATCGCCGCTTTGCCCGCCAGTGTCGGCACGTCGATTTCACCGCCCAGTGCAGCCGTGGCCATGCTGATGGGAACGGAGCAGTGCAGATCATCGCCATCACGCTCGAAGATGTCGTGCTTTTTGAGCCGGATTTCAATGTACAGATCACCCGCTGGTCCACCGTTGGTGCCGGGTTCGCCGTTGCCGGTGCTGCGGATGCGCATACCACCATCGATGCCGGCGGGGATTTTTACTTCCAGGGTTTTCTGCTTCTTGACCTTGCCCTGACCATGGCAGGCTGTGCATGGCTCGGGAATGACCTTGCCGGTGCCGCGGCAGGTGGGGCAGGTTTGCTGTACGCTGAAAAAACCCTGGCGCATCTGCACCGAGCCTGATCCGCTGCAGGTGGCGCAAGTCTTGACCTGGGTGCCCGGCTTGGCGCCGCTGCCCTTGCAGACCTCGCAAGAGTCCCAGCTGGGGATCCGGATCTGGGCATCCTTGCCTTTTGCGGCTTCCTCAAGCGTCACTTCCATGGCATAGCTCAGATCGCTGCCGCGGAATACCTGACGGCCCCCGGCACCGGCGCGACCACCGCGCTGCTGGCCAAACATGTCGCCAAAAATATCGCCGAATGCTTCGGCAAAGCCGCCATATCCTTCGCCGCCGGGGCCGCGCATATTGGGGTCCACACCGGCGTGGCCATGCTGGTCGTAGGCCGCGCGCTTTTGCGGGTCCGACAGCATCTCATAGGCTTCCTTGGCTTCCTTGAATTTTTCCTCGGCTGTTTTGCCGGAGTCGCCCTGGTTGCGGTCAGGGTGGTACTTCATCGCGAGTTTGCGATACGACTTCTTGATGTCTTCGTCGGAGGCGTTCTTGGGAACACCCAGAATTTCGTAAAAGTCTCTTTTAGCCATGGTTGCCAGACAGTGTTGGTCGTTGAATAATTGCGCAAACTTGATGCAAAACGCCGCGCCGACGATTCCGGGTGAATCTGTCGGGCGCGGCGGCGATTTCAGCACGCCACAGGCGTGCGCTATTTAGCCCTTTTTGACTTCCTTGACTTCGGCGTCTACCACGTTGTCATCCGCAGCGTGCGACGATGAAGCGCCTGCAGCCGACTGCTGCGGTTGCTCGCCACCGGCTGCCTGAGCGCCACCCTCTGCAGCCTGCTTGGCCTGCATGTCGGCATACATTTTCTCACCCAGTTTCTGGCTGACCGTCATCAGCGCGGTGTTTTTCTCTTCGATCGCAGCCTTGTCGTCACCTTTGATGGCTTCTTCCAGGTCCTTGATGGCGGCTTCGATCTTCTCTTTCTCGCCGGCGTCGATCTTGTCACCGTATTCGGTGAGGCTCTTCTTCACACTGTGAATGCTCGAGTCTGCCTGGTTCTTGGTTTGCACCAATTCGACCTTCTTCTTGTCGTCAGCGGCATTGAGCTCGGCGTCTTTAACCATCTGCTGGATCTCGGCTTCCGACAGGCCCGAGTTCGCCTTGATGGTGATCTTGTTTTCTTTGCCTGTGCCCTTGTCCTTGGCACCCACGTGCAAAATGCCATTGGCATCGATGTCAAAAGACACTTCAATCTGTGGCGTGCCACGGGCTGCGGGTGGGATTCCTTCAAGGTTGAATTCACCCAGCATCTTGTTGCCGACAGCGATCTCGCGCTCACCCTGGAAAACCTTGATGGTCACGGCAGGCTGGTTGTCTTCTGCCGTCGAGAAAGTTTGCGCAAACTTGGTCGGGATGGTCGTGTTCTTGGTGATCATCTTGGTCATCACACCACCCATGGTTTCGATACCGAGTGACAAGGGTGTCACGTCGAGCAGCAAAACGTCCTTGCGGTCACCGGAAAGCACCTGGCCCTGAATGGCCGCGCCTACGGCTACCGCTTCATCCGGGTTTACGTCCTTGCGCGGCTCACGGCCAAACAGTTCCTTGACCTTTTCCTGGACTTTGGGCATCCGGGTCATACCACCCACCAGAATCACGTCATGGATGTCCGTCACTTTGACGCCTGCATCCTTGATGGCGGTGCGGCAGGGCGCGATGGTACGCTCGATCAACTCTTCGACCAGGCTTTCCAGCTTGGCGCGGGTGAGCTTGATGTTCAGGTGCTTGGGGCCGGATGCATCGGCTGTGACGTATGGCAGGTTGACGTCGGTCTGTGCGCTGCTGGACAACTCGATCTTTGCCTTTTCGGCGGCTTCCTTCAGGCGTTGCAGGGCCAGCACATCCTTGCCCAGGTCAACACCTTGTTCTTTCTTGAACTCGGCAATGATGAAGTCAATGATGCGCTGGTCAAAGTCTTCGCCGCCCAGGAAGGTGTCGCCGTTGGTGGACAGCACTTCGAACTGCTTCTCGCCATCGACGTCGGCGATTTCAATGATGGACACGTCAAATGTTCCACCGCCCAGGTCATACACCGCGATCTTGCGGTCGCCCTTTTCATTCTTGTCCAGACCAAAAGCAAGGGCAGCAGCGGTAGGTTCGTTGATGATGCGCTTGACGTCCAGGCCGGCAATGCGACCGGCGTCCTTGGTAGCCTGACGCTGTGCATCATTGAAGTAGGCAGGCACTGTGATGACAGCATCCGTCACTTCTTCACCGAGGTAGTCTTCGGCGGTTTTTTTCATCTTGCGCAGGATGTCGGCACTGACCTGCTGGGGTGCCATGCGGTTGCCGCGCACTTCCACCCACGCGTCGCCGTTGTCGGCTGCGGCAATCTTGTAGGGCATCAGGTCGATGTCCTTTTGCACTTCCTTTTCGGAAAACTTGCGGCCAATCAGACGCTTGACGGCGTACAGGGTATTTTTTGGATTGGTTACGGACTGACGCTTGGCGGACGCGCCGACCAGCACTTCGCCGTCTTCCTGGTACGCAATGATGGAAGGCGTGGTGCGCGCGCCTTCGGCGTTTTCAATCACCTTGGGCGTGTTGCCCTCCATGATGGCGACGCAACTGTTGGTGGTTCCCAGGTCAATGCCGATGATTCTTCCCATGATGTACTCCTAAAGTCTGTTGGGGACGTTGCTGAAGGACTGTCCCGCAAGGTTGTTCAATTCAAATTCCGGTTGGGGGTCACTTGAAGCCGGTTTCCGGGATTTCAAGTGCCAAAAAGGGGCACGCTGCTGTTTACAACGGGTTACTTGGGTGCCGAAACGGTCACCAGAGCCGGACGCAGCACGCGATCGGCAATCATGTAGCCCTTTTGCAGCAAGCCAACGACCGTATTGGCGTCTTGATCCGAGGGAACAACGCTGATCGCCTGATGTTGGTGCGGGTCAAACTTGGCACCCGCCGCGGGCGCTATGGCCATTACCTTGTTGCGCTCCAGGGCAGCAATCAGTTGGCGCAGGGTTGCCTGGGCGCCTTCACGAATCTGTTCGGCTGTGGCGTCCTTGATGATCAGACCAGCCTCCAGACTGTCGGCAACAGCTAGCAGGCTCTCTGCGAAGCTTTCAACCGCAAATTTGCGGGCTTTGGAAATTTCATCCTCCGCACGGCGTCTGGCGTTCTCGGCGTCTGCTTTGGCGCGAAGGTACTGGTCGGCCAACTCGCTGCTTTTGGCCTGAAGGGCTGCCAACTCAGCCTGAACTTGGGTTAGCAGGCTGCTTTCGGGGGAATCTTGCGACGCGGCCAAGTCCTCGGTGCTTTGGTAAGCGGCGTCGAGTGCTTCGGGTGTGGGATGTGGTGGCTTGTCAGACATGCAATGGGTGAAGTGAAACTTCCAGTTACAAATAGATGACCGCAGTTATGGGGTCATATCTTCACAATTCAAGGGGCGTTTTGGGTCTGCGGATGCGTGACCCTGACCACCTTGGGAAGAATCAGCCCGAAGTTCCCAGCAACTCGACGTCAAACTTGAGGGTTGCGTTTGGTGGGATCACGCCCCCGGCACCACGCGCGCCATAACCCAGGGCGGCAGGGATAATCAGGGTGCGAGCACCGCCGACCTTCATTCCGGCCACGCCCTCGTCCCAGCCGCGGATCACCATCCCAGCACCCAGATGGAACACAAACGGCTCTCCACGATCCTTGCTGGAGTCGAATTTTGCACCTTGGGTATTGTCGTTGTAGAGCCATCCGGTGTAATGAACTGTGACGCTTTGCCCCTTTGCGGCAACCGCACCGGTTCCTTCTGTCGTGTCGAGATATTGCAGGCCACTGGGGGTAGTATTCATGGGAAATCCTTAGTTTGTTCACGACGGGCCGCTTCCGGTCGTGGCGGCGGTAGCATGAAGGAAATATTGGGTAGCTGTCAGAAACCAGGCAGGCGACTGACCGCACGGGGCCTCAAATTATGCCGCAGACAAAAAAGACAGGCGTTGCCTGTCTTTCGGATATCTCGGGCGTTCTCTGAAACTTGCTGCTCAGGCTGCCTTCTTTGCCTGCGTGGCGGCCCATTTGCCTGCAAAGGCTTGCAAGTCTCCCAGTCGCTTGAGCATATCGGCTCCCAGGCTTGTGACGCAATAACCGTCGCTGCCGTGCGTCATCAGGCCCGCCTCGCGCAACTCTTTGATTCGGGTGTTCAATGTATTCGGAGTGATGCCTCCAACGCTGTCTTGCAACAGACGAAATGTCTGGGCATGCCCATCACGCAATGCCCACATCACACGCAACGCATAACGAGACTCCAGCAGGCTCAACAACTGGCCGATTGCGACCGATTCTTTCGAACTCATTAATTTTCTCTCCTCGATTCGGCATTCTGGCCAGCCGCCCTCGCACTGACAATGGCTGCATTGAAATTGGACTGAGTTTAGTTCAATCAGGCGAAACTATATCGCAGTTTTCTTACTGCTACAAGTTTCATAGCTGAATGAAAATGCAATCACGCAAACGTTAGTGGATTCGGGCTCAGGCACGCAGTTTGTCGCTGCACGACCAGATGTTCGCAACTATTGGTTGCAGTGCTTGGCTGATTGCACCGAAAATCAGCCCAGGGTCTGTGTTTGTCGGTATGGTTCAACAATTCGAGAAGTGCCGGCGGAGTCATTGCGCTTTGTTACTGGGGAAATCCACGGGCGATGAAAAAATTTATGTTTCGGCGGTTGGGGGTGGCGCATGATCCCGGTCGCTTCAAGCCAACCTTGCATGATTGCATAGAAGCCGTTCTTGAGCAAAGCGATGCTTTGGTCGATGATGTGCTGGCCGGATTGAAGGCCTCTATTGCACCGGTCTTGAACAAACCCGCGCCTGCGATTCAAAGTCCGGCCGCCAAAGTAGCTATCGAAGCCTTGTGCCTGCGGTCAGATGAATGGAGGGCGGCCTTTGCAGCGAGTCTGCGCGCATCGTTATACGGTGGAGATATTCAGCGCCTCCAGGCTCAACCACTGCGGTTTGATGACTTCCAGTTTCTCGAAGAAGAGCAGATTGATGCCAATATCGAATTGGCGTTGACACAGCAGGAAATTGCTCTGGCAGTGGATGATGTCCTGCCAACGCTCGACGCCATGGTGAGCAGTCTTCTGGGCTGGTTGACAGTACAGCCACACCTGAACCCGCTAAAACCCGAGGCGTTTGTTTACGCTCTGCTTGAAAGTTTGCGAATCCAAGTTCCTCAGGACAGTGATCGTGCTGCACTGGTGATGCCTGCAGCGGGCATGTTGGGTGTCAGCTTGCGTCAACTTTACAAGGAAGTCTCGGAATGGCTTCGGTCACAAGGCGTGGAGCCAGTTGTCGCACCGATGCCACCTGGCGCCGGTGGCCAGGTGAAACCTGTCGAGAACTCGGTAACCCGAACGTTGTTGACACTTGATAAATTGCGAAGGCTGCTTTCCGGGGAACTGGACTCTGGGCACTTGAATAGCAACATAAAGGACTTTACGCATCCCGTTCCGGCATCATTCATCGCGCTGGAGGACATGAAGCTCATGGAGCCCATGATGAAGCGATTGACTGAACGTGCCAGGCAGTCTGCGTCACGAAAATCCGTCGAACGGGGAGACGGTGGTACCCAAAGTGAAAACAGCAAGACCAAAAAGCTTGGGCGCGAATTGGGTGAGGAGGTCGTGCGTCTAATGCTCGAGAACCTGACGCAAGACCATCGCATGTTGGCAGGTGTGCGCAAGAATTTGAAGCGCATGGAGCCGGTGTTGATTGCGCTCTCTCAGTCGGATGCACGCTTTTTTAGTGAGCGTCAGCATCCAGCGCGCCAGTTTATGGACCGGATTACCAGTCGCAGTTTGGCATTCACGTCGGATGACGAGCCGGGCTTTTCCAGCTTTCAGAAAAAACTGGAAAACGCTGTCAATGTGTTGCTGGGCGGCCAGGGAGATGCTGCGACCTTTGCAAGGGTCGTGCGCAAGCTGGAGGACGGATGGGCTCGTGATGAGCACGAACAACGGCAGCGTGCGGAAGAAGCGGCTCGCGGTTTGCTGCACGCGGAGCAAAGAAACCTTCTCGCACAACGCCTGTCGCTAGACTTTTCAGATCGGTTGAAGAAAAAGAAAGTACCGGAGATTGTGGCGGCCTTTTTACGTGGACCTTGGGCACAGGTTGTAGCTGAGTCGCAGTTGCGGTGTGCGGATGGTGCCGCAGATGCTGATGGTTATTTGGGGCTGGTTGATGATTTGATCTGGAGTGTCCAGGTGCGCTTGACCCGCCGCAACCGCTCGCGCCTGGTGGATATGGTGCCGGGAATGCTGGTCAAAATGCGCTACGGCCTGAGTCTGATCGCGTATCCCGAGGATAGGATCCCGGCGTTCTTTGACGAGTTGATCACCTTTCACGAACAGGCATTTGAGGGTGCCAGGCCGATTGCCCCTGTTGGAAAATCCGAAAAATCCGAAAAATCCGAAATCACAGCAACCTCAGTGCCTGAGTCAGTTGGACTTGCGACTGATGAATTCTGGATGGCCGGGGATGAGGCGGCTGACTCCGGGTTCATGCAGGCAGATCAACTGTTGATTCCGGAGCCTGATGAAGACGATGTCATCGATCCGGTTGCACAGCGCGCGTGGAGTGCTGACGGCCTGATTGCAGGTTCCTGGGTTGACCTGGCGCTGGGCGGTGTCTGGATACGGGCGCAACTGACATGGGCAAGTCCGCACAAAACGCTGTTCATGTTTATTTCCGCCGGGGGAATGGCGCATTCCATGTCGCGTCGCACAATGGACCGCTTGCGCGGTTTGGGTTTGATTCGACTCATTTCAGATGGCCGGGTCATCGACCATGCACTGGATGCAGTGGCGCAGGCCGCGTTGCGAAACGACCTGGAAAGGGCTGGCGGGGGCGGCTAATCAGACCGCGCGATGGCGTTGCCGGGTGCTGCAGTCGATAATGCGGTATTTCTCCCTTCACAAATCAGATTCGCAATGGCTCAATACGTTTTTTCCATGAACCGCGTCGGCAAGATTGTGCCGCCCAAGCGGCATATTCTCAAAGATATCTCCTTGAGCTTTTTCCCAGGGGCCAAGATCGGTGTTCTGGGTACCAACGGTTCAGGAAAGTCCACTTTGCTCAAGATCATGGCCGGTGTGGACAAAGAGATTGAGGGGGAGGCTATCCCTATGGCTGGCCTCAATATCGGCTACCTGCCACAAGAGCCGCAGCTTGATCCGACACAGACAGTGCGTGAAAGTGTGGAAGCGGCCATGGGAAAAGTATTTTCTGCCAAGGCACGTCTCGAAGAGGTTTACACCGCATACGGAGCGGAGGATGCGGATTTTGACGCCCTTGCCGCTGAGCAAGCCGAGCTCGAAGCCATTATTGCCACTGCCGGTACGGATTCCGAACACCAGCTGGAAATCGCCGCCGATGCGTTGAGACTACCTCCTTGGGAAGCCAATATCGGCGTGCTTTCGGGCGGCGAAAAACGACGCGTTGCACTTTGCCGTCTGCTGTTGTCCAAGCCCGATATGCTTTTGCTTGACGAACCGACCAACCATCTGGATGCGGAATCCGTGGACTGGCTTGAGCAGTTTTTGCAGCGCTATCCCGGAACGGTGGTTGCAATCACGCACGACCGCTATTTTCTGGACAATGCCGCCCAGTGGATTCTGGAGCTTGACCGGGGTTCTGGCATTCCCTACAAAGGTAATTACAGTGACTGGCTCACTCAGAAGCAGGCTCGCCTGGAGTCTGAACAAAAAGGTGAGGAATCCCGCGCAAAAGCGCTGAAGAAGGAATTGGAGTGGTCGCGACAAAACCCCAAGGCCCGCCAAGCCAAGAGCAAGGCCCGACTGGCACGCTTTGAAGAACTAAGTGATTTCGAGTACCAGAAACGCAATGAAACCAATGAGATTTTTATTCCCGTAGCCGACCGGTTGGGCCATGAGGTCATTGAATTCACCGACGTAACCAAGTCCTTTGGCAATCGCGTGCTCATTGACAACTTGAGTTTCAAGGTTCCCGCTGGCGCCATTGTTGGAATCATCGGCCCCAATGGTGCTGGTAAGTCCACGCTTTTCAAGTTGATAGCAGGGCGGGAAAAGGCAGATTCGGGCACCGTGAAGATCGGGTCTACCGTGAAAATGGCCTTTGTGGATCAAAATCGCGATGATCTTGCAAATGAAAAAACTGTCTGGGAGGATGTCTCGGGAGGACTGGATATTCTGAATGTGGGCAAGTTCCAGATGGCCAGTCGCGCCTACTGCGGCCGGTTCAACTTCAATGGTGGCGATCAGCAAAAAAGAGTAGGAACGCTTTCAGGTGGCGAGCGTGGGCGTTTGCATTTGGCCAAGACGCTGATTGCTGGCGGGAATGTGCTGATGCTGGACGAGCCATCCAATGACCTTGATGTGGAAACGCTGCGTGCGCTGGAAGATGCATTGCTGGAGTTCGCGGGTACGGTCATGGTTATCAGTCACGATCGCTGGTTTCTGGATCGCATAGCAACCCACATTTTGGCGTGTGAAGGTGACAGCCAATGGACGTTCTTTGACGGCAATTATCAGGAGTATGAAGCCGACAAGAAAAAGAGGCTGGGTGAGGAAGGGGCGCGTCCCCATCGCATGCGGTTCAAGGCTCTCAAGTAACTTTAAATGGACTAACCGGCATGTCTGCGTCCACCTCGCTTGCGGCATCTCAGTATCAGGCACTGTATCGGTCTACGGTTGAAGATGTTGCCGCAGGTGGCGGCCTGATGATGGGCAAGCTGGTTGCGGCGGCACGGGCAACCCTTCAGAGCCGCGAAGCGGCATGCCGTGATTTGCGTCTGCGTGATGCGCTCGTCCAATCGGCCAAACATCTCAGGAGTTGGGAGCCGGAATTGTGCAAGCGGTTTCCGAAGCTCCTGCTGGAGGCGTTCGAGAATCCGCTTATTTCGCGCAAAGCCGGCAATCAGGCTGTCGACGAGGTGGCGTTCGATGAACTTGAGTTGATGGACGAAGTTCAGGTCCTGACCAGCGTGGCGCTGGCGCGCACACAGCAGGTTGCGATGCTCGCAGCTGAGGCTAGCTTGACCGAACTCAATACGCTGATATGTACCACACTCGGATTGGGGGCAGTCGACCCCGAACGCAATCCACTAAGGCCGCAGGTTTATATCCACGCCTTGCGGTCACTGATCGAACAGACGCAATTGCCTTCGGATGTGCAACTGGACTGGCTGAGCGCCATGAGCGCTACGCTGGGCAATGAACTGCGTACGATGTATGTGCAACTGGCCGACTCTCTGCGGTCCAAGGGTGTTATGCCTGCCGGATATGCAGTGGTAAAGACTTTTGCGGGTAACGGAATTGGACGAGGCGTTGCGCAGGAAACGGGTGTTGTTTCCGTCGCCGCCGCCGCGTCAGAGCGGTTGCCGGTTGACGGAGATGGCGGGGCACGTCATGCTGTTGGCGTTTCTGCGAGTGCCAAAGACGCCTCTCTGCTGACGTTGGATAAGTTGCACAGTCTTCTGGCAGGTGCGTTTGCCGAAACTGCACAGTTGAGTGCCCGTGAGCAATTTGCACGGCGTTTTGAACAGGAATTTGAACGCAATGCTGCCACAAACCCGGATGAATTGAATACTGACTTTGATTCCACTGTGCCGGCTGCATTGGAAGCCCTGACGGATATGAAGCAGGTTGATGACGTTGTACAGAGATTGCAGCGTCGCCAGGCAGCAGTTAGCGTCCCCATTCTGGCAGGGGACACCTCGGTTGAGGCAGTGCGTGGCCACTTGCGCGCTAGCGCAAAGGGAATAGGGCAGCTGTTGAGCCTGGAGGTAATCACGATGATGGTCGAGAACATCGCGCAGGACGCGCGGTTGCTACCGGCTGTTCAACAGTTGATTCGCCGTTTGGAACCAGCGCTCTTGCGCCTGGCTTTGGTGGACCCCAGGATCTTTACGAACAAGCAGCATCCGGCCCGAGTGCTGATTCAGGAGATCGCGCACCGCAGCCTCGCCTATCTGTCGGTGCATGCCTACGGTTTTTCGGAGTTCATGCGTGGCGCAGAAGAGGCCATATCGAATTTACTCAACGAATCCATCGAGGATGCAGAGCCTTTTGAACTGGCTCTGAATCACCTGAGCCTGGTTTGGGAGCGCGCGGCAAAGGCCAGTGAACGCAGTCGAGCTGAAGCGATGGTTGCCCTGCAGAATGCCGAGCAACGCAATCTGTTGGCGGAAAAAATTGCGCGCAAGATTGAAAAGCACGCAGATGCGGCGCAGGTACCCGATGTCGTGATCCATTTCCTGTGCGGCCCTTGGGCACAAGTTGTCGCACAGGCGCGCTTGTCCGGCTTGAGTGCTGCACCTGCGGCGGAGAAATACCAGTCACTGATTGCTGCACTATTGTGGAGCGTGCAACCAGTGCTTTCTGCAAATGATGTTCCCAAGCTAACCCGTGTGGTTCCGCGCTTGCTGTCAACCCTGCGAGAAGGACTCGAAACGATCCACTACCCAGCAACCAGAACGAGTGTGTTTCTGGAAGCATTGATGGGGTTGCACCAAAAGGCATTCAGATCGGCGCAAAAGCCGAAAATTGAAGTGTCAGTTCCCGTTGTAAGTGTGGTGGCGTCCGCTCGACCGAACCTGTTGGAGGACGGCAACCCATGGATCGCGCCGGAAGAGGCACGCGCTTCCAATTTCATGGATTTGCAGGAAATGCCCGACGTTGCGGACGCACGTGCAGTGCCTTCGCAACCAGGGGTGCCTGTCACGCCCGGTGTTCTCGCGGATCCCGGCTTCACAGACTCCGGCAATGTTGATGAGCTGGCAGTGGGATCATGGATTGAGCTGCTGGTCAATGGCGTGTGGACGAGAACCCAACTCAGTTGGGCAAGTCCACACGGGACGCTTTTCTTGTTTACCAACGCGGCTGGTACCACCCAGTCGATTACGCGGCGTTCGCGTGACAGGCTTATGAATGCGGGTCAATTGCGCGTGATTTCGGGGCGTCCCATGGTGGACGGAGCGTTTGATGCAGTCGCACAGACTGCTTTGCGTAACAGTGTAAATCGCCCGCTTTGACAGCAGATCTTGCTGACTGGCTGCATTTTTCATTAACAGCGCTCCGGAACTTGGCGCTCTGGCGTTACGTTCTGTGGGTGAAATCAGAGCGGGTGTTCAGCGTAGAACCTTCCGCCGTGAAAAAGTAAAGGCGAGGCACCAATGCGATGGGTGCAACGCTCGACTTCGCCGACAAAAATCACATGATCCCCCTCTTCGTAGCGACTACGGTTGAAACACTCGAAAGTCGCAGCGGCGCCGTGGAGCAATGGGGCGTCACCGGTACCCCGGTCAAAATGTACGCCCTCATACCGATCGCCTTCGCGTGCGGCGAACTGTCTGGCCAAGCCCTGCTGGTCTGCCGACAGAATATTGATGGCGTAGTGGGATCCAGCTCTGAAGGCAGCCATCGACGCTGCCGATCGGGCCAGACTCCACAGAACCAGTGGCGGCGAAAGTGAAACGGAATTGAATGAGTTCGCGGTCAGCCCGATGAACTTGCCCTGTGCATCACGTGCCGTCACGATGGTGACGCCGGTGGCAAACATGCCCAACGCCTCGCGAAACTGGTTTTTGGAAAAATTGGGCGGAACTGCCTGTGGTGGCCGGAATGACAAATGCATGCGTAAATTTACCTCATATATGGGCGGGCTGTGCGCGAAGCCGGTCATCTTCAGCATTCATCGCCGCGCCTACAATGCATGCATGCGATTGCCTCCCTTTATTGCTGGTCTGTTTGCTACTATTAGTATAGCAAGCTATTCAATCCCCATGAGGTCTTGTGGTGATTATTCTGCAAGAATTCCCAATGTAAAGCCCCATTTGTGCGAAGCGGCGCAGTTGCAGGATATGCGGGCACGCTCGGTTCTCGGGCGGCCAATCTGGGGGCGAGACATTGCGGCGGATGATGCACGATTGCGGGTGCTTGTGCTGGGCGGCATACATGGCGATGAGATGTCTTCGAGTTCCCTGGTTTTTCACTGGATCGCGCTGGCACAAACACCGCCGGCTGACATGCCCGTGCCCATTCATTGGCGCTTTATTCCAGCGCTCAATCCGGACGGACTTTTCGCCCGACCTGCCAGACGTGTGAATGCACGCGGCGTGGATCTGAATCGCAATTTTCCAACTCCCAACTGG
>JBPOIP010000171.1:0-6975 GCA_052034395.1 Pseudomonadota bacterium
CGCCGGGCCGGCGCAAGGCGCGAACGCCCCGTTGGGGGGCAGCGCATTACACGGAGTGAAAAGCGTGGGGGCCATATTTACTCTCGATGGTATGGATGATTGGCGTTGACAGACCAGGCGCGGTAGAGCTGCTCGATCAGCAGAACGCGAGCAAAGGCATGGGGCAAAGTGAGGTCAGACAGGCGGATACGTTCATGCGCAGCCTGACGGAATGCCGGGTCCAGGCCATCCGGTCCGCCGATGACCAGCGCCACATCGTCACCCCCCAACTGCCAGTCCTTGAGCTTGCCCGCCAGGGCAACGGTGGTCATCGTGGTGCCGCGCTCATCCAGCGCCACAATGCGGGAGCCTTTCGGGATAGCCGCTTCGATGCGGGCGCGTTCAGCAGCAAAGAGCGTTTCCAGCGTTTTGGAGCCGCGCGGCTCGGTCTTGACGGCCTTAAGTTCGACCTTGAGCTCGTGGGGAAACCGCTTGGCATAGTCATCCCAGGCGGTTTGCGCCCAATCGGGAACGCGTTGTCCCACGGCAACGATGAGCAGCCTCACCGGTGGATCAGGCTTTGCGGGTAGTTGTCTTCTTCGCGGCGGGCCTGGTCGATGCCTTTGCCGCCGACTGGGCGACCGACTTGGCTACGGCTTTGACGACCAGAGTTTTCACCGGCCGGGCAACCGCTTTCTTCGCAGGAGCTGCTTTTTTTGCCGTCGCTGCCTTTGCCGGAGCTTTGCGCGCTACTACCAATGACTTGGCAGCCGCGGGCTTTGGATTGGCCGACTTGCGCGCAGGCGCCTTGACTCCAGCGGCCTTGTCTGCTTCTTTCTTCAATTGCGCTTTCGACGGAAAAGCTTCGGCCACGCCCTTCTTGGCTGCATTGGAGCGGCGCAGACTGGGATCAGATTTGGCTGCGGCCTTGGCGGCCGGCTTGGCCACCTCAGAGGTCACGGGCTTGGCCGAACCAAGCTTGAGACGCACCGGTTTCTCGCCCCACAGCTCCTCCAGGTTGTAATACTGCCGGAAGGTTGGCTGCATGACATGCACCACGGCCTGACCGCAATCCACAATGATCCACTCACCATTGACCTCACCTTCAATGCGGGGTTTGGCAAAGCCCGCCTCACGTACGGCGTCGCGCACGCTGGCTGCAAGGGCCTTGGTCTGGCGATTCGAAGTGCCCGATGCCACGATCACCCGCTCGAACAACGCCGACAGGTGCTCGGTATCAAACACCTGGATATCCTGGGCTTTGACGTCTTCCAGTCCATCAACAATGGCACGCTGAAGTTTGGAAACGTCTTTTTTGGCAACAATAGGTTTGTTCATCAGGCAGTTGGATAAAGGTGGTGGTGGGCAATATAACGCGCAACGGGCTCAATGACCAGTGACGCGACCGATTGGCGGTTGGCCAAGCGCTCTCGGACGTCAGTTGCGCTGACATCCATATGCGGCAATTCAATCGTCTGAAACGGGGAAATACCCGGGTTCAGTACATAAAAAGTGCCTCTAGCCCCTGCAAAACCAGCGCGGGCAGCTACACATATTGTAGCGAGTTCGACGATCTCGCGCCAACGGTGCCAGGTTGTCAGCGCAGCAGCCTGGTCTTCGCCAATAACCAGAAAGAGTCGGGCAGCAGGCAGTTCCGAGCACAACTCGACCAAAGTATCCACCGTAAAGCTTGGGCCGCTGCGCAGGGTTTCACGCGCGTCGACCACGACGCGATCCATCGCTGCAAAGGCCAGACGTGTCATTTCCAGGCGGTGCACGACCGGCGTGAGCGTGCGACTCTTGTGCCATGCCTGCCCAGTGGGCACGATGCGCAATTCGTCCAGCTGAAGTTGCTCCAGTGCGGCCTGTGCCAAGGCGATGTGGGCGACATGCGGCGGGTCAAACGCGCCGCCAAAAACGCCCACGCGCCGTCCGACGGCAACTGCCACACTCACACCCAGTCTCGCCGTGGCAAGAACTGCGTGTACAGGGCAGCCTCAGGTGAACCGTCCTCGGGCACGGACTGATAGGACCAACTGGCCAGCGGCGGCATGGACAGCAAAATAGACTCCGTGCGACCGCCCGACTGCAACCCAAAGTGCGTTCCCCGGTCCCACACCAGATTGAACTCTACATAGCGGCCGCGACGGTACAGCTGAAAATTGCGCTCACGCTCGCCATACACGGTGTTTTTGCGCCGCTGAACCACCGGCATGTAGGCGGGCAAAAATGCATTGCCAACCGATTGCATCAGCGCAAAGCCGTTCTCAAAGCCGCCCTCGGAAAAGTCGTCGTAGAAAATCCCGCCTATGCCTCGCGGCTCATTGCGGTGCTTCAAGAAGAAATACTCGTCGCACCATTGCTTGAAGCGGGGGTATTTATCGGTACCAAAAGGCTTCAGGGCATCACGGCAGGTAGTGTGAAAGTGCACCGCATCTTCCTCCTGACCGTAGTAGGGCGTCAGATCCATGCCGCCGCCAAACCAGCAGACCGAGTCCTGCCCGGGATGGCCCGCTGAAATCATGCGCACATTCATATGCACGGTAGGCACATAGGGGTTGCGCGGGTGAAAGACCAGCGAAACGCCCATGGCCTCAAACGGCGCACCCGCCAGTTCGGGACGGTGCTGCGTAGCCGATGGCGGCAACTTGGGGCCCTGCACATGGGAGAAGCCACAGCCCGCGCGCTCAAACAAAGTGCCACCTTCCAGAATGCGGGTGATGCCATTGCCCTGCAGCGGCTCACCTGGGGCTTTTTCCCAGGTGTCCGACACAAAGGTCTGATCATCCATCCCAGCAACGGCATCGGTGATGCGTGCCTGCAAGTCCATCAAATAGGTGCGTACCAGCGCAACGCGTGGCGCGCTCATTTGGCAGGTTTGGCCTCATTGGCCTGTTTGACGGCACGGTGGCCAATGTCGGTGCGGTACTGCATGCCGTCAAAGCGTATGCCCTGGATCACTTCATAGGCCACTTGCCGCGCCGCACGCGGGTTTTCGGACAACGCAGTCACGCATAGCACGCGCCCGCCGCTGGTGCGGGTGGCGCCGTCAGACGGCTCGGTTCCGGCATGGAACACCATGCACGATTCACTTTCGGCTGGCAGGCCTGCTATGGCATCGCCTTTGCGGGGAGTTGCGGGGTAGCCATGGGCTGCCAGCACAACGCCCAGTGCGGTGCGCCGGTCCCACTCAAGTTCCATGTTTTCCAGGCCGCCGGGCTCGGTGGCGGCCGACAGGACATCCAGAAAATCGGTCTTCAGGCGCATCAGAATCGGCTGCGTTTCGGGGTCACCCATGCGGCAGTTGAATTCCAGCGTCTTGACGTGGCCCTGCGGGTCGATCATCAGCCCCGCATACAAAAAACCGGTGTAAGGGATTCCATCCTGCTCCATACCCTTGAGTGTGGGCAAGATGATCTCGCGCATGGCTCGGGCATGTACCTGGGGCGTGACCACCAGTGCGGGCGAATAGGCCCCCATGCCTCCGGTGTTGGGGCCCTGATCATCGTCAAGCAGGCGCTTGTGGTCCTGGCTGGTGGCCAGTGCCACCACATCACGTCCATCGCACATGACCATGAAGCTGGCTTCTTCACCCTCCAAAAACTCCTCAATCACCACGCGTGGCACGGCATGGCCGCCCTCGCCTGCGTTGTGCACCACGCCCAGCGTGTTGTCCAGCAGCATGAAGTCGATGGCGGCGTGTGCCTCGTCCGGGGTCATGGCGACCACCACGCCCTTGCCGGCGGCCAGGCCATCGGCCTTGACCACAATGGGGGCTCCCATGCGCTGAACATACGTGTGCGCAGCGGCCGGGTCGGTAAAGGTTTCATACACCGCCGTGGGTATTCCATGGCGCTGCATGAAGGCCTTGGAAAACGCCTTGGAGCTTTCCAGCTGAGCGGCAGCCCTGGTCGGCCCGAATATGCGCATACCGTGTGCGCGAAATTCATCCACCACACCGGCGGCCAAAGGGCCTTCCGGTCCAACCACCGTCAGGCCGATCTTGTTGGCCTGCGCCCATTCGCGCAGGGCCACGACATCGGTTATGGGGATATTCTGCAGGCGCTTGTCCAGCGCCGTGCCGCCGTTGCCCGGTGCCACGTACACCACCTGCACCTTGTCGGACTGCGCCAACTTCCAGGCCATGGCATGCTCGCGGCCGCCCCCCCCGATCACCAATACATTCATACGAAACTCCGATGCGCCATGGCGCGTTTGCAACTTCCAGATTGTGGGTGCAGGGTCATAGGGCAGCGTTGTGATAGATGTCCTGTGTGTCATCCAGGTCTTCCAGAACATCGAGCAGCTTTTGCATGCGCGCAGCGTCTTCGCCACTGAGTTCTATCGTATTCTCCGCCCGCATGGTGACCCCGGCCACCTCGGCTGTGAACCCCGCAGCCTCCAGCGCCAGCTTCACGGCTTCGTAGTCGGCGTAGGCGGTCAGCACTTCAATGGCACCATCGTCATCGGTCACCACATCTTCGGCTCCGGCCTCCAGCGCAACCTCCATGATCCGGTCTTCATCGGTGCCTGGCGCAAAAATCAGTTGGCCACAGTGCTTGAACTGGAACACCACAGAGCCCTCTGTGCCCATGTTGCCACCGTGCTTGCTGAAGGCGTGGCGCACTTCGGCCACGGTGCGAACCTTGTTGTCGGTCATGGTGTCCACAATGATGGCGGCACCACCGATGCCATAGCCTTCGTAGCGGATTTCCTCGTACACAATGCCCTCGAGCGTACCCGTGGCCTTGGCAATGCCGTACTTCACGTTCTCCGCCGGCATGTTGGCGGCCTTGCCCTTTTCAATGGCCAGGCGCAGGCGCGGGTTGCAGCTCAAATCCCCACCACCCATGCGCGCTGCCACCATGATTTCACGCATCACACGCGTCCAGACCCGTTGACGCTTTTCATCCTGGCGGCCCTTGCGGTGTTGAATATTGGCCCATTTGCTATGTCCTGCCACGTGAAATCCTTCAAAAATTCGTTACGCTACTGGCTGAATTGTACTTTTTGGGAATTCCATGACCGCTTTCAGCAGCCCTTCTTCCGACGCAGGCATCCTCATCGCCCAGCACGGCACAGACAACAACACTGTCCAGTGCCGCCTGCTGCCCGACAAGGCCAACCGCCACGGGCTGATAACGGGTGCCACCGGCACCGGCAAAACCATCACCCTGCAGACCATGGCCGAGGGGTTTTCCCGCCAGGGCGTGCCGGTATTCATGGCCGACATCAAAGGGGACCTGACGGGCATTTCACAAACCGGAACGCCCCAACCCAAGCTGAACAAAATCATCGCAGAGCGCGGCCTGCCCGAGCCCGCGTACCAGGCGTTTCCAACCACCCTGTGGGACGTGTTTGGCGAACAGGGCCACCCGGTGCGCGCCACCGTCAGCGACCTGGGGCCTTTGCTGCTGGCCCGTATGCTGAACCTGAACGACACCCAGGCCGGTGTGCTGCAACTGGTGTTCAAGATTGCCGACGACAACGGCCTTCTGCTGCTCGACATGAAGGACCTGCGCGCCATGTGCCAGGACGTGGGTGACAACGCCAGCCAGTACACCACCGAATACGGCAACATCAGTGCGGCCAGCATCGGCGCCATCCAGCGCGGTCTGATGCAGATCGAAAGCCAGGGCGGCGAAAAGTTCTTTGGCGAGCCCATGCTCAACATCGCGGACTTCATGCAGACCGACTCCAGAGGACATGGCGTTGTGAACGTGCTTGCGGCCGACAAGCTGATGAACGCACCCCGCCTGTACGCCACCTTTCTGCTGTGGATGCTGAGTGAACTGTTCGAAACACTGCCGGAAGTGGGCGATCTGGAGAAGCCAAAGATGGTGTTCTTCTTCGATGAAGCCCACCTGCTGTTCAATGACGCCCCAAAAGTGCTGCTCGAGCGCATCGAACTGGTCGTGCGCCTGGTACGCAGCAAGGGCGTTGGCGTGTATTTCGTTACACAAAACCCATTGGACATACCGGACACCGTGTTGGCCCAACTGGGCAACCGTGTGCAGCACGCTCTGCGGGCCTTCACACCCCGTGACCAGAAGGCGGTGAAATCGGCCGCTGAAACCATGCGCCCCAAGGATGGACTGGACATTGGCGCCGCCATTACCGAACTGGCCGTGGGAGAAGCCCTGGTGAGCTTTCTGGACGACAAGGGTCGCCCCAGCCTGACTGAGCGCGTGTTCGTGTTGCCCCCGTCCAGCCAGATTGGCCCGATCAGCCCGGCGCAGCGACAGGCGCTGCTGGCTGAATCCCTGGTGGCCGGAGTCTACGAAAAGCTGGTTGATCGGGATTCGGCTTTCGAAGCCATCAAGGGCCGCACCCAGGCGCGCCAGCCTGCCGCTACGGCTACGCAAACTGCACCGTCCGCACCCGCTACAGGTTCTGCGGGGCGCGGTGCCGCTGCTCCGGCCAGTGCACCAGCACCCGATGAACCCGGCATCCTCGACTCGCTGGGCAATATGCTGGGCGGCGGCGCCCGGCGCACCCGCGCCAGTGTGGGCGAGCAACTGGTCAAGAGTGCGGCCAGTTCCATTGGTCGTGAGGTCGGACGCCAGATTATCCGCGGCGTATTGGGCGGCATCTTTGGCGGGTCACGCAGGTAACGCATTGGCTGTGTTGCGCTCTGGAATCATGAGGAATAAACCATGGAACCCATTGACAAGCGTTCAGATTCAAGAAGCCTGCTCGTAGCAGCTACTCCTGCACAGGTCTTTGCGGCCATGAGTGACCCGGTTCGGATTGCACGCTGGTGGGGACCGGACGGTTTCACCAACACGGTTCACCAATTCGACTTCCAGCCCGGCGGAACCTGGTTGCTCACCATGCACGGTCCAGACGGAAAGGACTACCCCAATGAAAGTCGCTTTACGCGCATCGTGCCTGGCGAACGCTTCGAGATCGAACATCTGTCGGGCCACCACTTCATTCTGACGATAGACCTCAAGCCATCGGAGCGAGGCACTCTGCTCCAGTGGCGTCAAACCT
>JBPOIP010000013.1:0-6251 GCA_052034395.1 Pseudomonadota bacterium
CAACAGCCAGCGGCGGCACATTCCGTCAGGTCGAATCCATGAAAGAAGCCTTCAAGGGAGCCGACATCGTCTACCCGAAATCATGGGCACCCTACCAGGTGATGCAACAACGCACCGAACTGCTGCGTGCGAGCAACTACGATGGACTCAAGGCCCTGGAGAAACAATGCCTGGCCCAAAACGCCAAACACAAGGACTGGCACTGCACCGAGCAGATGATGAAGCGCACCAAGGGCGGCAAGGCGCTGTACATGCACTGCCTGCCGGCAGACATCTCCGGGGTCTCGTGCGCCGAGGGCGAGGTGCAGGACACGGTGTTTGAGCGCTATCGGATTGCCACCTACAAGGAAGCCAGCTGGAAACCCTACATCATTGCGGCCATGATTGTGGCGCGCAAGTACGCCAAGCCTGCTCAGGTGCTGGCACAACTGCTCCAGGAAGCTCAGCCTCGGATCAAATAGTCACTGCATGAAGTCATGAGCACTTTTTTGAAGCCGCGCGCCGGGAACAAAAGAATAGCCGTCTTGACTTGGCGCGCGTCGTGAAAAGTCACAGCTCAACACCACGGCGTTGGGGCGAACTGGTTGTGATTCGGGGTGCCGGAGACATTGCCTCCGGCGTGGCTATTCGGCTGATGCACTGTGGCTACCGCGTGGTCATGCTGGAGATTGATCAGCCCACTGCAATCAGGCGCAGTGCGGCTTTCGCGCAGGCCGTATTCGATGGTTCTGTCACTGTTGAAGGTCTGCCTGCCAGGTTGGCTGCGACTGCGCAGGAGGCGCTTGACCTGACGTTGCGCAGCGAAATTGCGTTGCTGGTAGACCCACAGGCCGCTTCTCTGGGTGCGTTGGCGCCAGACTACCTGGTTGACGCGATTTTGGCCAAGAGAAATCTCGGTACCAACATCAACATGGCTCCCATCACGATTGCGCTCGGACCTGGATTTAGCGCCGGCGATGATTGTGATGCCGTAATTGAAACCAACAGGGGCCACCGATTGGGGCGTGTCATCCTTAGCGGAGAGGCCGAGCCGAACACCGGCATTCCCGGAGAAATCGCCGGGAAAAGCGATTTGCGCGTGGTGCGTGCGCCTTGTGCTGGCATTTTCCGATCATGTGTTGCGCTAGGCGACCTGATCACGCAAGGCGAACTGATGGCGCAGGTCGGTGATTCGGCTGTGACCGCGCCACTGACTGGCATGGTGCGCGGCTTGTTGCAAGATGGATTGCGGGTCACCGCCGGGTTCAAGATTGGCGACATCGATCCGCGCGGAGAAAAGGCTGATTACCTCAGCGCATCCGACAAGGCAAGGGCCATCGGTGGGGGCGTTCTGGAGGCGATGCTGCGTCTTCAGTTTGCGGCAGTGACGTCAAACGTTTAGCTCACCTGAATCCGTACTTCTTGACTTTTCGGTACAGCGTCGCAATGCCGATGCCCAGTTCGTCGGCAGCCTGTTGCTTGTTCCGATGGCGAAGCAACGACGCTTCGATTAATTGGCGTTCCATGTTTTCGATCAGTGTTGATTCACCCACGCTGTGAGGTCGCGAGACTTCCATGCTTTGTGCCGTGGCAACGGAGGCTTCCGATAGCAACCCCTTGGCGATGCTCGGCGGCAACAGCCGCTCATCAATCACCTCGCCATCGGGCACAACGTTGACCAAATACTCCATCAAATTGCTCAGCTCGCGTACATTTCCGGGCCAGGAATACTGTGGCAGCAATTTCAGCACGGCTGGCGAGATGCCAGGATAGACAGCTCCTAGCCGGCGGGCATGCAGATTGAGGTAATGGTGGACGAGCAGTTCTATATCTCCACCGCGCTCACGCAAGGGTGGAATCGTCATCGGGATAACGTTGATCCGGTAGTAGAGGTCTTCACGAAACTTGCCTTCGGCAATGCGATGCTGCAGATTCTGATGCGTGGCCGCCACGATACGAATATCGATCGGTATTGACTTGCTCGCGCCGATCGGTTGCACCTCGCGCGTCTCGATGACCCGCAGCAGTTTGGCCTGGGTGCTGAGCGACATGTCACCTATCTCATCCAGGAAAAGCGTACCGTGATCTGCGGACTGGATCAGTCCGCTCTTGCCAGTCGTTGAAGCGTTGGTAAACGATCCTTTGGTATAGCCAAACAACTCGCTTTCCTGCAAACCATCCGGAATCGCCGCGCAATTGATCGCGACAAACGGTTTGTTTGCACGCCCACTTAACTGGTGAATCGCACGCGCGACAACCTCCTTGCCGGTGCCACTCTCACTGCAAATCAGAATGCTTGAAGGACTGGTTGCAACGCGGGTCAATAGGGCTTTGAGTTGCAGCATCGGTGCCGACTCGCCAACAATATGGCTGATGCGTGGGTCCTGATGCGCCAGTCGTTCTGGCATCCGCGGATGAGCCTGGTGAAACGCCATCAGGAACAATTGCCGATCATGTATCTGGTGCAGTTGTCCGACGATGATTTTGTGCTGATCTCCAAAGGAAACCACGTACTGTAGATGCCCAGCCGGAATCTCCTTGCAATCAACGCAAGGACGAATGCTCAGCGTGCGTCCGATGATTTTTTCCTGGCTGCAGTTCAGTTGAGCCAGCGCCGGAGGGTTGATCAGGCACACCCGCTGTTCCTCGTCGATCAGCACCACACCCTGATCCATGTGATCAAGCAAGCTCAGCAAATGTTTGTCAGGATCACCGCCGCCGTCGCGGCCGTCGATGACTTTCGAAACAAAGAGGCCAGAAACGTGCCGAACGTATTCGGTGATTTCACGCGAATGCTCACGGATGCGGGTTTGGCTTTCCGGTGTCAGCGCGACCAAGCGTATGACACCGACGCATTGATGTTGCGCCACGATCGGAATTCCGATGAAATCGCATTCGTTGCCGTCCAGCAGATCGGCGCATCCCGCGCATAGCTGATCCGCATGTGACTGCAGGACGATCTTCTCTTGCCTGGTTTCCAGCACACCACGCAAAAAGCAGGAATCGCCGTGCAAGCTGTGGCCGATCGCGCTTGCGTAGTGCCCCGTGCCTGCAACACGAACCCGGTTGGCATCGACAACTTCAACTTCCAGACGCAGCACATCAGCCAACATCTTTGCGAAGCCCACAATGGTCGGCTGAATTGCCTGCAACACAGAAACAGGGCTTGCCGGAGTTTTTGTCATATTCTTGGCTGCAGAAACTATCATTCTGATAAGTGATAGTGATCATCCTATCACTATGGGCTGTTCCAATCGCATCTTGCAGGTCCATGATCGCCAACCGCGTGCTCAGGGCAAGCACTGAAGCAAAAACGACCCCCATCGGCGCTGGCATGAATATTGAATGTTTGACTGCAGAAGTGGGCAACGCAATGTGCGCAATGGTGCTGTGCGATGGCAAACGATTTGTTGCTGGGGCTATCCATGAAATGCGACTCAAGAGCTTTTCTTTTTCGCTCCCATCGACTGCGCGTGACCACTTGAATCGAGTTGAAAAATGTACTTGTCTAATTTAACTGGGGTAAATCCATGAACGTTGATTTTGTTGCGATCAAGGCAGCCGCCGAAGGCTACAAAGCAGACATGTCCAAGTTTCTGCGAGACATGATTGCAATCCCTTCGGAGTCTTGCGACGAAGAAAAAGTTGTCAAGAGAATTGCCGCTGAAATGGAAAAGCTGGGCTACGACAAGGTTGAAATAGACGGCCTTGGCAATGTCATTGGCTGGATGGGAGACGGCGACAAGATCATCGCTATCGACTCCCACATCGATACAGTCGGTATCGGGAACATCAACAACTGGGACAAAGACCCCTATACGGGGTACGAAACCGATGAAGTCATCTATGGCCGGGGCGGTTCGGACCAGGAAGGTGGTATGGCTTCTGCCACGTATGGCGTCAAGATCATGAAAGATCTGGGAATTATTCCTCCTGGTTACAAAATCATGGTTGTAGGCACTGTTCAAGAAGAGGATTGCGATGGCATGTGCTGGCAGTACATCTACAACGTGAGCAAGATCGTTCCTGAATTCGTCATCTCGACCGAGCCCACGGACGGTGGCATTTACCGTGGCCACCGTGGACGCATGGAAATCCGGGTTGATGTCAAAGGTGTTTCGTGTCATGGTTCAGCACCGGAGCGTGGTGACAATGCCATCCACAAGATGTCTGACATCCTGCAGGACATCCGCGCTCTGAATGAGAACGATGCCGCGGAGGGCACGGAAATCAAGGGCCTCGTCAAGATGCTCGATCCTAAGTACAACCACAAGCACTTCGAAGATGCCCGATTCCTGGGTCGCGGGACTTGCACCACCTCTGAGATCTTTTTCACCTCGCCTTCGCGTTGCGCAGTCGCCGACTCCTGTTCTATCTCCGTCGACCGTCGCATGACCGCAGGTGAAACCAATCTTTCCTGCATCAAGGAAATCGAAGATCTGCCCAACGTCAAGAAGTATGGAGACGACGTCAAAGTTTCCATGTACTGGTATGACAAACCATCATGGACTGGCGAAGTCTATAAGACCGAATGTTTTTTCCCGACATGGATCAACAAGGAATCTGCCGCTCACGTGCAAGCCCTGGTTGATGCTCACCACGCCCTGTGGGGTGATACGCGACTGTCCCCGCCCGACGAAATCGCCAAGTCCAAACGTGTCGGCCGCCCTTTGACCGACAAGTGGACCTTCTCCACCAATGGAGTTTCCATCCAGGGTCGCTATGGCATTCCCTGCGTTGGTTTCGGCCCCGGAGCAGAGTCCCAGGCACACGCGCCTAACGAAATCACCTGGAAGCGAGACCTCGTTGTCAGTGCCGCGGTGTACGCCGCAGTTCCTGCTTTGTACAAGCCCGAAAACAAAGTAACTGAAGCGGAGTTTCGACAGGAACTGACCGGCAACTTGATCAGTTAAAGGTGACCCCTTGCTTTGCAGCCTTTGACTACCCAGTCTGGGCCATCTGCCGTCACTCGGGAATGTCCGCAATCTTGCAGCGAAGCGTGGAGCGCCGAGCAATTGAAAGTCGTTCGACGTATTGCTCTTGGGGCGTGGAAGCTGCCATCGGTGTTGATATCGTGGATGACTTGTTGCAGCTGAAGCGGACCCGCCCCGCGTCCTTTGTCGAGTCATGCGCAGCGCGGTACGGGTAAGAAATGCGGCATTAGCCCGCAAAGGATATGGGTTTCGTGCTATAAAAACAATAGCACCTGATTGCACTTCCCGCTCTGTCGTGCCATTGGCGGGCTGCACCGGACGCGCACAATGGCTGGTAGGCCTGCGTTATCTGTGTAGGATTCTTATGCGTTGCACCCCTGTGGGGTGCCGGTGGCCATGTTCGCGGCAAATGTAGACAAATTGGTAACTGCGACGCGCCCTTTTTTTTCCGGCTTCGCTGGCATCCACCTCGGTGGCGAGGAAGGCGTTCCCCTCACAGCCCTGACTCATGCAGGGCATCGGTATGCGGGCCATGAACTGATTTTGCACAAAGGTGTAGAACCCCATGTAGAAGGCCATGCCCAGGAAGAGCAAGATCATGGAAAGATCAGCCTGCTTGAGTTCAGAGACCCGCAGCAACCATTCCCAGTGCCTGGATGTCATGTCTGAAATCAGCCAATAGGCCAATGCAGTCACGGTAAGGGGCAGCAAACGCGCACAGACGATATGAAACCCAGGTGACATGCGATTGAAGTCCAACGCACGCGAGCGGTTTAGCTGGCCTGTCCCGTGATTTGTGGCGGGAAGAAAGAATGGTGTTTGCCTGGACCACATCAATTGCCATGCGTCAACTGGCAGGCTGTTGCTGGCATCGCTGCTGTCTTCCATGCTTCGCAAATTGCGCAAGGCATAGATGCCAAAGACCAGGAACAAACTTATCACGATCATGAAAAAGCGTGCCATTTGGTCGGTCTCACTCCAGGCCATAGTCAAGCTGACCGCTAGAAACAACAGCAGTACGAGACGCAATAACAGTCGGATCAGAAACATAAGGCGGTGTCGGCAAACAGGTCAGGAATGGCTCAAGCGAATTGGGACCCAAGCCCCGAAATGCATGAGCTTCTAGCTACAAAAAAGATAGCTATATCTAGAGTGCTTCCCGCACCGTCCTGCCATTGACTGGCTGCACCGGACGCGCATTGTTGGGGTAGATTTGCGCGAACAGCTTGAGCTGCGCCCTGCTCATGGTGACCGGCTGCTTCATCACCATCCAGAGCACGCCTTCCGTGCAGGGTGGCGTGGTCAGTGAGCCCATGAACTGGTAGTAGCGCTGGTCCT
>JBPOIP010000008.1:0-12631 GCA_052034395.1 Pseudomonadota bacterium
ACCTGCGTCAAATGGCCCTGCCGTTTCTGGCCGAGTGCATTGCTTACCCAGGATTGCGCCGGGTCAAATGGCAAGCCGGATCGCAACATGCCGCGTTCATGCGCCTTCTCGACAAAACGCTTGGCCTTCTGCTGCTCCACCGGCGGAAAAGTATCAATGTGCTGATACAGCAGCTTGCGCCACTTGGCGGGGTATTCCACCAGAAACCGGCCCTGGCCAAAGCCGAACTTCTCCAGCAGATATTTCAGCTCCTGCGCATCGCAGCAGGCGGTGGGGTCGAGCGCGAATTTCTCATTCATCGTCGAACAGCTCCGCATCACGCTCGGCAAAAAAACCATCCGGCCAGCGATCCAGAAACTCGCCTTCCGGCGAAATGCGCAGGCGTTTGAAAGTCGTCACCCCCTGGCTGGAACGATCGACATACAGCACCGATACCAGATCAGGTGTCAGCGCAAAGCGCTTGCTCTTGATATCCGCCCGCCAGGTTTCGCGGATGCGGCGCAACACCCGCAACACCAGCAGCTCGCTGTGGGTTTCGAGCAAAAATCGCAGATCATTCGGGTTTTCGGCCAAATTCAACTGCTGAATGAAAACGTCGGCAATACGTGCCTGCATTTTCGGGTGCAAATGCAATTCCGGTTGCTGAATGTGGGCTTTCCAATACTGAGACGCGACCAGCACCGGAATAACCTGCGAGATACCCGCGCCGACATCGTGAATGGCGACGTCACAACCACGCCGTTTATCGTGAAGCTTTGGCGTTACAGTGATCTCGGCCAGCTCAGCCAGAAGCGCCATTCGATTCTCCTCGCTGGCAGCAAAGATTTTTTCCATCACGTCAGCAGAGGCTGAAAAGCGGATATCACCCGTTACGCAAAATCCGGTGTCCAGAAAATCCGGCTCGCTTAAAAAGTGGTTGATCTCATCGAGGTCGACACCTCTGGGAAAGTTGTGTTTTGCCAACTCACCGAAATAATGGCGAACAACAGAAACAGAGATATCGCCCCAGACATCATGGTTATAATCTGTAGTCCGCAAAACACTTCTGACCAGATGATTTGCGGCATTGATTGGCCGGATAGGTGGAATCTCATATTGCCGGCACTCCGTACTTGCCTTTAAAGAGAAAGCAGCAACAAATGTGGCAACCAGATCGACCAGTTCGTCACCTTTCTGATAATTGGCCATATAGCCATCAGAAAAGATTTCAACAAATGGCCCTTTGAACGATTCAATCACATCTTCAAACCGGGCTTCGCCGCCAACACATTCAATATTCCAGCTACTGGACTTGACAATATCTTTCTTACGATTAACGGTTATACACAGTGGGTGCTGTAGATTAATCCTTACATTACCTTTGAATAAAGAAACACTACCAACTAATTCTTTCTTCTGCCCCTGCCAATCGAACAGCCACTCTCCATCAACCTCAAGTTGATATTCACACAGATACAATCGCCCATCTATTTTTTTCCAGCCATACTGAACGGCGAAGTTGATACGCTTATTATCTCGTCTCTCTATCTCATCATATATGGAAAATATAAAATCAGGTGGAAACGTCCCCAGAATCTCAATGCCAGAATCGTAGCGCCAGCGCTCATCCCAAGAATACTCATCAAGAGAAAGTCCCTCAAAGCGGATGATTGTCTTGGTATTGAATTCCCCCGATTGCAAGCCACTCTGACTGGAATGTATCCACTCCAGCGGCATCGCCGACGGGCCTTTCTCATATAGATCGGCGCCGACTTTCATCGCATCCACCAGCGTGCTTTTGCCTGCCGAATTGGGGCCGTAGATCAGGGTGAGGGGCGCCAATTCGATTTCCTGGTAGTCGGTGATGCCCTGAAAGTTCTGGATGCCGATTTTCATGTATTCAATTCCTGTGCCGGGGTTGGCCGGCGGTTGGTTTTATTGCTGCTGGCGGTGTAGCCAGTTTGCCGGCCCGGAGGCTGGCGGGTTGATTGGTTGGTCACATCGCTGGCCTGCACGCCGCTCTGGTATTGGTCTGCAGGCAAGGCTACAGGCCGCGCCGGGATTGGGTTGCAGGCCGATGGGTGCGGGGCGCGGTTGGTAGTGCGGGTTAGCCGCAGGCGTCCCACGGGATTTCCTGCGGTCATAACCCGCAGATCAATTGCGGTCATAACCCGCAAATCAAGCAGGCCCGTTCACGCGCCGATCCACAAACCAACGAAGTCCGTTCAGGCGTCGATCCGCGCGGGTCAAATGACGCAACCGGGCTTTGAAATCAGCCAATTAGCTGGCATTGAAGAGAAAAATAGCCATCTTCAATTTCTTCAAGCATGGCCTTCTGCTTATTAATTATTTTAGATATTTTCTTCGTTTCTCTAGCAATCTCTTGCTGGACTGCAAAGGGAGGCAACGGAACCAATAAGTTATTTAGCAAATCTAGATTCACACCTGTTTGGCCAGCTGTACGTTCCGAATTTGCAACAACTACATCATGGTATGCGGGCAACTGCAGAAGCCAAAAAATAATTTCATTTAAAATTTCTGCTTTTGGCGCGGCTTTCATCAGAGCCACATTATAAGACCCGCTTAGGCCACGAAGAATCTGAAAAACGGGTGGTCCATATCGAGCAATCATTACATCGTCTTCGCCAAAATAACGACGGGCAAGTGACTCTGGAATGAATGTCTTATATTTGTCTGTCTTGAAGTCACGAATCTGAATTAACCGAATATATCCGGGGCGTTCTTCTTCAACAAACGTCTCCTTTGGCGGCTGACTGCCACCCTTGAATTCGATCACGTCTGCCATCTTATATACCGGCCACCCCTTCGGATTGGTGACCGGGTCGCCGAAGAGGTCGAGGAAGGTGGCGCGGAGGAAGTCGTCGGCGAGCTGGAGGGCTTGCTGGCGTTTGCGGCGCAGGCTGTCGGCCTTGTCGAGTATCGCGGCGATGCGTTTTTGTTCAGCCAACGACGGAAAAGGTACTTTAAACTCCAAAAAAATATCGTCTGGAAGAGTTCGTCGCCGCGCTGTCGTCCCACGAAGTTTTGAACGATAAAACGCAATTGCCCTTTCCGAGCGCAATACTCTCTCGAGATAGCTTGGGTCGGTTTCAAACGGATCTTTAAGATCCCAAATATCATATGCGGGACTTACGATTGCCTCATCGTAAATAGTCTGAAATGACAAGACTCCTTCATCAATCGGAAAGCCAATTACAAGTTGATTTCGTGATACACGCTTATATGAAGAGGTATCTAAACTCGCAACCCTCTTCTTAAATTTCTCTGCCTGATCAACCAAACCATCTTTCATGGTCATTGACAATATTGGTAATTCGGCAATGCCAGCACGAGTCAATTTAGCGGGCGCAATTAGCGCTCTGAGTAGCACAAATTTACTCATCCCAACATCCCCTGCAATTCCCGCAATTCGCGCTGAATCTCTTCTTCCAGCGTCAGCAGGCGCTGCAGTATCTCGCGCGGGTCGTCGTGTTGCTGCGCCTGATAAACCTGCTGTTTGTAGCGGTTGATCGAGAGGTCGTAGTTGTTGGCAACGATGTCGGCCTTGGGCACGGCAAAGGCTTGTTGGGTGCGGTCGCTGAAGTCGGCGTTGGTGTGGCACCAGCGTTGCCATTGGGCGAGCACGTCGGGCAGGTCGTTGTCTTTGACTGGCTGGCGTTTGTCGTCGAGCGAGTAGCCGTCGGCCTGCACATCGTAGAACCACACCTGCTCGGTGGCGCCGCCCTTGCTGAACAGGACAATGGCGGTGGAGACGCCGGCATAGGGTTTGAATACGCCGCTGGGCAGGCTGATGATGGCTTCGAGCTGGTTGTCTTCGATCAGGTGGCGGCGCAGTTGTACGTGGGCCTTGCTGGAGCCAAACAGCACGCCATCGGGCACGATGGTGGCGCTGCGGCCGCCGAGCTTGAGCATGCGCAGGATGAGGGCGATGAACAGCAGCTCGGTTTTTTTGGTTTTGACGCTGCGCAGGATGTCGGGCGCGACGTCGTGTTCGTCCAGGCTGCCCTTGAAGGGCGGGTTGGCGAGGATCAGGTCGAAGCCGTTGCTGGCAGCGGCGGGAAAACGCTCTTCAAAGCTCTGGCTGAGCGAATCCTGATAATGGATGTCGGGCTCGGCCACGCCGTGCATGACCAGGTTCATGGTGGCGATGCGCAGCATGGTGGCGTCAAAATCAAAGCCGTGAAACATGTCGGTGTCGATGTGCTGGCGGTGCGGGGCCAGCAGGTCGCCGCTGTAGAGGGTGTGGGTTTCGTTTTCGCCTTTGTCGTTGACGAAGGTTTCGGTGTGGATGCCGGCGGGGCTGGAGTGCTGGCGCAGCAGGTAGTCGTAGGTTTCCACCAGAAAGCCGGCGGTGCCGCAGGATGGGTCGGCAATTCGCTCGGTGGGCTGCGGCGCCATCAGCTCGACCATCAGGCGGATGATGTGGCGCGGGGTGCGAAACTGGCCGTTGATGCCGGCGGTGGTGAGCTTGCCGAGCAGGTATTCGTAGAGGTCGCCTTTGGTGTCGCCCTGATCCAGCGGCAGGTCGTGCACGGCGTTGACGGCTTTGACCAGCAGGCTGGGCTTCTGGATCATCAGCTGCGCGTCTTTCATGAATTCGCCAAAGGCACTGCGCTGCTGGCCGCTGCGCTCGGCCAGATCGCGGAAATGGCGGAACACGCGGTCGCGCACGTGCGGCAGCATTTGCTCGGCGCCGTAGTGGCGCCAGGTTTCCCAGCGGCAATCCTGCTCGGCCTCAAGAAAGCGGCGGTTGAACGGCTGGCCGGTGAGCTGGCTGCGGCGCTCGTCGCGACGCTCTTGCATGTCCAGCAGGCGTGCGTACATGAGAAAGGTGATCTGCTCGATGACGGTGAGCGGATTGGTGATGCCGCCGGTCCAGAGACTGTCGATACGGTTTTTCAGTTCGCCGGTGATCATGCGTGTTTATCCCAGGTATTCGAGTTTGTAGGTGCGCTCGCCGGTTTGATAGAGGCGGCCTTTGGCGCCGGCCACGGCTTGCTGCGCGTTCAGCCAGGTTTTGAACGATTTGCGCGGTGAAACGCGGGTGCCGCTGAGGCGCACGTCGGTGTTGAACGTTTCGCCTGCGGCCTCGATGCTGATGCTGGCACTGGCGTGCTCGGTGGCGCCACGGCCGCCAAATGCATCGGCGGGGAAAAACGCTTGGGTGGATTTGGCAAAGTACAGCCGGCCATGGTCGATGGATGACTGGATGATGTCGAAATCAATGTAGCGCATGGGTTATCGAATCCTGCTTCGGGTATGAGATTAATCGGTCAGGCATGGGCACTGGCGCCCGGCACCGGGCCAAAGCTGCGCACCAGGCCAATCAGCCGGTCGAACTGCTGTGGATCGGTAAACACATCGGCCACGCCACCGCTGTGGATGCTGGTGAACGGGGCATCAAACAGCTTGCCGGGCTCGATGGCGCCGTAGGTGGCAATGTGCTGCTTGAGCAGCGCCAGAAAGCGCAGTTGCTGGCTGTTGAGGCGGTAAGCCTGGGCAAATTCGGTAAAGCGGGCTTCGACCGCGCTGCCATCCATGCCGATGATGCTGCGCAGGATTTGATCCAGCCCGACGGCGGTGTCGGGGTAGAACTCGCGCAGGGTGTCGAGATCAACATTGGGGTTGCGGGTGTGGATCAGGCTGTTGAGCTGCTGCAGCTCGGCCGGCGAAACCGGGGCGCCGGCGCGGATTTTCTGCAATACCGGATCGCTGTCGAACAGCGGTTGCAGCGCGGCTTGCACGTGCTTCTGGTAAATGCTGGCGTCGACGCTGCGGATGTGGGTTTTGCGGGTTTCGACCTGGTATTCGGCCTGGTCTTCCTCCACGTCGATCACCGGCGGAGGAAGCGGCGACATATATTGCAGTGGCTCGGCAAGCTGGATGATGTCGCGCAGGGCGATGCGTTTGGCTTCCAGAGCGACAAAGTCGGCATTCTGCCAGAAGGCATCGCTGCGAATGTGTTTCAGATCGGCGGCCTTGGCGCGCACCTGGCTGAGGTTGGGCGGCAGGCGATCAAGCAACGCGAGGATATCGCCGGCCACCGGGTTGGGCTTGCCGGGTTGTTGCAGCGCCTGCATTTGCGCCTTGGCGACGAGCAGATCCCAGCGCAGTGCATCGCCCTGGCCACGCACGTCGAGCGAGTTCATCAGCGGGGCGACGTTTTCCTGCAGCACTTGCACCAGTGTGGGCGCAAACTGGTCGAGCAGTTTGGCATCGCGCGCCTGCTGCACCGCCTGCCAGTTGGTGCGCACACTCACAGTGGTATCGCTGAGGGCATCGGCATCGGCCTTGAGTAATTGGGTGATGGCGGCAAAGGTTGCCAGCTCGCTGCGTTTGAGCGCGGTGCGGGCGAGTTCGATCCAGCTCTCAAAACGGCGCTGGGTGAGCGCCTTGGGCACGCTGGGCTCGGCTTCGGGTTGCTCCAGCTCGTGCCAGGCAAAGTTGCCCCAGTGATCGAAAATGCGGAACGCCTGCTTGTGCTGGCCGGGGCCAAACAGATTGAGGCACAGGCGGGTGCCACGGCCGATCATCTGCCAGAACTTGACCTTGGATTTGACCGGCTTGGCAAACACCAAGTTGACCACTTCGGGCACGTCGATGCCGGTGTCGAGCATATCCACCGAGATGGCAATGGTGAGCTGCTGGTTGCGGCTGCTGGCACCGCCCTTGAAGTCGTCGATCAGCTGCTCGGCGCGGGGTTCTTGCGAGTGGATAACCTGGCAGAACTTGCCGGCAAACTGCGGATACATTTCGTTGAACAGCTCGGCTAGCAGCCGGGCGTGGCCGATGCCACGGGCAAAGATGATGCTCTTGCCGGGCAGCTGGCCGTCGCGGTCGCGGATGCCGTTTTCCATCAGGTTGCGCAGGATGGCGCGGTTGGTGTCTTTGTTGAAAATCGCGTCGTCGATTTCCTGGCTGTCAAAATCCAGCGTGTTGGGGTCGATGCCCTGCTCTTCCAGCTGAGCGTATTGCTCGTCGTTGAGGTCGCGGCCCTTGATGCCATCACGCAGGAACTTGGTGGTGTGGGTGATTACTTCGAACGGCACCAGATTGTGCTCGGCAATCGCCTGCTCCAGCGTGTAGTTGGCGGTGGGCAGTTTGTAATCGCAACCAAACAGGCGGCAGGTGCTGCGGCTGACCATTTCTACCGGGGTGGCGGTCAGGCCGACTTGCAGCGCATCGAAATAGCTGAAGATGTCGCCATAATTGTTGTAGATGGAGCGATGCGATTCGTCGGCGATGATCAGGTCGAAATAACCGACGTCGAAGTTTTCGTAGTCGTTGATCAGGCCCTGATAGATGCCAACATAAATGCGTGCGTCGTGCTTACTGACTTCGTTTTGCTGGCCGAAAACGTAAATCGGCTCGTGCAGAAAGTCGTTGAAAGCATTTTTTGCCTGCTTGCGCAGCTCTTTGCGATCACACAGAAACAGCACGCGCTTGCACCATTTGGCATCGATCAGCAGTTTGGCCAGGGCAATGGCGACGCGGGTTTTGCCGGTGCCGGTGGCCTGCACGATCAGCGCGCGGCGATGGCGGTTGGCAAAACGCTCGGCAACGCGAGTGAGGGTTTCAATCTGGTACAGCCGCCCGGCGATGTGGTTGGGCATGGCGACCCTGGTCAAATCCTGGCGATTGCTGCGCTGGAAGCCGGTGCGGTATTGCAGGGTATCGCGCGAATAGAAGCCGTAGACCTGCCGTGGCGGATAACCGCCGGCGTCGTCCCACACCCAGATGTCGTGGCCGTTGGTGTAGAAAATCATCGGCCGCTGGCCGTGCATTTTTTCCAGGCCGTCGGCGTAATCCTTGGCCTGCTGCTGGCCGATGCGCGCATCCTTGAGGGTTTTCTTGGCCTCGACCACGGCCAGCGGCTTGCCGTTGTCGTCCCACAGCACGTAGTCGGCATAGCCGATGCCGGTTTGGGTGGCCTGGTGGTGGATTTCGATCTCTTGCCCGACTTGTTCGGTGGATTGGCCGTTTTTGCCAACATCCCAGCCGGCGGCGCGCAGATCACGGTCGATCAGCCATTGGCGGGTGTTGTCTTCGCTGAAGTGCAGCGCAGTGGCGACGGCATGGCCAGCGCTGGCAAGTTGTTCCACTTGGGCTGGCGGCAGCGGCTGGTTGGCTTTGGCGATCTCGTCGCGCAGGGTTTGTTCGTTGGCACGCAGGGCTTCGAGCTCGGCCAGCGCGTGGTTCAGGCGTTGTTCCTTGAGGCTGAGCTCTTCCTTGAGCGCTTTTTTCTCGCGCTTGAGCTCGCCCTTGCTGCCCAAGCCTTCCTGCGGTGGCTCTTGGTAGTCGGCAAAATCGGCAAGCTTGCCGCCATTAAAGGTGACATGCAGCCAGCGTGCCAGTTGCCAGCATTCGTGCAGGCAGCGCAGGGCATCGCTGATCTGTACCTGTTCGCCATGTGCGGCCTTGTTGCCGAGTTTGCGCAGCAGGTGGAATTTATCCAGCACCAGTTGCTCGGCCACGATGCGGAAGCTGGCGTTGTCGAGCAGATCCTTGAAGTTGGACACCGGGGCTTTGGGCAGGCGCAGCCTGGTGTAGATGTGGTCAACCATGCGCTCGGCCATATTGCGCAATTTGACCAGCGCGCTTTCTGCATCGCTGTAGGCATAATGCTCGGCGTAGCCACCCATGTTTGCCAGGTCGGCATACGCGGCCCGCAGGGGCTCGAAGTTCAGTGATTGAATGTCCTGCATTAACATGTCTGGCTCATCCCGCTTTGGTTTGCCTTGGTATTAGCGAGATGTGTGCCAGCCCTTCCCTGTGTGATTATTCTTCGTTTTCTATGCCGTAACGCTGTAGCCAGTTGTTCAAGGTCTGGTAGTTGCTCAGCCCGAGCAATTCTGCCGCGCGGGTTTTGTTGCCGGCTGTGATCGCCAGCGCGCGCGGCAGATAGTGGCGCGCCACTTCGGACAATACTTCATTGATATCAATACCCTGAGAGACATCTCGACCAAGAATGCCGTCAGTTTTTGAAGCGCGCCGCAGCAGTGCCGCCTGGATATCGGCTTCGTCGAGTGTTTCATGATCAGCCCAGATCGCGGCACGCACCAGGGTGTGATACAGCTGACGTACGTTGCCGGGCCACGGCTGGCGAGACAATAATTTTCTTGCCTCAACAGAAATATTTTTATGTTGATTGCCGGGTTGGGCCGCCATTTCCTGATTGATGACATCCAGAAAATGATCGATCAGCAAGCTGATGTCTGCATCCCGGTCGCGCAGCGGCGGCAGATCAAGCAGGCCGACCGCCAGCCGATGGAACAGGTCTTCGCGAAACATGCCGGCTTCGACGTCCGCCTGCAAATCGCGATGAGTGGCCGCAAAGATACGCACATTGACCTTGACCGGCGTGGACTGCCCAACCGGTGTGACTTCACCGGTCTGCAATACGCGCAGCAATTTGACTTGGGTATCAGCAGGCAACTCACCGATTTCATCGAGAAACAGCGTGCCGCCGTCAGCTTCACGAAAATGGCCTTTGCGCTCGACATCTGCCCCGGTAAATGCGCCCTTTTTGTGGCCAAACAGTTCGGCGTTGGCCAACTCTTTGGGGATGGCGCCGCAGTTGACGGCGATCATCGGCTTGTCGGCACGGCGGCTGGCTCGGTGCATGGCATCGGCAAACAGCTCCTTGCCGGTGCCCGACTCGCCAAGTATCAGCACCGGCACATCGAACAGCGCCATTTTTTGCGCCAGCAGCACCTGCCGGTGCATGGTATCGGACTGGTAAACAATGCGCTGGAAATGCGCCTGCTCTGCCAGCCGGCGCATGCTGTTGTCGCTGGCCTGCAGATATTCGGGCAGAAAATCGGCAGCAAGATTGAAAGGGAAATTCACATCCTGCAGACCGGATTCGATCGAAGTCTGAATCAGGCTGGCCGGAAAACGGGTTTTGGCGAGCATGATCCAGATTGCCGCCATTGCCGGCGTGCCGGGGCTGAGGTGAAAAGTCAGCTGGATAGCTTCATTCGGCAGTTTCAGTATTTGCAGCTCGTGGCTGACTTTTTGATAAATTTCGGCGTAATCGGTGGGGTTGGCGAGCCCGACTTCAATCAGCTCTGGCGCGCAGACTGTTTTTTTCTCCAGCCAGCGGCAATAAGCATCGCTCTTGTCGTGCGCATACGAAGTCAGCAACCACACCCGATCAAAGCGGCGAGCAGCCAAGGCAGAGGCAACCGGGCCAAGCCGATCGCCTTCCTCTCCAAGCGAGCAACGCAAATCGGTATTACCAATCCAGGATACGAGCCAGCTAGATTTCATAACCCGACAATATGCATATGGACAGACATAAATATATTCATGAACACTGATCTAACCCGCAGCATAACCGCTCTGGACTTGGGATTCACTAGGAACAATCCTAGGAAAAATGGTAACTATATGGCGCAGCTAAAGGCTTACCATGCAGCAGCTTTTTGATAGTTTTTCTATGTGCATGATATCTTTAACTTTCTGCACTCATGGCGACTGGAACCCCATTCAGCCTATCGAATCCCTGCGATATTTAATTTCTGCGGATTATGGCCAATCCATTACTTCTTGCGTGTGATGTAGGGCAAGAACTTTGGCCATTCCGACCATTGGGTTGAGCGAGAGCGCTTCCATTCAGCCCGCGCCAAGGCGGTCGCCTTGCCAATCTGCACCCGCACACCCGCAAATCCGGGCATCGCCCAAAGCTCTTTCTGGATTCTCGTCAGCTCGCGACCATCGTAATGCCGGATCGATTCGATGATGCGCCCGCGTATGGCGGACTCAAGCGCCTTAGCGCTGATTTTTGTCGGAATCGCTTCGACACAGTACCCCGAACTTGTCGCTGAGTCTCAGGCATTGCTTCAGAGGCACAACACAGTGTTTTTAGCGAAGATAGCCAGACCAGAGGCAATCAATCGCTGCCCTCAAAAAGCAGGCTAATCGTGGATACATGGATAGTTTGGATTTACGGCTTTTACTCCGTTGTGGAGCAAAACATGTGTAGCAACCGGGCATTAGGCGTCGGTCCCAATCAGCGTCCACTCGACTTACGCACAATGGCCGCCACCTCCGCTGCCATCCGCTCCGCCGGAAACGGCCGTAAAAACGTCCGCGCCAGCTGCGGATCGCGACAGGTCAGCCAGGCGTCGTAATCCTCCGGCCCGATGATCGCCAGGGTGCGTTTCTCGTCACCGGGCTTATGAAACCGTTTCAACAGCGGGTGGTCGTCGGCGTTGAGGGTGATTTGGGTAAACGAGCAATCCACCCCGCCATCTTCCCGTTCCCAGGTACGCCACATCCCCGCCACCGCAAATGGGCTGCCGTCGGCCATACCGATGCGCCAGCGCACGGCAGATCCGCTTTCATAGTTCGGTTCAAAGAAGCCGGTCATGGGTACCAGGCACAACTGGCAGGCGCTCCAGAAGCGTTTGTAGCTGCGCAGTTCACCGATGGTTTCAGCGCGGGCGTTCATCGTTGACAGGCGTGTGACGCCGGGTGGTTTGCGGTTTTGTGGAATGAAGCCGTAACTGGCAACGGCGCTATAGGTCGGATCGCCATCCGGCCGCACCACGATCGGGGCCAGGTAATCTTGCCAGACCTCGGGCTTCAGACGTTCATCTTCTTCCGGGTCGGCAATACCAAACATCTCGCCAATCGCGTAGCGACTGGCCGGCAGGTAGTTCACACACATAGACTTCTCCCGTCTGTCATCCCTCACTGGATCGTATCAGAGCCAGCGCATGACCGGCATCGCTGGTGCTCGCAACCGATTTCGCGAGACGGGCCAGTGCCAGCATCTGCGGTTTTGACAGACCGGCGTAGGTGCCCTGTTCTGCCAGTGCAGCAATCACCGCATGAGCCTTGCTGCCGGTCAGCCACTGCAGCGCGCTCATCAGCGTCCAGCCCGGTCCGATACGCGACACGGCTTCGGCATCCAGCCGACTCAGATCGAGAGGCGGCTCGCGCCTGGCGGCTGCCAGCACGGCGGTGGCGCCCAGTGTTTTACGGGCATCGGTCACGATCGCGTGTGTCGGCGTCCGTTTCACGTTTCCGGTCGAATCACGCACATCCATCAATTATTTCTCCGTGGTTAACATCACCGATTGAGCCAGGCCTGGCGAGGCTTCACCTCACTCCTGAGAAACAGGATGAAGTTCATACAGTATTGCATTCGGAATGCAGCGACATATACTGTACATATACACAGTTATGCACTTATTTTGAAACGACACACTCACTATGTCCAGTTCTCTCGCCGCCATCCTGCAGCATCCCGCGATTCGTCGCGGGGATGGCATCGCCCAGACCCGCCAGGAAACCCAGAGCAGTGGGTTTCCGGTACTGGATGCGGTGTTGCCGCATGGTGGCTGGCCGCTGGGGGCGGTGTCGGAGCTGGTATTGCCGCAACCGGGCAGTGGTGAATTGACCTTGTTGTTGCCGCTGCTGGCGGAACAGACCCGGCGTGGTCAGCGGGTGTATCTGATCAAACCGCCGGCGGTACCTTATGCCCCCGCCTGGCGCAATGCCGGGGTGCAGCTGGCACAGCTGATCTGGCTGGATCCACGCGATGAGCGCGAGGTGTTGTGGGCTTGCGAGCAGATCCTGCGCGAGCCGGGTAATACGGTGTTGAGCTGGTTTGGCCGGGTTC